>JBDHIJ010000042.1:0-26258 GCA_039587435.1 Gemmatimonadota bacterium
GTCCGCTGCCATAGTCCGGATCGTCCCACCCCCGTACCGATCCCATCCCCTCGGACGGGCCCTCGGTGTAGGCGCCCGTCTCGGGCCACGGGGTCCACTCCTGCCACCCGTCGGCGGAGTTCAGGTGGGGGAAGACCGCATCCGGGGGCGCCTGGACGGTGTGGACGGCCTCGGCGGACCACTCTCCGGGAAGGAGCAGCCCAAAGATCAGGAAGATCCCCAGCAGGACTGCGAAGAATGCGAGGATTCGCGCGACGACACGTATCATGCTGGATGGTCGCCAAAGTGCCGGGGACAGGCAACGGATGATATACGAAGGGCCCGACCGCTTTCGCGGCCGGGCCCGACGTTATGAAGAAACTGACGGTCGAATCAGTCCTCGCCGTGCATCCTCCGCTGGATCTCGTCCTTCTCCCAACGGGTCAGGTCGTGGTAGGTCGCGATGCGGTTCGCCTGCGCCACGAAGAGATCCCTGTCGTCCTTCATGTCCAGCTCGTTGGCGACCCAAGCCGCGTCCAGGTACGCCTGAGCGGCGTGGAAGGGCTTGTCGCAGACCAGCGCCTGAGCGGCCGCGGTCTGGAGGTCCACCAGGGCCCGCAGGCCGTCACCGGTGTAGAAGGCCAGCTTTCCGGCCATCATGAGGTTCTCGGTCGCGACCTCGTCCCCGGCGGGACGCAGGTTGGCGGCCTGCCGATACAGATCGACGGCCTCGGCCCATCCCTCCGAGTCCTCCAGAAGAGTCTTCGCCCGAGCCTCGAGCACACGGGCCTGCGACACGTCCACGGAGGACACGGCAGCCCGGGTAACCGCGTACTGCGCGGATCCGGAGGAAGGGAGAGCCAGAAGGGCTGCCATCGGGAGTACTGCGGTGATCGTCTTGAGCTGCTTCGTCCACGTCATCGTTCCACCCCTTTTCAGCTGCGTCTAGACACGACCGGTCCGGCTCCTGCCGGGAGATGGGTCCTGCCCGTTTCAGATTGTGGATGGGATCTGATCTGGACCGATCAGGGAGGGTCTCTCCTCACCACCCCACCACGCCACGTCGTCTGGAGCACACCGGAGTGAGAGGCCTGTCGTGTGCTCCGGCGCGGACCCTTCCGCGCCCCCCTCACTGCCTTAGGATACGAACGAGTCCGAAAAGGTTTCACGGACCCCGGGAGCCGTTACCCCGCAGTGACGTTCGGCCGGAAGGAGGGCGGCACGCCCAGGGTCATCTCGTGCTGGCACCCGGGGCAGGGGATCGTGTGCCGGGGACGGAGACGAGCCGGTGCCGGGAGGGAGACCGCGTCACCGCAGCGGGGGCAGGAGCCCTCCAGGGCCTGAATGGTGATCCGCTCGCTCCAGCGCCTCCACCCCATGAACAGGCCGATACCGAGCGCCCCGACCGCCCACGGCACATGCGGTGGAAGAAGAAACACCACAGGCGCCACGGCCGCTCCAGCGAGCCCGTTCCGCAGTGCGCCTCCCATCCGCCACCCGTCCGATCGCCGAAGGAGAACGAGGTCCGCCGGAGTCGGTTCTTCGCCGAACACGTTGAGCGTGCCCTGGACCCGTTCGCCCATGGAAGGCTCCGGCCGGCGTGGGTCGTGCTGAGGATCGGGATCCACCGGGTTCTCCCAGGGGAGGTTCTTGGGTGCGGTCAGAGGGGCCTCGCGAGACGTCGAAATCAACATCCGGATGAGAAGATAAATCCATTCCGGCGGGCCTTCACGCCTACTGGCGGCGAGACAGCTGGAGCCAGAGATTGGGAGAGCCGACCAAGATCCTCTGACTCGCCCGTCTTCAGAGGTCCCCCAGCCCGCTCCGCCAGGTCGTGACCAGCCCTTCGGATTCCGTCGCAGCCACCGACTCGCCCGGCCCGGCCATGGGTGAGGGGGGTGTGGCAGCGGCGGCCCCGGCGGCGCTCTCCAAGGACCTGTCGGACTTCCTGATCGAGTTCTCCATCGGCGTCCACCGGTACGCCATGTACCCGCCGGGCCATCCATCCCTGGAGCCGGCGGCGGAGAACCTGATCACGAGGCTCTCCACGCTCCTGCGAGACCGGCGGACCATGAACATCGGGGTGGCCAACCGCCAGCTGATCATCGAAGGCGTTGCCACCGACGAGAAGCACCCGGTCCTGAGCGATCTCGCTCGCCGACTGCACGCCCACCAGATCGCCGCCGTGTCCTTCGCCATGGGGACCCGGATGCGAGAGGTGGAGGGGATGCTGAAGGTCCTGGCCGACGAGCCGGACCCGGACGAGGATCCCATCGGCCTTCTTCCGAGGGACCAGATCCCCACGTGGGATCACATTCAGCTTTACCCGGTGGGATACGACCGCCTCGCCATGATGGAAGGCGAGACGGCGGCACAGGCCCGTGCCACCGAGCTCTGGCTCAGCCTCTCACAGGCCGCCCTGGCTACCTCCGACCCCCTGGACATGGACTCCGCGCCCGACGGGGAGGTGGTGGCGCACACCATCGACGCCCACAAGCGGGAGGGCGCCTACGACCAGGTGATCGTCGGATACATGCTCCAGCTGGCGGAGGAGCTGAAAGGCGATACGAGCGGTCAGGCCGACTCCGTCCGCCGACAGATGTCCGCGCTCGTCCGGGAGCTGGATCCGTCGACCCTTGTCCGCATGGTGAACATGGGTGGGAGCGCGGCCCAGCGGCGGAAGTTCGTCCTGGACGCCAACCAGGGGATGGCGGTCGAGTCGGTGGTGAAGGTCCTCGAGGCCGCCGCCGAGACCGAGGGTCAGAACATTACGACGTCGATGACCCGGATGCTCTCCAAGCTGGCCATCCATGCCGAGAAGGGCGCGACTCGGGCTCGTGCGGAGGCCGACACGGCGCTGCGGGAGCACGTGGAGGAGCTCATCGCGGACTGGGAACTGGAGGACCCCAACCCCGATCAGTACACCCTGGTCCTGGATTCGCTGGCGCGAACGGGCGCCGCTCCGCCCACACTGACCGAACACGGCCAGGATCTCCGGGCCGGATTCGGAGAGGCTGAGGCCGGGGACGGAGCCATCCGCCTGGTCCAAATGGCGCTCGAGGTCGGGGCGTACGGACCCACCGTCGAGGCCGCGCTGATCCAGATCGTGCAGCTGGGTCTGGTCACCCGGGTTCTTCCACTCCTGGAGGAGGTCGAGGAGGAAAGCGCGGTCGCCCGGCAGATCCGGGAACAGCTGACCCGACCGGAGCAGCTGGACGCCATGCTGGCGGGCGACGACGTGGACGAACGAGCCCTCGCGGACCTGGTGAAGGCCGTGGGAGGAGAGGCCATCCGGCCCATGTTCGACGCTCTGCTGGAATCGGAGAGCCGCAGGGTCCGCCGGAAGGTGTTCGATGTCCTGTCCAAGATGGGGCCCCGCATCTGGCGGGAAGCCGCGGACCGGCTAGCCGATCCCCGGTGGTACGTGAAACGGAACATGCTGGCCCTCCTCAAGTTCGCCGATCCCCTCCCGGCGGGGGTGCCCCTGCGGGGCCTCCTTTCCGACCGGGACCCCCGGGTACGACGGGAGGCCTTCCCGCTGGCCATGAAGGCTCCGGACACCCGCGAACGCGCTCTGGCGGAGGCCCTCCGGGATCGCGACGAGCGGCTGGTCCGAATGGCCCTCCTGGAGATGCACGAGGGGCTGCCCGAGACGCTGGTGCCCACGGTGGTGAACCGGATCCTGGCCACACCGGAGCTGGAGGATCTCCATCCCATGGCTCTGCGTGCACTGGGGGCTTCCACCTCCAACCTCGCCGTGGAGGGCGTGATCGGGGTCTGCACGGACGGGAAGAGCATGCTCGGGCGCGTGCGAATTGCCGAGACCAGTCAGCGCATGCTCACCGCGCTGGCCGTGCTCCACTTCCACTGGAAGGACGACGCCCGAGTTCAGCCCGTTCTGGCGCGGGCGCTCGACTCCAAGGACCCGGCCGTCCGCTCGGCCGCATCAGGAGGACGAAAGCTGTGAGTCCCGCCGCCCAGTTCCTGATCTCGCTTTCGAAGGCCCTCTCGGCCATGGCTCTCTACAAGGAGGGGCATCCGGCCCGCGACCGGGCGATCCACGACTCCCACGATGCCCTGAGTCGTCTTCAGGAAGACGACCCTGCTCCCCGGTTCACGTTCCTGGGAGACGAGGTCATCTACCGCAGGCGTCCTCTGTCCGAGCTGAAGGCCTGGGACTGGGGCCCTCGACTGTCGGCGGTGGGTGCGCAGATGATCGAGGTGGCCGGGCCCGTGCCGCTCGGTGAGTTCGAGGTCTTCCTGGACGAGCTGCAGGCGCTCCTGTCAGACACGCCGCTCCCCACCGCCGAAGTTCGGCAGACCCGGGAGACGACGATCCGATGGGGAGCCGTGGGTCTCAAGGGAACCGAGGGTGGGGAAGGGGACGGTGGAGAGATGGAGACCGCCACCCTCTCCTTCAGCCTCCGGGAGGAGGCGGATACGGTGACCTGGCTCCACGAGGAGCTACGGGACCGGAAGCAGCTGCACCTGCTGGAGGCGGAGGCCATCGTCCGCTCCATGTCCGTGGCCATGCACGGCGATCAGCAGTTCCTGATCCCGCTGCTCAAGCTCAAGCGATTCGACCAGTACACCACCACGCACGCCATGAACGTCTCGGTCCTCGCCATGGCGTTGGCGGAACACGTGGGATGCGGCGCGCGCGAGGTCCGCGCCTTCGGCATCGCCGGACTCCTCCATGACCTGGGCAAGGTGACCATCCCCGAGGAGATCCTGAACAAACCCGGGAAGCTGGACGACAACGAGCGGGCCATCATGAACGGCCACACCACGGCCGGGGCCCGCATGATCATGGAGACGGAGCAGAACCTCGATCTGGCGGCCGTCGTGGCCTACGAACACCACATCCGCCTGGACGGGGGTGGCTATCCCACCCTGGCCTTCCCCCGTCCCTGCCACCAGGCGTCCAACATGGTGCACATCTGCGACGTCTTCGACGCCCTGCGCACGGACCGGCCCTACCGGGGAGCCTGGGAACAGGAACGGGTGCTGGAACTCATCCGGGACGGCGCGGGGACCGAGTTCGACGGGGAGCTGGCGCGGGCCTTCGTCGACATGATGGAGACCTACTCCGACCGGGTCGCGATCCTCAACTCCGAGGACGAGGTGCTCCCACTGCCGGAGGAGGCCGCTCCGACCGGCGAGGAGGCTCCGGAGGGCTCAGCCCCCGGCTCGGGCGAAGGCGAGTAGCTTCCGCCCGGCTTCCTCCAGGGTCTCCAGCCGCTTGCAGAAGGCCCACCGCACGAGGTGGTGCCCGTCGGCCGGCTCGCTGAAGAACGAGCTTCCCGGAACCGGAATCACGCCCGCGTTCCTGGCCAGATAGTGCGAGAACGCAGTGTCGTCGAGATCGGAGAGGTCGGAGAAGTCGGCCAGCACGTAGTAGGCCCCTTCGGGTTGCGCGAACCGGAACCCGGCCTCCTCCAGGGGGCCCACGAAGGTGTCTCTCCGCGCACGGTAGTCCCTCACGAGCCCTTCGTAGTAGTCGTCGCCCAGCTCATCCAGGGCCACGGCGCAGGCCTCCTGGAGCGGAGCAGGGGCACCCACCGTGAGAAAGTCGTGCACTTTCCGGATGGCGTCGGTGATGTCGGCGGGCGCCACGATGGTGCCGATCCGCCATCCGGTCACCGAGAAGGTCTTCGAGGCGCCGGAGACGACGATCGTTCGATCCCGCATCCCCGGGAGAGTCGCCAGGGCGATGTGCTCTCCGTCGTAGACGATGTGCTCGTAGATCTCGTCCGTAACCACCAGGAGGTCGTGGGCCTGCGCCACATCCGCCAGGATCTGCATCTCCGACGCGTCGAATACCCGTCCGGTGGGGTTGTTGGGGGTGTTCACCACGATGGCGCGGGTCCTCGGCGTGATGAGCGCCTCGAGCGGACCTCGCTCCAGGCGAAATTCGGGTGCCTGGAGCGTCAGGAAACGCGGACTGGCTCCGCAGAGCACCGCGTCGGGACCGTAATTCTCGTAGAACGGCTCCGGGACGATGATCTCGTCTCCGGGATTCACCACGGCGAGCATGACGGCGGCCATGGCCTCGGTGGCCCCGCAGGTGACGGTCAGTTCACGATCCCCGTCCACCTCCATCCCGTAGAAGCGGGCGTACTTCCGCTCCAGGGCGGCGCGGTGATTGGGCGAGCCCCAGGTGACGGCGTACTGGTTCACGTCCTGCTGGATGGCCCGGACCCCCGCCTCCTTGATCAAAGACGGTGCCGGGAAGTCCGGAAACCCCTGGGCGAGGTTGAGCGCTCCGACCTCGCGGGCGATGCGCGTCATTTCGCGGATCACCGACTCGGTGAATCCCAGGGTGCGGTCAGCGACTCGGGTCATGGGGCCCCTCCCTCGCCGCCTCCGGCGGCGGGTCTGGGGTCGTCGGTCCCCTGGACGGGGGACGAAGTCCCGCCCCCGCTCTGCTGGGCGGCCATCTGGTTGGCCGTGTAGATCCCCACCAGGCGCGCAACCAGGACCGCCACGTAGAGCTGCCCGAGGACGGCCTCCACCGGAGCCAGCCCGGCGGCGACGCCGCCGGTGGGTGAGATGTCCCCGTACCCGAGGGTGGTGAGCGTGACCAGGCTGAAATAGATGGCGGCGCCCATCCGGTCCTCACCTCCGATGGAGGGGTCGAGGAGACCGAGCGTCTCGGGCTGGAGGGTGTCGGCGATCACGTAGAACGACGCGAAGACCAGCCCCACCAGGATGTAGCCACTCAGGGCCGCGTATATGGTGTCCAGGGTCACGGTTCTGGCGCGGGCGACGTAGGTCACGAGCTCCACGGTGACCCAGACCATGAAGACCATGAACAGGAGGATCGCCGCCACCCTGAGCCAGGGGATCGGAAGCGCCACCGTGACCCATCCGACGATCAGTGCCGGGACCGCGAGGGCGAGGGCGGTCTTCTGCTCCGCCTCGTCTCCCCGTACGGCCCACCAGGCGGCCAGCAGCATGAAGGTGAGGCCCGCCTGGTAGAGGATCGCCATGATCCTCTCCTCTTCGTCGGCGACGGGCGTGACCAGAACGAGGGCCAGGAGGCTGAAGAACAGCCAGATGAACCGGGTGCCTTCCTTGGGGCGGAGTCTGCTCATGGGGGGCACAATGGCCCCCGCAGGTGACCCCGGCAACCTGCCCCGGCGGCGACCGTCGTGCGGACGGGGTGTGGTGCGGATGGAGAGAGCAGCAGACCGGCCGAGCGGGTCCGGCAGGGCCGGTGAGTCAGGACCTAGTCCCGGTCCGCGCAGATCATCTTGAGGCGGGGCAGCGCCGCCTCGAATGCCGGCTGGAGCTCCGGGTCGAAATGAGTACCGAAGAGGCTTCGGACGTGCTGGACGGAATCGTCCCAGGTCCGGGCGGAGGCGAAGGGTCGGTCCCGGGTCATGGCTTCGAGCGCCCTTGCGATGGCGGCCAGGCGGGCGGACAGCGGGATCGTGGCGCCGGAGAGACCGTTCGGCACTCCGGTGCCGTCGAAGCGCTCCCCCTGCCACCGCACGGCGGCGATCGCCTCTTCCGGAACCCCGATGGACTGGAGCAGGCGAGACCCGTTGAGCACCGATCCCCGCACGATGGCCAGCTCCGCCGCGTCCAGCGGCCCCGGGCGGTTCAGGATATCGACGGGCACCGAAATCCGGCCGACCCCCATGACCGCGCAGGCCCGGCTGAACATGGCGGGATCGATGAGCGGCGCCAGCTGGGCGCCGGGGTTATCCGGGTCCGGGGTGGGAGCGAGGTTCCTGGCCAGCTCGGCTCCGATGGCGGCGAGTCGAGCGCCCCGACCCGAGGCGTGCTCCTCACGGTGCTCAGCCGCCCTGACGAGTTCTTCCAGCCCGGCCTGAACGAGGTCTGCCTGGGGGCTGCCCGCCGGTACCTCTTCCCGCGATACCTCCCGCTCCCGAATACGCCGGGCTCTACGGGCGAGGAGATCCACGAGGTGGGCGCGCAGCTCGGGCATGCCGAAGGGCTTGGTGATGTAGTGGTCGGCTCCCGCCGCCATGGCTTCCGCGGCCACCGATGGGTCTCTGAGGCCGGTCATGACCAGTACAGGGGTCAGGGGCCAGCGAGCCCGCACCGCCCGTATGAGCTGCGTTCCCGAAGGACCGGGGAGCCGGACGTCGGTGAGGACGACGTCATATTCGCTCTCCAGGAGCTGGATCGCGGTGGGGAAGTCCGGCGCCGTGTCCACGATGAACCCCTCCTGGCCGAGATAGGAGCTCAACAGGGCACGGACCTGGTCCTCGTTCTCCACCAGGAGGGTCCGTTTGTCTGCGCCGAACCCTGTGATCTGGTGGGGAAGGAGCGTCACCGGAGGCCGACTGCGACCGATCTCCTCCTCGGGCCTCGGGTAGTCCGACGCGGGCCCGTCGTCGTCCGCCTCTCCGGTCAGACCCGGAACGACCCCTCCGGACTCGTCCAGGATCGGAGCGTCCTCCGCGACGCCCTCCAGTACCGGGCGCCCGAATACACGGACGCAATTGCGCCCCTCGTGTTTGGCGCGGTAGAGGGCGTGGTCGGCGGCGGCGAGCAGTTCGTCGGGGGACCGCATGGTGGGGTGGTGTGAGGCCACACCGGCGCTCACCGTGAGAGCGCCGTGCTTGAGGTTCGTCCCCTGGAGGCCCTCCCGCACCCGCTCGGCGAAGATCATGGCACCCTCGGCGTCGGATCCCGCCAGCACCGCCAGGAACTCCTCTCCACCGAACCGGGCCGAGAGATTCATCTTCCGCGTCGTGTTCTGGAGGATCGCCGCGAAGGCCTGCAGTGCCGCATCGCCGGCGGGATGACCGTACCGGTCGTTGTATTCCTTGAAGAAATCCAGGTCGAAGAGGACCACGGCGAGCATCCGACCCCGCTCGCTCGCGGCGAACTCGTTGTCCAGGAAGATCCGGGCGTGCCGGCGATTCGGGAGGTGGGTGAGGATGTCGGTGAACGCGAGATCCTCGACGGTTTCCCGCTCCCGGTGCAGGGCGTCAGCCACCCATCCGATACCCAGGGCGATGCCCAGGTAGGCCACCACGATTCCCAGCAGGATGTCGGGAATGTCCCGGCCGATCCAGCTGGCCACCACCTGGGTGACGGAGAGGGTGGCCATTCCGACCGCGAGCGCGGTGGTTACGCCCTTCCAGCCACGGTAGTACGCCAGGAGGAAGGCGGGGACGAGGGCCGAGAGCCAGAGGATGGCGCCGTATTCCCCCAGGCTCTCGGGAAAGGCGAGCGCCCCGATGACCGGCACAAGCAGGGCCAGAATCGAGATGGCCAGGGCCCGCAGGGGCACCTGCCGGTCCATGGTCTCCGGAGGTTCGAGCATGGCTCAAGTTGCGACCCGGTTTCCTTCAGGGTCAAGGAGCGGAGCCACTTGAAAGCCCCCGCAGGGGTTGAGTTGGCGCAGGTTCGCCCCCATCCTGAGGCTCCGGGCCCCGGTGGGCCTCCCGATGTTCATCTCCAAGCCGGTCCCAGTAATGCCGAGAGCCCACTTCGCGCCCCGTCCCCGCACCCTTCTGGGCCTCCTCATCCCCCTGACCCTGGCCTCCTGCGGCCCTGAGCCGGAGTCCCCCGCGGCATCGGGGCCCTCCACCGATCTGCGGACGCGCCTGGAGTCCCGCATCGCGGGGAGTGGCGCCGAGGTGGCGATCTACTACCGGGCACTGGACGGTTCGGATTCCCTCCTCATCCGCCCAGACCTCCGGATGCATGCGGCGAGCACCATGAAGGTGCCCGTGATGATCCAGCTGTACCTGGACCAGGACGCCGGGCTCCTGTCCATCGATGACTCCCTGGAGGTGGACGCCACCTTCCGGTCCATCGTGGACGGTTCCGAGTTCGAGATGCAGGTGAGTTCGGACTCGGAATCGGAGCTCTACGGGCGGCTGGGAGAGCAGGTCTCCCTGCGGGAGTTGAACGAGCTGATGATCACCGTGTCCAGCAACTTTGCCACGAACCTGCTCATCGAGCGGGTGGACGCCCGCCGGGTGACCGCCACGATGCGCACCCTGGGAGCCGACTCGATCGAGGTTCTCCGGGGTGTGGAGGACCTGAAGGCGTTCGAGGCCGGGCTGTCCAACTCCACCACCGCCCGCGACCTCGGCATCATCATGACGGCGCTGGGGCGCCGCGAAGTCGGTTCACCCACGGCCGCAGCTGAAATGCTGGAAGTCCTCAAGAGACAGCGTTTTACGGAGAAGATTCCGGCTCAACTGCCGGAGGGCGCCGTGGTGGCTCACAAGACGGGCAACATCACCCGGATCAGCCACGCCGCCGCCGTGGTCTACCCGCCCCGCGGCGATGCCTACGTGCTCGTCGTGATGATCCGCGGCATCGATTCCTCCGACGAATCCGCGGCCCTGGCGGCGACCCTGTCGAGAGACATCTATGACTACCACATGCGGCCTTGAGGTCGGACGGTCCGGGATTTGCGGCCCGGGCATGCATCGTCGGGCCACGGCCTGAGCGTGGCCGTTCACGATGGCGCGCCCGTGTTCCTTCCACCCCCTGGGGATAAGGTCATGAATTTGAAACGTCGCCGGCTCGTACCGGCCCTGGTCATTCCGCTCGTCCTGATCGCCGCGCCGCTCGCCGGACAGGACCGGGCGTTCTCCATCGACGACGCGATCAATCTCAGCTCCGTCGGCGGACCGGTGCTGTCGCCGGACGGAAGCCGGCTGCTGTACATCCGGACCGAGCTGGACTGGGGGGGCAACGATCGGAACCGCTCCATCTGGATGATGAATGCCGATGGGTCCGACGACCGGCGCTACACGTCGGGGGACAGTGACAGCGGACCCCAGTGGTCGCCGGACGGCCGGTGGGTCTCGTTCCTTCGGAACACGGGCTCCGGTGACGATCGGACACGCCAGGTCTTCCTGCTCCGGACCGACGGCGGGGAGGCCCGCCAGCTCACGAAGCATCCCACCTCCGTCGGCCGGTATGGCTGGTCGGACGATGGATCGCGGATCTTCTACGTGGCCAACGACTCCATCGCGCCCGAAGTCCGGAAGGCCCGGAAGGACGGCGCGGACGGTGTCTTCGTGGACGAGGGGCCCAACGGGCAGACCCGGGGCGAGTGGAACGGCATCTGGTCGGTGGCCCTGGACTTCGACGCCCTGGACCGTCGGCGGCATACCCCCGAGAAGATCCGGGTGGGCTCCATGGCCGTCTCCCCCGACGGCGGGTGGCTGGGCTATGTCTTCCGCTCGGAGAACCACCGGAACGACGAGTTCCGAAGCGAGATCGCGATCGTAGGAACCGGAGAGGGCGCGGAGCCCCGCGTCATGACCTCCAACGAGGCGCCCGAGTCGAACCTGGCCTGGTCGCCGAACGGTGAGTGGCTGACGTTCGTCGCCCCCGACCTGGAGAACTGGGAGCTGGACCAGGGCAATCTGTACGCGATGGACCCACAGTCCGGCGACATACGGAAGCTCTACGGCGACCAGAACCCGGATATGAACTCCTACTCCTGGGCACCGGATGGCGAGTCCGTGCTGCTGGTGGCCCTCGATCGGACCGACACCCAGATCTATCGGCTGGACGTCGGCTCCGGCGACGTCGATCAGATCTCACGCAGCAGCGGCGTGTTCCGTGGGTTCTCCATCGCCCGGGACCACTCCGCCATGGCCATGGTCCTGAGCAATCCCACGTCTCCGGGGGACCTCTACACCACCCCGGTTTCGGGTCTCTCGCCCAGCCGGGTGACCGACATCAATCCCTGGATGGCCGAACGGAGCCTGGTTGAGCCCGAGGTGGTCCGCTGGACGTCGTCCGATGGGCTGGAGATCGAAGGTCTGCTCTACCGGCCTGCCGGCGCCGACGAGGCCACCGCCATGATCCTGGAGATCCACGGCGGACCGGCGGGGGTGTTCTCCCGTGGGTTCGACGCGGAGGCCCAGCTGATGACGAGCCGCGGCTACGCAGTACTTCAGCCCAACGTCCGGGGTTCGTCCGGGTACGGCGACGACCTGCTCCGCGGAAACATGAACGACATCGGAGGCGGGGATTTCGACGATCTGATGACCGGCGTGGACGCAATGATCGATCAGGGGGTCGCCCACGCCGACTCCCTGGGCGTGAAGGGCTGGAGCTACGGGGGCATTCTGGGCGGCTGGACCATCACCCGCACCAATCGATTCAAGGCCGCGTCCCTGGGCGCCATGGTCGCCGACTGGCGGAGCGAGTTCGGCACCGGGTTCAACTTCGACGTGAACCGCTGGTATCTGGGCGGTGACCCCTGGAGCGAGCGCGATCAGTGGCTCGAGCGGTCGGCCTACACCCACCTGGACCAGGTCAGCACCCCGACAATCCTGTTCCATGGGGACAACGACACCACGGACACCGTGGAGCAGTCCATGAACTTCTTCCAGGGACTGCGCTACCTGGGCGTGGATACGCGGTTCGTCCGGTTCCCCAGGGAAGGCCACGGGATCGCCGAGCCCCGGCATCGCCGGACTCTGCTCGTGGAGGACGCCCGCTGGTTCGAGATCCACCTGCGCGGAAACCCGGACTGGGTGCACCCGGACCGGCCGGAAGATACGGACGAAAAGAAGGCGGCGGTCTCCTGAGCCCGCCCGCATGACCCCGGAGGGCGCCCGGCCGCAGAGGCGGGCGCCCTCCTCAACTCAGACCCCACCCCATGACCATGTCGGATCTGAACTCCACCCCCTCGAACGCGGGGGCTCGGCGGCTCGCATGGGTCGCCCTCCTGGGCGCCTCCGCTCTGATGGCGACCACGGTCGCCTCTACCGATATCCACGCGCAGACACCGCACCCGTCCTTCTTCGAGAGCATGCAGGCCCGGTCCATCGGGCCGGCGGGAATGAGCGGCCGGATCGGCGCCATCGACGCCTGGCAGGCCGACCCGAACCTGATCTATGTCGGAGCGGCCACCGGCGGCCTCTGGAAGTCGGTGAACGGCGGCACGACCTGGGACCCGGTCTTCGACGATCAGCGCGTGAACGGGATCGGCGCCGTGGCCATCAACCAGGCGAACCCCGACCTGGTCTGGGTCGGCACGGGGGAGGGCAACCCCCGAAACTCGGCCGGCGTGGGCGCGGGCATCTACCGGTCGACCGACGGCGGCGCCACCTGGCAGTTCCTGGGGCTGGAGAATTCCGAGCGGGTGCACCGCATCGTGCTGGACCCGCGGGACCCGGACCGGGCCTGGGCGGGCGTCCTGGGCCCCGCCTGGAGCGACGGCACCGAGCGCGGGGTCTACCGAACCGACGACGGAGGTGTGACCTGGCGCCAGGTCCTGTACGTGGACGAGCGAACGGGTGCCTCGGACCTGGTCCAGGATCCGCGGAACCCGGATCACCTCATCGCGGGAATGTGGTCGTTCCGGAGGTACCCGTGGTTCTTCGAGTCCGGCGGACCCGGGAGCGGCGTCTACCAGACCTTCGACGGCGGCGATACCTGGACCCGCCTGGAGGTCGAGGACGGAATGCCCGAGGGGGACCTGGGTCGAATCGGCCTGTCGTTCGCTCCGTCCAACCCATCGGTGGTCTACGCCCTCATCGAGGCGCGGCAGCGTGGATTGCATCGGTCCGACGACGGGGGCCGGACATGGGAGCCGGTTAACATCTCGCCGTCGGTGAATCCGCGGCCCTTCTACTACACCGACATCTTCGTCGACCCGTCCACCGAGCTCCGGCTCTACAACATGCACTCCCGCTTCCAGATCAGTGAGGACGGCGGGAAGACCTTCGAGGGGATCGAGAGCAACGTCCACAGCGACTTCCATGCACTCTGGATCAACCACGACGATCCCCGTCACATGATCCTGGGCTCCGACGGCGGGGTCTACTGGACCGTGGACCGGGGCAAGACCTGGAGGCAGTACGACAACCTGCCCGTGGGGCAGTTCTACCACGTCGGCTACGACATGGAGATCCCCTTCAATGTCTATGGGGGGATGCAGGACAACGGCTCGTGGCGCGGTCCCTCCAACGTGTGGACCAACGGAGGAATCCGGAACTGGATGTGGTACGAGGTGAACTTCGGTGACGGGTTCGCCACGATCATCGATGCAGAGGACGCCAACCTCGGCTACGCCATGTCGCAGGGCGGCAACCTGCGGCGATTCGATCTGCGGACCGGCGAGCGGAAGGACATCCGGCCCTGGGCTCCCGACACGGTGGACCTGCGCTTCAACTGGAACGCCGCCATCGCCCAGGACCCCTTCGATCCGCCGACCATCTACTACGGATCGCAGTTCGTGCACCGCAGTCCCGACCGTGGGGACACCTGGGAGATCATCTCCCACGATCTCACTACGAATGACCCTGAGAAGCAGCGCCAGGAGGAGAGCGGCGGCCTCAGCATCGACAACACCGGCGCCGAGAACCACACCTCGATCCTGACCATCGCTCCGAGTCCGGTCGAGCGGGGCGTGATCTGGGTGGGTTCGGACGACGGCCGCGTTCACGTCGCCCGAGCCGGCGGCGGGAGCGGGGACTGGACCGACGTCACCGACGAGCTCGACGACGTGCCGGAGGGCACCTGGGTGCCCCACGTCGAGGCCGACAAGTTCCAGGCCGGCGCGGCGTTCGTGGTGATGGAGGACCACCGGAGGGGGAACTGGGAGCCCTTCGTGTTCCGCACCGAGAACTACGGTGAGGACTTCGATCGGCTGGTGGACGAGGACGATGTCTGGGGCTTCGTCCATGTCATCGAGCAGGACCCGGAAGTTCCCGAACTGCTCTACCTGGGCACCGAATTCGGTCTCTGGGTGTCCCTGGACGCAGGGGAGAACTGGTTCAAGTGGACCCACGGCGTGCCCACGGCCCCGGTTCGGGCGCTGGCCGTGCACCCCAGGGACCACGACCTGATCGTGGCGACGCACGGGCGCGCGATCTTCATTCTCGACGATGTGCGTCCCCTCCGGGCGCTGGCGCGGAATCCCGGTCTGGAGCAGGCGGGTCTCCGGCTCGTGAGTCCTCCTCCGGCCTACCTCGTCCGGAGGCGGGCCGAGGACGGGTACCACTTCGCCGGCGACGACATCTTCTCGGGCGAGTCCCGTCCCCTGGGAGCCCTGTTCAGCTACGTCGTGGGCACGGACCAGGCCACCGAGGAGGGAGACTCGGTGCTCGTCGAGATCGTGGATGCCGAGGGCCGCACCGTCCGGTCCCTGAGCGGACCGGCCACGCCGGGCCTGCACCGGCTGAGCTGGGATCTCAGAGAGGACCCGCCGGAGGGTTCGGAGGGCGGAGGACGCTTCCGCGCCCGGGCTCCCGAGGTGCTCCCTGGTGACTACACGGTCCGGCTGTCGCTGAGTGGTGCCATCTCCGAGCAGCCGCTGGCGGTGTTCCCGGATCCCAGGGTCGAGGTGCCCATGGACCAGCGGATCGCGAAGCGGGAGGCGCTGGATCGAGCTCTGGAGCTCAACAACCGGTCCAGGGTCCTTCAGGAGGCCGTGCAGGAGGTGAACGACAACCTGGGGCGTCTCCAGGGCCTGCTGGATGATCAGCCGGAGGCCCGGGACGCCCTCGAGGAACCCGTGCGCGCGGTCAGGGATGAGCTCTCCGGGATCAACGACGGGTTCCAGGAACTTCGCGGCTCGTCCCGGGCGGTGTTCGGACTCGATGGATCCCGAGACGCGCCAACCGAAGCCCAGCGGGTCGCCCTGGAGCGGATGGAGCAGGGGATCCTGGCTCTGGAGCGGCAGGTGAATGGATTCATCCGCGGAGCGGTGGAGGATCTGCGGCGGGCCGTCGAGGCGTCCGGGCTCGAGGTCTTCCCGCCGGTGGAGCCGATCCGGTGAAGACACCGCACATCCCGAGCTCGCTCTCCGGGCCCTCTCGATTGACGGCGTGCGAGTGACCGCCGACGTCGTCGTGGTGGGCCTGGGGGCCCAGGGCAGTGCGCTGGCCCAGCACCTGGCCCAGGCCGGAGCCTCCGTCATCGGGGTGGATCGGTTCGAGCCACCCCACGACATGGGATCCTCCCACGGGGAGACGAGGATCACGCGGAAGGCGTACTGGGAGGGATCGTGGTACCTGCCCCTCCTGGAGCGGTCCTACGAGCTCTGGGACGACCTGGAGCGGGCCACCGGGCAGAGGCTCAGACTCCCCACGGGGGGCCTCATGCTCGGGCCGGAGGCGTCGGATCTGGTGGAGGGGGCTCGGAGGACCGCGGAGGCGTACGATCTTCCCCATGAGCTCCTGTCTCCGGAGGAGGTGGTGAAGCGGTTCCCGGCCTTCCGACTCCCGTCCGACCAGGTGGCCCTGCTGGAGCCCCAGGCCGCGGTCCTCTTCCCCGAGGCCTGTATCTCCGCCCAGCTGGAGATGGCCCGGCGGGCCGGCGCCGACCTCCAGTTCGGTCGCGCCGTCACCGGATGGCGACGCATGGGCGCCGCCTTCGAGGTTGCCACCTCGGGCCCGGACGGGTCTTCCGCGACCCTCTCCTGCGGGGCGATCGCCGTGGCGTCGGGTTCCTGGATCGGCGAGGTGCTCCCGGATCTCCGGGGTCGATTCCGGGTGGAGCGCCAGGTCTCGACCTGGTGGGAAGCCGCCGGTCCCGCGGACCGCTACCTCCCCGACGCCCAGCCGATCTACATGTGGGAGTACGCCCCCGGTCATCAACTGTACGGTTTCCCCGACGTGGGTACGGGTGGGAAGCACGGTCTCCACCACAACGGGGCCGAGACGGACCATCCGGACCGGGTGAACCGGGAGGTCGCCGAGGTCGATGTCCAGGCTGTCCGTGAACGGATGGACGATCTGCTCCCCGGCGCCGCGGGCACTCTCCGGACGGCCCGCGTCTGCCTGTACACGAACAGCCCGGACGGACACTACGTCCTGGGCGAGCTGCCGGGTGAGCCGGGGATCTGGGTCAGTTCCGCCTGCTCGGGGCACGGCTTCAAGGCCGCGAACGCCATCGGAGAGAGCCTTGCGGCCTCCGTTCTCGGTCACGACCCTCCCGTGGACCTGGCACCGTTTTCACCTTCACGTCTGGAAGTCTGACATGCAGGCCTGTCGCAACCACGCCTCTCGTACGCGCTCGATTCTCGCGCTCCTCGTCCCGCTGGCAGCCACGGGCCTGACCGGCTTCCGGGCTCCGGTCGCCGCCCAGGCCCAGGACGCGGACGGCCCCCGGAAGGTGTTCGTTTCCGTGGACATGGAGGGCATCGGCGGAATCGGCACCAACTCCATGACCAGCTCGAACGGAAAGGACTACGCCCTCGGGCGGGACCTCATGACGGCCGAGGTCAACCGGGTGGTGGAGACCCTGTTCGCCCACGGCGTCGAGCAGGTCCTGGTGAACGACTCACACGGCGACATGCGGAACCTGAGGCACACCGAGCTGGATCCGAGGGTGGAGTACATCCAGGGCAACACCAAGCCTCTCGGGATGGTGCAGGGGCTCGACGCCTCGTTCGACGGGGTCGTGTTCCTGGGCTACCACGCCCGGGCCGGAACGAAGGACGGATTCCTGGCGCACACCGGGTCCGGCTCCGTGAAGGGCCTCTGGCTCAACGGAATCGAGGTGGGGGAGGGGGGGCTGAACGCCGCCTTCGCCGGAGAACTGGGGGTTCCGGTACTGATGGCGGCGGGTGACGCCACCTTCGCCGACCAGTTCAACGCACTCACCGGGGCTCCGACGGTGACCACGAAGGTGGCGATCGGGGCCAACGTCGCCCGGCTGGTCCACCCGGATGTGGTTCGGGACCGGCTCGAAGAGGGGCTGGTCGCTGGCCTTTCCCGGTTCGACACCCTCGAGCCCTTCCGCGTGGGCGATCCGGTTCGGGTGCAGGCCCGGTTCGCCACCACCACACGGGCGGACGTGCTGGAGGCGATTCCCGGCGTCGAGCGGGTGGACGGTTTCACCGTCGCCTACGACGCCGAGGACATGGACCAGGCGTACCGCCTGATCCGGCTGTTCTACAAGTACATCTCGTTCTGATCGCCAACCCGGAGCCGTGACGCGCCCGGAATCCCGTTTCGAGGAGATCCGATGTTCAGCATTCACCGTGGGCGAGTTCCGTCCATTCGAGTCGCTCTGACCCTCTGCGCCATCGCGGTCCTCTCCGCCTGCGGTGGAGACGGGGGCGAGGCCGGTGAACCCGGGCTTCCGGACAACGTGGTGCTGGCCGTGTCCGACGTGGGGTTCGCCACTCCGGAGAGCGTGCTTCACGATGCGGACTCCGATGTCTACCTCGTGGCGAACATCAACGGCGTCCCCTCCGCCAAGGACGGAAACGGGTTCATCTCCAGGGTGTCCCCGGAGGGCGAGGTCCTGGAGCTGAAATGGATCGACGGTGCGACCGAGGGCATCAACCTCGATGCTCCCAAGGGGATGGCCATCACCGAGGACCGGCTCTTCGTCTCGGACATCGACTGCGTCCGTGTGTTCCGGCTGGAGGATCGGGTGCAGGAGGACGATGTCTGCTTCCCGGACGCGACCTTCCTGAACGACGTGGCCGTGGACCAGAACGGAACGCTCTACGTCACCGACAGCGGGATCCGAATCGGTGTGGACGGGATCTCACCCACCGGCTCGGACGCCATCTACCGGTTCAGTCGGGACGGGCGCCGACAGAACCTGGCATCGGGTGAGAGCCTGGGGAGCCCGAACGGGATCTTCGTCGGGAGCCGCGGGATCATGGTGGTGACCCGTGGTACCGGCGAGATCTACCGCCTGGCCGCGGACGCAAAGCGGACCCCGGTGCTCCCGCCTTCCGAGCGCCAGCTGGACGGCATCGTGTTCACCGCGGACGGCTCCATGGTCTTCTCCGACTGGGCTTCGGAGGCCGTGTATGCGGTGAGTCCCGCGGGGACCACGAGCACGGTGATCAGCGGAGTGCAGGCCCCGGCGGACATTGGATACGACGCCGCTCGAAACCGCGTCCTCGTTCCGCTGTTCAGGCAGAACGCGGTGTGGGTGGTGTCTCTGGACTGAGCCCTCGGGGTCGGACCTTTCGCTCGACGACTCCGAGAACCGCATCCACCGCGACGGCCAGCAGGGCGGCAGGGAGGGCGCCCGACAGGATCATCTGCGAGTCGGCCAGCGTGAGCCCGGCGACGATCGGGTCCCCGAGCCCACCGGCCCCGATGAAGGCCGCCAGCGTCGCAGTGCCGACGTTGACCACGGCCGCGATCCGGATTCCCGCCATGATGGCCGGGGTGGCCAGGGGCAGCCGGATCCAGCGCAGCACCTGACCCCGGGTCATCCCCAGGGCCTCCCCGGAGGCGACCGCCGCCGGATCCGCGTCGCGGAGTCCCTGGTAGGTATTCCGGACGATGGGGAGCAGGGAGTAGAGGAACAGCGCCACGACCGCGGGGACGATCCCGATGCCAAGCAGCGGGATCATGAACGCCAGCAGCGCGATGCTGGGGATGGTCTGCAGCACACCCACGCCCCGGATCACCAGGTCGGCGGAGGGGCTGTCGAGAATGGCCACCGCCAGGGGCAGAGCCACCAGGATTCCCAGGAGGAGGGACACGGCCACCAGGACCAGGTGGCGGCCCGTCTGCGAAGCCCGCTCGCCCCGCTGGGACCACAGGTAGCTCAGGAACCCCTGGTTCGCCGCGCCATCCGCCGTTTGGACGGAGTTCCCTCCTGTGTCCGAGGCCACGAGCCCGGCAGCGAGGAGGAAGTCACGAGCGACGGCTTCCACCGCGAGGCCCTCTTCTTCGACCTGGCGGTTCATGCGGCGCATGGTTCCGACGTCCAGGCGGTTCGCGAGCTCGGCCAGCGCCGCGACCACCCCGGGCCGCTCCTGCGCCACCCGGTCCCGCACCACCGGAGCGGCATGGTAGGGCGGGAAGATCCCCCGGTCGTCCTCCAGGATCTCCACGTCCATCCCATCCAGCCGCCCGTCGGTGGAATACCCGTCGATGAGATCCACCGCCCCCGCCTCCAGGGCCGAGTATTTGACCGCCTGGACCAGGGAACGGACCTCCCCGAATCGGAGACCGTACACCCGCTCGAGCGCCGGAAGGCCGTCCTGTCGCCCGATGAAGTCCGGTGTGAACCCGGCGGTGAGGGACGGTGCCTCCGGTTCGAGCTGGGAGAGCGCCCGAAGTCCCCGGGCTCGTGCCAGTGGGCCCGGCATCGCCATGGCGTAAGTGTTCTCGAACCCCAGGGGGGGGAGCCAGCGGGCCCCGTACCGCTCCCGGTACGCCCGGTCCACCGCCGCAAACACCTCCATGGGCGTGCGGCCGGCGACCGAATCACCCAGGACGGCCAGGAGCCCGGTGCCGGTGTACTCGGGGATGACGTCCACGTCTCCGGCCGCCAGGGCCTCGGTGACGATGGCGGTGGAGCCCAGCCCGGGTCGCCGGTCTACCTCGAAGCCGCGGGCCTCCAGGAGCTGCGAAAAGAGCTCGCCCAGGAGGTGAGACTCGGCAAACGGCTTGGATGCGACCACGACCGGCGCGGTCCGTTCGGCCGGCCGCTCTGTCTGGGCGGCCAGCGGGCCGGGCAGGCATGCCATGGGCAGGAAGAGCGCGGCCAGCCAGATCGGCGCGAGCCCTCCAGCGGAGCGTCTGCCTGGGGCTCGCCCACGGAGCCGGAGTGGATCCGCCGCCGTCACGCGACCCCCGCTTCGGCGAGGAGCAGGGCCACGTAGGGATCCGCCGGAGCTCCTCGGAGCTCCTCCAGCGTGCCCTCCTGGAGAATGCTGCCCCCGCGGATCACTACGATGCGGTCCCCGAGCAGAGCCGCTTCCCTCAGGTCGTGCGTGATAAGAAGCGTGGTAAGGGGCTGCTGTGCCTTCAGTTGCAGGAATGACCGGTGCAGCTCCGCCCGACTGATTGCGTCCAGTGCGGAGAACGGTTCATCCAGGAGAAGGATGTCGGGGTCGGCCGCAAGAGCCCGGGCCAAAGCGACCCGCTGACGCTGACCGCCCGAGAGACTGCCAGGCCACCGTCCGCCGAACTGGACCGGGTCCAGACCCATCCGAGCCAGGGCCGCCCGGGCTCGCTCCTCCGCGTCGGGAAGATCCAGGAGCCGGGGGACCAGTTCCACGTTCCGCAGGCAGGTCCAGTGGGGGAGGAGGCCGCCCTCCTGCTGCACGAACCCCATGGATCGCCGGAGCGCGGTCGCCGGAACACCACCCAGTTCCGTCCCCCGGACCCGGACCCGGCCGCGGTCGGGTTCGACGGTCCCGTTGAAGCACCGCAGCAGGGTCGTCTTTCCGGATCCACTCTCGCCCACCAGGGCCAGGCACTCGCCGGAACGCACCTTCAGCGTCACCCCGTCCAGCGCCGGGGGAGCGCCCCGCTGGAACGACTTGCTCACGCCCTCCGCTTCGAGAGGCGGAGGGGCAGTCGGGGTGGATGCGGAGGTCGAGGGCGATGTCGTCACGGGCGGGAAGGCAGAGGTCGCGGCTCCACCCGACAGTCGGGCCCCGGGTCCGGGCTGGTCAAGCGGCCGGCGACACGTTGCACGGGCCGGGCTGGCCGGTTGGGACGGGGCGGCCTAGGCTGAAGCGTCCCGCTCTCAGCCCACCAGAACCGGAGAAGGGCCCTGACCGCACACGCAGACGCCGGTCCCGCCGAGGTCCCTCAGCAGGACCCGAAGGGTCGCTGGTCCATGCTGGCGCTCCTGGGCGCGGCGGAGTTTTTGGGGATGTCCCTCTGGTTCACCGCCGGCGCCACGGCGCCGGAACTCTCCGCGGCGCTGGGACTGACCGGCGCGCAGTCGGCGGCCCTGGTGGCCGTGGTCCAGTGGGGGTTCGTGGGCGGCACGCTCGTGGCGGCAGTCCTGAGTCTGGCGGACGTGCTCCCCAGCCGGATCTACCTCCCGGCGGCGGCCCTGCTGGCCGCGCTGGCGAACCTCGGGATCCTGGCGGCGACCAGCTTCGAACTCGCCCTGACGCTCCGCTTCCTGACCGGGTTCTTCCTGGCCGGAGTGTATCCTCCCGCCATGAAGATGATCGCCACCTGGTTCCGGGCGGGGCGGGGGATGGCCATCGGCACCGTCGTCGGCGCCCTGACCCTGGGCAAGTCGACGCCGTACCTCATGAAGGCCCTGGAGGGCATCGACGTGGCCGTCGTCATGAGTCTTTCGTCCGCTGGAGCCGGCGCGGCCGCCCTCCTGGTCCTGGCATTCTACCGGGACGGGCCCTTCGCCTTCCGGCGTGCTCCGTTCCGGTGGGACCAGATCGCCCGGGTCCTGAATCACCGACCCACCCGCCTCGCCATCGGCGGCTACCTGGGACACATGTGGGAGCTCTACTCGGTGTGGGCCGGGATGGTGACCTTCCTCACCCTCCGCCTGGGCGACGCGGGGCTCGGTTCGTTCGGAGCCTTCCTGGCCATCGCCGCGGGAGCGCCCGGCTGCGTGCTCGCCGGACTGTGGGCCGACCGGTTCGGTCGGGAGCGGATTGCTGCGCTCGCCATGATCCTGTCCGGCGGGACGGCGCTGGTGGCGGGCTGGCTGCCGGCCTTCGCCCCGCTGCTGCTGGGGGTGGTCGTCTTCTGGGGCTTCTGGGTCGTCGCCGACTCGGCTCAGTTCTCCGCCCTGGTGACCGAGGTGTCCGACTCGGAGACCGTCGGCACGGCCCTGACGCTCCAGACCGGGCTGGGCTTCGCTCTCACCGGTGTGGCCATCCCCTTCACGCTGTGGATGGCCGACCGGGTCGGCTGGGGATGGGCGTTCTCCACCCTGGCCGTGGGTCCCGCGGCGGGGGTCTGGGCCATGGGGAAACTCGCCGCCCTCCGTGCCGGGCGCGGGAGAGCGGCAGAAGTCGGATGAGCGGAGCGGGTCAGTCGCCCAGCGCAGCCACCAGTTCGGCGCCCAGGAAGTCCGTCAGATCGTCCACCAGGGCCCCAAGCGCCCGGACCTGGGCGCCCGACCCCACCCCGTCCGGCGTGCCGCTCTGATTCCAGGCCCCGGACGCCACGCTCCGCCCGGTCTCAGGATCCCGCAGAGCCCAGAGGGCCACCAGGTTCACGTCACCGTTGGCCAAAACGGAGAACTCCAGCACGCGCAGCGTCACCTGGATGTCCGGGAGACGGGATGGCGGCCAGGGATAGGCGGTCAGCCGGGTCGTGCCGGCCGTGACGACCAGGCGTGAGATCATCCGCTCGGCGATCATCTCGTTCACCGGGGCGGCCCACTGGGCCGAGTCGCTGAACTCGACCCGGGTCTCGTCCAGCCGGTAGGCGAGGCTCGCGCGCTCCAGGTAGGGCGCCACGCTGAAGGGGCCGATCCCGATGGCGAAGTCCCGGAGGTCGTCGCCTCCCTGGTCCGGGAGATCCGCCGCGGCGGGCAGGGTCAGGAACTGAACGGTCTGCTTCGGCGACCCGATGCAGGCCACCGCGGGGAGCGTGAGGGCCGCGAAGGCCAGCGCGCGGAACAGGCGATTCATCGGTCGTCCTCCGATCCACCCCGGCCCTTCAGGAGGGCGGACGGGTTCTGCTCGAGGTACTCGGCCAGGTTCCGGATGGCTCGAGCGGCGTCCTCGAGCTCGCTCATGGTCCGGTCCAGCCGATAGATGAGGGGCGCGTCCGGATCCAGCGTCTGCCGGATGCTGACCAGGGTCGTGTCGATGGCGGCCAGGGTAGACGCGGAGTTGTCCAGTGTGGCGTCGAGTCCATCCGCCAGTGCGCTGCCGGTTTCCTGGAGCGAGATGGCGAGGTCACTGAGATCGCCCGCGGTCCCGGTGAACGCGAGCAGCGTCTCCTCCAGCTGGCCCGAGAGGATCTCCAACTCGTCAGAGGTCAGCACTTCGTCGAGGCTGGTGAGAACGTCCTCCAGGCGGGTCACGATCCCGGCGAAGTCGATGCTGGCCACGTTGTCCACGGCCTGGAGCACCTTCGACTGAAGCTGTGCCATCGAGTTGGGCGCCGTGGGGATCTCCGGGTGGGGAAGCGTGGCCGGATCCAGTCGCGTGTCCCCTGCGTCGGAAAAGACATCCAGGGTGATGGATCTCTGGCCCGTCACGAGGTTCGCCGCTTCGAGTTTGGCCCTGAATCCCTGTGCGATGAGGGCATCCAGAGCTCCGGGATCGCCCAGGTTCCCTCCGCCGGTACGGACCAGACTGCGGAGCCGGGTCAGGTTCAGCTCGTAGATCACGGGAATCCGCGTGTCGGTGATGGGTCGGGGATCGTCCTCGATGCTGATCCGCACGTCCACGACCTGCCCGATGGTCACTCCGCGGTACCGCACGGGGCTGCCCTGGTTCAGGCCGGTCACGTCCCCCTCGAAGAACGAGATCAGGGGGAACGTATCCTGGAAGAGGGCTCCCGATCCCAGGACCAGGGTGATGGCGACGGCCACCACAACGCCGCCCAGGACGAAAGCACCGACGGCGGTGGGGTTTGCTCGTTTGCTCATGTGACCTTCCCGTGGTCAGGCTGAGGCGTTGGGGTCGGCTCGGGCTCGATGTCCCCGCGGTTCAGGAACCGGCGGACGGACTCCGACTCGGAGTGATCTCGCATCCAGCCCGGGTGCCCGACGTCGCCCATGGCGCGGGTTTCCACATCCAGGAACACCGAATTCGTGGCGACGTCGAAGATGCTGGCCAGCTCGTGGGTCACCAGGACGATGGTGGTCCCCAGACTCTCGGAGAGCTCGATGATGAGCTCATCCAGTCTCCGGGCGCTGAGAGGATCCAGGCCTGCGGACGGCTCATCGAAGAACAGGATCTCCGGGTCCAGCGCCATGGCTCGGGCCAGCCCGGCCCGTTTCTGCATGCCGCCGGAGATTTCGGAGGGGTAGTAGCCCTCGAATCCCGCCAGGCCCACGAGAGCCAGCTTCAGGGACACCAGCTCGTCGATCTCGGGCGAGGTCAGGGCGGTGTACTGCTCCATGGGCAGTGAGACGTTCTCCCTCAGCGTCATCGAACTCCAGAGGGCTCCGCTCTGGAAGAGCACGCCCGCCTTCCGAAGGATGGTCTCCCGGGTGTCCTCGTCAGCGTCGGTGAAGTTCTGGTCTCCGTACCAGATCGATCCCCTGGCCGGCTCCAGGAATCCGAGCATGTGCCGCAGGAGGGTGCTCTTTCCGCACCCGCTGCCGCCCATGATGACGAACACGTCCCCCTTGCCGATCTCGAAGTCGAGGTCGCGCATGAGCACGAAGTCGCCGAACGCCATCGTCACGTCCTTCACGACGATGTGCGGCTCCCGCTCCCGGGCGACGCGTGGGTCCACGATCGGGGCATTCATCGTCAGATCCCCAGCACGTACTGGAGGAGCTGGAAAAGCCCGCAGGCCGCGATCACCCAGATGATGCCGGTGACCACGGCCGAGGTGGCCGCTGCGCCGACCGCGAGGGAGCTGCTGCCGGCCTGGAGTCCCCGCATGCAGCCGGCGATGCCCACCAGCAGACCGTAGGCGGTGCCCTTGACCAGGCCGCCGAAGAAGTGGCCCATGGTGACCGCACGGGTGGCCTGCTGGAGGAACATGGAGGGACCGATGTCCAGCATGGCCCAGGAGACGAAGAGTCCACCAAACACGCCCACCACATCGGCGAAGACGGTCAGCAGGGGCATCATCGCGGTGATGGCGATGACCCGGGGAAGGACCAGGAAGTCCATGGGTGACACCCCGGTAGTCTCCAGGGCATCGACCTCCTGAGTGGCCTTCATGCTTCCGATCTCCGCCGCGTATGCGGCCCCGCTCCGCCCCGCCATGACGATGGCCGTCATGAGGGCGCCCATGTCCCGCACCATGCCGATGCCCACCAGGTCGGCCACGAAGATCGTCGCGCCGAACTTCTGGAGCTGGATGGCCCCGATGAACGCCAGGATCAGGCCCAGGAGGAAGGCCACCAGTGCTGAGATGCTCAAGGCCTCCATCCCGGCTCGCTGCAGCATGAGCAGCAGGTCCTGCTTCCGGTACACTCCCTTGCCCCGGAGCATGCGCCCGAAGGAGAGGGTCAGCTCACCGATGAACGTGGCGGTGGTGCGAATTCCCGCTCCTGCCTGGACCGTGGCCATCCCGATGCGGGTCAGGAGGTCGAGGTGTTCACTGCCCCGGCGGGCGTCGGTCTTCTCCGGGACGGCCTCGGCCAGATCGGCCAGACGGATCACACCGGCGGCCAGTCCGGGCGCGTCGAACGGGATCCCCCGATCCCGGGCCGCCGCCCGCAGAGCGATGGTGACCTGGACCAGCCCCGAGTCCCAGTCCTCCACCCCGGACCCGTCCAGGGTCAGGGCGGAAGCCCTCCCCAGGGCCTGGAAGGCGTCGTCGAGGGCCGGGATCCCGCTCTGCAGGGTCCAGCTGCCGGTGGCCTCCAGTGTGAGGCCACCGTCGTCGCGGGTCCGGATCGCCAGGGTGGGAGCGGTTGAGGTCGGTGCTGCCGGCATGGACCCTGGAATGGGGTGGGTGGTGGGGGTGGGGTCG
>JBDHIJ010000043.1:0-26209 GCA_039587435.1 Gemmatimonadota bacterium
GCTGAGATCGAAGCCCGCAGGACCTGGCTCCGGGAGATGGAGGGCCTGGGAGCCCGGTTGGTGGAGGTGGAACTCCCCGAACACTGGGAAATCCTTACCAGCTCTTCGTTCAACAACGTCCGGCTTCCCGAGCGCTCCGAGCCCTTCATGAAGTACCTGAAGGAGGACGTGCGGCAGTTCGGGGTTTCACTGTCGCCCTGGATCAACGGCCTCCTCCTGTCCGGCACCGAATACCTGACCGGCCAGCGGGCAAAGATGCTGTTGCTGGAGCGGGTCCTGAACGACCTTTTCGATCAGTGCGATGTGGTGGTCCAGACCCAGCCCTTCCCGTTCGACATGATCGGGTTGCCCCTCATCGCCTTTCCCGTAGGACTCGAGTCGGTCTCGCGTGGCATGGACCTTCCCATGAGCGTGATGATGGGCGGACAGCCCTGGTCCGAGGACCGGCTGCTGTCACTGGTGGCCGGGTACCAGGCGGTGACCGACTGGCACCGTCGCCGACCTCCCGAACCGGGAGAGTTCCGGGAGGCCCGGGCAGAACCCGGTGCGTCCGGGCCCGGAGACCGGGGCCGGATCGATTCCCTGGATGTCATGGACCTGGCGGAGTAGAGCCGCTCACACCGACCGAGGCATTCTCATGTCCGATCAACGAATCGTCGAGTGCGTCCCCAACATCTCCGAGGGACGGAACCCCGCCGTCATCAAGGAGGTCACCGATGCCATCGAATCGGTGGCCGGAGTGCGGCTCCTGGACGTGGACCCGGGGGCCAACACCAACCGGACGGTCATCACGTTCGTGGGCGACCCCGAGTCTGTGGCAGAGGCGGCGTTCCGGTGCGTGGAGCGGGCCTCTCAGGTCATCGACATGCGGGAACACTCCGGCGAGCACCCGCGCATGGGGGCGACGGACGTGGTGCCGTTCGTGCCGGTGGCGGGCGTGTCCATGGAGGACTGCGCCGACATCGCCCGGAAGGTGGGTCAGCGCATCGGCGAGGAGCTCGGCATCTCGATCTACCTGTACGAACACGCGGCATCCCGACCCGAGCGCCAGAACCTGGCCAAGGTCCGGGCCGGCGAATACGAGGGCATGGCCGACAAGCTGAAGGACCCCGAGTGGGCTCCGGATTTCGGCCCGGCCGAGCTCAACGCGGGAGCCGGTGTCACTGCCGTGGGCGCCCGCGAGTTCCTCATCGCCTACAACATCAACCTCAACACCACGGACCGCCGGTACGCCAACGAGATCGCGTACGAGCTGCGGGAACGCGGTCGATGGAAGCGGGAGGGGAACACCGAGCCCTTCTACTACAAGGGCGACGTCATCCGCTTCGACGCGGCGGGCGACGACTCGTCGGACGACGCGCCTCCGGCCCGTCTCATCTGCGGCGAGTGCGAATTCGAAGGGCCCACCTTCGAAGAGCTGGAGCGCCACTACGACGAGTTTCACGGTGGCGGTCTTCGCCAGAGGTTCGAGGACCTGGAGATCGACCCGGACGCCCCGTCCGGGCCGGTCTTCACCGAGGGTCGCTTCAAGGACGTGAAGGCCATCGGCTGGGTCATCGACGAGTACAACCGGGCCCAGATCAGCATGAACCTCACCAACTACAAGGTGAGTCCGCCCCATCTCGTGCTGGAGGCCGCCCGGGAGGAGGCTGCCGCACGCGGGATCGTGATCACGGGCTCCGAGCTAGTGGGGCTGATCCCGTTCGAGGCCCTGCGCGAGGCCGGTGAGTTCTACCTCCGGCGCATGATGAAGTCTCCCGGTGTCCCGGTGGGGGACGTGCTGGAAACCGCGGTGCAGTCGATGGGCCTGCGGGACGTCACCGGATTCGACCTGGAGGAGCGGGTGCTGGGGATGCCCGAGCTGGAGGGGCCCCTCGTTCTCCGGCCAACCTTCGATTTCGTGGACGAGGTCAGCCGCGACACCCCGGCTCCGGGCGGCGGATCGGTGGCGGCTCTGGCCGGTGCTATCGGGGGCGCCCTGGCCTCGATGGTGGCGAACCTGTCGGTGGGGAAGGGCGAGTTCGACGAGCACTACGAGCACCTGTCGACCCTGGCCCAGCGGGCTCAGGTGGTGAAGGACGCGCTGATCCGGGCGGTGGACGACGACACCCGCGCCTTCGACGCGGTGCTGGTGGGCATCCGAATGCCCAAGGACACGGAGGAGGAGCGTCGCGTCCGTTCCGAGGCCATCCAGGCCGGCTACAGGGAGGCCACCCTGGTCCCCATGGCCACCGTGGAGAAGTGCTTCGAGGCCCTGGAGCTGTGCCGGGACATGGCCCAGCTCGCCAACGCCGACATGATCAGTGACGTGGGCAGTGGTGCCCTCATGTCCCACGCCGGCCTAAAGGCCGCCGCTTACAACGTTCGGATCAACCTCCCGAACATCTCCGACGAGGCGTTCAACCAGGAGATCCGCGGGCGCCTGGGGAGCCTGGTGGAGGACGCCGGGACGATCCTGGCCGAGGTGGAGGCGAAGGTCGAGGAGCAGCTGGGGGCGTGAGGCCCCCAGCCGTAACCTGACCCGGGAGTCGGCATGCCGCTGAGGATCCTGGAAGTGTCCGTTCCGTCGGGGAACGGGAAGCCCGTGGAGGCTTCGCTGGCCGCGTCGGAGGCGGTCCAGGTGTGGGAGCCTTTCCACGGCGAGAGCGTCTGCATCGTGCGAGCGCTCATCGACTCCACGGACGTCGAGGAAGCCTCGGACGCCCTTCAGGGCCAGTACGGTCATCTCCCCGGGTTTCGCATGACCCTGCTCCCGGTGGAGGCCACGCTTCCGCCGCTGGACGATGGACCCGAACCGGAGCCGGGATCGGAGGAGGCGGCTGCGGACGGGCCGGCCAAGGGGCGTAAGAAGAACCGGATCAGCCGCGAGGAACTGCTGGCCGACATCGTGGAATCGAGCCAGGTGAACTCGGTCTACCTGCTCATGATCCTCTTCTCCACTACGGTTGCGGCTGTGGGGCTGCTCCGGGGAGACGTGGCGCTCATCATCGGCGCCATGGTCATCGCGCCGCTGCTCGGCCCCAACATCGGGCTCTCCCTCGCCGCGGCGCTCGGGGACGATGACCTGGTTCGGACGTCCATGAAGGCCATCTCGGCCGGTGTGATCCTGGCGGCCTCTCTCTCCTGGCTGCTGGGAATGGTCGTGGACGTCGATCCCTCCTCGCCCCAGCTCCTGGCCCGCATCGGCCCCGGTGTGGGCGACATCGCGGTCGCGCTTGCGGCCGGAGGAGCCGGCGCGCTGGCGTTCACCAGCGGTGTGCCCGCCGTGGTGGTGGGGGTGATGGTCGCCGTGGCGCTGCTTCCGCCCCTGGTCACCGCCGGACTTCTGGCCGGGGCGGGGTACTACTCCCAGGCCCTGGGTGCGGTGGTGCTGGTGGTGACCAACGTCGCCTGCGTGAACCTGGCCGCCATGGGCGTGTTCTGGTGGCAGGACGTTCGGCCCCGGACCTACTGGGAGGCGGATCGCTCTCGGCCCCGGTTCCTCCGAGCCCTGGGCGCGTGGGCGATCCTGCTGGGGATTCTGCTGGTCCTCTTCCTGACCGGTCAGATCGAGGGGCTGGGGCTCGCCTCCTGACGTCCGGGCTCCATGGGAGGCCGATCACCGGGGACTCCGGCGTCCATGAGGCGGGAACCAATGGCCTCAACGGGCATACTTCGGCTTGCAGAGATTAGGTCTGCCTAGTCGTTCGGCTTGCCTGGAGCCGCTCGCCGGCCCACCTGCGGCCGTGTTGAGTCCAGTCATGCGGTCCCGCTTCCACGCCACCGGAGTATCCCGATGCGCCCCCTGTCTCATGTCGCCCTCGCCCTGGCGGTAGCCTTCGTCGTTGCTGCCCCCGCGGCCGCCCAGGACGCCCCCGTCCGCACCCTGTTCACCAACGTCATGGTCTGGGACGGTCTGGCCGACGCTCCGGTGTCCGCCGACGTGCTGGTGGAGGGTGAGATGATTGTCGGCGTCGGGACCAACCTCTCGTCCTCTGGAGCTACGGCGGTGGACGGAGGCGGTCGCACCCTGATGCCCGGCCTCATCGACATGCACACCCACATCATGTTCCCGAGAGGCCTGCCGGATCACGAGAACGTCTGGGACGCCGCCGCCTCCGGCGCCATGGCCCACGAGAACATGTCGATCTACATCAACGCCGGGTTCACCACGCTCCGCGACATGTGTGGATCGCCGAGTCTATCTCGTGCGATCGCGGGTGGCGCTCTGACCGGGCCCCGGTTCTACAGCTCCGGCGCTTGCATCTCGTCCTACGCGGCCCACGCGGATTGGGCTCCTCAGACGGCGGTGATGGGCCAGGTGTCGAACCACACGCGCGCCGGGAACTCCCTCATCGCCAATAGCCCGGACGAGTACCGGGAGGCCGCCCGCTTCAACTTCCGACAGGGCGCCCAGTTCCTGAAGATCTTCGTCGGCGGTGGGGTGGCTTCGGCGTACGATCCGCTGGAGGCGATCACCATTCGGCCCGAGGAGCTTCGAGCCGCCGTCGAGGTGGCCGAGGACTTCGGCTCGTACGTGTGCATCCACGTGTATCATGCCGAGCACATTCAGATGGCCCTGGACCAGGGCGTGAAGTGCATCGAGCACGGCTTTCTCATGGACGAGGCCACCATGGACCGCATGGTGGCTGAAGACATCGCCCTCTCCGCCCAGGCCTACATGAGCTACACCGCGTTCCAGGATCCGGCCGGTATTCCGGGCTTCGGGCCGGAGCAGATCGCCAAGGGCCTGCAGGTGAACGAGGGCGCGGACCAGATGTTCGCCTGGGCGGCCGAGAAGGGCGTGGAGATGTTCGCCGGGAGCGACATGTTCACCTACGACGCGCTCCCCACGGCCATCCTGAACGTGACGCAGCTCGAGCGGTGGTTCACCCCGGTGCAGGCGCTGCGGGCGTCGACCTCGACGGCCGGGAAGTGGCTCGGGATGACGGGCCCGAAGAACCCCTACAAGGCCGGTCCCATCGGGGTCATCCAGGAGGGCGCCTACGCCGACCTGATCCTGGTGGACGGTGATCCGACCCAGGGCACCACGGTCCTGGAGGATGCGGGCAACGTCGATCTCGTCATGATCGGCGGGCGCGTCCACAAGGACGAGATGAATTGAGGCTCTCGGCTCCGAGCCGGTGGATCTCAGGCGCTGCGGCCCTCCTGCTGATGACATCGGGAGGGCTCGTGGCCCAGGAGCCCGATTCGGCCACTGCACGCCAGAACCCTCCAGGCGCGATCGGCGGCCCGAAGGAGATGGCCCGGGAGATGGAGATCGACAACACGCCCCGAGCTCGCGCGTATCGACTCCCCATCCGCGTCATGGACGGCTGGTACGACTGGAAGGCCGACTTCCAGAACCGGACCGGGATCCAGTTCAACATCAACTACAACTTCGCCTACACCCGGGCCTCGGCCACGATCGAGGAGGGGGCCCCGGATTGGGCTGCCGCGGGGATCCTCGAGACCTCCTTGGGCTGGACCGCCTTCGGCACCGAGTCGGGGAACACCGGCACGCTCTTCGTGAAGGGCGTGAGCCGCCACTCCATCGGCTCGGACCGCACGCCCATGTTCCTGGGCTTCTCGACCGGGTACTACGGACTCCCGGGCACCGGATTCCGGGAATACAGCTACCGGGTCCTGGAGTTGAACTGGGTCCAGCAGCTCTTCGATCAGCGCCTGGCCTTCGTGCTGGGCAAGATCGACATGACCAACTACTTCAACTTCCACGGCCTGATCGTGCCCTGGCGACACTTCCTGGGGTACGGGTCGTCCGTGTCCGGGACCGTGAACTGGGGGAACGCGGGGTGGGGGACCGTGGTGTCGGTTCGGCCCTCGGAGCAGTTCTACGTCATGGGTGGGATCGTGGACGCCGAGGGCGACCCGTACCGCGAGGGTGAGTTCCTCAGCGGGGGAGACCACTTCTTTGACGGCCGACTCATGAAGATGGTGGAGGTGGGCTGGGTGCCCACCTTCGCCGAGCGGTACTTCAAGAAGATCAGCGTGATGTACTGGGACGCCGACGAGTTCGAGGCCGTCGATGGATCGACCTCGGCCGCCGGGAACGGCTGGGCCGCTTCGGCCCACTGGTTCTTCAACGAGACGTGGGCCCCCTATCTGCGCTTCGCCTCCGGAAGCGGTGGCGGATACAACACGTTCTACAACAGCCAGGTGCAGGCGGGTGTGGCCCGAGTGGCCCGCAACTACGACATGCTCGGCCTGTCGGCGAGCTGGGCCGAGACCAACATCCCCGACGCAGAGGACCAGTACACGGCGGAGGTGTTCTACCGCCTGGTCCTGACCCAGCACTTCGAGATCACGCCGAACCTCCAGCTGATCGGGAACCCGACCCTGAATACCGATCAGGACTGGATGACCTACTTCTCGCTCAGAACCCGGATGACGTTCTGATATGGGGGTCGCTCACTTCGTGTCCGGCCGGTTTGCGGTCGCCCTTTTCGCCGTCTCCCTCTCGATCGCCGCATCGCCCGCAGTGACCCGCTCCGCCTGGAGCGCGTCCGCCAATCTGATCTACTCCCCGGTCCCCGGGATGGCGGTGGGGTTGGAGTACATGCGCGCGCAGAGGGCTGTGGAGGATAGCAGAGACGGCGCCATGGACCGCATCCAGTTCTCGGCCCGCTACGACTTGAGCTTTACAGCCACTTCGGAATCCTGATCCAGGGCCCTCTTGGACCCCCCGTCTCTCGCGTGGCGGGGCGCACGGACCCCTCCGTGCCCATTGGGGTGCCTTAAGCTACCTTGAGTCCGGCACCGCGACTCTGGTTCTGAACCTCCACAACCGGGTTTCCATGCGACGTCTTCCTTTCCGGACCGGCGCCATCGTCCTGGCCGCGTCCGCACTTCTCGTCACAGACCTCTCGGCACAGCTCCGGGCCGCTCCGAACCGGGGTGGTTTCACGGAGTCGCTGGGCCTGCCCAGCCGGGTTCGCTGGAACGCCGGCGCCACGGTGGGCGTCAACCGTACCGGGAACCTGAACGAGGCCGTGTTCTATGGCTTCGGCGGCGTATACCGGGACCTCATCAACCCCGCCATTCAGGCCCTGGGAATTCAGGCCGAGGCGTACGGTGGTCGCCAGGGGACGTTCGAGGACATCTCTGAGGGGTGGGACGGTGGACTGCGGATCGGCCTCGGCAGCCCCGTGGCGCGCCTCTTCGTGGGTGCGGACTACAACTTCAACAAGGGGGAATTCGACACCATTCTCTCCCTCATCCACCCGGTTCGCCGGGGAGGACTGTTTGGGAATGGTTCGTCCCTCCGAATCGACTACATCCCGGGTCGAAGCCACACCACCGGGATCGGCATCAGTGTCCCCATCGGATCTCGCTTCGTCGGCAAGACCCGTCCTCGGGCCGACTACGCGGTGCTGGACCAGGTCGACGTCTACCAGTTCGACTACGTGGCCGACGCGGAGACGCTGGAGGCGGTGGGGAACGCCGGCCAGTTCGGGGAGTGGTTGACCCGACTGACGATCCCCTTCGTCGACCACTACGACAGCGACTTCGATGAGGGTACCCGGCAGTTCGTAGAGGAGATGGACGAGATCCGCACCTTCCTCGCGACTGACGGCGCTCCGCTGATCCGCGGACGGAAGACCTCGACCAAAGTCGTGGAGGCCTACCACGCCGAAATCGTTCGTGCGTTCTCCATCGTGACCAACGGACGGGCGCTCGCGCCCGGAGAGGCTACGCCCCTGGGTGAGGAGGTCTGGGACAAGGCCCGCGAGGTGATCCTCGAAGAGGTCATTCTCCCCTACAACCGTCTCCTGGGCCGGAAAAAGAAGAACGATTCGACCCGGAGCTTCGATACTCGAGCCACGGCAGCGTTCTATGAGTGGCTGACCCGGGAGACGCCGGTGGACGAGGAGCGGCTCCGTGGGACGGCCTGGGTTTTCGCCCGAGTCCTGGACCTCATCGAGGGCGTCCGGGAGGACAGCCTCGATCGGTGGGGTGACAACCGATACGTCTTCCTGCCGCTCCAGCTGGCTCTCCTTCCCGAGGAGCACGACGAGCAGACCGAGATCGACGCGCTCGTGGCCCGGGCTGTCGAGGAGCGATGGACGATCGGGAACCACGCCTGGTACGTGGAGAACGAGCAGTTCCAGGTGGAGCACGCCCGCATGGTCCTCGAGGCCGAGGACTATCACGTCCTCTGGATCCACGACGTTCGTGGAAACAACGGAGCCGGTGACCCGGACGCAGTGGGGTACCACCAGTCGGTCGACGTCTACCTGCGGGCGCTCATCAACGCCGTGAACCGGTACGACCAGACGGGGAAGATCCCCCAGTACATCATCATCCTGGATCAGTGGTTCTATCAGGCCAACAACGGTCGGCTCTGGATGGAACTGCTTCAGGACCCTCTCCACCACGAGATGGACCTCCCAGCCGGATACGAGGAGTGGGAGCGGCGCATCCGGGAGGTGCAGGACGAACTCCGGCAGGCCGTGGCGGACTCCCGGCTGCTCCAGGCCCAGGCTCTCCACTTCAAGGACGGCTGGATCGAGAACGTGGTGAAGGTCCACGTGAACATCACCAACCCGGCGGACGTGGCCTTCTGGACCGGGGAGCTGCTCCCGATCATCGGCCTGCCGGACATGATCGCCCGGGATCACCGGAAGATCTCTTTCTTCGACGCGACCGAGGCCGACCCCTTCAAGGGGCAGGCCATGTACACCGGGATGGGGCTCGGAGAACACTACGTCGGAGCCGGCTGGGAGGACCGGGCGCTCATGGCCCAGGGTCCGTCGATTCTCTCGCTGAAGACGGCCGCCCGGCAGCTGTTCTACAACCAGGGCTTCGAGGAGGACGAGATCCCCTGGGAACTCAGGCCCGACGAGATGCCAGAGGACTATCAGGAACAGACCCGTCGGTACGCCCGGGAGTCCGGTTCGATCACCCGGGCCATGCAGATCCACAACGAGATCGGGTACAACTCCAAGCGCGTGAACGTCGCCAAGGCCACGCTGTACACCCTCATGCCCCCGGGGTCGATCATCAAGGCGCCGGACTCGCTGTGGAACCTCCCCCTCTGGGGCTCAATGATGCTGGGGAACGCGCTCCGCGGGGGACACTCGCTGATCATCGCCCCGGCCATCGATCATGCGCCCAGCGCCGGCTTCCCTCAGATGTCCCGGGCCCAGGAGCTCCTCGGCCGAATGGTCATCTCGCAGGAGGTCTTCGGAGATCACCTCGCGGCCACCGGCGGCCTCATGAAGGTGGGGCTCTACCGGCCGTCGGCGGATGCGGGGAACATCCCCGCCAAGATGGACCAGATGGTGGCCACCTACGAGTCCACGCCCTGGCTGGCCACGACCGTGGGGCTGAGCCGGATCACCCTCGAGTCGCTCAAGGGACTGGCCCAGGCGCTGGAGGATGAGGGATACGAGCGCCGGTACGGGATCCCGCAGGACGATGTCCCGCCCAAGCTCCACCTCAAGGCCCACATGTACGCCGCACCCGAGGCCTGGAACGGCATGCTGTCCGGTCCCGCTGGAGCCGAGTTCCTCATGGCCGCGTTCCGGGCCCTGGCGGAACAGAACGCGCTCCTTGCCGGCGAGGGCACCGGCAGGCCGACGGCGGAGGGGTACACCGCCGAGATCATTCCACCGGCCGTGGCCATGGTGGAGCGTCAGGTGGAGCGGCTGGGAGGAGAGGGGTCCCCACAGGAGCGTCGAGCGGCGATGTACTTCATGGTGGGCTCCCACAACCAGAACTACCGGAGCCTGATCCTGGACGGGGAGGTGGCGTTCGTGATCTCGGGAGGGGCCAGCATTCACGGCCTGGCCGACTTCGTGATGCTCGCGGGGCTGTCGGAGTGGGTGGACACGATGGAGGAGATGGAAGCGCTGTTCCCGCGGTATGAGGGAATGCAGCGCAAACTCGGACGGTGGATGAGGATCGTGGTATGACGATGAAACGTGCGTTGCTCTCCGTCGTGACGGCGGGGATCGTGGGGCTCATGGCCCCAGGGGCGGCATCGGCCCAGTGGGTGGTGGGCGCCCAGGGCGGGCTCGCGTCGTTCAAGGTGGGCGGCGATTCCCCGGACAAGGCGAGCTACGGATCCCAGGTCCGTGGCCTGGCGTCGGGAATTCTGGGGTATCGGATCGGGGACTCGTTCGTCCTCAGGATCGAGCCCGGGTTCATCCAGAAGGGGACGGGGGTGGCCTACGATGTGGAAGATGTCGAGGAGCCGGTCGACTCCCTGTCGCTGAACCTGAACTACATCTCGGTTCCGGTGGTGGCCCAGGTGTTTACCCGTGGCGGGCGGGGGTTCGCCACGGCCGGGCTCGACGTCGGATTCCTGTCGAGTGCAACCCTGGCCACTGAGAGTGGGAGCCAGGAGGAGGACGTGAAGGATCTCCTGGAGTCCACGGACGTCTCATGGCTGTTCGGCGTCGGCGGCGTGGTCGTCCAGAGGGGCTTCGATCTCTCCCTGGAACTCCGGTACTCGCAGAGTCTCAGGAAGGTGCTGCAGGAGTCGGCGGAAGGGAGCGCTGAGGCACTCCCCGACGGCTTCCGTTCCAGCGGATTCCAGCTCGTCGCCGGGATCACCTGGCAGTTGGGAGGTGACCGATGAGAAGCATGCTGCAGCGTTTCGTCGCGGCCGGATTCCTGGCGGCCGTCGGGCTCGGGCTGGCCGGCCTGGCCGCACCGTCTACCGTCGACGCTCAGACGCAGGAGCCGAGGGCGGTCCTGGGCGAGCATCGGTTCATCTGGAACAGCTTCACCAGGACTCCCTTCCCCCGGACCTATGTCCGAAACCTGACGGGGGGCGGGAAGTTCACGAACGTGGAGTACATCCCCAGCTTCACCATCGGTGAGACCGAGATCGAGGCCGTGAAAGGAGACCTGCTCTTCGCGGAGCTTGAATTCGAGTACATGCACCAGATCCAGCCCTGGCTGGGCATGTGGGCCCACATCGGCGGTCTGGCCCGGTTGGGGACCGATGCGGGAGCCCTGCTGGCTCAGGGCGTGACGGCCATTTTCGGGTACGAGCTGGGATGGCTGTTCCGGATGTACGAGAGCGAGAGCTTCATCCTCTCCGGTACCGCGTCTCTGTCCAACGACGGGGTCACGGACGTGAACCTCCTCCGCTGGGTGGAGGGGATCATCGACGATGAAGACCATCCGCTGGTTCTGTCCAACCCCCGCCTTCGAGGCACTGGTGGCCTGCGTGCTGCCTGGGGTCTCAACGAGACCTGGGGCCTCCAGTTCCTGGGGAACGCGGGATACGGTGAGTCGACCGTCCGAGGTGAGGGGAACCGCTGGTTCTTCGACTACGCCGGCTCGGCCAGCATCGACCTCTACCCCGAGACGAACTTCCCGCTGGGGTTCGTGGTTTCGGCCGCCACCCGAAGTTCCCCTCGAGAGGGCGGGAACCCGGATCTCCGCACAACGGACGTTGGACTCCGGACGGCGTTCACGGGACGGAACAACTATCTCATCGCTCTGGACACCAGCTGGAACGGGTTCGAGCTCGCGGATGGGGACAGGGTGGGGCTGCTCCGGGCGGGGCTGTCTCTTCAGCTCTTCTTCTAGAGCCCCGGGGGTCAGGACAGAGAAGGGGCCGGCGCCACCAGGCGCCGGCCCCTTCTGGATTCTGAGGGTCCCGCGAGACGCTCAGCTGTCGTAGGGATCTCCCTCCAGGTACTCCCGATCCTCGGGATCGGAGGCCGGCCGCATCTCCAGCAGGTCCGCCTCCTTGGCGATCTCGTCAGGCAGACTCTCGGCGACCGCCTCCAATGCGTCCCGGAAGTCGTCTCCAGAGACGTCCATGGTGTGGTACCGGACGTGGGTCCTGCCGTATCTGACCGTGACCTGGTAGTCCATGTGCGCGGGCTGGGCGGGCGCGCCTGGTTCGGCGCGGTGAAGTCGTTGGACGATCCCTGTCCCTGAATCTATCGAGTGGACGGCCTCCCCCCCAAGAGTCCGTGTGGCAAATTCGCTGAGTTCCGGGAACCGCTCCCAGCTCGGTGACGTTCTTGATCCCGGATACCGAATTCCCATGGCCCCGAAACCGCCGCGGCGGCCGGACCAACCCAGTCAGCGGAACCGACATGTTTCTACGATTCAAGCCGGCCATTCCCGAGATGGAGCCGAGCGAACTGAGAGACCGCATGGACCAGGAGCAGCCCCTGACCCTGGTGGATGTGCGTGAGTACAACGAGGCCAGCATCGCCGATCTTCCCGAGGTGGGGCAGAAGCGGATCCCCGTGAAGGAATTCATCACGCGGGTCGAGGAACTCGATCCGGAAGAGAACATCGTCATCTACTGCCGCTCTGGTGCCCGGAGCGGCTGGGCGGTGGAGCGCCTGGTGGAGATGGGCTTCGAGAAGGTGTGGAATCTCCGGGGGGGCGTGCTTGAGTGGCGGAACCAGGTGGATCCGACCCTGGCCGCGTATTGAGGCGGATCCGGGATTGGTTACTCTTCAGGGGTCCGGCTCAGGGAGCCGGGCCCCTGTCGCGATTCAGCGTCCCCCGTCACCCGAAAGTTCCACGTCCTTGCGCACTCGACGGTCCCTTCTGCTGGCCGCCCTGCCTCTCCTCCTGGCGGCCTGCGCCGAGCCTGAGAACGTCCCCGGATTCGACTCGTTCGCCGACCCGGAATGGTCTCCGGAGGACCCGGCCGCGGCGGGGGTCGAGGTCGACTCCACGGAACTGACTCCGCCCGCCCTGCCCGCGGGGTCCCTCGAGGTGGCGGAGCCGGTGGCCGAGTCCTCCGCACCGGTTTCCGGCTCGGACGGCGAACCGGCGGCCGCGGGCGGAGAACCCACGGAGGTGGGCGGCGACGAGGTCCGCGAGGACCTGCCGGCCACCGTTGCGGTGGCGAACCCCGAGGTGTCGGAGACCCCGGTCCCGGAGGCCGAGGCCCTTCCGGAGTTCGAGCGGGGCGAGTACACCGGCCCCTTCGAGCGTCCGGAGCACATCCGGGGCATCTACCTGAACGCCTGGGCGGCCGGGTCCCCGCGTCGGAGAGCTGCGCTCATCGCGCTGGCGGACACGACGGAGATCAACACCTTCGTCATCGACATCAAGGACGCCACCGGCTTCATCAGCCACCCCACGGAGATCCCCCTGGCTGACTCGGTGGGAGCCACGGGAGAGGTCCGGATCCGCGATCTGCCCGGGGTGCTGGCGGAACTGGAGGAGGCCGGGATCTACCCCATCGCCCGGATCGTCATCGTCAAGGACCCGAAACTGATCGCCGGCCGCCCGGACCTGGCCATTCAGGACACGGCGGGCGGGGCCTGGGTCGACAGCAAGGACTTCGTCTGGCTCAATCCGTTCAGCCAGGGGGTCTGGGACTACCACATCGCGCTCGCCCGGGAAGTGGCGGAAATGGGCTTCCCCGAGATCCAGTGGGACTACGTCCGCTTTCCCGACGCCCCTCGTTCCGACCTGGATCGGGCCGTGTTCCCGGGCCAGGATGGACGCCGCAAGCGGGACGCCATCCGCGAGGGTCTGGCCTACGCCCGGGCCGAGCTGGCCGACCTGGGCGTCTACGTCACGGCCGACGTGTTCGGCGTGACCACCTCAACGACCCGGGACGTCGGGATCGGTCAGGTGTGGGAGTCGTTCATCGACCAGGTGGACGCCGCCCTTCCGATGGTCTACCCCTCCCACTACTGGAAAGGGAGCTTCGGCTTCGACGCTCCCAACGGGGCCCCCTACGAGATCATCGCGCGCGCGCTTTCGGACGCGCTCGAGCAGTCCGAGGAGATCGAGGGTGCGGGCAAGACCATCCCCTGGCTACAGGACTTCACGCTGGGCCCGCCCAGGTACGAGGCTCCGGAGGTCCGGGCCCAGATCCAGGCCACGTACGATGTGGGGATCCAGGACTGGATTCTCTGGAATCCCGGAAGTCGCTACACCGAGGATGCCCTGGAGCCGGCCGACGGGTGGCCGGAGGGCGTGGAGCCGCTCATGCGGCTGGCCGGTGAGATCGTTCCGGTGAGCCAGCGCTTCGAGATCCTGGAGCGCAACCGCCGGCTGGCCGAGGCCGAGCAGGACCGGGCCGACAGTGCCGCCGCGGCTCAGCGGGCCGTGGCGGACTCCATGGTCGCTCCGGCCGACACGGTGGGCGGGAGCCGCTGACCCGGCCTACGCCTGGGCGAACTGGAGTTCGTGCAGGCGGGCATAGAGCCCCCCGAGCTCCAGCAGCTCCTGGTGGGTCCCCTCCTCGCACAGCTGCCCGTGGTGCAGGACCAGGATCCGGTCCGCGTTCTGCACCGTCGACAGGCGGTGGGCGATGACCAGCGACGTCCGACCCTTCATGAGCCGGTCGGTCGCCTCCTCGATGCGGGCCTCGATCTCCGAGTCGACCGAGCTCGTGGCCTCGTCCAGGATCAGGATCTCGGGATCGAAAGCCAGCGCCCGCGCGAACGAGACGAGCTGGCGTTCCCCCACGCTCAGGCTCTGGCCACGCTCTCCCAGCTCCTGGTGGTACCCTCGCTCCAGGCGGTCGATGAATGGAGCGGCGCCGATCTCCTCGGCCGCCTCTCGGATCTCCTCCTCCCCGATGTCCGGAGACCCGAGGCGGATGTTGGAGTCCACGCTGTCGCTGAACAGGAACACGTCCTGGAGGACCAGGCCGATGCGGTCCCGCAGGTCGCGGATCGTCACCTGGTCGACGGGGATCCCATCGATGAGGATCTGGCCCTTCTGGGGATCGTAGAACCGGCTCAGCAGGTTGATGATCGTGGTCTTTCCCGCGCCCGTATGGCCCACGATCGCGAGCTTCTCCCCGGCCGCCGCCCGGAAGCTGACCCCCTTCAGGACCCAGTCCGGCTCCTCCGCACCCGTCTCCTCGTTCGTCCGGTTCCCGTAGGCGAACCACACGTCGCTGAATTCGATGTCGCCGTTGCCGTCCGGCGGGAAGCGACGGGGCTCGGCCGGATCGACGATCGTGGGGACCTCGTCCAGGAGGCGGAAGATCCGCTCTGACGAGGCCATGGCTCCCTGCAGGAGGTTGTACTTCTCGCTCAGGTCCTGGATGGGCCGGAAGAAGCGCTGGGCGTACTGGATGAAGGCGGCGACGATCCCGACCGTGGTCACCCCGGCCAGGATGGCGTTCCCGCCGTACCAGATGATCAGCGCCAGAGCAATGGCCGTGAAGAGCTGGATGACCGGAAAGAAGAGGGCGTAGTAGGTGATCGACCGGAGGTGGGCCGACAGGTAGTCCCGGTTGATCTCCTGGAACCGCTCGAAGTCCGCGTCCTCCCGATTGAACAGCTGGACCACCCGCATCCCGGTGATGCGCTCGTGGAGGTACGCGTTGATCCGTGCCAGCCGGACCCGGATGTCCCGATACGCCGCCCGGATCCGCCCCCGGAAGAGGAACGCGGCCCACATCACGAACGGGAGCACCGCGAACGTGACCAGGGCCAGCTGCCAGTCCAGCAGGAGCATGGCCCCCACGATGAACACCAGGGTGAACACGTCCCCGAAGACGGTCACCACCCCCGAGCTGAACAGCTCGTTCAGCGTCTCCACGTCGGAGGTGATCCGGGTCATGAGCCGCCCCACCGGATTCCGGTCGAAGTACCGCAGGTCATGGCGCTGGAACTGCGTGAAGATCTGGGTCCGCATGTCCTTCATGATGCGCTGACCCAGGTAGGTGGTGAGGATGGCCTGGGTGTACTGGAGCACGAATCCGAGAAGCACGGTTCCCAGGTAGGTGAGCGCCAGGAGACCCAGGTAGCTCCGATCCCCCTCGGGAATCGCCCGGTCCAGCGCCTGCTGGGTGAGCCAGGGTCCCACGATCTGGAGAGCGGATCCGGCAGCCAGTACGCCGATGGCGATCACCACCAGCCACCAGTAGGGCCGCAGATAGGCCAGAAGCCGCTTCATCAGCCGGCTGTCGTAGGCCTTTCCCAGGACCTCTTCTTCGTGGAGGGTGTCGGGTGTCACCGGCGCGTCGGGAAGATTGGGGTTCGGGGAGAGCGGACGGGCACGAACCGTGCGGGTGGGGTGGCCCGGAGGACCCCGAAGCTACCCCGGCCCGAATACCGGGGAAAGCCGGGTCTCGATCCGGGATCATCGCCCTGTCCCCTTCGGAGGACCGAAGTGAAACGCAGCCCCCGCCTACCGAATCTGTTCGCCGTCGTGGTGCTCTCGATCGGAGCGGCCCTCCCTGCCACGCCGAGTCTGCTCGGTGCCCAGGAGCACGAGGAGGAACACGAGCCCGCCGCGCACGAGGACCAGACCCACAGGCTGGATCACGGGGCGCACAAGAACGAGATCGCTTTCTTCTTCGGAAGCACCCGGAAGCTGGGCCATGACGCCTTCACGATCGGGATCGACTACGCCCGTTCTCTTCATCCCCGGGTGGGGCTCTGGGTGTTCGGGGACTATGCGGGCTCGTCCGAGGAGCGGGACTATATCCTGGGGGCCGGCCTGGCCTTCCTGGTGGCGGCCCATGGCGGCGTGTTCATCGGCGCCGGGGTCGAGCGGGAGGAGTTCCCGAATCACCACGACGAGGTGGATCCGGACGACCATCACTCCCCGTTCGGGGGGACGGTACTGCCGCTGGGAGGGGGGCACGATGACGGCGAGCCGGAAAACCTGGCGCTCCTCCGGGTGGGCGTGACGTACGCGCTCCACTTCGGGACGGACGGTCGGTGGGGCGTGATCCCCCAGGTGTTCTACGACGCCGTGCACGGCGGGGCCGGCGCCTGGGTAACCGGTGTCTCGGTGGGCTACCTCTTCTAGCGCAGCTTCTCGAGTTCTAGCGCCGCTTTTCGAGCTCGTCCAGCACCTCGTCCAGCGAAACGCCGGCGGCCAGCAGGGCGGCCAGAGCGTGGTAGATCAGGTCCGCGGCCTCTTCCGCGGCTCGTCCGCGCGACGCGGCCGCCTCGGTGTCCCCGACCTCACGATCACCGCCTCCGAAGCCCGTTGAGCCGGCCTTCAGGAGCGCCTGGATCAGCTCGGCCGTCTCCTCGCCGAGCTTCTTGATCCGGAGATTCTCGTCGTCCAGCAGGCGGACGGTGTAGCTGCCTTCCGGCCGGGTGATGGCCCGCTCCTGGAGCGTGGCCCAGAGTCCCGGGAGGGTCGTCTCCGCGGCTGGGCCGGGGCCGGCGATGGCGCCGGATGGCGCAGCGTCCGCCGACGCGCCCTCGCCGAAGCAGGTCGCCTCGTTCGTGTGGCAAGCGGGCCCGGCGGGCCGGACCCGGGCGAGGACGGTGTCGCCGTCGCAGTCCGAGTGCAGCGAGACCAGCTCCTGGGTGTTTCCGGAGGTCTCGCCCTTGGTCCAGATCTCCTGGCGGGACCGGGACCAGTAGGTCATCCGGCCGGATGCCAGGGTCAGGGCCAGCGCCTCGGGGTTGGCCCAGGCCAGCATGAGGACGCTCCCGGTGTCCGCGTCCTGCGTGACCACCGGAACGAGGCCCGCCTCGTTGAACTGGAGACGATCCAGGTCGCCGGGCTCCGTGATGCGGCGATCGGTGAGGGGCTGGGAGTCGGTCATGATTCCATGTCGATGGGGAGAGGGCGGCCCCGGACGGGCACGCCCCACTCCGAGAGAGAGTCCTTCAGCGCGCCCACCGTGGTGAGGCCGTCGTGGAGGATGCCGGCCAGGAGAACGGCGTCGGCCCGACCATCGGAGAACCCCTGACGCAGGTGCTCGGCGTTGCCGGCGCCCCCGGAGGCGATGACCGGTACGTTCACGCGGTCCGCCACCGCGCTGCAGAGGTCCAGGTCGTACCCGGTCCGGGCCCCGTCCTGATCGATGCTCGTGAGGAGGATTTCCCCGGCGCCACGCTCGGCACAGTCCGCCGCCCACTGGACCGCGTCCAGATCGGTGGGCGTCCGGCCCCCGTGGGTGTAGGCACGCCAGCTCCTTCCTTCACGGGCGGCGTCGATGCTGGCCACCACGGCCTGAGACCCGAACAGGTCCGCACCCCGGCGCACCACGTCCGGATCCCGGACCATGGCGGAGTTCAGGCTCACCTTGTCGGCGCCGGCCCGGAGCAGGGCACCCATGTCCTCTTCGGTACGGATCCCGCCACCTACCGTCAGCGGAATGAACAGCACCTCGGCGGTGTGGCGGACCGTGTCCAGCAGGGTACCGCGCCCCTCGGCCGAAGCGGAGATGTCGAGGAACACGATCTCGTCGGCCCCCTCCTCCTCGTAGCGGGCGGCGAGCTCCACGGGATCCCCCACATCGCGAAGTTCCTTGAACTGGGTCCCCTTCACCACCCGGCCGTCGCGCACGTCCAGGCAGACGATGATCCGCGGTCGGAGCATCAGTCGACCCACTCCAGGGTGACGCTCCCCTTGGTGCTGAACACCGCGTCGCCCTGGACCAGGGCCTGGCGGAGGGCCATGCCGGTGGCTTTCACCGCGGCCTCCACCACGTGGTGGCGATCCCGGCCCCTGAGGACGAGGACGTGGAGCGTGGCGCCCATGTTGACGGCCAGGCTCTGGAGAAAGTGCTCGTACAGCGGAGCCGGCAGTTCGCCCTCGTAGAACGCGCGTCCGCCTACGTCGATGGCCGCCTGAACCAGGGCCTCGTCCATGGGGATGGTGGCGTTCCCGTAGCGGGCGGCCTCGGCAGGAATCAGCTGCTCGAGCGCCAGGCCCAGCGTGATGGCCACGTCCTCGATGAGGTGGTGCTTGAGGTCCCCCACCGCCTGTACGTCGAGTCCGATTCCGGCATACCGTCCGAGGGTGATCAGCATGTGGTCCAGGAAGCCGTCTCCGGTGTTCGCGGCGACGTCGCCTCCGGCCAGGTCGATGCCCAGGGTGATCTGCGTCTCGCGGGTCTCCCGCTTGAGCTTCTTCATGATCCGTATTCCTTCGCCACGGCGTCCGTATCGACGGCGCCGGTGTAGATGGCCATGCCCAGGACGGCGCCGGCGGCGCCCTCCGAGGCAAGGAACTCCAGGTCCTGCATCGTGGTGACGCCGCCCGAGATCCAGACCGGGGTGGGCGAGGCCTCGATGAGGGTGCGGACGCTGTCGACGTCGATGCCCTCCAGCCGGCCCTCCCTGCCCACGTCCGTGCAGAGCACGCCGGCAAGGGGAAGCCCGTCCAGGGACCGGAGGAAAGCGTCGGCCCGAAGGGGCGTCTCTTCGGTCCATCCCTTCCGGACGATGCGCCCGTCCTTCAGGTCCGCCGCCACCATGACCCGATTGGGCCAGCTCCGCACCAGTCGGGAGAGCCAGGGCCGGTCGGTGATGGCCCGGGTCCCGACGATGATTCGATCCAGCCCTCCGTCCAGGAGCGTCGCGGCGGACTCATCGTCGCGGATCCCCCCGCCCGCCTGGGTGACGGAAGGGGTGGCCTCGGCCGCCTGGAGGAGCAGGTCGCGATTCGAGCCGCTTCCCAGTGCCGCGTCCAGGTCCACGAGGTGGAGGGTGCCGAAGCCGCGGTCCGCCCAGCCCCGGGCCACCGAGACCGGGTCGGGGAGCGAGACGCGCTCGTCCTCGGGTCTGCCGCCCACGAGCTGGACGCAGCGCCCGCCCTTCAGGTCGACCGCGGGTGCGACGATCATGATCCGGACTCCTCTCCGGCGTCCGAGCGGCCCGGGTCCGGACGGTCGGCCTGGATGCCCCGGACCGCGTCGATCCAGCGGCCGATGATGTCCAGCCCCGGCCCGGAACTCTTCTCCGGATGGAACTGAAAGCCCCAGGTGTTGGCTCGGCGGACCGAGGCCGGGAAGGTGAAACCCTCCACCTGGCTCCAGCCCGTCACGGCCGACGCGTCCTCGGGGTCGCAGACGTAGGAGTTGGCGTAGTAGCCCGTCAGCTCCTCTGCGGGTCCCAGCACCGGGTCGTCTCCGGCCGCCCGTATGTCGTTCCATCCCATCTGGGGCACCGTACCGGCCTCCAGCAGCCGCACTCGGCCCGGGATCAGTCCGATTCCGGCGCCTTCCGCCTCGTCGCTTTCGGGGAACAGGAGCTGCATCCCGAGGCAGATTCCCAGGCAGGGCAGGCCGTCGTCGAGGGCCTGCCGCACCCGGGTCTCGTGCCCCTCCAGGGCCCTGACCGCGGCGCCGAAGCTTCCCACACCCGGAAGGACCAGGGCGTCGGCGCTCAGCGCCTCGGTCCAGTCCGACGTGACCGTGACGCTCGCCCCTCCGCGCTCCAGCGCCTTTGCCAGGGAATGGAGGTTGCCTGCCCCGTAGTCGAAGAGCGCCACCTTCATGACGGGCCTCCGCCGGCGGGGTCGGCCGGAGTCGGGCCACCGGGCGCCGGGCAGAGATCCGAACCGGGCACCTGGTCCAGGGCCTCGAGGAACCGCTCCATGTAGTCCCATCGTCCTACGGAGACGCGGATGCAGTCCCCCACGCCGGTCACGCCTGGGAAGGGTCGGACGGCGACCCCCTGGGCCCGCAGGGAGGAGGTCACGCCGGCGGTGTCTCCCACCGGCACCAGGACGAAGTTGGCCTGGCTGGGGCGGGGAGAGAGTCCCCGCTTCTGAAGCTCCGCCACCAGGCGTCCGCGGGCCTCCAGCACCTCTTCCACACCGCTCCGGACCCATCCCGACTCGTCGGCGAGCGCCGCTACCGCGGCCCGCTCGCCCACCCGGGTCACCTTGTAGGGTCCCCGGGACTTCTCCAGTTCGGCGATGACCTCGGGATCGCCCACAGCGAATCCGACTCGCACCCCCGCCAGTCCGTAGGCCTTCGAAAGCGTCCGGGCCACCAGGAAGCGAGGCATTCCGGGGGCGCGGGCGAGCCAGTCGCTGGCGCCGTAGTCGGCGTACGCCTCGTCCATGACGATCACCGGACCGCCGTCGGGCCGGGCGGACGCGGCGGCACGCAGTTCGGCCAGCCACCCCTCGGGGAGCATCTCGCCCGACGGGTTGTTGGGGCTGCACAGGTAGACCAGGGCCGGGTCGCTCTCCAGGAGGTCGGCCGGACGCGGAAGGGGAATCCCGGCCACGGGCCGGGGCACGGCCCCATTCACGTGCCCGAAGATCGGGACCATGGAGAAGGTCGGATCCAGGTAGGTCACGCGGTCGCCGGGCTCGGCGACGGCCCGGAACAGGGAGTCCAGGATGTCGTCGGATCCGCACCCGGTCGTGACCGCCTCCCGGGGTACTCCGAAGCGATCGACCACCGCGTCCAGGAGAGCGTCGGCGTACACCGAGGGGTAGCGGGCCAGGTCCTCGGGCTTGCTGCTTCGGATGGCCTCCAGGGCCGCTGGGTTGGGGCCCCGGAGGTTGGTGTTGTCGCTCAGGTCGACGGGAACCGGTCGGCGGTCGGGCCGATAGGGTTCCAGAGCCCGATACGCGGGGCGGGGGAAGGGGCTCACGAGTCGGCCTCCCCGTTTCCTGCCTGCCGCGCCGGCGCCGCCCGGGCCGCAGCGGCGGCAGCGTGCCCGGGCAGTCCCTCTGCAAGGGCCAGGGTCTCCACGTCCCCTGCCATGTTCTCGGCTGCCGCCGGGGTCAGGGACTGGACCGTGTACGAACGCACGAAGTTCATGGTCGACAGGCCCGAGAAGGCCGCCGACAGCCCCGCGGTGGGCAGCACGTGGTTGGCCCCGGTCATGTAGTCCCCGAACGCCACCGCGCTGTCCTCCCCCAGGAAGACGGTGCCGGCGGTGGGCACCGCCTCCACGTCCGTCCAGGGGTCACGGGTGTAGAGGGCCAGGTGCTCGGCCCCGTAGTCCCGGGCGAACTCCAGCGCTCCGGCCAGGTCGTCGGTGACGACGAGGCCGCCTCGGGTGGCCAGGGCCTCGCGGATCACGTCGGCCCGGGGCGCGCGGGCCACTTCCGCCTCCAGGGCAGAGCGCGTGGCCGCGGCCAGTTCCGCGGACGGCGTCACCAGGGCGACGGCCGCCTCCGGGTCGTGCTCGGCCTGGGCCACGAGCTCCAGGGCCACACGCCGGGGGTCCGCCTCGGCGTCGGCCACGACCAGGACCTCCGAGGGACCGGCCGGCGAGTCGATCTGCAGGTCGCCGGCCACCTGCCGCTTCGCCTCGGTGACCCACTTGTTTCCGGGGCCCACGATTGCCGCGACCGCTGGGACACTGCCGGTGCCGAAGGCCAGCGCGGCCACCGCGCCGGCGCCGCCGAGGGCGAACACCTGGGACGCACCGGCGATCTCCGCCGCGGCCAGAACCTCCGCCGGAGGTTCGCCGTCCGGGCCCGGAGGAGAGCAGACCACGACCTGCGGCACGCCGGCGGTCACCGCCGGCACCACGCCCATGAGGACGGAGGAGGGGTAGGCCGCCCGCCCGCCCGGGGCGTACACCCCCGCGGCCTCCAGGGGAGCCCAGCGCCTCTCCAGCACCACCCCCGGCTCCACCTCCAGGCGCACAGCCTCGGGCATCTGGGCTTGGTGGAAGGCGCGGATGTTGGAGGCGGCCCGCTCCAGCGCCGCCCGCACCGCGGGATCCAGACCCTCCAGGGCTTCGATCCACCGCTCCCGAGGAACCTCCACCTGGACCAGCTCCACCCCGTCGAACCTCGCGGCCATCTCGAGCAGAGCCTCGTCGCCCCGCTCCCACACGTCGTTCAGGATCTCCACGACTCCCTCGGAGAGGTCCGAGGCGTCGGTGGGGCTGCGGTCCATCAGCACGCCGAGCTGGTCCTGGGTGAGCTCGGAGAGGCGACCCTCAACCGCGATCCGCACGGCCGCGCTCACGGCATGAGCCTTTCAATGGGGGTCACGAGGATGCCTTCGGCCCCCAGGGCCTTCAGGTCGGCGATGGTCTCGTAAACGGCGTCGGCGTCCACCACGGCGTGGGCCGCCACCCAGCCGTTTCCGTCCAGGACGTCCACGATGGTCGGGCCGGACAGCCCCGGGATGACCTGCTTCACGTCCTCGAGCCGCTCCCGGGGCACGTTGGCCATCAGGTATCGCTTCTCCTGGGCCCGGAGCACCGACTCCAGCGCCAGGACCAGGCCCTCGACCTGAGTCCGCTGCTCGGGGTTCTCCATGGCTTCCGACCGCGCCACCAGCCGGGCGGTGGACTCCATAATGGTGCCGATCTCCCGAAGGCGGTTCACCCGGAGGGTGGAACCGGTGGAGGTGAGGTCCACGATGACGTCGGCGACGCCCAGGTGGGGGGCGATCTCCACCGCGCCCGAGATCTCGGCGATCTGGATATCCACTCCCAGGTCCTCGAAATACCGGCGAGCCACGCCCGGGAAGGAGGTCGCCACCCTCGTCCCTGGGGGCAGTTCCCCGGGATCCCGAATGTCGCTGGACTCGGGCACGGCAACGATCAGGCGACAGAGGCCGAATCCCAGATCCAGCAATTCTGTCAGATTTTGACCTTCTTCGGCCAGAATGTCCGCTCCGGTGACGCCCAGGTCAGCCGCACCATCGGCCAGAAATTCCGGAATGTCTCCGGCTCGAACGAAGACGGCCTGGAAATCCCGCCCCAGCGGAGCCATGAGCGCGCGTTGGGAGCCGATCCGGGCGCGGAGGCCCGAACGGCCCAGGAGATCGAGCGAGGCCTCTGAGAGGCGGCCCTTATTCGGGAGTGCGATGCGAAGCACGATCTGTCGTCCTGTTTTCGATTCTGTCGATGCTGGGGCTGGGCCCGCTCACCGACGCCTGTCGCGTCGAAGCCTGTCGACCGGCAGACCCGCGGATACCCTCGAGACACGAAAAAGCGCCGCGGCCGTCCGATCTTCGGAGGGCCGCGGCGCGGGAGAAGTCTGAGCGCGTCGGGAACTAGGCGCGCACCACCTCACCCACGGCACCCCTCCGGGTCCCGTGATGGCGATGATGATGATGGCCCTGCGTCACGATGCTCATGACCGAAAAGCTAGGCTCCGGTACCCAACTGTCAACCGGCTCCCTACTGTGAGGAATTCTGGAACCCCTCCCTGAGGTCCGGGTCTAATCAGGACTATGGACACGCACATCCGCATCCGCGGCGCCCGGCAGCACAACCTGAAGAACCTGGATGTGGATCTCCCCCGCCGGGCCCTGACGGTCATCACGGGGCCGTCCGGATCGGGGAAGTCTTCGCTGGCCCTGGACACCCTGTTCGCCGAGGGCCAGCGGCGGTATGTGGAGTCCCTCTCGACCTACGCCAAGCAGTTCCTGGACCGGATGGAGAAGCCTGCAGTCGAGTCCATCGAGGGGATCGCTCCGGCCGTGGCCATCGAGCAGCGAAACCCCACCAAGTCCAGTCGCTCGACGGTGGGAACCGCCACGGAGATCTATGACTACCTCCGGCTCCTGTTCGCCCGGGTGGGTCGGACCGGGTGCCCGGAGTGCGGGCGCCACGTGGTCCCCGATACCGTCAGCGGTGCTGTGGATCGGCTCATGGAGCTCGAGGAGGGGACCCGAATCCAGATCACCTTCCCCCTGGTGGTCAGCCAGGCGGTGGCCCATCCCGCCATCGTGGAGAATCTCAGAACCCTGGGGTTCGTCCGGCTCCTGGCCGACGGGGTGGCGGTGGACCTCGGTGACCCAGAAGCCCTGGACCCCGGCGCGGTCGGCGTGGATCTGGGCAGTGCCGTCGAAGCTCTGGTCATCGTGGATCGCCTGTCCATCAAGCCCGAGGATCGGGATCGCCTGGCGGACTCCGTGGGGACGGCGTTCGTCGAGGGGGAGGGGGAGTGCACGGTCCTCCTCGGCCGGGACGAGGGGCGGATCCTGTTCACCGAGCAGTTCCGCTGTCCGGACCACCCGGAGATCGCGTTCGCCGAGCCGTCGCCTCAGCTCTTCTCCTTCAACAACCCGGTGGGCAGCTGTCCCGAATGCACCGGATTCGGCGCGACGCTGGAGTACGATCCCGACCTGATCGTTCCCGTGAAGGACCGGACGCTGACGCAGGGCGCCCTCGATCCCTGGGACAAGCCGCGCTACAGGCGGGAGCGGGCGAAGCTGCGGGACCTGGCCGACGAGTTGGGTTTCTCCATGGATACCCCCTGGGAGGACCTTCCCGAGGACGTCCGCGAGATCCTCATGACCGGCCGGAAGCGCACGAAGGACCAGCGGGCCTTCAAGGGGATGATCCCCTTCCTCGAGTCCAAGGAGAAGAAGCGCTACAAGCAGTACATCCGGGTCTTCCTCCGGCAGTACCAGAGCGCCGTGACCTGCGCGGCCTGCGAGGGCGGTCGAGTCCGCCGCGAGGCCCTCTGGATCCGGGTCGGAGACCGGAACGTCGCCGAGCTGGGCGATCTGCCCATGGACGAGCTGCTGGCCTGGGTGGAGGGGCTGGAGCTGGAGGGGATGGAGGCCCAGATCGCGGAGACCATCCTCCGGGAGCTGGGATCCCGCCTCACGTTCGTGGTGGATGTGGGGCTGGGGTATCTGACTCTCGCCCGGCAGATGCGCACGCTGTCCGGAGGCGAGGCGCAGCGCATCAACCTGGCGAACTCCCTGGGGTCCCGGCTGGTGGACACCCTGTACGTTCTGGATGAGCCGACGGTGGGGCTTCACCCCCGGGACACCGCGTCCCTGCTCGATCTCCTGGGCCGCCTCCGGGACGGTGGAAATACCGTGGTCGTGGTGGAGCACGATTCCCAGGCCATGGACGCCGCCGACCACATCGTGGAGTTGGGACCCGCGTCGGGTGAGCAGGGAGGAGAGCTGGTCTTCGAGGGGCCGCCGGGGCTGCTGGGCGCCGCCGACACGGTGACCGGCCGATACTACGGCGGGTCGGAGGAGATCGAGGTCCCGGAGCAGCGGCGGCGGGTGGACGGTCCGTCCCTGCACCTGGAGGGGGCCGCCCTCCACAATCTGCGGGGCGTGGACCTGGAGGTGCCGGTCGGGGGGCTGACCGTGGTGACCGGAGTGTCGGGTTCGGGAAAGTCGACCCTGGTCCACGACGTCCTCTACCGGGCCCTCGAACAGGAGCTCCGGGGCGGCGAGACCAGCGCGAAGCAGCACCTGGGCGAGGCCGTGGGTCACTACGATCGCCTTAGCGGACTGCACCACATCGAGGACGTGGTCCTGGTGGACCAGTCCCCCATCGGTCGGACGCCCCGCTCCAACCCCGTCACGTACATCAAGGCCTGGGACGAGATCCGGAAGCTGTTCGCCTCCCATCCGGACGCGAAGAGGAAGCGCCTGGACGCCCGTGCCTTCTCCTTCAACGTGGACGGCGGGCGCTGCCCCGCCTGCAAGGGCGCGGGGCACGTGGAGATCGAGATGGTCTTCATGGCGGACGTCTATGTGCCGTGTGACGTTTGCCGCGGCACGCGTTTCCGGCCGGACGTGCTGGACATCCGGGTGAACGGCAAGAACGTGGACGACGTCCTGAAGCTCACGGTGGACGAGGCCATCCGGTTC
>JBDHIJ010000044.1:0-35418 GCA_039587435.1 Gemmatimonadota bacterium
CGGCGAGAGTCCGGCCTTCCAGGGACTTGGGCAGGGCCACATAGAAGAGATCGACCCCCTCCCCGAGGACCACGAGCTCCCGGCCCTGCACGATGGAGTACACCATCTCCACACCCAGCGAAGCGTAGCTCAGCACGAAGTCGGCTCCGGCCCGCTGGATGGCCTCGACGTTCCGCTGGTGCGTGACGCGGGTCACGATGTGGGCCTCGGGGTTGAGACGCCGACAGTACACCGTCAGGTAGATGTTCATGGCGTCGTCGTGCGTGCTCAGGAGCACGCAGGGGGTCTCGGCGATGCCGGCCGCGTCCAGTACGCTCCGATCCGCCGCATCACCGATGAACAGCTGGCTGGGAACGGCGGCGAGCCCGGCCTCCAGCGTCGGGTCCCGCTCGACCAGGTTCACCTCGATGTCCCGCCGCCGGAGCGCCTCGGTGGCGGCCCGCCCCACCTTGCCTCCACCCACGACCAGGACGGGGTTGGGGTTGGGGTTGTAGATCACCAGAACCTCGTCGAGTTCCGCTACCTGCTCGGGTCGACCGATGACCACCGGCACGCAGCTGGCGGACAGTTCGAGGTCGGGCCGGGCGGGAATGAACCGTCCGCGCTGCCATACCCCGACGATCGTCGCCCCGGTGTACTCCCTCAGGCGGGTCTCTCGGATGGTCCGGCCCTGAAACGGGGTGTTCCGCACCGGGAACTCGGCCAGTTCCATGTGGTGGAATGAGCCGATCACGTTGGCGCGGGACGTGCCGGCGCTCACCCGGTTGGCGAGATGCTCGCCGAGCTGGTGACTGAGGGGCAGGACGTGGTCCGCGCCGCTCAGTTCGAGGACGTCGATGGAGTCGATCGCGTCGGCCAGCGCTACGACCGGGACGGAATCCGACAGTTCGCGCACCGTCAGCACGATGTTGGAGTTGACCGTGTCCGAGGCGTTGGCCAGGACGAGACGGGCCCGGGCGGCTCCGGCGGCCCGGTAGGTCTCCACGGAGTCCAGTTGTCCAAGCACGACCGGGACGCCGGCATCCTGCATCTGCATCGCCCGATCGGGATCCGCCTCGATGACGAACACCGGCTCGTGCGCCGCCTGGAGGTGGCGGATCAGGCCGGGCGAGATGGGATCGCTGGCGCAGATCAGTACGTGGTCGGAGATGCCCTCCGGAATGGACTGAAGGCCACGGAACCGGCTGCGGCTCCTCTGGTCGAGCCACGGAGCGTACACGACCCGGATGAACAGGAAGGGCAGGATGATGAGGATCATCAGCATGCCGGTGAGGAGCACCAGCGTGCTGAAGGCTCTTCCGAGGTCGGTGTGGAAGGTGATGTCGCCGAACCCCAGCGTGCTCATCACGGTGAGCGCCCAGTACACGCCGGTGAACCAGGAGTGTTCCTGGCCCTCCCACGCCATGAGCACATGGAACAGCCACCCGTACACCAGGATCACGACGAACAGCAGGATCACGTACCGAACGAACGGAGCGAGCTGTCGGCGGTGCTTGCCCTGTCCGAGGAGCAGCGTGGCCAGGTGAGAGCCGATGGTCTTCATGGGAAGGCTGGAATCCGTGCCTCTGGCGGAAGTCCGGGGCCCAGGCAGGCCCCTCAGCGGTGACGACCGGCTTCATGATCCCCACGCCCGCCCGACAACGCAATGGTGGGTCCCGCAACATGGGCTGCGCGGCTCGACCCGGTCACCGCCGGCCCGGCTTTCGGCCCCTCTCACTTGCCGCGCACTCGACGGCGAGCAAGTTGAGGCCATGCACAATCCGCAGACGGAAGAGACGAACGGCCCGCCCGAGGCCGAAGATCCGGGCTGGCGAAGCCCGCGCCGCATGGGCCTCGGCGTCCAGATCCTCCTGGGCATGGTGGTCGGCGGACTGGTGGGGGCGATCCTGGGAGAGCGGGTCCAGATCGTGGCGCCCATCGGCGACGCGTTCATCCGGCTCCTGATGATGGCGGCCATCCCCCTGGTCTTCTTCAACCTCCTGGCCGGGCTCACGTCGCTGACGGACCTGAGGACCTTCGGCCGTCTCGCCAGCAAGATCCTGGTCTACTTCGGTGCCACCACCGCGGTAGCCCTGGCCATCGGCATGGCCATCATCGCGGCACTGGATCCCGGAGCCGGAGTCACCCTGACCGAGACGGTGAATCGCTCGGTCGGGGATGTCCCGACCGTCACCCAGATCATCCTGGACCTGATTCCGCTCAACATCTTCGCGGCGTTCGCTGAAGGGAACGTGGCCCAGATCGTGGTCGTGTCGGTCCTCATGGGTGTGGCCACGCTCCTCCTGCCGGAGGATCCCCGGGACCGCCTGAGGCAGGCTTATTCCGACCTGGCGGACCTGTTCCGGAAGCTGGTGGACCTGATCCTGATCGTGGCGCCCTACGGGATCGGTGCCCTGATGGCGGTGACGGTGGGACTCTATGGCCGCGATCTGTTCGGTCCCATGACCACCTTCATCCTGGGCGTCACGGCGGCGCACGCGGTGGTGGTGGTCCTCTACGCGATCCTGATCCGGCTGTTCACGGCCTGGCGGCCCTGGACGTTCTTCCGCCGGACGGGCGCGGTCTGGGCCACCACGGCGGCCACCACGTCGTCCCTGGCCTCGCTCTCCGTGGCCCTGGAGGTGGCCGAGGAGATCGAGCTCCCCCGGCCGGTCTACTCGTTCGTCCTGCCCCTGGGGGCCCAGGTGAACAAGGACGGCACCGGCATCTTCCTGGTGGCCGTAGCCCTGTTCACCGCCCAGGCGGCGGGCCTGGCCCTGGCTCCCGCCGAGTACTTCACGCTGTTCCTGATGGCCTTCCTCCTGTCGGCTGGATCCGGGGGGATCCCGGGAGGAGGGTTCGTGGTTGGGCTCATCCTCGTGCAGGCATTCAGCATGCCCCTGGAACTCGCCGCGATCGTGGGTGGGATCTATCGGCTCGTGGACATGGGGAACACGACGGTGAACGTCATGGGGGACATGGTGGGCGCCGTGCTCGTGACCGAATCGGAGAGAGGCCGATGACCGGATTCGAGGGCGTGCGGTCCCACTTCCCCGGGGCTCGCGATCAGGTCTACCTGAACGTGGCCGTCCGGGGTCTGCTGCCCGACGTCGTGATGGAGGCCTCTTCGAACTACCTGGACGGCCGGATGCGGGGGACCGACGACAAGGCGCTGGCTCAGGAGGCGGTGGAAGATACCCGAGTCCTCCTCGCAGGCCTCATCGGCGCGCACCCCGACGAAGTGGGGATCACCAAGAACGTGTCCGAGGGCCTCAACCTGTTCGCCTCCAGTCTCCCCTGGGAGGCCGGCGACAACGTGGTGATCTGCCCCGACCTGGAGCACCCGAACAACGTCTTCCTCTGGTACAACCTCCGGACGCTGAAAGGGATCGAGGTACGGGCTGTCGATCCGGTGCATGGTCGGGTGCCGGCGGAAAGCCTGGCCACTGCGATGGATGGGCGGACCCGCCTCGTGACCGTCCCGCATGTCACGTTCTCTCCCGGCTTCATCACAGATGTCCGGGCGGTGGCGGACGCGGCCCACGAACACGGTGCGCTCCTGCTGGTGGATGCGGCCCAGTCCGTGGGCGCTCTGCGATGCCACGTGGATGAGCTGGGCATCGACGCCCTCGCCGTGGCGACTCAGAAGTGCCTGCTGTCGCTCTATGGCTACGGGTTCCTCTACATTCGGCGGGTACTGGCCGAGTCGCTGGTTCCGGCCCATGTCGCCCGGTATGGGATGGACCTGGGCACGGACGCCGGCGAGACCGCCCGCAGCGAGGGAGATCTCCCGTACGCCCCGGGTGCCCGGCGGTTCGACCTGGGGAACTACAACTACCTGGGCGCGTACGCGGCCCGCGCCGCCCTGACGATGATCTCCCAGCTCGGGGTGGACCGGATCGAAACCCACGTCCGAGCCCTCGCCGCAAGACTCGCCGATGGCCTGGCGGACCTCGGCCTCCCCGTGGCCGGCGGCGGATCCGGTAATCACCTGGCGCATATCGTGGCGGTGGGAGAGAGCGGGGGAGGACACCACGACTCCGCCGACGACCCGGCCATGAACGCCCTCTCCCAGCACCTCCTCGACGGCGGAGTGAATCACTCGGTCCGCAAGGGAGTACTTCGGTTCTCCGTAGGGGTGTACAACGCGGAGGTCGACGTGGACCGTGTGCTGGAGCTGGCGGGTGAGTGGGTCGAGAGAGACAACTAGGCGTCTCGCGACACTGAGCGTCGCGCTGGTCGGATCGGTGGCGGCCTCGGGGTGCGCCACCGCCGGCACGGATCCCGCCCGATGCGCCTTCCTGGTGTGCGTGGAAGCAGCCGAGACCTCCACGGGGGTCAACTACAGCGCCAGAAACGACAGTCCGGCGCCGGCTCAGGTGGAGCTGAACTTCGAGCTTCTCCAGAACCTCCGGCTCACGGACTCCGTGCCCCTGCTCCGTGAGGTCCCTCCCGGGGAGACGGTGCTGCTCACCCGCCTCCGCAGGGTCGATCCCCAGGCCACGGTCGGCACCCGCCCCGTTGTAGAGATCGACCTCGGCAGCTCCCAGACCCAACCCGACCCCGACCACCGATACGGCCTGCCGTTCGGCGGAACCGAACCCAGGACCCTGATCGGCGGCTACGGGGGAGGGACCCACATGGCAGAGAATGCCTATTCCCTGGATTTCGGGCTGCCCACGGGGACGCCGGTTCTGGCGGCTCGGGGTGGGGTGGTGGTGGAGGTCCAGGACGGGTTCACCGAGACCGGTATGGATCCGGATCTGCTGGGTCAGGCGAACCTGGTGGCGATCGCCCACGCGGATGGTACCCTGGCCTCCTACGGCCATCTCTCGGCCGGGATCCTCGTGGCGGTGGGCGAGGAGGTTGTTCGGGGTCAGCGACTCGGACTCAGCGGCTCAACCGGGTTCTCCGGTCAGCCCCACCTCCACTTCCACGTGGGGAAGTTCCTGGTGGGCGGTGGATACGACCACACCATCCCCGTGGAATTCGAGGATGGCGACGGCGCGCCGCTGGATCTGGAGGAAGGCCGCCGGTACGAGCCTCCGGTGGAGGCCGGGCGCCTGGCACCGCCACGCCCATAACACTGGACCTGCTCGGACGGGCGTCAGCGTCCCAGCACTCGAGACCCTCCGGCCTGCGTCACAGGAAACCGAACGCCAGCGGGAACCCCACCACCACGACCCACGCCCACGCGGCATAGACGGGTACGTAGGCTGTCTGCCACCTCTCCAGGGGCGCGAACCCACCGGAGCGCTGAAGGAACCGGAGGTAAAGGACCGCGGACCAGCCGAGGTTCACCACCAGGATCAGGTTCTCACCCAGGGCCGCCGTACGGTTGGGTGTGAAGCCGAAGTCGGTGATTCGCACCAGGATCGCCCACAGGGCCAGGGCGTTCACGAGGAGAGCGCAGACCACGAGCACGAGGGACAGGACGTCGAACATCCCGGGTTGCCGGTGGGGGTCCCGCGCGGAAATGGAGTAGAGAAGCAGGCCGGTCACCACCACGAGGAGCAGGTCGAACCCGATGAGAACGTCGCGGTCGACACCGATCCCGCTTCCCGTTACCGCCATGGTGGCAAGGAACGACAGCAGCAGGAGCGCGAAGAGCGGGGTGAACACCAGCGTGAGGACGGGCGCCATGTTCTCGATGACGCTCTGCTTGGCCTCCACCAGCCACGCGGCGACCACCACCGCTCCGGCCACCCCACAGGGAAGGATCCAGTTGTTCAACATCCACTCTGCGTCCATGCCGATGGCGCCGAACACGAAGACCGTCAGTCCCATGAGGACCCCACCCCCGGCCCCCAGGAGCGCCATGTAGATGAACCACTCCCCGGAGAAGCGGATGTAGTTCATCCGCTGCTCATGGCTTCGCCACGCCCCGCCGGCGTAGGCGACACCGACGGCCAGCCATAGCGCCATCGGGAGGTGGATGGCCGCCAGTGCCTCCGTGTGCCCCCCCTGGGTAAAGGGCAGGAGGTTCACCGCCAGGGCGCCGAGGCCGAAGGGCAGCGCCAGCCATCCCAGACTGCGGCCGGTCATTCCCCGTTTCCACGCGAAAAATGCGGCGACGAAGGGGAGGATGAGCAGGCTGAAGTTGAGAGTGTAGAAGGACTGCGCGTCGGGTCCTCCATCCTCCAGGCGAACCCCGAAGATCAGGTCCGGGACCTTGATGGCGATCCCGGCGGCTACGGCCAGGCCCAGGGCCACCCATGCCTCTCTCCCGGACGCGGAGTCCCCGGAGTCGGATTCGGCTACGACGAGACGCTTCCAGAGGCGCTCGGAGTGCTCGCGGGCGAACTCCCTGGACAGGGCGTCCAATTCCCCCAGGCGCTTCACGCCGATGAGGAAGGCCTCCTCCTCATCGAGACCCGCCGCAAGGAGGTCGTCCACCTGGCTACGCAGGTGGTCCTCCAGTTCCTCCATGTCGGGCGTGTCGATCGCCTGCCTGCGGCTGACCCACACCCTCCATTCGGCAACGCGTTCGTCGAGCACCGTCCGCCTCCTGCCCGCGCCCTCAGATGCCTTGGGGCGCCAATTCAAACCGGTTGAAGGGGGTCGCGCGGAGCGTCTCGGTCACCACCTGCCACTGGCGCCGCTGGTCCATCAACTCCTTCGTGCCGCCCTCGGTGATCCGGTAGTATTTGCGTTGTCTCCCCGCCTCGGATCGACCCCACTTGGACTCCACCAGCCCGTTCCGCTCGAGTCGGTGGAGGACGGGGTACAGCATCCCATCGGTCCAGCTCAGCTCTCCGCCCGACAGTTCGTCCACCCGCTTGATGATGGCGTAGCCGTAGCTCTCCCCCTCGCTGAGGATCGCCAGTACCAGGGGGGTCGCCGATGCTGCGACCAGGTCCTTTCCGATGCTCATCCGCGAACGGGTCCAGGGGGTGGTGTGGCGTGAGCGATATACATAGGACCATTATACATTGTAGTGCTATGTATTACCAGCGAACGAGAGTGGGGTTGGCCGAGGGTGTCACCCGGGAGCCTTGCCTGGTTACTCGCCGCCCAGCTGGTCCAGCGCCTCTTCGAAGGTGGCCACGGTCCGATCGACGTTGGCGAGCTTGTCCAGCCCGAACAGACCGACGCGGAACGTCGTGAAACCCTCGCCCTCGTCGCACTGAAGCGGCACGCCGGCGGCGATCTGGATGCCCACCTCGACGAACTTCTTCCCGCTCCGGACGCCGTCGTCTTCGGTGTAGCTCACCACCACGCCCGGGGCCTTGAACCCGTCCGCCGCCACGGACGGGAAGCCGCGCGCCTCCAGGATCGCCCGGACCCGGTCGCCCAGCTCCTGCTGGCGATCCCGGGCCACGTCGAAGCCCATCGCGCCCGTCTCCCGCATGACCTCCACGAAGGCCCGGAGCCCGTCGGTGGGCATGGTGGCGTGGTAGGCGTGTCCGCCGTCCAGGTAGGCCTGCATGATCTGATGCCACTTGCCCAAGTCGCAGGCGAAGCTGGTGCTGGTGCTCGCCTTCATCCGCTCCACGCCCAGCGCGCTCATCATCACGAGGCCGCAGCAGGGTGACCCGCTCCAGCCCTTCTGGGGGGCGCTGATCAGGACATCGACGCCGGTGGCGGCCATGTCGACCCAGATGGTGCCCGACGCGATGCAGTCCAGGACCATGATCCCGCCGACCTCGTGGGCGGCGTCCGCCAGTGCGGAGATGTAGTCGTCGGGGAGTATCATCCCGGCTGAGGTCTCCACGTGGGGCGCGAACACGACGTCCGGGCGCTCCTCGCGGATCGCGGCCACCACCTCGTCTATGGGGGCGGGCGCGAACGGGTCCTGGGGACCGTCCCCCTGGCGGCGGGCCTTGAACACCGTGGTGCCGGCCGGGATGTCCCCCATGTCCAGGATCTGGGTCCACCGGAAGCTGAACCACCCGTTCCGGACCACCAGGCACTTCTTCCCGGTGGCGAACTGCCGGGCCACGGCCTCCATGCCGAAGGTCCCGGAACCGGGAACCACGACGGCGGACTCGGCGGAGTACACGTCGGTCAGGGTCCCGTGGATCTCCCGCATGACCCCCTGGAACGACTGGGACATGTGGTTCAGGGCGCGGTCGGTGTAGACCACGGAGTATTCGAGGAGTCCGTCGGGATCGACGTGGGAAAGGAGACCAGGCACCGGGTCCTCCGAGTGGGTTCGGGTTGTGCGGGAGTCAGGCCCCCCAAGCTGGTCCAATCCGGTTCGGGAGGAAAGACCGCCCGGGGCCCCGGACCTGTCCCCCTTCTCTGCACCCTTTCCCGCCCGCGGGCCCGGTCCCATCGTGCCTCAATTCGACGATCCATCGTCCTTCCTCGAGGCGACCCCGATGTCCAGGAGCCACCCCATGTCTCGGTTTCTCACGTCCGCCCGTATCCTCATCGCCGTTGCAGCCGCCTCAGCGCTCGCGCTGGCCGCTCCGCCGCCGACCCAGGCGCAGTCGGCCAACCCCGGCAACCTGGGCTTCTACCGCTTCCCGGCCCTCCACGGTGAGACCCTCGTCTTCGCCGCCGAGGGGGACCTCTGGATGGTCCCGGCGGAGGGCGGGCAGGCCCGACGGATCACCACCCATCTGGGAGAGGAAACGCACCCGCGGATCTCGCCCGACGGCCTTACCCTGGCCTTCACGGCCCGGTACGAGGGCCCGGCGGAACTCTACACCATCCCCATGGACGGCGGGGTGCCGGTTCGCCGGACCTACGAGTCCGATCCGTCGCTGGCCACGACCTGGACCCCTGACGGCCAGCTGGTCTACGCCACCGCCGCGTACTCGACCTACCCGAGCTACCAGCTCGTCGCCATGGACCTGGACGGGAACGATCTGACCCGAGTGCCCCTTGAGCAGGCCACCGAGGGTGCGTTCACCCCGGACGGACAGACCCTGTTCTTCGTGCGGCCGGCGTTCCACAACAACGTCACCAAGCGCTATACCGGTGGCACCGCCCGAGACGTCTGGAAATTCGAGCAGGGGGCGGACGAGGCGGTGGAACTGACCGGGGACTACGACGGGGAGTCCCATTCCCCCATGGTATGGCGGGACCGCGTCTACTTCGTGTCCGATCGGGACGGCACCATGAACGTCTGGTCCATGGACATGAGCGGGGGCGGCGTCCGTCAGCACACCGGGCACTCGGGCTGGGACGTGAAGAACCCGTCCATGCAGGGCGGCCGGATCGCCTATCAGCTCGGCGCGGATATCTGGATCTACGACATCGCCGCCGACCAGGCCGCAATGGTCCCCATCTCGCTCGTGTCGGACTTCGACCAGCTCCGTGAGAAGTGGGTGGACGACCCCATGGACTACCTCACCTCGTCCCACCTGTCTCCCGATGGGGATCGGGTGGTCCTGACGGCCCGGGGCCGGGTCTTCGTCGCGCCGGTGGATGGAGGGCGGATCGCCCGCGCGTCCACGTCGGAGGGGGTGCGCTACCGGGACGTCATGTTTATGCCGGACGGCGAGCGGCTGGTGGGACTCTCGGACGCGTCGGGGGAGTTCGACTGGGTCACACTGCCGGCCACCGGAGTGGGCGAGGAGACCGTCCTGACCACGGACGGCTCGGTTCTGAGGTTCGCGCGGCTCCACTCCCCCGACGGTCGGTGGCTGGTGTACTCGGACATGGATCGGGACCTCTGGGTCGTGAACGTGGACACTGGCGAGCGGACCCTCGTGTCCCAGGACAGGCAGGGCACCGGCGCGGTCGCCTGGTCGCCGGACAGCCAGTGGATGGCGTACGAGAAGTCGGCGCCCAACACCTTCTCGCAGATCAAGCTGTTCCGCCCCTCGGACGGTGCCCGGGTCACGGTCACCAGTGATCGCGTCAACTCGTTCGCTCCCGCCTTCCACCCGGACGGGGAGTTTCTCTACTTCCTCTCGGACCGGAACCTCCGGTCCCTGGTGGGCAGCCCCTGGGGGCCCCGGGCACCCGAGCCGTTCTTCGACCGGACCAACGAGGTGTTCGTCATCGCCCTGCGGGAGGGTGCCCGGTTCCCCTTCAGCCCGGACACCGAACTGACGGCCGATGAGGACCAGGGCGCCGACGGCGCCGGCGGCAACTCGGCGGAGGGCGGCCCAGCAGCCACCACCATCGACCTCGACGGCCTCATGTCCCGGGTCAAGCAGGTCCCGATCCCGGCCGGGAACTACGGCGGGCTCGAGGTCACCGACGACGCCCTCTTCTTCCACGATCGACAGGCCGGCCAGTTCGGCGGGGTAGAGCTGAAGGCCGTGGCGATCACCCGGAACGATCCAGAGGTCGTCAGCGTGGCGGACCGGGTCGGCTACTGGGAACTCTCCCGGGACGGGAGCAAGGTCCTCATCCGACAGGGCGACAACCTGCACGTAGCCGCGGCGCGGCCTGCCAGGATCAACGATCTGTCCGATGCCCGGGTGGACCTCTCCGGTTGGGCGTTCCCCATGGACGTCCGGGAGGACTGGCGGCAGATCTTCGTGGACGCCTGGCGCATGGAGCGGGACTACTTCTACGACCCGGACATGCACGGCGTCGACTGGGACGGCGTGCGGGACAAGTACCTGGCGCTGGTGGACCGCGTCACCACGCGGGACGAACTGTCCGACCTGATCGGCCGGGCGGTCGGCGAGCTCAGCGCCCTGCACACCAGCGTCCGGGGCGGTGATCTCCGCACCGGGGACGAGAACGTGCGGGTGGCCTCCCTCGGCGCCCGGCTGGAGCGGGATGAGGCCGCCGGAGGCTACCGGGTGGCCTACGTCTACCGATCCGACCCGGACTACCCGGACGAGATGTCCCCCCTGGCCGATCCGGAGGTGCGGGTGGGCGAGGGCGACGTCATCACGGCGGTGAACGGCACCACGGCTCTCTCCGAATGGGCCTTCGGAGCCCACCTCCGGAACCACGACCGGCCCGTCCGGCTCACCGTCCGGGCCGGGGACGGCGGCCAGTCCCGCGACGTGATGGTGACGCCCGTCATGAACGAGTCGAACCTCCGCTACAACGACTGGGAGTACACCCGGCGGCTCGCGGTGGAGGAGGCCGGGGAAGGGGACATCGGCTACCTCCACATGCGGGCCATGGGGGGCGGCAACCTCACCGAGTTCTACCGGAGCTTCTACCCGGTCTTCAACCGCCAGGGGCTGATCATCGACATGCGCCGCAACCGTGGCGGAAACATCGACAGCATCATCCTTGAGAAGCTGATGCGTCAGGCCTGGATGTACTGGCAGACCCGGGCCGGCGAGCCGTCCTGGAACATGCAGTACGCCTTCCGGGGCCACATGGTGGTGCTGGTGGACCAGATGACCGCGTCCGACGGGGAGGCCTTCGCGGACGGATTCCGGCGCCTGGGCCTGGGGGAAACCATCGGGATGCGGACCTGGGGCGGAGAGATCTGGCTCGGGTCCTCCAACCGGCTCACGGACGACGGCCTCGCCCGGGCGCCCAGCATGGGCGTCTACGGGCCCGAGGGGGAGTGGCTCATCGAGCAGATCGGATTCGTCCCCGACATCATCGTGGACAACCTGCCCCACGAGACCTTCAACGGTCGGGACGCGCAGCTGGAAGCGGCCATCGAGTACCTGCGGCGGAAGATCGCGGAGGACCCGCGTCCGGTACCCCCGCCGCCTCCGTACCCCAACCGCGGGTTCGACTATCCGGTGGTGGCGCCGGACCAGGGGCCGCAGGGGAGTGGGAGCGGTAGTGGCACGCGCGGGTCCGGTGGCGGGGCGTCCGGGGCCGGTGGCTCGTCTCCCGGAGTGGGAGGCTCATAGAACCATGGACTCGCTCCGGGGCAGCGTCCTGATCTCCAACGGCGATCTGTTCGATCCCAATTTCCGGCACACGGTGGTTCTCATCGGTGAGCACAACGCCGAGGGGGCCCTCGGGGTCATTCTGAACCGGGCGCTGGACGTCACGGTGGCGGAGGCCGTGCCTCCGCTGGTGGGCCTGGCCCAGCCGGACGACCTGGTGTTCGAGGGTGGGCCGGTTCAGCCCGACAGCGTGGTGCTGCTGGCCGAGCTGGCCCGTCCCGACCTGGCCGACCTGCGGGTGTTCGACTCGGTAGGGTTCCTCATCGGCGAAATCGACGACCAGGTCGCCCCGTCGGTGCTGCGGGCGCGCATCTTCGCCGGGTACGCCGGGTGGGGCCCCGGTCAGCTGGAGGGTGAGCTGGCGGAGGACTCGTGGATCGTGGATCCGGCCCAGGTGCAGGACGTGTTCACGGACGAGCCGGACCACCTGTGGCGGAGGATTCTGGAGCGGAAGGGACCCGAGTACCGGGCCCTCTCGAGGATGCCCTACGATCCGAACATGAACTGACCCCCTGACGCCGCTGCGGCCGGGAGGCCCGGGAGCCCGGGCGGTACGGGGTGCCCCGACGGCGTCCGGCGGTCAGCGGGATCCGTCTCGTACGACCTGGCCGCCCTTCACGATCACGTCGACGGACCGCATCACCGTCATGTCGGTGAGGGGGTCTCCGCGCACGGCGATGATGTCCGCAAGGCGTCCGGGTGCCAGCGTCCCGAAGTCGTCCTGACGGGAGAGGAACCGCGCCGGCCACAGCGTGGCGCTCTGGATGACCTCCATGGGCGGCACGCCCAGCTCCACCCAGAGGACCATCTCCCGCCAGGTGGCGTCGTTGTGGAACATGCTGGGGATTCCGGCGTCGGTGCCGATCATCATCCGGACACCCGTCTCCCTGAGCTGGCCGAACTTGGTGGGAAGGCGGGGGATACGCGTGGGGAAGAGGGCGTAGTAGGGGAGACTCGGAATGTCGTCCAGCGACTCCCGGATCTCGTCGCCCATGTCCACCGGCATGTGATCCCGCCAGCGGGGATCGTCCAGGCGCTCGGGAAACACCTCCCCGGTGAACCGCATGACGTAGAGCGGCGAGATCGTGGGCGTCCAGTAGAGCGCGGAGTTGAGCTCCCTCAGCGACTGCAGCACGTCGGGTGCGTATCCAGGAGCGGTTCCCAGGCCCGTGTGTTCGAAGTTGTCCACTCCGTGCCGGATGCCCATGCGGATTTCGTCCATCCGGTGGGCGTGGGCCACCACCGGGATCCCCGACTCGTGGGCGGTGGTGACGATGGCCTCGACCTCCGCTTCGGTGAGCTGGTCCTGGTCGATGAGCTTGATGACGTCGACCCCTCCGTCGATGAGGCGGCGGGTCTTCTGCCGGGCGTCGTCCGGCCCGTCCACGCCCCAGCGGTAGTCCGCCTGCCAGGGCTCGTAGGCCGCGCGCTGCAGGAAGGGACCGGAGATGAACATCCGGGGTCCGGGGATCTCGCCGGAGTCGATCCGGCGGCGGGTCTCCACCAGCGGCTCGAGAGGGCCGCCCAGGTCCCGGGCGCAGGTCACCCCCGCGTCCAGGAGCTGTCGGGCCGCGATCTCCATGACTTCCTCGTTCCGCGTGCCGTACAGCTCGTCCCAGCGCTCGTAGTCACCATGTCCGACCAGCTGCAGGTGGACGTGCATGTCGCAGAGGCCGGGCATGACCGTCATCCCCTGGGTGGACACCGTCCGGATCCCCGCGGGCACGGCGATGTCGGAGGCCCCGCCCACCGCCACGATCCGCTCGCCGGACACCAGGATCACACCGTCTTCGATGATCGGTCCCCCGTACCCGTCGAGGATGCGTCCGCCCACCAGCGCCAGGTCGGGTCTGCCCGATCCCTCCTGCGCAGAGAGCGGGGCCGAGGGCGCGCCCGCGGCAGGACCGAGCGCCAGCGCCATCGCCGACGCCAGGAAAGCGGATGGGGTGAAACGAACGACAGAACGACGGATCATGGGCCTGAGCCCTCCTCGCTGGTGGTTTCGACCCAGACGCCTACCCGGTCGCGGTAGGCCTCCCAGTACCGGTAGAGGATCTGGAACTGGTCCGGCTGGACCTCTCTGAGGTCCGTGGTCTCGCCGGGGTCGGCCTCCAGGTCGAAGAGCTGGAACCCGTCCTCGGCCAGTGGCTGGCCCTGAGCCCAGATCTTCCACCGCCCCTGGCGGACGAAGGCGCGGTTCCGGTGCTCCAGGGCCAGCACCTCGGAGTCGTCGTGGGCGCGGGCCTCCGCGCCGGAGAGGACCGGCCACAGCGACGTGCCGGTCATGGGGATCGTCTCCGGGGTGCCGCGAGCGCCGGGGTAGCGGACGCCGGCCGCCGCCAGGAACGTGGGCGCCAGATCCTGTACGGCGACCCATCCCCGGTTCAGCCCGCCGGTGTGGTTCACTCCCGGACCGGTGGCGATCATGGGCGCCGTGATCCCGCCCTGGAGCGACCAGGTCTTGTGGCCCCGGAAGGGCGCCGATCCGGCCAGGGCCCAGCGTGCGCCGTACGAGACCCAGCTGTCTGGAGAGCCCATGGTCTCCAGAGTGTTGGTGTACCGGGCCCGGAGGTGGTCGCGGTAGCCGGTATTCTGGTAGTAGAAGTCCTCGGCCGCCGCGCCGTTGTCGGACATGAACACGATCAGCGTGTTGTCGAGCTCGCCCGATTCCTCCAGCGCCGCGATCAGGCGCCCGACGTGGTGATCCAGGTTGGAGACCATGGCGGCATAGAGCTCCATCTCCCGGGCCTCTACACGTCGTTCCTCCTCGGACAGTTCCGTCCAGGGCGTCTGCGCCGGGAACGTAGGAGGGCGGCTCCAGTTCCGGGGGACGATCCCGGCGTCCTGAAGCGACTGGAAGCGCTGGACCCGGAGGCTGTCGTAGCCCATGTCGTACCGGCCGGCGTAGCGATCCCGCTCACCCTCCGGCACCTGGAGGGGCCAGTGGGGGGAGGTGTACGCCGCGAAGGCGAAGAAGGGGCGGCGATCGCCCTCGGCGGCGGCGCGGGTCCTTCCATTCTCCATGAACTGGAGGAGATAGTCCGTGTAGACCTCGGTGCTGTAGCGGCCCTCGGGGTATTCCGCGAACGCCCCGTCCAGCCAGTAGACCGAGGCCTCCTGATCCAGTTCCAGGGGGAAGGACGAGTAGTGGTCTCCGGCGCCGTCCAGCATGCTGAAGACCCGGTCGAATCCGGCCGCCGTGGGGCTGTGTTCGGCCTCCAGCCCCAGGTGCCATTTGCCGACCATGTACGTGTCGTACCCCGCGTCCTGGAGGAGCTGGGGGAAGGGGACCACGCGGTCGCTGAGGTGGCCTTCGTAGCCCGGAAGCCCCGCCGTCGGCCCGGAACCGCCTCCCTGGTTCCCCATTCCTGCCGTGTGGTTGCTGTTCCCGCTCAGCAGCATGGCGCGTGTGGGCGCGCACATGGGCGCGGTCTGGAACTGGGTGAACAGCAGCCCCCGGGCGGCCAGGGCGTCGATGTTGGGCGTCTCGATCTCCCCGCCGTAGGCGCCCAGGTCCGAATAGCCCAGGTCGTCGGCGACGATCAGGAGGATGTTGGGCCGGTCCACCTCGGGCGGCGGCTCGGAGCCCGGACCGCAGGCCACCAGGAGAGCGCCCGTCAGCAGCAGGGCCGCGGACGTCGATCGGATCGGGCCCCGCGGCCTTCGGGGGGTCCTCAATGGGCGTTTCCGATGCTGTGGTGCAGCGTGGCGACGAAGCTGTCCTCGCCCTCAGGGGTCTGGCCCCACATCTCCGCCCAGGCCCGGATGGGCCGGGCCGCCTGGATCTCCTCCAGGGAGTGGCCGGCGGCCATGAGCTCGGCTACCGCTCCCCGCATCCCCTTCAGCGCGTCGGCGTAGGCTCTCAGGTCGGTGCGGGTCGAGACCACCCCGTGTCCGGGGATGATCTGGGTGTCGGCGTCCATCACGGCCAGGGCCTGCCCCACCGCCGCGATCAGGCCGTCGATGGACCCCCCGCTGGCGGTGTCGATGAACGGGAATCGGTCCCGGAAGAAGGTGTCTCCCATGTGCACCACGTTGGCGTCGGCCAGAAAGACGATCGCATCACCGTCGGTGTGGGCGTGCTCCACGTGGAAGGCCTCGAGTTCGTCTCCGTTGATGTGGAAGGAGATGGACTCGGTGAACGTCACCACCGGAAGCGCCCCGGCCGGGGAAGCGGGGGTCGTGCTGACCGGCCGCCCCACGCGCTCCAGTACCTGGTCCACGCTCATCCGGGCCCGAACGTTCCTGTGCGCCACCAGGAGGGCTCCGGCGTCGCCCAGGTTCTCGTTCCCCCCGGTGTGATCGCCATGCCAGTGGGTATTGAACACGAAGCGCACCGGCTCGTCCGTGATCTCCCCGATGGCGTCCAGGATGCGGGTGGTGAGGGGCGCGAACTGGTCGTCGATCAGAAACACTCCGTCCTCGCCCACCGAGACTCCGATGTTCCCGCCCGTGCCGAAGATCACGTAGACGCTGGGCGTCAGCTGCTCGACCCGGATCTCCACCGCGTCCCAGTCTCGCTGGGCCTGGGCCGAAGTCGGCGTGAGGATGAGGGCCAGGACGGCGGTCAGGCCGAGGGCCAGGGGAAGCGAGCGGGGCGCGTCGATCCCGGGGGACCGGCGAATGCGGCGGGACATGTGGTTCTCCAGTGCTTGCGGGTCGGGGACCCGTGGTTCGGTTGAGGGGGCTCTACCCCGCACCCATGAATCGATCCAGCAGGGTGTGGAAATGGTGTGTGCCGACCTCCCGCCTCGGAGAGTATCGGCCCCGGTCGTACAGGCGTGAGGATACGCCGCGCTGGACCGACTCCACCACTTCCTCATCCTCCATCTCCACGCGGTGCAGTCCCGCACCCACGCCCGCGTCCCGCTTCGATTCGTCCAGGACGAACGAGAGGAAGGAGACCTTCGTGCGGTGGGGACCCAGGGGACGGACCACGTTCACCGACAGCCCCCACGGATAGAAGTTCAGCATGAGGTTGGGCCACAGCCAGAAGTACCACGCGCCCATGGGCTCGCCCTCGTCCGGATGTCCGGAGGGCAGATCGAACGTCAGCTCCCCGTCCCGTGCGATCCCGTACTGGAGGTTCCCGTAGTCGAAGCAGTCGGTGCGGTAGTTGTCGTAGTCCAGGCCGGTGAGAGAGTCCCGGTGGACGTAGGGGATGTGGAACTCCTCCAGGTAGTTGTCGCAGTAGAGCGCCCAGTTGGCCTGGATGAGGTAGTCGCGCGAGGTGGCCGGATCGAAGACCATCTCCTCGAGCGGAAGCCAGTCCGTCCGCTCTCGCACAGGCGCGATCCAGGCGTCGAAGTCGAACGCGGGGTCCAGCGAGGTGAACTGGAGTGGCCCCCACTCCCGCAGCGGGAGGGATGGAAGATGATCGGCCTCGCTCGGGAACCCCTCGACGTCTTCGAACTCCGGCATGGAGTGGAAGCTGCCGTCCAGCCTGAAGCGCCGGCCGTGATACCGGCAGCGCAGGGTCTTGAAGTGACCTTCGCCCTCCACGACCAGGGCGCCGCGGTGGGTGCAGACGTTGGAGAAGCAGTGGGGGACGCCGTCGTCGTCCCGGGAGACCACGAGGGGTTCGTCCAGGCACCCCTCGAGCAGCGTGACGGGGATGACGTGGCCGGGAGCCTTCAGTTGATCGGTGAAGCCCGCCAGCTGCCAGCTCCGCGCGAAGATCCGGTCCCGCTGCGCCTCGTAGAGCTCCGGATCGTGGTACCACGCGGAGGGGGGCGTGTGGGCCCGGGCGATGTCGGGATCGACCCGGTGGGCTTGTCCATGGTTGGATGGGCCCGGGCCTCCGGACTCGGAGGATGCGCTCATTCTCCTCGCCTCCTGGCCTTGATGAAGACCTGGATGTTGCCCTGTCGATCGTTCCAGAAGTCGATCCGGACGCGATCGTCCTCGGTGAGGGAGACCCGGCCCGGGATATCACTGTGCGTCAGGAACCAGCCGGCCGGGAGAACCACCGCGTTCCTCGGCCGTCCGAAGGCCCGGTCCCAGACCAGTTCGTCTCCCGCGAGCATGTACCGATTGGGGTCGGTGTAGGTCTCCCAGATCCTGAGCCGCTTGGATTCACCGGGCCTCACCGGATCGAACCAGATGACCACCACCTCGGTCTCCGGCGTCACGGGACTGTTCAGGCGAATCCCGGCCCGGGAGATCTCCATGCCCTTCAGCGTCTCGACCTCGAGGGCTTCGCCCGTGTCCAGGAGGTAGGCCTCCGGGTCGGACGCCGAGCTCCCCCGCCGGACCACGTTCAGGTACCGGTCCACGGCGATCCGCGTCTCCGTGTAGTCGTGGTACAGCCGGAACGAATGGGTCTCGGGATCCAGGAGGTAGTAGACGATCTCCCGGTCCTGGGTGGCGCGCTGGCCGACTTCATGGTCGAGGCGAACGCCCATGGGCACGGCAGGGCCGGCCGCCACCTCAGGCTCGTAGCCCGGCAGGGCAGCCTGGGTATCGAGCGGGCCCGGCGGCGGGCTTCCCGCGGGGAGGGCGCGGGCTTCGACCCGGTAGGGAACGGAGGCGGGCCCGACGTTCATGAAGCTCACCCGGATGCGTCCGTCCGGCTCCAGTCCCACCTGGGAGGGGTGATTCGCGCCGATCAGTTCGAACCCCCTCGGAAGGACGACCGCGTTCCGCTTGATCCCCAGACTCCGGTCGAAGACGAGCGTCCCGTCCTCCTCGAAGTAGCTCTCCGGGTCGACGTAGGTCTTGTCGATGCGGATGCGCTGCTCGCCGCCGTCGGGGACCGGCCGGGAGAGGGTCACCCGGATGTATCGGCCGCTCTCGCTGGCCCGGGGGTGGCCCTGGGTACGGGCCTCCGAACCGGAGACCACGATCCATTCCAGCTCTCGACCGGTGGCGAGGTCGGTGACGCCGTGCACCTCTTCCTCGGCTCCCGACCGGATCGAGTTGAAATAGTACGGGGCACCCGGGGTCGTGGCGGTCACGTCATAGAGGATCCGGAACGCGTGGGATTCCGGAGCCTGGAGTTCGTAGCGCGTGAAATCGTCGGACTGGGTCTGGGGTGCCGCGTCCTGGGCGGCCGCCCCCGCGGTCCCCGGCGCCAGGGAGGTGAGGATCAGGACGAGGGCGCAGGCGATACGGACGACGCCTTCCATCACGGGGAGCCTCCCGGTCCCTCGTTTCCAGCGGAACCGGGACGAGGTGTCGGGTCCACGCTCACGATCCGCACGTCGTCCGGCAGGTCCAGGGTCCGGATGGGGAAGGGGATCACGATCCCCTCTTCGCGATACCGGGCGTGGAGCTTCTTGATGAAGGTGTGACGGACGCGGAACTGGTCCACGAACTCCCGCACGAACATCCGGGCAATGAGATCGATGCTCGAATCTCCGAACCGCTGGAACACCACGACCGGAGCCTGCGTGTTGAGGCCACCCTCTACGGCTTCCAGCGTTTCATTGGCCACCTCCAGGGTGACCCGCTCCACGTGCTCCAGGTCGCTGGAGTAGTGCACCCCCACGGGCACGTCCACCCACAGCGCCTTCTGGGGCAGCGTGAAGTTCTTTACCACCGAGCCCGCGAGCCGGGAGTTCGGCACGATGACCAGGTTGCCGTCGGGGAACGTGCGGATGGTCGTGTTCCGGCTCTTCACGTCGGCGACGTAGCCCTCTTCCCCCGACTCGAGGTGCACGTAGTCGTAGGGTCGAACCTGCCTCGAGAGGATGATCTGGATCCCGGCGAAGAGGTTCCCGAGAGTGTCCTGCAGGGCCAGCGCCACCGCCAGGCCGCCGATCCCGAGGGCGGTGATCAGCGGGGTGATGTCGATGTCGAGGTTCTGCAGGATCAGGAAGCCACCGAAGATCCCGATGATGATCTTCGCCAGGCTGTCCACGATGGTGGTGCCGGGGAACGACCCCGCCTGCCTGCGTGAGGCCTCCTGAACCAGCCCTCCCGCGAACCGCATCAGGACCAGGGTGATGGACCCGATCCAGAGGGCGATGAGGACTCGACCCCACCAGTCGAGCTGGGACTGATCGTCGGTGAGGACCAGGGTCGTCTGGTTCATCCAGATCCATAGACCGCCCAGCCCGCCCCAGAAGATTGGGGTGTGGCGCAGGGAAGCGATGAGCGCGTCGTCCCAGGTCGCCTCGGAGTGGGATGCCCATGCCTGGAGCCGCCGCACGAAGAACCGTTCCACAAGCCATCCGACCAGGAGCCCCAGTACGACCGGGCTCCCCTCGACGAGGACGCGGAGGATGATCTCGAGGATGGTCATGGGGCAGGAATCGGGGTCCGGGGTCGAGTCGGTGCCTCACCGATCTTGCCGGACTCGGGGCGGTCACGCCAGAGGATCCGCGAGGACGCCCCCGTCGGGCTTCGGCTCTGTATATTCGGCTTCGGAGTTCGACGCGCACCCACCCCACGGCCGGAGTCGAAATCGTGGACGCCCTTCGAGAGTGGTTCGCCACTCATCCCGCCGCCTCCTCGCTGACCGCCACCATCGCTCTGCTTCTGGCCGCGTGGGTGGGTGACCGGATCGCGAAACGGTTCCTTTTCCGGGCCCTTCGGAAGCTCGTGGAGCGCAGTCCCTTCGAGTGGGACGATGCGCTCCTGGACGATCGCGTGCTCGCGCGGGCCGCCCACGTGGTTCCGGTCCTGATCCTCTACATCGGCCTGCCCCTGGTGCCGGTCATGTCCGGCGACTTCCGGGAGATCATCACGGGTGGCTTCGGCGCCGCCATCATCGCCCTGCTGGCCTTCGTGGTGTCGGGCCTCCTGGACGGGGTGGCGAGGGCCTACGCCCTTCGGCCCGACGCGGCGGAGCGCCCCATCAAGGGGTACATCCAGCTCGTCCAGATCGGCGTGTTCATCGTGGCGGGCGTCCTGGTGCTGTCCACGCTCACCGGCCGGAATCCGGGCGTGCTCCTGGGGGGGATCGGAGCCTTCACCGCGGTGCTGCTCCTGGTCTTCCGCGACACCATCCTCTCGCTGGTGGCGAGCCTCCAGCTGACCTCGAACGACATGGTGCGGATCGGGGACTGGATCGAGATGCCCAAGTACGGTGCGGACGGTGACGTCATCGAGATCGCACTGCACACGGTGAAAATCCAGAACTGGGACAAGACCATCACCACGATCCCGACCCACAAGCTCATCGAGGACTCGTTCCGGAACTGGAGGGGGATGAGTGAGTCCGGAGGCCGGCGGATCAAACGCTCTCTCAACCTGGACATGAACGCCGTCCGGTTCCTGACCCCGGCGGAAATCGAGGAGTTCTCCCGCTGGGAGCTGCTGCGGGACTACATGGCCGGAAAGCGGGAGCGGCTCAGGCAGTGGAGGGCGGAGAACCCCGCGGAGGAGGGCGTGATTGCGGAGACCCGGAACCTGACCAACCTGGGAACCTTCCGGGCCTACGTCCTGGCCTATCTCCGGGCTCACCCGCGCATCCACGACGAGATGACGCTCCTGGTCCGACAGCTGGAGCCCGGGCCGGAGGGGATCCCGCTCCAGGTCTACGCCTTCACCAACGACACCCGGTGGGCGACCTACGAGGGGATCCAGGGCGACATCTTCGACCACCTGCTGGCCCTGCTTCCGGAGTTCGGACTGCGGCCGTTCCAGGCGCCGGCCGGGGCCGACGTCCAGGGTCTGAAGACGGGCGGCGGAGAGAACCCGTAGGCTCCCCCCGCCGCAGCCGGGATCGGCTTGGTCCGCCGGCGGGACCGCCGGCCCCTTCGAGTCAGTCGGCGCGAAGGGCCAGCGCCGGATCCACCCGGGAGGCGCGACGCGCGGGGAGCCAGGCCGACAGTACGCTCACGAGGGCCAGGACCACCGGCACGGTGAGGAACGTCACCGGATCGGTGGCGCTGACGCCGAACAGGAGCGTCGCCATCACCCGGCTCAGAGCGAACGCGCCCAGCAGGCCGAGGATGACTCCCCCGGCCGTGACCATGACGCTCTGCCGGAGCACCATGCCCTGGACCTGGCCTCGGTCTGCGCCCAGCGCCATGCGCACGCCGATCTCCTGGATACGCTGCGACACGGTGTAGGAGATCACGCCGTACAGACCGATCGCTCCCAGCAGCAGCGCCATTCCCGACACGATTCCGAGCAGGATCAGAGTGACCGAAGTGTCGGCGGTGGCCTCGCTCCGGATGTCGTCCATGGTGCGGACGGCGGTGACGGGGACGCGGGGATCAGCCGCGCGAACCAGCTCCCGGATGGCCGGGACCACCGACGTAGGTCCGTTCGGGGCCTCCACCGTGAGCGCCATCCACTCCATCGGACCTCGGCTCGCCTCCCCGTTCAGAAGCGGGAAGTACGTCATGGGGGCGTCGTCGTTGTCGATCCCGTTGGTCTTCACGGTCTCGAAGACCCCCACGATCTCGGAGAAGTAGATCACGGAATCGCCGTCCACCGAGATCCGCTTCCCCAGGGCCTCGTTCACCCCGCCCAGGAACTGGTCCGCCATCTCCCGGTTGACCCAGACGTTCTGGGCGTCGTCACTCAGGTCGGACCAGGTGTGGGGCCGGCCGGCCAGGAGCTCGATCCCCAGGGTCTCGGCGTACCCGGGGGTGAACGCCTTGTAGAGGGTGACCATGGGCAGGTCTCCCTCCTGCTCCGGCTCCCCTTCGATGTGGAAGCTGCCGCCGTTGCTGCTGGACGAGATCAGGGGCAGGGCAGCCGAGGCACCCACCGAGGTGACCCCCGGCAGGGCAGCCGTCCCCTCGATCACGTCCCGATAGAACTGGGCCTGCGCCTCCCGCTCGCCCTCCCCGAAGCTCAGGCCGACGGTCACCACATCCCGTCCGTCGAAGCCGACGTCGGTGGCTCGCAGGGCCATGAAGCTACGGAGCAGGAGTCCGGACCCGACCAGCAGCACCAGCGCCAGGGCCAGCTGCCCGGTGACCAGGAAATGCCTGACCCGGTGGCGGGCCGCACCGTGGGTGGAGCCGCGCCCACCGTCCCGCAGCGTCTCGGCGAAGGCACCCTGCCGGCGGGCCATGGGCAGCACGCCCAGCGCCATGGCCGCGGCAAGCGACAGCGTGGCGGTGAGACCGAGCCCTCCCGCGGTCATGTTCACGTCCTGAACCCGGGGGAGCTCGTCGCCCACCAGGGCAACGATCCCCTCGAGCCCGAGGCCGGCGAGTGCCAGCCCCGTGATCCCGGCCATCCCGCCCAGCAGAGCGCTTTCGGCCAGGTACGTTCGGGCGATCCGACCGCTGCCGGCGCCGAGAGCGCCTCGGATCGCCATCTCCCGCTGGCGGCCGTCGGATCGAACCAGGAACAGGTTCGCAACGTTGGCCAGGGCGATGAGAAGCAGAACGGAGACCGTTCCGAGCACGATCATGATGGCCGGCCGGCTGTCGCCCACCAGGCTCTCCTTGATCGTCCTGACCGACGCCGCCCAGCCCCATCCCTCCAGGGCTTCCAGGGTGATCTCCGGGTCCAGCTCGGCCGCGCGGGCCTGGAGGTCGCTGACCCTCTGAGCCGCCATCTCCAGGGTCATGCCCGGAGCGAGGCGCCCCACGCCGCCCATTCCGAAGGCCCCGAACTGGGGATCGTCCGAGATGGGCAGCGGGAGGAAGACCTGGTTCCCCGGCCTGGGGAAGACGAACCCGGCCGGCATGATGCCGACGACCTCGGCAGGCCGGTCGTCCAGGTAGATGGTCTGCCCCAGGACGCCGGGATCGGAGCCGAAGCTCGATGCCCACAGCTCGTGGGACAGGATGGCTACGCCCGGAGCTCCCTCTGCCGCGTCGGCATGGGTGAGCGGTCGGCCGAGCGCAGGCCGGGTCTGCAGCACGTCGAAGATCTCCGGCGTGAACCGCGCGGCCCTCACCCGCACCGGCTCGTCCTGGCCGGCCAGGTTGAAGTTCCCCGCGTCGAACGCGCCGAACACCGAGAAGAGGTCCGTCTGGGCCTGGTAGAAGACCACGGTTCCCTCGGAGTTGTTCAGCTCGTCCAGACCGATCCCGGGTGCGTGATGGCGCACCTCCACGATCCGGTCCGATTCGGGAAACGGCAGCGGCCGCAGCAGGACCGAGTCGACGACCGCGAAGATCGCCACCGTCGCCCCGATCCCAAGTCCCAGGGTCAGCGCCGCGATGCCCGAAAACGCCGGCCGCCGGGCCAGCGAACGTCCTGCCATCCTGAGTTCACGAAACCAGTCCATCATCCCCTCCCGTATCCCTTCCCATCGTGTAAGCCAGCGGGTCAGCGGGCCTCGTCGGCCCCGCTCCACCATCCCGATCTTCACTACGTCCAGCGTTGCCCGAAGCGTGGCCGACCAGAGGCGGGCCCCGGACCGGGCCGCCTCGTCCCGAGCCAGCGTCTCGAAGTCCGCCCGCATCTCCGCCTCGTAGAGCCCACGGATGGGCTCCGGCAGAATGCGCAGCGAGGCCCGGAAGAGGGCTTCGGCGCGCCGGGTGGATGGACGTTGGCCCGTCATGCTCCGCTTCCCGTCCCTCAGGCGTTCTTCAGGGCGGAGGCGCTGCGGACGGCCTGGACCAGCGCCTCGAGGCGCGCGGCCTCCGCTCGGAGGGCCTCTCCCCCCAGCGGCGTGAGCCGGTAGTACCGGCGGCGGGCGTCGTCGTCCGGGTCGTCCTGACCCTCGAGGGCCTCGATCAGCCCTTCCTCCTCCAGGGAGTGGATGGACCCGTAGAGGGTGGCTGGCCAGAGCTTCACCTTCCCCCCGGACCGCTCCTCCGCCCGGGCCCGGATGGCGTAGCCGTGCTGCGCACCGTCGCTAAGTGCCAGCATGATGTGGAACCAGGTCGGCTTCAGCGGCAGCAGGCTGGTCACTCTGGGGTTGATTCCCGATTCGGTCACGTCGCGTTTCCTGTTGGTTCGGCCCGGACGAACGGGGCCAGGGTCCGACATGTCTGAAAAACAGTACGAAACAATATCGATATGGTTTCATACTGAATCAAGGGCGCCCGGTCTGCCGCGCCGGCGCGAGAGCGAGCGGGGGCCGAAAGGGCTGCGCGGCGGCATGGCTCGTGCAGAGTCAAGTGGGATCGGCGAGTCCGGCCCGGGGGTCGGCGCCGACCATGGTTCCTGACATCGATGGAGGATTCCCAATGCGTCCCGTCCGCGTCCTGATTCTGGGTGCCGCAGGGAAGGATTTTCACGTTTTCAACACGCAGTACCGGGGAGTCGAGGAGGCCACGGTCGTAGGCTTCACCGCTCAGCAGATTCCCCACATCGACGACCGCCGCTACCCCCCGGAGCTTTCCGGGCCGGGATACCCGGATGGGATTCCCATCTTCCCGGAAGACCAGCTCGACACCCTCCTCGACGAGCTGGAGGTGGACGTGGCGGTCATGGCCTACTCGGACGTTTCCCACGAGTACGTCATGCACCTGGCCTCCCGTGTGAACGCGGCCGGTGTGGACTTCGAGCTGCCGAGCGCCGGCGGAACGATGCTGGAATCCACCAAGCCGGTGGTTGCGGTGTGCGCCTCGCGGACGGGTGTGGGCAAGAGCCAGACGACCCGCGCCGTGGCCCGCCATCTCACGGAGCGGGGGCACCGCGTGGCGGTGGCCCGGCATCCCATGCCGTACGGGGACCTGTCGAAGCAGGCGGTCCAGCGCTTCGAAAGCTATGACGACCTGGAAAAGCACGAGGTCACCATCGAGGAGCGCGAGGAGTACGAGCCCCATCTGGCCATGGGAACGCTCCTGTTCGCCGGCGTGGACTACGAGGCCATCCTCCGTGAGGCGGAGAAGGATGCCGACATCGTCCTCTGGGACGGCGGGAACAACGACACGGCCTTCTTCATGCCGGACCTCTATCTCACCCTGGTCGACCCCCACCGGCCGGGACACGAGGAGCAGTACTACCCCGGCGAGACCAACGTCCGCCTGGCCGATGTGGTGATCATCAACAAGGTGGCCACGGCCTATCCCGAGGACGTGCTCGAGGTGCGGGAGAACGCCCGCCGGCTCAACCCCGAGGCGCTGATCATCGAGGCCGCTTCTCCGCTCTTCGTCGACGACGCGTCCGTCATCCGCGACAGGAAGCCGGTACGCTGGGCGCGCTGCGGGCCGGTGCCGCCGAGATCGTCGACCCCCGGGCCTACGCCGTGGGCGAGATTGCCGAGACGTTCGAGAAGTACCCCGAGATCGGCGACCTCCTGCCGGCGATGGGATACGGGGACCAGCAGGTGGCCGATCTCCAGGCCACGATCGCCGCGGCGAAGGACGACGGTGTGGAGGGCGTGGTGATCGGGACTCCCATCGACCTCGCCCGACTCATCGACATCCCGCTGCCCAGCACCCGGGTCCGGTACGAATTCCAGAGCCTCGGCGAGCCCTCGCTGGCGCAGGTGCTGGACGCCTGGCTGGACGAGATGGAGGACTAGGGGACCACCGGCGCGGTCGCACCGCGACTTCCGGCCCTCGACGGCGACGGCGACGGCCCCGGACCTGACTCCGGGGCCGTCGTGCGTTGAGGCGTCAGATCCCCAGTTGGATGGCCAGTAGAATGGACGCCGCGCCGATTCCCAGCAGCGCGATGTAGCGGGGGAAGGCGAACTTGAACCAGTCGTTGTATCCCACCCCGGCGGACGCCAGGATCGCCATCAGCGCACCGTTGGTGGGCGTCATGATGTCGGTTAGGCCCCCACCCATCTGGTAGGCCAGCACGGTCACCTGACGGGAGATCCCGAGGAGGTCCGACAGGGGCACCAGGACCGGCATCGTGAGGACCGCGTGTCCGCTGACGCTCGGTACCGGGACGTGGACCCCGATGTGGGAGACCATCATGCCCAGGGCCGACAGCTCCGCCGGGAAGGACTCCACGGGGCGGAACATCCCCCGGACGATCGTATCGACGATGAGTCCGTCCTCCATGACCACCGAGATCGCTCGCGCGAGGCCGATGAGCACGGCGGCGAAGGCCATGTCCTGGAACCCGCGGATGTAGGCGGCAGCCGTCCCCTCGAACCCGAGCCGCCCGATGGCCCCTGCCAGCAGCGCCATGATCAGGAAGAGCGCGGACATGGCGTTGAAGTCCCACCCCTGCGCGAGCAGCCCCCAGACCAGCACGGCGAACGTCACCAGCACCAGGGACAGGACGGCGATGTCCCGGTTCGTGAGCGGATCGCCCATGGTCTGCGAGGCGGCACCCCCGCCGGCGTCCCCGGTCGCGACCTTGGACGGACCGCTCGCCTCGCCGTCACCGCCGCCCTGAACCCGCGAGCGCTTGGCGAACCGCATGGTCGTCCAGATCCAGAATCCCACGGCCACGAACAGGAAGGCGAGCCGGAACCCACCCCCACTGAGGAGCGGGAGCTGAGCCAGCTTCTGGGCGATCTGGACCTGGAACGGGTTCACGGGACTGAACGCCGATCCGACGAAGGCGGCGCCGGCGCTCATCGCCACCGCCACCAGCGGGGTGAACCCCACCGTCCGAACGAGGATGAGCAGCGTGGGGATCAGGGCGATGATCTCCTCCTGCATGTTCAGCAGGGCTCCGCCGGTGGCGAACAGGACGCAGATCACCGGGATCACGAGGAGATCCCTCCCGCCCAGCTTCCCCACCAGCCAGCTCATTCCGCGCCCGAACGCGCCGGTGGCGTCCACCACGGTGAACGCACCGCCCACCAGCAGGACGAGGAACACCACGTCGGCGGCGTCGATGAGGCCGCGGGGGATGGCCACCGCCGCCTCGAACAGGTTCACCGGGTTTCGGTCGACATTCTGGAACGTCCCGGGCACGACCACGGTCCGACCGGTGGCCTCGTCGAGAGTCCGATCGTACTGGCCGGCGGGCAGGATCCACGTGAGGGCCGCCGCCACGAGGATGCACCCCAGCAGCAGATTCATGGGGTGGGGGAAGTTGAACCGCTTCATCGACATGTCCTGGATCGGGTTCGGCTCAGTGTCCTGCCGCGGCCCACTTCCTGCAAGCCTTGCGATCAAAACACTTGTAAACGGTGGGCATCCGTCAGACCATTGTTCAGATTGGCCGATAGCCGGCTCTCCCGGCGCGTTGCCGGGTGCAGCCCGACCCCCTGAAGCCCCTGAGCCGATCCATGTCCGACACCGTCGTCCTCATCGTGGAGGACCAGTACGACCACGCCGTGATGATCCAGGCAATGCTGGACTATCGGCATCTGGCGCAGCGGACGCGCGTGGCGTCCAGCCTGGCGGAGGGTCAGTCGTATCTTCGGGGCGAGTGGCCGTTCATCGATCGGTTGAAGGATCCCATCCCCGACCTGATCATCCTCGACCACTGGCTTCCCGATGGAACCGGCCTCGACCTCCTGGAGTGGCTGGCCCTGGAGCCCAGCCTCCACACCATTCCGGTGGTGGTGTTCACCGCGTGCGAAGATCCGGCGGTGGAGCGACAGGTCCTCGATCTGGGTGTGAAGGCCTACATCAGGAAGGTGAAGGGGTTCGATGAGCTGGCCCAGGCCATCGAAGACCTGCAGCTGACCGACAACCACGAGGCCTGGGTCGCCCAGCTTCAGGCCGATCTGAAGGCGGGCTGAAGCGACGTCTCGCCCGTGACCGTCCGATGGTGGGCGGCTACCGGGTGCCCTACCTTGCCGGAGGGTCCTTCCTCCGGGTCCGTTCTCATCGATCGACCCGCCGGACGGCCCCGAGTGCCGATCTCCCGCACGAACGTCCGACTGGAGCGCGCCATGCGCAGCGTCCGCCCTGCGAACCGACTGTTTCGTCTCTCCCCCACGCTGCTGATCGCGGCGATGGGGGTTTCCTTTTCGGCCTGCCAGCCCGCCGGCTCCCCGCGGATGCACGTCGACGTCCGCCTGCCGGAGGTCGCCGCCTCGGAGGCCCTGGACGGCAGGCTGATCCTGGTCTTTTCGGCCCGCGACGAGGGCGAGCCCCGATTCCACGTCACCGACGGCGCGATGGCCCAGCCCGTGTTCGGTCTGGAGGTGGAGGGCTGGGAGCCCGGGTCCACGGTGGCGTTCTCCGACACCGTGTTCGGCTTCCCCACCGGTCCGCTCGGGAAGCTGCCGCCCGGTCGGTATCGGGCCCAGGCGATCCTGAATCGCTACGAGACGTTCACGCGGTCCGACGGCCACGTGGTCTCCCTCCCGCCTGACCGTGGAGAGGGGCAGCAGTGGGCGCGGAAGCCCGGGAACCTCTACTCCACTCCCGTGGAGGTGGAGGTGGGCGAAGCCGGCCTCGACTTCGCGATCTCGCTCGACAACGAGATCGAGCCTCTCCCCGATCCGGCCACGCTGGAGACCGAGTGGGTGAAGTTCGTGCGGGTCCGGTCGGACCTGCTCTCGGATTTCTGGGGGACGGACATGTACCTCGGAGCGTGGGTCCTGCTCCCCCAGGGATTCGACGACCACCCGGAGGCCCGCTATCCGCTAGCCATCTTCCACGGCCATTTCCCGGCGTCGTTCTCCAACATGCGGGTCGAGCCGCCGGACACCACCGAGGAGTGCGTCTACAGCGAGCGGTTCAGCCTCGACTGCTACAACATCGTCCAGCAGGAGTACCGGCACGAACTCTACCGGCAGTGGACCTCGCCCAGCTTCCCCCGGCACCTGGTGGTGGAGATCCAGCACCCCACCCAGTACTACGACGACTCCTATGCCGTGAACTCGGAGGCCCAGGGTCCGTGGGGGGACGCCATCATGCAGGAGCTCATCCCCGAGATCGAGCGGCGGTACCGGGGCATCGGCGAGGGGTGGGCCCGGTTCACCTACGGTGGATCCACCGGCGGGTGGGAGGCCATGGCCGTACAGGTCATGTACCCGGACGACTTCAACGGGGCCTACGTGGCCTGCCCGGACCCCATCGACTTCCGGGCCTACACCCTGGTCAACATCTACGAGGACCAGAACGCCTACTACATCGACTCGGACTTCAAGAAGGTCCTCCGTCCCGGTCGGCGCGACTACCTGGGTCAGATCGACCGCAGCCTGATGGACTCCAACCACCTGGAGCTGGTTCTCGGAACCCGCGGCCGATCGGGGCAGCAGTGGGACATCTGGGAGGCGACGTATTCACCCATCGACGAGGACGGATACCCGAAGCGCCTGTGGGACAAGGTCACCGGGGAGATCGACCACGAGGTGGCCGAGTACTGGAGGGAGAACTACGACCTCGTCCACATCATGCGCCGGGACTGGGAGACGCTGGGGCCCAAGCTGGAGGGGAAGCTCCACATCTACGTCGGCGAGATGGACAACTACTACCTGAACAACGCGGTATACCTCGCCGAGGAGTTCCTGGAGTCCACCACGAATCCCTACTACGGCGGCGTCGTGGACTACGGCGCACGGGACGAGCACTGCTGGAACGGAGACCACCATCAGCCCAACGCCATCTCGCGGCTGCGTTACATCCAGATGTTCGCCCCCATGATGGTGGACCGGATGCTGGCCGATCATCCGCCGGGCGCGGACCTCACGAGCTGGAGGTACTGAGGCTGACGCGGGGCGCCTGACACCGATTCGGGGTCCAGCGGGGAGTCGGCGGGGGTAGCTCCGCCGGCTCCCCTTCGGTTCGGGGGACGCCGCGCCGGATCTGGCTGGAACCGCCCCGGCGTCTCAGATTGGTGGACGTCCTGCCGAACCTGCGGGTCCCCCTGGGATCCGTCCGCGACCGCACAATCACTTCCCCGGAGGACCGGCGCCCGCCATGACCGAGGCGGAACTGATCGAATCTCTCCCCTCTCTGCTCCGCGAGAGGGTGGAACCGGTGGGGAGCACCCATGGCCCCCTCGGTGGGGAGTTCGTGCTCTACTGGATGCGCACGGGGATGCGCGCGCACGAAAACCCCGCGCTGGACGTAGCCCTTTCCGTAGGGAATTCGCTGGGGATCCCGGTGTTCGTCTACCAGGGTCTCTCGGAGCGGTACCCCTACGCATCGGATCGTCACCACACGTTCATCCTCCAGGGCGCCCGGGACGTAGCTGCCGAACTGGGGGAGCGGGGAATCGGGTACGCGCTTCACGTCGAGCGCCCGGGGCACCGGGGTCCGCATCTCGAGACGCTGGGGAACCGCGCGGCCGTCGTGATCACCGAGGACATGCCGGTGGAGCCCCTGGTGACGTGGACCTTCGCCCTCGCCGGTTCCATCGGAGTGCCGGTATGGCAGGTCGATACGGCTGCGGTGTGCCCCATGCTCAAGGCGGGGAGGGCCTTCCAGAGCGCGACCGAGTTCAAGGACACGGTGGGGTCCAGCTATTCGGAGCTCGTGCCCGACATCTGGCCCGAGGTCGAAGTGGAGAGCCCGGCGTTCGTGCCCGACGACCTGCCCTTTGCGCCGGTGCACATCGAATCGATGGACGTCCCCGCCCTGATCGCACTCTGCAGAATCGACCATGGCGTGGGCCCCGTACCGGAGACCCGGGGAGGCTCGAAGGCCGGCTATGCCCGCTGGGAGCGCTTCGTTTCGTCCGGGCTGCCGACCTACGCGAAGAAGCGGGACAACCCGGTGGCCGACGGCGTGAGCCGCATGTCGGCCTACCTCCACTACGGCCAGGTATCGCCGTTCCGCCTGGCCCGGGAGGCCGGTCGGGGGGGAGGACCCGGGGCATCCAAGTTCCTCTCGGAGCTCCTGGTCTGGCGGGATCTCTCCTACAGTTTCTGCAAGTTCGTCCCGCACCACGGATCGGTGGACGCGGTCCCCGAGTGGGCCCGGGGGACCCTGAAGGAGCACGAGGGGGATCCGCGAGAGCAGATCCTGGACTGGGAGACCCTCGCCCGCGCGTCCACAGGCGACGACCTGTGGGACCTCTCGCAGCGGTCCCTCCTGGTACACGGGGAACTCCACCACAACCTCCGTATGACGTGGGGCAAGGCCCTCCTGAAGTGGACCCCGAACCTGGCCGCCGCCCTGGACCTCGCCATCGACCTGAATCACCGGTTCGCGCTCGATGGCCGGGACCCCTGTTCCTACCAGGGCATCCTCTGGTGCTTCGGGCTCTTCGATCACCCCCACCAGCCGGAACGGGAGATCAACGGGACGGTCCGCTCAAGGGACACGAGGTGGCAGGCCACCATGGTGGACGTTCCCGGGTACCGGCGGCTCGTATCCCGACCACTGTTCGAGCCTCCTCCCACCGTCGCCGTAGTCGGTGCCGGAATGGCGGGCATCACCTGCGCCCGGACGCTCGCGGACCACGGTCTCGGCGTCCGGGTCTTCGAAAAGGCCCGGGGACACGGCGGTCGGATGGCCACCCGGAGGACGGAGGGAGCCCGGTTCGACATGGGTGCCCAGTTCATCGAAGTGCGGGATTCCCGGTTCAAGCTCCACGCGGACGCATGGCGGCACCAGGGGCTTCTGGCTCCCTGGGAAGGGCGATTCGCCACCCGTGGTCCGGCCGGCCTCGAGGCGGTCGAGGGCAGGGTCCGCTACGTCCCGGTGCCCGGCATGAGCCAGCTCTGTTCCCATCTGGCCGGCGGACTGGACGTAGCGACCGAAACCCGCATCACCGAGCTTCGGCGGTCGGGCGAGATGTGGGCACTGATGGCCGGGGAGGAGGTCCTGGGAGAGTTCGATCGGGTGATCCTGGCCATCCCGGCCCCGCAGGCGGCGGAGCTGCTCAATCCGACGGGGTCGCACCTGGCCACCTCCGCGGAGGAGATCGAGATGTCTCCCTGCTGGTCGGTCATGCTGGGGTTCAGCGAGCCCGTGGCCTTCGAGTTCGACGCCGTCCAGGTGCAGAGGGGCCCCCTGGCCTGGGTGTCCAGAGACTCCTCCAAGCCGGGGCGGGAGGCGCCCCTGGAGACCTGGGTGCTCCATGCCTCTGCCAGCTGGAGCGAGATCCACTTCGACGACGAGGTCGAGGGGGTGGCGTCGTCCCTGCTGGAGAGCTTCTTCGACCTCGTGGGCTCGGCCCCCCGGGAGCCGGACGTGGCCTTCGGACACCGCTGGGCGTTCAGCCGGGGGATGGCCTCGACTTCGGAGTTCGCCTGGCAGGACGAAGCGATGGGGCTGGGTGTCTGCGGCGACTGGCTGACCGCTGGGGGGGACGTGGAGGGAGCGTACCTGAGCGGGAGGTCCATGGCGGGCCTCGTCCTCGGAGACCTGGCCCCTCGCCCCTGACGGGTCTCCGCAGGCCCGGAGACTGCGGCCCTCCCCCCGGCGCGGGGGGGAGGGCCGTCTTCGGTCAGCTCCGGTCCAGGGCCTGGTTCCAGTCGGAAATCCGGGCGGCATGTGCCTCCAGGAGGGCCGAGGCATCCCCTTCGATGGTCACCGACTCGATCGTGTCCCCGCCGGCGATGGCGTTGACCACGGTCTGGTCGTCGTCGGAGACGACACGGCCGAACACCGTGTGCTTCCCGTCGAGCCACGGGGTGTGGACGTGGGTGATGAAGAACTGGCTCCCGTTGGTCCCCGGCCCGGCGTTGGCCATGGAGAGCACCCCGGGGCGGTCATGGCGAAGCTCGGCCCGGGTTTCGTCCTCGAACCGGTAGCCCGGTCCCCCGGTGCCGGTACCCAGCGGGCACCCTCCCTGGATCATGAAGTCCGGGATCACGCGGTGGAACTTCAGACCGTCGTAGAACCCACGCTGGACCAGGTTCACGAAGCTCGCCACGGTCACGGGCGTTTCGTCCGGGAAGAGGTCCAGGGTGATGGTCCCCTTGCTGGTGTTCATGATGGCTCGAAGGCCAGTGGACTCACTCATGCGTGCTCCTCGGTCGGGCAGTGGCAGCGGGTCGGACCGGGCCGGCCGGCACCGGTGGGGTCCCCAACCTGACAAAAGGGCATGGAAGGGTCAATCAGCCTTGTCGTCGGGCCGTCCGGCGGGACGGCGACCGGGTGGCGGATCCGCTGGCGGCCCCGTGCGGCCACCCCGTACCTTGCGGGTTCTCGGCACCTCGTGACGACGGGTGCAGGCACCTCCGGGAGGGCGCCCGGAGGCTCGGTTCACCTCAGCCCTGAGCCACCCATGGCCGACGAAGTCGACAGAGCGGCCGGCGACGCGATCACCGGCGACGGGACCGGTCCCGGGGTGTCAGGCCCCGACAGGGCGGCGGCCGGCGGGCCCGTTCGGGGCGGGGCCTCCCTGGATCGCCGGGCCTTTCTGGGCATTCTGGCCGCCGGGGGAGCCGGAGCCACCCTTCCGGCCTCGCTCTTGGCCGCCCTGCAGGAGGCGGGTCCGGTCACCGTGGCGGACCTGGAAGCCGCGGAGCGCATGGTGGGCCTCTCGTTCACCGACGAGGAGCGCACCCAGATGGTGGAGAGCATCAACGAGCGGGTCGATCTCTACCGGGCCCTCCGGAAGGTACCGGTGGACGAAACGGTGGCGCCGGCCCTCGTCTTCGATCCCACCGTGGAGCCCATGAGCCTGCCCGAGGTCGAGGTGCCTCTCGATTTCACGGAAGACGGCCCGGGGCGACGGCCCGAGGACCCGGACCTGGCGTACGCCTCCGTCGGCGAACTTCAGGGCCTTCTGAGCGCCGGACGGATTTCCTCCGAGGAACTCACCCGGCTCTACCTCGACCGACTGAAGACCTACGGACCCGAGCTGGAGTGCGTGGTCAGCCTGACCGAGGACCTGGCCCTGCAGGAGGCCAGGAGCTCCGACGCGGAGCGGGCCCGTGGGCGGGTCCGGAGTCCGCTGCACGGAATTCCCTGGGGGGCCAAGGACCTGCTGGCCACGGCCCGGTACCGAACCACCTGGGGCGCGGCGCCCTTCAAGGAACAGTCCTTCGACTACGACGCCACGGTGGTGGAGCGGCTTCGGGACGCCGGCGCGGTGCTCACGGCCAAGCTCACGCTCGGTGCGCTGGCCCAGGGGGACATCTGGTTCGGAGGGCAGACCCGGAATCCGTTCAACCTCGAGGAGGGTTCGAGGGGCTCGTCGGCCGGATCGGCCGCCGCGGTGGTGGCCGGGCTGACGGGGTTCACCATCGGAAGCGAGACCCTGGGTTCCATCACCTCTCCGTCGGACCGCTGCGGAGCCACGGGCCTCCGTCCCACGTTCGGGCGCGTCTCCCGTCACGGAGCCATGGCTCTGTCGTGGTCGATGGACAAGCTGGGACCCATCTGCCGGACGGTGGAGGACTGCGCGGCGGTGCTGCAGGTCATCCAGGGGGCCGATGGACGGGACATCACGGCCCGGAACGTTCCCCTCGGCTGGGATCCCGGCTCCGACTTCCGGACGCTGAGGGTGGGATTCCTCCGGTCCGCGTTCGAGGCCGACTCCTCGACCGCGCCGTTCGACCGCGACTGCCTGGAGGTCCTGCGGCGGATGGGCGTCCGTCCGGTTGCGGTCGAGCTGCCCGACCAGTTCCCGCTGTCGGCTCTGTCGACACTGGTGCTCCATCCCGAGCAGGGCGCCTCCTTCGACAGCCTGATCCGCGAAAACCGGGAGGATCTCCTGGTGAATCAGCGTCGCAACGCGCGGCCGGATCGACTCCGGCAATCCCGGTTCATCCCCGGCGTCGAGTACGTGCAGGCCAACCGGGTCCGGCGCCTGCTCATGGAGGACATGGCCCGTCGCATGGACGGGATCGACGTCCTGGTGACGCCCACCCGGGCTCCCGGCATCTCGACCATCACCAACCTCACCGGGCACCCCTCCCTCACGCTCCGGTCCGGTTTCAGGGAGAACGGCACCCCGGTCAGCATCACCCTCGTGGGAGGTCTCTTCGGCGAGCGTCACCTGCTCACCCTCGGGAAGGCCTTCCAGGACGAGACCGGTCTCCATCGGTCCCGCCCGCCACTCTTCTCCACCTAGGGATCTTCCA
>JBDHIJ010000103.1:0-5680 GCA_039587435.1 Gemmatimonadota bacterium
CCCGAGGCACCGATCTGGATCGGGAGCGGTCTGACGCCGGAGAACGCCGCCCAACTCCTCGGTGGCGGCGGAACGCACGGAGAGGCGGCTCCCGTACACGGCGCGATCGTCGGGTCGGCGCTCCAGGTCGACGGACGGTCCGGCTCCCCGGTGGACCCGGACCGGGTCCTTCGCCTGGTGGAGGCCGTCAGAGGCTGAGGCGGGCCAGGTAGCGTCCGTCGGATTCCCTGACCAGGACCTCGCTGCGCCCGAACCCCGCTTCCCGGGCCACGCAGTCCAGCGTCTCCGGGTCCACGAAGAGGTGCGGAAACGGCTCGCCCAGCCTGCCGTCGTATTCCATCTGCATGTGGAGCTCGCCGGGATAGCGACCATCCGCACCGAGCGGAACGGACTCCTCCCAGTCCACCGCCTCCCCCACCTGGTCCATGTCGGTGGAGTCCAGCAGCACCTGGCCCTCTTCGGCCAGCGCGCCGATCAGGTGTGCCAGCAGGGTTCGGAAGCCGGCCAGCGTTCCGGCGATCCCGGGACCGTTCATCAGGAGCAGGATCGTGTCCCAGCGCGGCTCGCCGGGTGCGACCAGGGGCTGCGCCCGCCAGTCCAGCAGCCGCGGCCCGCTCACACCCCGGGCCTCCATGACGGAGACCGCTTCCGGAAGGATGTCCGCCGCCACCACCCGGGCTCCGCGTCTCTGGAGTTCGAGGGCGTGGGATCCCGCCCCCGCGCCCAGGTCGAGGATCCTCCCCACCGCCCGCTCCAGGGCCTCCGTCTCCACTGCCGGCATGTGCTCCGGGTCCCGGAAGAAGTGCCCAGCGGCCAGGTCGTCCGGCTCACCCAACTCGTGGTGGACCCGGAGCACGGCATCCACTCGGCCGGCCTCATAATCGAGCAGGGCCTCACCCAGGGGGCTCCAGGGTGTCGGGTTCGTCGTCGAATCGGCCACGGACGGTTCCTCCCCTCGACGGGCTCCGCTAGACTCAGGGCGCACGCGCCATGGTAGGGCGCGAGGTACGGAACCGGAACCATCCCCTCACATGCCTCGCTCAGCCGACGACCCCCTTCAGCTCGAACCCGGACGCGCCTGGACACACATGTGGCGGGGGTTTCTGCGCCGATGCCCCAACTGCGGAGGCGGCGGGCTCTTCCGGCACTGGATCGTCATGGAGGGCGTCTGCCCCACCTGCCACCTGAAGCTGGACCGTGGCGAGGCCGACTATTTCATCGGGGCGTTCACCGTGAACTTCGTGACGGCGGAGATGATCGCCGTGACCGGTGCCGGGATCGGCGTCTGGCTGACCTGGCCCGACGTCCCGTGGACGGCCCTGAAGTGGGGCCTGCTGGCGGCCATGATCCCGGCCCCCATCTTCTTCTACCCCTTCGCCAAGACCATCTGGCTGGCCATGGACCTCACGTTCCGTCCCCTCACGCTGGCGGACCTGGAGGGCCACGGCGAGAACCTGGGGGCCACCCCTGGACGACCGGAGGCCGGCCCTGACGGACCGGCCTCCGAAGTTCCCGCGGACTTTTCGGGCTGACCCCGACCGGGCACCTGCCCAGCGGCAGAGGGCGCCGGCGAAGGCCTAAAGCTCGCCGCGCTCCTTCAACTCCCGGTGCACCCGCTCGTTCTCGATCCAGGGCTTCCGCTCGAAGTAGGAGTCCGTGAGTTCCTTCACCTTGCCGCTCAGCAGGAGGAGGGCGATGAGGTTGGGGATGATCACGATGGCCAGCAGCACGTCGCCCAGCCCCCACGCCACGGCGAGCGAGGCGACGGCGCCCAGGAAGTGCATCAGTACGAAGACGAACTTGTAGGGAAGAACCGCGCTGTGCCCGAAGAGGTAGTTCGCGCACCGGTCCCCGTAGTAGCTCCAGGCGATGGCCGTGGACACGGCGAAGAGCAGCACGGCGATGAGAACGATGTAGTGCCCCCAGTCTCCCAGGGGTGAAAGTCCCCGACGGAAGGCCGCCATGGTCAGGGGGGCTCCACTCTCCACGGCGGGGCCGTACAGGGTGGTGATCGTGGCCCCGAAAGACGACTCGGCCTCGAACCGCGCCGGGTAGATCACCCCGGTGAAGGGCTGCTGCTGATCCTGGTCGATGTACAGCATCTCGACCGGGACGTCGTGCCACGCCAGGCGGCCCGAGCTTTCGTCGGCGTAGATGAGCGCCCCGTTCTGGACGCGGATCTCGTCCGGCGCCGCGGTGGACTGCCAGCGCCCGTCCTGCATCGAGACGTACCCCAGGTCCCCGCCCCTGAGGGTCACGGGCGTGGGCAGCGTCTCGTTCCACACGCCGGTCACGATGATCACCAGGGCGGTCATCGTGCAGATCACGATGGTGTCGATGAAGGGCTCCAGGAGCGCCACCACGCCTTCGGACACCGGCTCGTCGGTCTTGGCCGCGGCGTGGGCGATGGGTGCCGACCCCTGACCGGCCTCGTTGGAGAACAGTCCCCGCCGCACTCCCCACATGAGCGTCACCAGGATAGCGCCGATCCCGGTTCCCGCCACGCCGGCGGTGGGGTTGAACGCCTCGGTGAAGATCAGCGTGAAGGCCGAGGCCACGTCTCCCGCGTTGAGGAGCAGAATCAGGAGCGCGCCGCCCACGTAGAGCGCGGCCATGGCCGGGGCGAGGATCCCCGTCACCTTCCCGATCCGGGTGATTCCACCCAGGATCACCGCGCCCACCACCGTGGCGGTGATGGCTCCGCTGGCCCACTTCGGAATGCCGAACTCACTCAGCATCACGTCGGCCACGGTGTTCGCCTGCACCCCGTTACCGGTGAGGAAGGCGGTGAGTCCCAGCAGGACAGCGAAGAAGATCGCCATGGGCTTCCAGGCCGGCCCAAGGCCGCGCTCGATGTAGTACATCGGGCCGCCGGAGACCGAGCCCTCCCACTTGTGGGGATCCAGCTCGTCCCCGGTGTCCACCTGCCGGTAGTGCTGGGCCAGGGTCACCTCGGAGTACTTGGTGGCCATGCCGAGGAAGGCGGTGACCCACATCCAGAACACGGCACCCGGACCACCCCAGTGAATGGCAATGGCCACGCCGGCGATGTTCCCGATCCCGACCGTGGCCGAGAGGGCCGTGGTCAGAGCCTGGAAGTGGGAGACGTCCCCCGGTTCGTTGGGGTCGTCGTACTTCCCCGTGGTGACGGCGAAGCCGTGCCCGAGCCTGCGGACCTGGATGAACCCGAGGCGGAGGGTCAGAAAAATCCCCGTCCCCAGGAGGAGAATCACCATGATGGGGAGCTGCTCCCCATTGATCGTGAAGCCGAACTCCACGACGTAGGTGTTCAGGAAGTCGACGATGGACTGGACGAACTGCATGGAACTCCTCTGGCGGCGGGACTGCGCGAAAAACGACCGGGAATCATGCCCTGAAACCGGGTGGTAAGGCAAGGCTCCACAGGGATTCTGAAGGCCCGCCCGATCCGTGGGCCCCGGCCTCCGCCGGACCGGCCCGGGGAGGGGCCGGCAACCGAAACCAGCCCGCGGCCAAATCCGTACGTCGGGTCAGGACCGAGGCTTTCCCCTTTCACCGACCGACCGCAGAGTTCCGGACCGTGACGACCTGGACTTCGATTCGTTCCCCCCGCTCCGCTCTCCTCACCCTCGCCACAGTCCTCGCCCTCGGCGCCACGCTCCCCTCCTCCGCCGCCGCCCAGTGGTGGATGCGGGACGGAAACGTGGACGAGCCGGGGTCCAGCCTGGACCTCACCGTCGGCAACACGGGACTCTCCTTCGGGCACTCCGCCCGCATCAACGGAATCCGGTTCAACTGGAGCGATCGGTACCTGGAGGAGATCAACGGGATCAACTTCACGCTCTGGGCCCCGGAGGACGAGGTCGGAGGGGCGATCAACGGCCTGGCCCTGGGAATCGTGGCCCCCAGGGCCGACTACCTGAACGGCATCAGTTTCGGGATCGGCGGCACCACCGCGGAGGAGCGGATGGCCGGGATCCACCTCGGAGTCCTTGGCACCGTCTCCCAGGGGGACATGTGGGGCATCGGGGTCGGTGGCCTTGCAGCCGTGGCCGAAGGGAACGTCTACGGGGTCGGGATCGGTGGCCTGGCCACGGTGACCCAGGGCGATGTGGGTGGCCTGGGAGCCGGCCTTCTGGCGACGGTGACCCAGGGCGACATCAACGGCTTCGGTCTGGGAGGGCTCGCCACCGTGACACAGGGCCGGGTCCGCGGATTCGGGCTGGGAGGTCTGGCCCTTGTGTCGGGCGGGGTGTCGGGTATCGGGATCGGAGGGCTCGCCACCGTGTCACAGCGCAGCATCCGGGGAATCGGCATCGGCGGCCTGGCCGTGGTGTCGCAGGGGGGGATGAGCGGGCTGTCCGCCTCCCTCCTCGCCAACGTGGCCCAGGGGGACGTCCGGGGTCTTTCCGCCACGGGGCTGGCCACGGTGTCCCAGGGCAGCGTGGCGGGGCTGACCGTTTCCGGCCTTGCCACCGTAAGCCAGCGCGACATCACCGGGATCAACGTGGCGGGTCTGGCCCACGTCGCCCAGCGCCGGATCACGGGCATCAACGTGGCGGGCCTGGCGCTGGTCGGTCTCCGGGGGTTCACCGGAGTGCAGATCGGCGGCCTGGGGGTCGTGGCCGATCGGGGTGACATCACCGGGCTCAGCGCGGGGCTCTGGAAGGTGGAGACCGGAGACGACATCACCGGCGTCCAGTTCGGCGGGTACAAGCTCCAGGGAGAGGTGGTCCGCGGAATCAACCTGGCGGTGGGGTGGCAGGATACGGACGAGCAGGTGGGTCTGAACGTGGCGATCTACAACCGGGCGCGGGACGCTCAGCGGGGGCTCTCGATCGCACTGTTCAACGACACCGACAACCTGCACGGCATCCAGATCGGGCTGCTGAACCGGGCCGGAAACAACCGCCCCGGACTCCAGTGGCTCCCCCTGATCAACGCCCACTTCTGACCGCGGGCGGCACTCCGTCGCGCTTCGAACCGGCCGCTCCTCGCCAGGGGTGGCCGGTTTTTCACATCTCCCGCCCCCTTCACGGTACCCTGATCCGCTCTTCAGCCCTAGCTTGAGTCGTCTTCAGCGACCACCCGGGCGCGGTCGGCCTCAACAGTCGTGCCGCACCGCGCCAAACCCGCACCCCGTCCCCCATGTCCGTGTCCCCGAACCCCCTCCTCGAGCCCACCTTCCCCTTCCCCTACGACCGGGTCCTCGGCGAGCACGTGGCCCCGGCCGTGGAGGCAGCCCTGGTCCGGGCCGAGGGTCAGATCGCCGAGATGAGCGACCCGGGGACCGAGCCGACCTACTCGTCCACGCTGCTGGCGCTGGACGAGATGGCGGAGGGGGTGGGTCGGAGAATCGGGCCGGTCACCCACCTGCTGGGCGTGGCCGAGACCCCGGAACTGCGTGAGGCCTACAACCAGGTTCTGCCGCAGATCTCGGCGTTCTGGACCCGGCTGTTCCTGAACGCGGACCTCTGGGCGGCCATCAAGCGGTTCGCCGAATCCGACGAGGCCCGGGGGCTGGAGGGCATTCACGCCCGCAACCTTGAACGCACGCTGATGGAGTTCCGCCGGGCCGGCGCGGATCTCCCGCCGGAGGACAAGAGACGACTCGAGGCGCTTCAGGTCGAACTCGCCCAGAAGGAGCAGAAGTTCTCCGAAAACGTGCTGGACGCCACCAACGCCTACCAGCTCCACATCG
>JBDHIJ010000104.1:0-5638 GCA_039587435.1 Gemmatimonadota bacterium
TCAGCCACACGTTCATTCCCGACCCGGCCAGGAAGTCGATGCCGAAGACGTACACCACCACCTTGAGGACGCTGAAGACCCCCGCCTTCACCACCGCCACGGCGTGCAGGAGGGCGCTCACCGGGGTGGGGGCCACCATGGCGTTGGGAAGCCACCGGTGGAACGGCATGAGCGCCGCCTTCCCGATCCCGAAGGCGTACAGGCCCAGCAGGAGGCCCACCATCGGTCCCTGGACGTGCCCCTCCAGAATTCCGCCGCTGCGGAAATCGAGCGTTCCGGTCAGCTCCCAGGTGGCCAGGATTCCCAGCAGCAGGAAGCAGATGGAGGTGGTGAGCAGGATTCCGAGGTAGATCCGGCCCGCCCTCCGGGCCCGGTCGTCCTGCGAGTGGGTGACCAGAGGGTACGTGGAGAGGGTCAGGATCTCGTAGAAGACGAACAGCGTCAGGAGGTTTCCGGCCAGCGCCACTCCCATGGCCGCCGAAATGGCCACGGCGAAGAACGTGAAGAACCGGGTCTGGTTCTTCTCGTGGTGGCCCCGCATGTAGCCGATCGCGTAGGCCGTGGTGACGATCCACAGCCCGGAGGCCACCATGGCGAACAGCATGCCCAGGGGCTCGACCGTGAAGGAGAGCGTGACGCCCTCCAGCACCTCCAGGACGGTCCAGGTGGGCCGCTCTCCCGCGTTCACACGGGGGAGAAGCTGCAGCACCAGCCCGAACAGGATGCCCCCGGTGACCAGGCTCACGCCCTCCCGGGCATTGGGCGCCCGGTTCAGGGAGGTCACCACCAGCCCACCCGCGGTGGGCAGGATGAGGATCAGGGCGATGAGAAGCTCGACACTCATGACCCGATCCCCAGCAGCATCTGGGCGGCGGCCTTGGCCACGCCGGCCGTGTAGTCCGTCGTCACGCCGAACACGATGGTCAGCAGCGCCAGCGAGACCATGGGAATGAGCATCGCCAGGGGAGCCTCGCTGACCTCCTCACGACCCTCCGGAGGATCCTCGAAGTAGGCCACCTCGACCACCCGCCACACGTAGGCCACCGCGATCAGCGAGGAGAGGAGGATCAGGCCGGCCACCCAGTAGAGGCCGCTCTCCAGGGCCGCCAGCACCAGGTACCACTTGGAGATGAAACCCACGGTCATGGGCACGCCGATCAGCCCCAGGCCACCCACCACGAACGTGGCCGTGGTGATCGGCATCCGCTTGCCGATGCCCTTGAGGTCGTCGATGTGGACCGAGCCGACACGGAAGAAAATGGCGCCCATGGCCAGGAACAGGGCGCCCTTCATGAGGCCGTGGTTGAACAGGTGCACGATCCCGCCGGTGAGACCGGTCACCGAGGCCAAGCTGATCCCCAGGACCATGTAGCCGATCTGGGCCACCGACGAGTACGCCAGCATCCGCTTGATGTCGTTCTGGAACACGGCCACGAGCGACGCGGTCACGATCCCGATGAGCGCCAGCGGAAGCAGGACCCACATGAGGTTCTGCTCCCCGAAGGCGAAGTCGTAGCCGAACACGGTCAGGAAGAACCGGATCAGCACGTAGACCGAGACCTTGGTGGACGTCGCGGCGATGAAGGCCGAGACCACCGACGGGGCGTATCCGTACGCGTTGGGCAGCCACAGGTGCAGGGGGAACAGGGCGATCTTCAGCGCCATCCCCACGGTGATGAACCCGAAGGCCGCCAGGATCGTCCGGGTGCCTTTCACGTCATCGAGCCGGACCGCCGCGTCGGCCATGTTCAGCGTGCCGGTCATCTGGTAGATGAGCCCGACGCCGATGAGGAAGAACGTGGCCCCGATGGTCCCCATGATGAGGTACCGGTAGGCCGCCGGGAGCGCTCTCCGGTCCTTCCCCATGCTGATGAGCACGTAGGAGGACAGGGCGGAGATCTCCAGGAACACGAAGACGTTGAACATGTCTCCGGTGATCGCGATCCCCAGGCTCCCCGCCAGGCACAGCAGGAACATGGCGTAGAAATAGCCATAGGCCCGGTGCCGGATCTCCAGGTCCACCGACCGGGGCGAGAACCAGGCCACGAAGGCTCCGATCCCCGACACCAGGACCAGCACGAAGGCGTTCAGCAGGTCCACCCGGTACTCGATGCCCAGGGGCGGCCGCCAGTCGCCCATGGCGTAGCTGAGGGTACCCTCGTCCATGACCCGGGCCAGGATCATGAGGGAGAGGGCGAACGTGGCCCACGACACCAGGAGCGTGAAGCCCGTGATGACCTGACGCCGCCGCAGCAGCAGCACGATGGGGGATGCCACCAGGGGCAGCACCACCTGCAGGACGAGGAGGTGTTCCTGAATCACGGCTCGTTGTCCTGCAGATCGACCTCGTCGGACTCAACGGTGCCGTATTCGTCGTGGATCCGGACGACGAGGGCGAGTCCCACCGAAGTGGTGGCGACCCCCACGACGATGGCCGTGAGGATCAGAACGCTGGGGATGGGATTGCTGTAGATCTCGTAGCCCGCGGCCTCGATGGGCGGCGTGCCGCCCCGGATCTTCCCCATGGAGATGTAGAGCAGGAAGACCGAGGTCTGGAAGATGTTCAGCCCGATGAGCTTCTTCACCATGTTGTCGCGCGCGATCACGATGTAGAAGCCCGTCATCATCAGGACGATGACGATCCAGTAGTTGTACCGACCGACGATCTCGGTCAGGGCCGGGTACTGTTCGACGAGGGCAGCGAAGTCCATCAGTCGCGCAGCGGGTCCACGAACGAATAGAAGATCGTGATCATCACCGCGGCCACGGCGACGCCCACTCCGAACTCGATGGCCAGGAGGCCGTAGTGCTGGCTGTGGCTGGGATCGTGGGTCAGGACGTCGTAGTCGAGGAAGTTCCCGCCCAGGAACATCGTGAGGAACCCGACACCCAGGTAGATCAGCAGCCCGACGGCCATCAGGGCCCGGGCGACGCCGGGCTTAATGACCCGCTCCGCCTCCACCACCTTGAAGATCATGGCGTAGAGGATGATGGCCGCGGCGAAGATGACGCCGGCCTGGAATCCTCCTCCCGGGGAGTAGTCGCCGTGGAACTGCACGTACAGCGCGTACAGCATGATGAAGGGGAGGAGGATCTTGGTGATGACCCGGGGGATCAGGAGATGGCTCATGTGGCGCCCCCTCCGTCGTCATCGATGGGGTGAACCTCTCCCTCGGGATCGACCTCGTCCGCGTCCGGGAGGGGGTAGACCTCCTCCAGGACCAGTTCGCCCTCCTCGCGGCGTTTCTGCTGACGCTCCTGCCAGCTCATGACGCGCCGGGCCCCGCCCAGGATCATGATCACGCCCAGCCCGGCCGTGAACACGACCGCCGTCTCGCCCATCGTGTCGTAGCCCCGGTAGCTGCCCAGGACCATGGTCACGATGTTGGGGATGTGGTAGTCGTGGGCGCCGTCGATGTACTCGGGAGCGATGTGGACCTGGGCCGGAGCGTTCGGGTCCCCCATCAACGGCATGTCCAGCGTGACGTAGATCAGGACGCTTCCCGTCATCAGCACCACCATCAGGGGGATCACGGCGATCCGATCGGGCCGCTTCTCCCGGTTGGTGGTGAGGGCGAGCGCGCTCAGCATGAGCACGGTCGAGATTCCGGCACCCACGGCGGCTTCGGTGAAGGCCACGTCCGGGGCGTCGAGCGCCAGCATCCAGGAGGCGCTCAGCAAGCTGTAGATCCCCGTCAGCATGGCCGCCACGAACACCCCCCGGACCCGGGCGATGGTGATGGCGGTCCCGGCCAGGAAGGCCAGGATGACGATGAGGATGATCGGGTTCACTCTTCGCCCTCCTGGACCTGGGTCTTGGGCTTGAGACCGTTGGTCATGGCTCCGTTCACCAGCGCGTGCGCGGACGTCGGGCTGGTGATGAACAGGAAGGCGAGGATGAACACCAGCTTGATCGTGACCGTCGTCAGGCCGGCCTGGAGCATGAGTCCCAGCAGGATGGAGCCCGCCCCGAGGGTGTCGGTGATGCCCGAGGCGTGGACCCGGGAGTAGAACCCCGGCATCCGCATGAGCCCGATCCCGCCGATGACGGAGAACGTCCCTCCGGTGAGGAGCAGGATCCAGCTCAGGACATCGACAACCATCTCCATCCTCAGTCGACCCCCTGTTCCTCGTAGTTCCCGAACAGGAAGTACCGGAGGATCATGAAGGTCCCGATGAAGTTGATCAGGGCGTAGAGCAGGGCCAGATCGAGGAAGTCGGGGCGACCGTTCAGGAAGCCCAGGACCGCGATGAAGAGCACCGTGACGGTCCCGAAGGAGTTCAGCGCCAGGATCCGGTCGTAGACCGTGGGGCCTCGCCAGGCCCGGATGAGGGCCAGGCCCATGGTCACGAGGACCGCCACCATGGCGATGGCGAACATCATGATCCCTTCTCCAGGTTCCGGACCCGCTCGCCCATCTCTCCGCTCAGCAGCCCGTCGTAGGCCACCGGTGTGAGGGCGTGCACCAGCAGCGTGCCCTCCTCCTCGTCCACGTCCACCGTCACCGTTCCCGGGGTGAGGGTGATGGAGTTGGCGTAGATGACCTTGCCCAGAGCCGTGGACTGCGTGGCCGGGACTCGAACCATGCGGGGCCGGATGGGCAGGCTCGGGGTGAGGATCACCCGGGCCACGTCCAGGTTGGCCTTGATGATCTCGAGTACGAGCCAGGGGACGTAGAAGAACGAGGGGACGTTCTTGAGGTCGACCAGGCTGGCCTCCTCGTCCACGATCCGCATGCGGCCAACCAGCCAGAGCACCAGCAGAATGGAGAGCCCACCGAGGGTCAGGAGCAGGGGCGTGAAGTGAAACGACCACAGCAGCCAGGCGATGGCGAGGAGGATTCCCAGCTGGGCGTAGTGCTTCAACGAGCCTCCGTGGCGGGCCGGGTCGTGGGGTGAGGGGGGACGCTCGGGGGGTCTCCCGGTTGGTCGGACCGCATATATTGAGGGGCCCTCGGGCCCCGATCAAGGCTCCAGAGGGGACCTCAACAACCTTTAAGCCACGTCACCGAGCCCCCCCGCCCCCCGGACTCCATCCATGATCCAAGCTGGGACCATCCGCGGATATGCGCCCCGTATCCACCTGGAACGGGTCGCGGAGGCCCTCCGGCCCCGGTCGGTTTCGCTCTCCGGTGAAGGGGAGCCCTCGGTGGGCGCCCTCCTGGACGCGGTGCGGGCCGATCGGCTGCAGGCGGCGGTGCTCCCGGCGTCCGACCTGCCGCTGCGCGTGGACGACGATCTGGCGTGGCAGGTGGTCCTCCCCCGGGGGGACGTGCAGACGGTCGTGCTCAGCCGCTCCGGAGAGGACACCCCACTGGCGGATCGGGCCCCGGGGCACCGCGTCGGTGTCGTGACGCGGCGCGACCGGGCGCTGCTGGGAGGGCTGGCCCGCTCGCTGGAGCCCGTGCCGGTGGAGGACGAACCCTCCGGACTGGAGGCCCTTCGGGCCGGAGACGTGGGCGCCCTGATGGTGCCCGCGTGGCTCGCCGTGACCCTGGATCACGCCGGGCTGGAGGAGGAGGCCCTGAACCGCATCATCTGGCCGCCCCGTCCGGGAGAGGGCGCCTGCGTCCTGGTCCATCGACGGGACCACGGCGAACTCACTTCGGTCTCCGAAGGCCTCATCGACCCCGGGACC
>JBDHIJ010000045.1:0-34322 GCA_039587435.1 Gemmatimonadota bacterium
GGTCCGCTTCCGACGGGAGGGAGAGGAGCACTACCGCGCCCTGGAGGCGGAGGATCAGCGCATCCTCTACTGCTTCTGGCACGGGCGCCTGCTTTCCCTCGTCCACGACCGGTCCCGTGAACGCATCGCGGTCCTGATCAGCACCCACCGGGACGGCGAATACATCGCCCGCATCATCGAGTCCTACGGGTTCACGACCGTGCGGGGCTCATCCACGCGCGGCGGGGCCGCCGGGGCCCGGGCGCTGGTGCGCGCGGGCCGGGACGGGCGGGACATGGCCGTGACCCCCGACGGCCCCAAGGGGCCGTTCGAGGAGTGCAAGCCCGGGGTGGTGGCCGTGGCCCGCCTGGGCGGCTATCCGGTGATCCCCATCGGAGTCTCGGCGACGCGCGCCTGGCGGTTCAGTTCCTGGGACCGGTTCCTCGTGCCCAAGCCCTTCAGCACGGTGACGGTCGCATACGGGCCGCCGATCCAGGTGCCGCGGGACGTCTCGTCGGAGGACGAGTCGGTCTGGCTGGCCCGGATCCAGGAAGGCCTGAATTCCGCCACCGCCCGCGCCGACGAGATGGCGGGCCGGGAGCCTCTCCCAGGTGGGCCCGCCGATCCGGGAGGGCCCCGGTGAGCCCCCGACGCGGAGCCGGACCGTCGCGGGAGGGAGGACTTCAGGGCAGGGTGGAGGCCCAGTGGCGGGGGAGGACCGGTGGGCTGAGCCGCCTCCTGTTCCAGGGCGTGACGCTCCCCCTCGAAATGGTCTTTCGGCTCGGCGTAGCCCTCCGAGCGCTTCGCTTCGCGGTGGCGGCCCCCCGGAGCGTATCCGTACCCGTCGTCTCCGTCGGCAACCTCTCGGTGGGGGGCACGGGCAAGACGCCGGTGTCGGCCTGGCTCGTGGCCCGGCTCGCGGGGCTGGGGTGGAAGCCGGCCCTCGTGGCCCGCGGCTACGGCCAGGACGAACTGGACCTGCACCGGCGCTGGAATCCCGAGATGGGGCTGGAGGCCGATCCCGACCGGATCGCCGCGGCGGAGCGCGCGGTTGACGCCGGCGCCGACGTCGTGGTCCTGGACGACGGGTTCCAGCACCGGCGCCTGGCCCGCGACGTGGACCTGGTGCTCCTGGCGGCCGAACAGGGCCTCCCGCGGGCGCTCCTGCCCCGGGGGCCGTTCAGGGAGTCCCTGGGGGCCCTGAGCCGGGCCCAGGCCGTCCTGGTGACCCGCAAAACGGCCAGCCGGGACGACGCGGCGGGGCTGGCCGCGACCGTCGGGGCCCGGTTCCCCGGACTCCCGCTGGCCCGGGCTCGCCTGGTCCCGGCCGGATGGCAGACCCTGGAGGGTGAGCCGGCGAGCCCGCCGGAGGGCCCGGTCCTGGCCGTCTGCTCCATCGCGGGCCCGGAGGACTTCTTCTCGATGGTGGAGGAGGCGACGGGGATGGCCTGCGATCGGGCGGCCTTCGCGGACCACCACGACTACTCGGAGGCGGACCTGGTGATCCTGGAGGGGGCCGCCGTCGGACGCTGCGTCGTGGTCACCGAGAAGGACGCCGTGAAGCTGAGAGGCCGCTGGCCGTCGCATCTCTCCATTCGGGTGCTCCCTCTCCGCGTCGAATTCGAGGCGGGCGAGGACGAACTTCTGGACCTTCTCCGGCACGCCCTGGATCGGGCGCCGGATCGGGAGGCTTCTTCATGAGCGCGTTCGATCTGGCCCACAGGAACGCGGTGGAGGCGGACATCCTGGTGATCGGGAGCGGGATCGCCGGCCTCACCTACGCCCTCTCGGCGGCGCGGTTCGGCGAGGTCCTCCTCATCACCAAGAAGGAGCGGGCCGAGTCCAACACCAACTGGGCCCAGGGGGGCGTGGCCGCGGTCCTCGGGCCGGACGACAGTCCGGAGCTCCACATCCAGGACACGCTGGCCGCCGGCGCCGGGCTGTGCCATCGCGACCGGGTTGAGATTCTCGTCCGCGAAGGGCCCGACCGCGTGCGGGAGCTCATGGAGTGGGGTGCCCGCTTCGAGGAGACGGGAGAGTCGCTCGCGCTGGGAAGGGAGGGCGGTCATTCCCGCCGCCGGATCGTTCACGCGGCGGACCGGACCGGGCGGATGATCGAGAGCTCGCTCCTCACCGCCGTGGCGAGGGAGCCCCGGATCACCGTGCTGGAGGACCACCTGGCCGTGGACCTCCTCATCGGACCGGATCCCCTCACCGGGGAGCCGCGCTGCGGCGGAGCCCTGGTGCTGGATCACGCCCAGGATCGGCACGTGCTCGTCCGGTCCCGGATGACCATGCTGGCCGCGGGTGGGGCGGGGCAGGTGTTCCGGCACACCACGAACCCCGCCATCGCTACCGGCGACGGCCTGGCCATGGCCTACCGGGCGGGGGCGTTCCTGGCCAACCTCGAGTTCATCCAGTTCCATCCCACGGCGCTCTACCCCACCGAGGATCCCGCCTTTCTGATCAGCGAGGCGGTTCGCGGAGAGGGGGCCGTGCTGCGGCTCCAGGACGGCACACCGTTCATGGACGCCCACCACCCCCTGGGCTCGCTGGCGCCCCGCGACGTGGTGGCCCAAGCCATCGACGAGGAGCTGAAGGCCCGGGACGAGGACTTCGTGGTCCTGGATCCCGCGGAGATCGGCCGGGACCGCTTCGAGGAGCGCTTCCCCTCGATCTGGGAGGGGTGCGGAGTTCGGGGAGTGGACCCCATGGCCGGGATCCCTGTGGTGCCGGCGGCCCACTACGTGTGCGGCGGCGTGGTCACGGACGCCTGGGCCCGCTCGTCCATCCACGGCCTGCTGGCGGCCGGTGAGGTGGCGTGTACCGGCGTCCACGGCGCGAATCGACTGGCGTCCAACTCCCTCCCGGAGGCCCTCGTGTTCAGTCATCGGGCGGCCCGGACGACGGAACGGGAGTTGAGCCGGGTGGGCTGGCTGGCGACCGGGGCGGCTCGACCGCCGGCCCCCGTGGAGCCGGGCGTCCCGGGAATCGATCTCGACGAGCTGCCCAGGCTCCGGCGCCGGGTCCGGAAGCTGATGTGGAAGAAGGCGGGGATCGTGCGCTCCGACGCGTGGCTCGCGCAGGCCGACGAGGAACTGGCGCCGCTCCTGGACGCGCTGGAGGCGTCGGCGGTGGAGTCGCCGGACCACCTGGAGCTCCTGGAGTTCCGCAACCTGACGCAGGCGGCGCACCTCATCGTCCGGTCCGCCCGGCTGCGGACCGAGAGTCGCGGTCTCCACCACTCGCTGGACCACCCCTGGCGGGACAACGAGTCGTCCCTCCGGGACACGGTCATTCGGAGGTAGTCCGGAGTGGAGATCCAGGTCGTCGCCGTAGGCCGGGTGCGGTCGCCTCTGGACGAGGCGGTACGGGAGTACGAGACCCGGGCGTCCCGATACTTCAAGTTCACCGTTGCCGAGGTGGAAGCGGGTGTGCGCGGGGGAGGGAAGTCGGCGGCGCCGGAGGACGTGATGGCGGCCGAGGGGGAGCGGATCCTGTCGCACATCGACCCGGCGGCCACGGTCCTGGCCCTGACCCGGGACGGGAAGCCCATGGGGTCCACCGAACTGGCCCGATTCCTGGAGGCCGAGGCCCTGGCCTCCACCCGCCATGTTGCGTTCGTCATCGGAGGGGCGTTCGGGCTGGGCTCCGCGGTGCTGGACCGGGCCCGGCGCCGGCTCTCGATCTCCGACATGACCCTGCCGCACGAGATGGCGCGCCTTATTCTGGCCGAGCAGATCTACCGCGCCGGTACGATTCAGCGTGGAGAGCCCTATCATAAGGGGAACGACGATCCGTCCCACGGGTTAGCGGGCGGGGCGAAACAGGGACGAGGAACCCGCCGAAAAGGGAGGCGATCCTGAATCTGGAGATGCGTGTTGGGCGACCTGGCGGTTCACCCCTGGTCCAGGCCTACCTGGACCGGGAGCCGCATGCCCTCCGGTTCTACGCGGGCTCCTACCGCGATCCCGAGGCCTTCCGCGAGAAGGCCCACCTCGTGGACGGGCGGTTCGATCGGGCGAAGCGAGAGCGGGCCCTGGAGGCCATCCGTCCCTCCGGTGACCTGGCGGCGGAGAAGCTCCGCAGGGTGCTGGAAGAGGACGGCTTCTTCGTCACCACAGGACAGCAGCCGGGCCTGTTCGGTGGACCCCTGTACTCGCTGTACAAGGCCATCACGGCGGCCCGGCTCGCCGCGCGGCTGGAGGACCTGCTGGGTCGGCCTGTGGCGCCGCTGTTCTGGATCGCCGACGAGGACCACGACTGGCCCGAGGGCAATCACACGTTCCTCATCGACACGGGGAACGAAATGCGGGAGTTCCGGCTCCCGCCCGAGGTGGGTGAACCGGGCCGGCCGTTCTTCCGGGTGCCCCTGGGCTCCGACCTCGCCGAGCAGGTGACTGCGTTCCTGGACTCGCTGCCCGGCTCAGACTTCGCCGCCCCGTTCCGGGCGCTGCTGGCGGACGCGTACCCGGAGGGTGCGACGCTGGGCTCGGGCTTCGGTGCCGTTCTGGCCCGGCTGCTGGAGCCGCTGTGGGTGTCGTTCGTGGACGCCTCGAACCCGGTCCTCAAGCAGGCCTCCCGCGAGGCGATGGCCCGAGAGGTGGCCCAGTCCGCGGCCCATGAGGAGCTGCTGACCCGGGTCTCCGGAGAGTTGGAGGCCGAGGGGTACCACGTCCAGGTGCCCATCATGCCAGGCGGCGTGAACCTCTTCATGGAGGGGCCCACCGGCGAGCGGGAGCGGATCTACCGGGACGGGGATGGATTCCAGCTCCGCCACTCCGAGACCCGCCTGAGCGAAGACGACATCCTCCAGCGCATCCAGGACGACCCGGGGACGGTGAGCCCCAACGTCCTCCTGCGGCCGGTGGTGGAGAGCACGGTGTTCCCCACCCTGGCCTACGTGGCCGGACCCGGGGAGATGGCCTACTACGCCCAGCTGAGAGAGTTCTTCGAGGCCCACGCGCTCAGCATGCCGGTGATCTTCCCCCGGCACGGCGCGCTCCTGTTGGAGACCAAGATCCGGAAGGTGCTCGATAAGTTCGACCTCGACGTCTCCGACCTGGATCAGCCCTTTCACGAGCTGGCGAGCCAGATCGCCCGCAGCGAGGAGCCGGAGGAGATCCGCGCCATCATCGGAGAGCTGCGCGGCGCCCTGGGGAAGGGGGCCCAGGCCCTCATGGAGGAGTCCAAGTCCATCGACCCGACGCTCAAGGGCCCCATCAACCACATGAGGGGTCAGGGCTTTCAACTCGTAACCGAAGTGGAGAAGAAGATTCTCCACAGCATCAAACGGGAGAACGAGATCGCCCTGGGCCAAGTGGAGAAGGCACAGCACCACCTGTTCCCCTCCGGGAAGCCCCAGGAGCGGGTCATGAACGCGTTCTACTACCTGGCCCGGTACGGGGAGGAGTTCGTTCCGGCCCTGGCCGAGAGATTCGAGATCGAGCTGTAGCCGACCTTCCGTCGATCGCCGGCGGTTGAGCCGCCTGTGGCCTAGTGGATAACTTCGAACATGTTCTTGCAGCTGATCTTCATCCTGGTTCTGCTCATTCCCATCCTGTCCATCGTACTGGACTCGCAGGTGGGAAAGGCTCTGGCCAGTCGCCTCGAGGGCCGTAGAATCGGCGGCTCCGACGACCTGCTGGCCGACCGGATGGCCTATCTGGAGGGAGAGGTGGAGCGCCTCACCGGTGAGGTGGACCGCCTCAGTGAAGAAGGCGAATTCCTCCAGAAGCTCCTCACGGAGCGCTCTCCCACCGAATCGCTTCCTCCCGGTGACCCGGAGTCCTGACGCGGCGGATCCCGCCTCCGGAGACCGGCGCGCCCGCGGTGCACTGTGGGTTGCTGCGGGCATCTTCCTGAGCCGGATCTCCGGTCTCGTCCGGGACCGGGTCTTCGCCCACTACTTCGGGACCTCCCTCTACGCCGACGCGTGGAGAGCCGCCCTCCGGCTCCCCAACGTCCTCCAGAACCTGCTGGGAGAGGGGACGCTCAGCGCGTCGTTCATTCCCATCTACGCCGAGTGCCTGGAGGAGGGCAGGGAAGAGGATGCCGGTCGATTCGCCGGCGCGGTCCTGGGGATCCTGTTCCTCGTGGTGGGCCTCCTGGTCCTGTTGGGCTGGGTGCTGGCGCCGTGGGTCGTCGCCCTGATCTTCTCGGCCTGGGAGCCGGAGAAGCAGGCGATCACGGTCGAGCTGGTCCGGATCCTGTTCTTCATGACGGGGCTGCTGGTCCTCTCGGCTTGGGCGCTGGGGGTGCTGAACTCCCACAGGAAGTTCTTCGTCTCCTATGTGGCCCCGGTGTTCTGGAACCTGGCCATGATCGCGGCCATGGTGGTGGGGGGGCTCCGGCTGGGCCTGGGCGAGCGGGACCTGGTGGTGATGCTGGCCTGGGGCGCGGTGGTGGGTGGTGCGCTCCAGCTGGCGGTCCAGCTGCCGTGGGTCTTTTCGTCGCTCCGCGGGTTCCGGCTTTCAGCCTCGCGAAGGGTGGAGGGCGTCGACGAGGCCATCCGGAACTTCACACCGGTGCTGGCGGCCCGGGGGGTGATCAACCTCTCCGGCTACATCGACATGTTCCTGGCCGCCTGGCTGGCCGGCGGGGCCCTGGCGCTGCTGGGGTATGCCCAGACCCTGTACATGCTCCCCATCTCGCTGTTCGGGATGTCGGTGGCGGCTGCGGAGCTGCCCGAGCTGTCCCGCGACCGGACGCGGGCGCTGGAGGCCATGGGAGGGCTGGTGGACCGGGCCCTGAGCCGGGTGAGCTACTGGGTCCTGCCGACCGCGGTGGGATACGTCCTGTTCGGAGACCACCTGGTGGCCGCGATCTACCAGACGGGCGCCTTCGGGAGCGAGCAGGTGGTCGGCACCTATGCGGTCCTGGCCGCCTACTCGCTGGGGCTCATGGCGTCGTCCCGCTCCAGGGTCCTCTCTTCGGCCTTCTATGCGCTCCACGACACCCGGACCCCGGCCCGGGTGGCCTACCTGCGGGTGGGCGTGTCGGCGCTGCTGGGAGCGGCCCTGATGTTCCCGCTGGACCTGCTCGGAATGGGCGAGGTCCGCTTCGGAGCCGCCGGGCTGGCCCTGGGCGCCTCGGTGGCCGCCTGGATGGAGTTCGCGCTGCTGAGGAAGCACCTGGGCGCCGCGCTGGGCGCGTTCCCCGCCGCCGGCCGGCGCGGCTGGCTGCGGTTCGGCTCCGCCGTGGTGGCCTCGGCCGTCGCCGGCGGGATCGAGCTAGCGCTGCCCGAGATGGGGCCCATCCGGGAGGGCGCGGCGATCCTCGGTCCCTTCGCCCTCGTGTACCTGGGTGTGAGTCGGGTGCTCGGGGTCGGTCCCGGGGCCGCGGGTGATGCGGGCGCCGACGGGGGCGAGGACGGCCGCGGCGGTGTGGACGGCGAGGATGGCGCGGGCGGCGTGGGTGGCCCGGGTCGGGAGTAGCGTCCGATGCCCGTAACCGAGGAGCGCCTCAAGACCCTCCCTTCCCGCCCGGGCGTCTACCTCTATCGGAACGCCCAGGGCGAAATCCTCTACGTCGGGAAGGCCAAGTCCCTCCGGGCCCGGGTCCGGAGCTACTTCCGGGGCACGGACCAGCAGGGGCTGAAGACCCGCGAGCTGGTCCGCCGGATCGACTCGGTGGAGACCATCGTGGTGGGCTCGGAGGCCGAGGCGCTGATCCTTGAGGCCAACCTCATCAAGGAGCATCGGCCCCGGTTCAACATCCAGCTCCGGGACGACAAGCGGTATCCGCACATCAAGGTGACCGTCCAGGAGCCGTTCCCCCGCGTCTACGTGACCCGCCAGGTGAGGAACGACGGCGCCCGCTACTTCGGGCCGTTCACCTCGGTCGGGCCCATGCGGCAGGCGCTGGAGGTCATCAAACGGCTCTACACGGTCCGGTCGTGCCGGTACAACCTCCCCCGGGAGGCGCCCTCACGGCCCTGCCTCGACTACCACATCGGCCGGTGCAAGGCGCCGTGCGTCGGACTCCAGGAGGAGGCCGACTACCGCGGGATGATCGACGAGATCCTCCGCATCCTCGGGGGCGACACGGAGGGCGTGCGCCGGGACGTGGAGGCCCGGATGCACGACGCCGCGGCGACCCTGGACTTCGAGGAGGCCGGCCGCCTGCGCGACGTGGTGCGGGGGCTCGACTCGCTGGCGGGAACGCAGCGCGTCGACCGGGTTTCGGGCGGAGACGAGGACGTGGTCGGGCTGGCCCGCGACGGCGGGCGGGCCGCCTCCGTCGTGCTGAGGGTTCGGGGCGGGGTGCTCCTGGGACGCGACGTACTGCGGTTCAGCGACGTGGAGGACGAGAACGAGGGGGACCTGCTGGCCGCCCTCACCTCCCGGTACTACCTGGGCCGCGGGACGCAGGGCCGGTCCGAACTGCCGCGGGAGATCCTGCTCCCCGGCGACTTCCCGGCCCAGGAGACGCTGGGCGAGGTCCTGTCGGAGGAGGCCGGCAGAAAAGTGGCGGTCCGGGTGCCCCGGCGCGGCGAGAAGGTCCGGGTCGTGGAACTGGCCAACGAGAATGCCCGACACGCACTCGAAGACCGTCTGCTCAGGGACGGGGGACATGGCTCCCGGGCCGACGAGGCGCTCTACACCCTCCAGGACCGGCTGGACCTGAAGGTCGTCCCCCGCGTGATCGTCTGCTTCGACATCTCCCACACCCAGGGGGCGGAGACGGTGGCGAGCGCGGTGGTGTTCGAGAATGGCGAGCCCCGAAAGGCCGAGTACCGCCACATGCGGATCAAGGGCGACTGGGGGAACGACGACTACCGGTCCATGGAGGAGGCCGTGTTCCGTTACTTCCGGCGGCGCTCGGAAGAGGGGCGGCCTCTGCCGGACCTGGCGCTGATCGACGGCGGCAAGGGCCAGCTCGGAGCGGCCGTGGGGGCGCTGAAGGAGCTGGGGCTGCCCGAGGTCGCCGTTGCCGCGCTGGCCAAGAAGGACGAGGAGGTCTTCCTGCCGGGTCGGAAGAACGCGGTGCGGATCTCCCGTCGGGACCCGGCCCTGCACCTGCTCCAGCGGCTGAGGGACGAGGCGCACCGGTTCGCCGTGAGCTACAATCGGAAGCTGAGGAGCCGCCGGACCCTCACATCCGAGCTGTCCGGCATTCCCGGAGTCGGCCCGGGCCGGCAGAAGGCCCTGCTGACGCGCTTCGGCTCCGTGCGGGCCGTGAAGGAGGCCAGCGCGGAGGAGATCGCCCGCACGCAGGGGATTTCCCACATGACTCGCACCATCCGCACCCGATTTGCCCCCAGCCCCACCGGTCGGCTCCACCTGGGGAACGTCCGGACGGCGGTCTTCAACTGGCTCCTGGCCCGCCACGGCGGCGGGCAGTTCGTGGTCCGGCTGGAGGACACCGACGTGGACCGGAACGTCCCCGGTTCGGAGGCCGGAATCCTGGAGGACCTGGCCTGGCTGGGACTGGACTGGGACGAGGGGCCGGACGTGGGAGGCCCCTTCGGGCCCTACCGGCAGAGTGAGCGCGGTTCCATCTACCGCGATGCGGCTGTGCGTCTCGTGGACGAGGGGCACGCCTACCCGTGCTTCTGCGACGACGCCACGCTCCAGTCCGCCCAGGTGGAGGTGGGGGAGGGGGTGGTCGTGGCCCGCTATCCCGGGACCTGCCGCTCGATCCCGCCGGCCGAGCGGGAGCGTCGGATCGAGGCCGGCGAGGCCCACCTCCTTCGCCTGGCCCTCCCCGAAGGCACCGTTGAGGTGCGGGATGAGATTCGGGGCGACATCTCGTTCGATAGCAGTGACTTGGACGACTTCGTACTACTCCGTCGGGACGGCCGGCCCACCTACAATTTCGCCGTGGTGGTCGACGACCTGGCGATGGAGATCTCCCACGTCGTGCGAGGGGCGGGGCACCTTCCCAACACCCCCAAACAGGTGGCTCTGTACGCGGCGCTCGGCGCGGAGCCGCCGGCCTTCGTGCATCTGCCAACCGTCCTTGGACCGGATCGGAAGAAGCTGTCCAAGCGCACCGGATCGCGGGGCGTGGCCGAGCTCGCGGCCGAGGGATACCACCCGGCGGCGGTTCTGAACTACCTCTCGCTGCTGGGCTGGTCGCACCCGGAGGACCGGGAGGTGCTCACCCCCACGGAGCTGGTCAGCGCGGTGTCCCTGGAGCGACTGGGGGCGTCGGACACGGTGTTCGATCCCGAGAAGATGCGGTGGATGAGCCAGCAGCACCTGGGGGCCATGGACGCGGACGAATTCGTGCGGGCGGCGCTGCCCTGGGCTCCCCCGGCCGCCGGGGACCTGGACCCCGAGGCCGTGCGGGTCGGGCTCGAGGCAATCCAGAGCCGCACCGAGGTCCTCTCCCAGATCCCCCAGCACCTGGCGCTGGTATTTCCCGCCGACCCCGATCTCGTTCAGCGGGTCCGCGCGGACCTATGGGCCGATGAGGAGTCCGGGACCGTGCTGGCGGGCCTCCGGGATGCACTGGCCGGCGTGGAAGTCTGGGACGCCGCCGCGACGGGTGGTGCGGTGAGGCAGTGGGGGAAGGACGAGGGCTTTCGCGGGCCCGCGCTGTTCCACCCCCTCCGGAGGGCGCTGACCGGCGTGGAAAGCGGCCCGGATCTGGGGCGTATCATGGAGGCCCAGGGCAGGGAGCAGGTGCTGAGCGCGCTGGCTGCTCCTGAGCGCTGACTTCCGCCGCTTTTCGGACCCCCGCGAACGGCCGCGGTCAGCGCCAGCTTGGGGCCTGTTAATGCGCCGCCCACGGGTTGGAATCCGCATCCGGTCCGCATATTTTTCATTTCTATGCTCGCGACGATTCGGCGTGATCTGAGGCGCCGGGTCGAAAGAACCCCCAAGGAGGATATTCCGCATGAAGTCGCGCACCGGCCTCGTGGCCGTCCTGGCCCTGGCCCTGGTTTCCGGGGGCTGCGCCTCCGGTGGTTCGTCGGGCCCCGTCGTCGGCCCCGATGGCCAGCCGATCCCTGAGTCCGCTCGTCCCCGGGACGACAGCTTCACCCAGTCCGGGACCCTGTACCTGACCCAGGCCCAGGCGGCCGGCGACGATGCCACCGCCCGGGAGCGCTACGAGCGCGCCCTCGAGTCCGCTCAGGGTGCCATCGCGGCGGATTCCACCAACCCCCAGGGGTACTTCATCGCCGGACAGGCCTACGTGGGCGTCGGCGATTTCGCCGCGGCCGACGAGGCCTTCGCGATCGCTCAGGACATCTATCCTCCCTACGCGGGGGACATCGACCTGCAGCGTGAGGGCGCCTGGGTCGTGGCCTACAACGCCGGGATCCAGGACGTGAACGCCGGTGACATCGAGGCTGCCGCCGGTCACTTCGAGGACGCCAACCTGATCTTCAAGGGGCGCCCCGAGGCGATGCTGAACCTCGGCGCCACCTACTCCCAGCTCGGTGAGATCGACGCGTCGGTTGCCGCCTTCCAGGAGGCTCTCGACCTGATCCAGAGCACCGACATGGCCACGGCCGATTCGGCCCGAGTCGAGGGCTGGGACGAGATCGAGCAGCAGGCCGCGGTCTACATGGGCCAGGTCCTGACGCAGGGTGAGCGGTATGCCGAGGCCTCCGCCGCCTACGCCGCCTACCTCGAGCGCTACCCCGGCGACGTCCAGGTGATGAGCCAGATGGCCATGGTCACCATGGCGGCGGGCGACACCGCGGCGGCCGAGGGCATGTACAACGACCTGATGGCCCGGTCCGACGTGGACGCCCGCGGGCTCTACGACGTCGGTGTCGGACTCTTCCAGTCGGGCGCCTACGCCCAGTCGGCGACCGCGTTCAGCGCGGTCCTGGAGCGGGCTCCCAACCACCGGGACGCCATGTTCAACATGATCACGGCGCTCTACCAGGCCGAGCAGTGGGACGGCGTGATGGAGAACGGCCCGCGGCTCGTTGAACTGGATCCGAAGAACCCGCTGGCCTACCAGTACGTCGCCTTCTCCTATGCCCAGAGCGGTGATTCCGACACCGGAATGGAGTACCAGTCCCAGGGTCAGAACCTCGACTTCACGGTGGACGAGACCCAGCTGCGCCCCGAGGCCGGTGGCGGCGCCACCCTCAGCGGGACGCTCGGCAACAACACCCTCGCCGAGGGCACGGCCGTGGTGATCCGGGTCCACTTCCTGGGCGCCGACGGCTCCGAGGCCGGCACCGTGGACGTGACCGTCCTGGCTCCGGCCCCCGAGATGGCTTCGATCTTCAACGCCGAGTTCAACTCGGACCTGGAGATCATCGGGTTCTACTACTCGGTGGTGTCCGCCGGCTGATCCAGCCGCGAGACGCAGGCCCGAACGGGGCCGGAGAGTTCGCTCTCCGGCCCCGTTTTCGTGGCCCGCTGCCGGCGCGGCCGCTCGCTTGACCGCCCCTTCACCCCCGCTAGATTACCAGTCCACGCGGGCGTAGCTCAGTTGGTAGAGCATCAGCTTCCCAAGCTGAGGGTCGCCGGTTCGAGCCCGGTCGCCCGCTCTGGTCGAGAGGCCAAACAGAAGCCCCGGTCGCATTGGATGCGGCCGGGGCTCCTTGCGTCCTGTCGGGGGAGGACGAGCCTACCGCCCACCCCCCTGCGCATCCGCGGTCTGGGCCGTGGGGCCCTGCCACGGCTCGGTGAGCCGGCCCAGAACGAATCCGGTGCTGCCGTCCTCGGCGTACACCCGGTACCAGTCGCCGGCTCCGGCCACCACCCTGAGTGCGGCGCCCTCGGGCAGATCCAGGATCGAGGAGGCCCGCGTGGATGGTCCGGCTCTCAGCCGCAGCCCGTCTCGATCCACCGAGACCCATCGGCCGAACGTGCCCGGGTCCACGCCCAGGGCCTCAGGTGCGCCGTCGGGCGTTCGCAGGTACGGGAACGGGTTCACGGCGCCGCGGCCCCGCCGGTAGATGCCGTAGTGCAGATGGGGAGGGGTGGTGCGCGCGTTGCCGGAGTTGCCCACGGTGCCCAGGGTGTCACCGACCTCCACGATGTCTCCCCGCTCCACCCACTGCTCCTGCAGGTGCGCGTAGTAGATGGACTGGTTCCGCTCCGAGTCCCGGAGCCACACCACGCGGCCCCCCAGGTTGGTGACCTCGACGCGGCGTACCTGGCCCGGGGCCGAAGCCACCACCGGGGTGTGGCGGGGTGCGAAGATGTCGACGCCCTCGTGGCGCCGTCCTCCGCCCCTGGGATCGCCCCAGACGCTCTGGATCGCCCTCGTGTCCCGGTCGGCCACCGGGAAGGCCAGTACGGGCCGGGACAGCATGCGGACCCGGTAGGCGCCGCCGGTGAGGGCCGGCGGCTGCAGCCGGATCACGAACGTGCCGGAGTCCGACGGTTCGAAGTCCGGCTGGCGGATCCCCGGGGGAGCGCTCCAGGAAGGTACCGGTAGATCGGTCATCTCGACCCGGGGCAGGGAGGCGGAGCGGGGTAGCCGGCTCCCGGGATCGAAGAGCGAGGCGGGCCGCACGACCATGGGGCGGGAACCGGACCGGTCTCCACCGGACCCATCCGAGCCGGCGATCGTAGCCGGGAACGCGTCCAGGAAGAACGGGATGGCCTGTCCGTCGGGCGTTTCGAGGGTGATGGCCACCTTCTGCCCGACCGGCACGCGGACCCGGTAGCCGAGGGCCATCGCATCCTCCGGCCCGAACCAGCCCTCCTCCTCGTAGGGGAGGCCCACGTCGACCGGCTCTTGGACGGCCGTGACCGCTCCGGTGAGCCACGCACGACCGGCTCGGGTGTTGTCCATGCCCCCGGCTTCGAGGACCGCCGCATGGGTCAGGTGCGGCGACGGGTACTCTCGGGAGGTGCGGGGATCCGGGTCCGAGAGGTCCGGCTGGCATCCGGCCACCCCCGCCACGAGTGCGGTCATCGCGACCACCCGCCGGCGGACGCCTGTCCGGCCCGCGGCTGGGGGCGGAGCGGTCGAGGCGGCCGTACCGGCATCCTCCGGCCGGGGCCGGTTCAGGGTGACGCGAAGATCGTTGGGCATATTCAAAACTGAAGACGTGAGCGCCCTCAGCCAAGGTCGATTTGATGCGGGCCGGAGCCCGGGGCTCGTCGCGGACTCCGGCCGGGGAATTGTTGCCGGAATCCTTACGAGGGCCTTATTTGGACTCCCGGTCTTCCGGCTCGCATGCCGGCGCATGCGTTGCCCCCCCACTCCTACGCGAGGTCCCGCCCATGCGTTCCGCATCCCCCTTCGCCCTTCGTCCGCGGGTCTCGGCTCGAACGCGGGTCCTGGGTCTCCTGGCCCTCGTCACGATCGGGGTGTCCTGTGGTGGAGACGGAGGGGGCGGTACCGGCCCGACACCACGAGATCCGGTGGTGGGCCTGACGGTTACCCCGTCCTCGCTGAACCTGCTTCCCGGGGAGATCACCACCCTCTCCGCGCAGGTCACGGTGGACGGGGCGCCACGGGCAAGCGCCCAGGTGAACTGGGCCTCGAACAACGGGTCGGTGGCCACCGTCACGCAGGCGGGTGAGGTGACCGCGCAGTCGCCCGGCAGCGCTTCCGTCATCGCGACCACGGTGGTGGAGGGGATCGTGGCTGCCGACACAGTCGCGGTGGTGGTGGACGCCGTGGAGTTCCGGATCGAGGGACTGGCCGACGTCATGCGGTTGGGCACGACCACGCAGCTTTCCGGCGTCGTCATCCGGAACGGTTCGCCGCAGAGCGCGACGGTGGCCTGGTCTTCGGGAACGCCGGATCTGATCAGCGTCGACGCTGAGGGGCTCGCCGAGGCCCTGGCGGTGGGTGAGGCCAGCGTCATCGCGGAGACGACGCTGAACGGCCGCCCGTTCGCCGATACGGCCTCGACCAACATCCGGGAGATCGTCTTCGAGATCTCCGACGAGGAGACCTCGCTTCAGCCCGACGAGACGCTCCAGCTGCAGGTGACGGCCACCCGCGACGGCACGCCGGTCTTCCCGCAGATCACCTGGGAGTCCCTGGATGCGTCGATTGCCACGGTGGATGGAGCGGGACTGCTCACACCGGTGGCCGTGGGCGAGGCGCCGATCGTGGCGTCGGCCACGGTCTCCTCCGTGGAGGTCGCGGACACCGTTCTCATCGAGGTGGTTGTGGCCAAGATCGCCGAAGATGTCGTGGTCACGGATTCGGTCCTTACCCTTCAGTCCGACTCGGCGGAGGTGGCCGAGGGGACCCTCCGGTTTACCAAGGCGGCCGGAACCGAGGTCGCCATCGAATCCGGGGACATCCTGGTGGGTTCCGACGGCTCCGGGTTCCTGAAGCGAGTGGAGTCGGTCAACGACGCCGGAAACGAGATCGTCGTCCAGACCACCCAGGCCTCGCTGGACGAAGCCATTCTCGAGGGAGACCTCGAGGGCAGCTACGAGATCGACCTGGCCCAACCGATCGGGCTCGCCCCGGGGATGGTGGCCGACCCCAACCTCCTCTACCTGGCCGAAGAGCCCTACCTGGCCGAAGGGGTTTCCGTCACACCCGAAGGCACGCTGCGGGTAGACGGCGTCAACCTGGACTACTCCATCCCCACGCCGGGCGGGTCGGTGCAGGTGGCCGTCGACGTGAACGGGAGCATCGACTTCAGCCCCGTTTTCAACTTCAAGCTGAAGATCAAGCCGTGGGGCGTGAAGCGCTTCAAGGTCTCGGCCGGCGGGAGCTTCGGAGTGGACGCAGACGTGGCGGCCTCGCTCTCCGGCTCCATCGACGTGACCAAGCGGCCAACCCGGACCGAGGAGTGGTGGGATCCCAAGAAGAACAAGACGCGGAAGCGGCAGGTGGAGCGGCCCATCGCGTCGTTTAAGCTGAAGCGGTTCTCCTGCAACCTCGTCGGAATCGTGCCGGTCTGCTGGGAGATCCTCCTGGAGTTCTGGCCCTACGTCACCGTCACGCCCTCGTTCCATGGGGCGATGCAGGGATCGTTCGACACCGGAGCGTACGTCGAGGTCGGAGTCGACTACCGGAACGCTTCGGGATGGTCGCCCATCGCCGTCTTCAACGGGTATTCGAACACCAAGAACCTCGGCGTCGATCTCGGCGGGGCGCTCGGGGTCCGGTTCGGCATCAAACCCCAGATCAAGATCAAGTTCTACGACGTGGCGGGACCGTTCGTGGGTCTCGATCCGGCGGTCGCGCTCACGGCCGGGGTGGAGAACTGGGAGGCCTACCTCGACGCCCAGGCGCTCCTCGACTTCGAGGCGGGAATCGCCATCACGATCCTGTCCAAGAAGCTCGCGGAGTTCAGCCAGACCTGGCCCCTGACCAAGTCGGGGAAGGCGTCGCTGAGCTGGCCGCTCGGTGAGTTGGAGCTGACCCCGAATCCGGCGGTGCTCGGAGTCGGAGAGACCCTGCAGATGCAGGCTGGGGTCCGATCCTTCGTCGACGACCAGCTATATCCACCGCCGACCAACATCGAGTGGGCCACCGGGGCCCCGGGCATCGCGTCGATCTCGGGCAGCGGCCTGGTGACGGGCGTGTCCAGGGGTGAGACCCAGGTCGGGTGGCGGATCCCGGGCACGAACCTCGAGCCCGCCCTCGCGGATGTCCGGGTGGTGGACCCCTGCGGCCTGTCGATCGGGACCCTGACCCTCACCGCGGACAACGCGGGGGCCGGCTCCGGTCCGTCCGGGGAGGGCTCCCTGTCCACCGCCGACTGCCCGGCGGCCGGGGGGCAGTACACCGAGCTGTGGACCCTGGAGAAGTCCGACTCCGACAACCCGCACCCCCGCATCGAGGTGGTACCGACGGGCTCCAGCTCGCTGGCGCCCTCCCTCCGGCTCCTGGACTCCAACGGCAACGTGGTCCGGAGCAGCATCGACCTGGGCGATCGTCCGGGGGCGGTGATCCTCTGGTGGGGCGAGAACGACGAACTGCCCAACGGCACCTACACGCTGGAGGTATCGGGCAGCGGAAGCGGCAGCACCGGGGCCTACCGGGTCACCTTCGCCGACAACCGGTGCTACCTGGGCCCGACCCTCAACAAGTTCGAGGGCCGCAACGACGTCCCGCTCAACTACAGCTGCCTGGAGCCGGGTACCGTGACCGGTGAGGCTCGGTACACGTCGCTCGAGTACCTCAGCCTTCCCCCGGGATCGGGCGGGAACCTGCGGATCCGGGTCGTGGGTGACGGCTTCTGGCCCACGGTGCGGATCTCGCCCTGGAACGACCCGTGGGACGTCCAGCAGTCCTGGGCGCCCCTGGTGGACGGTCCGCAGGAGATCAACGTGGACACGAGTCTGGCCGTCGGGCCCTGGCTCCTCTGGATCTCGTCGGCCTATCCGTGGGCGACGGGCGACTACGACATCGCCATCGTGAACCAGCCCAGCGTGGCCGAGGACGGGGCCACTGTGGTGGAGGTTCGGATCGTGGACCGGGCGGCGGAGGAGCGTCCGCTCGATCCCGACGCACCCGGGACTCCCTAGCGACGCGGAGCCGGCAGCTCGGCTCTCGCCCGATACGGCCCGTCGGGGATCCAGATCCTCGGCGGGCCGTTCCGCGTTCGGGCCGGTTTGAAGAAGCCCTCCAGTTCCGCGATATTTTCAGGCTGTACGCCCCTTTCAGGGGGACCACCGGTGGTCGTGGACCGGTGGCGTCCCTCCAGGAGTCCACCGTGGTACGCATCGCAGGGATCGAATCCGGGACCATCGCCGACGAGCTGGAGCTCGAGATCGGCACCCGGATCATCCGCATCAACGGCCAGAAGGTCCGGGACGGCATCGACCTGACCTTCCTGCTCGCCGATCCGGAGATCGAGATGGAGACCGTCTCGCCGGATGGGGAGGCCGTGGTGTACGAGGTGGAGCGCGATCCGTCGGAGCCCCTGGGGATCGTTCCCGCCCCCGACACGATCCGGGAGTGCGCGAACAAGTGCGTCTTCTGCTTCATCGACGGAAACCCGGAGGGCGTGCGGAACTCCCTCTGGCTCCGGGACGACGACTTCCGGCTGTCGTTCGCATACGGGAGCTACGTCACCCTCACCAACCTGGGGCCCAAGGGCCTGCAGCGGCTGGTGGACCAGCGGATTTCGCCACTCTACGTCAGCGTGCACGCCACCGAGCCCGAAGTTCGAGAGCGCCTGCTGGTGTCGCAGCGGGCGGGTCTGATCATGGACCAGCTCCGCTTCCTGCTCGAGGGTGGACTGGAACTGCACACCCAGGTGGTGCTCTGCCCGGAGTGGAACGACAACGAGCACCTCGACCGGACCATCGACGACCTGTGGTCGCTGGGGGACGGGATCCGCTCACTCTCGGTCGTTCCGGTGGGCCTCACCCGCTACAACATGAACCGACCGGTCCGGCACCAGACGGTGGAGGAGGCCCGCACGGCCATCCACCAGGTGGACCGCGCCCGGGAGCGGGCCCTGGCCGAGCGCGGGCAGGGGTGGTGCTACTCGGCGGACGAGATGTACCTCCGGGCCGAGTGGCCCATTCCCGGGGAGGACTACTACGACGACTGGCCCCTGATGGAGAACGGGGTCGGATCGCTTCGCCGGTTCATCGACGACTTCGAGGCCGGCATCGGCGGCGTGCGGGCTCCGGAGGGGCTCACACCCGAGTCCCGGATCTGGGTGGTCACCGGGACGTCCATGGGGCCGTTCATCCGGGAGCGGGCCATGAGACTGGCCGAGGCGGTCGGCGTACCCGTGGAGGTTGTGGAGGTGACCAATCGCTTCTTCGGGGAGTCGGTGACCATCGCGGGCCTGCTCGGGGGTGAGGACATCCTCACCGACCTCTCGGCGGCCTGTGAAGGGGTCCGCCCGGGCTCCGGCGGTCCGGGGCCGGACGACATCGTCCTGATCCCGGCCGAGGCGCTGAACGGGGACGAGCTCTTCATCGATTCGCTGGCCCTCGAGGACTTCGAGGCCCGCCTCGCTCCGGCCCGGGTGGCCGCGGGCTACGAACTCCTGGAAACGCTGGCATCGCTGTGAGCAGCTCTCTCCCCATCGTGGCCGTCGTGGGCCGACCCAACGTCGGGAAGTCGACGTTCTTCAACCGGGTCATCGGCGAGCGCCTCGCCATCGTGGACGACGTCCCCGGCGTAACCCGGGATCGAAACTTCGCAAAGGCCGACTGGGCGGGGCGGGGGTTCTTCCTGGTCGACACCGGGGGCGTGATCGAGGGCAGCGACGAGCCCATGGACCGGGCGATCCGGGAGCAGGCCCTGGCCGCCGTGGACGAGGCGGATCTCATCCTCCTCCTGGTGGACAACAAGGCCGGGGTCCACCCCCTGGACGAGCGCATCGCGGACCTGATCCGGTCCAGCGGGCGGCCGATTCGGGTGGTGGTGAACAAGGTCGACAACCTGCCCAACGACACCAATTACCACGACTTCTGGTCCCTGGGACTGGGCGAGCCGCTTCCGGTGAGCGCCATCTCGGGGAAGGGATCCGGAGACCTGCTGGACGCCATGGTGGCCGCGCTGCCTCCCGAGGACCCGGTGGAGGATGACCCGGAGGCCGTGAAGGTGGCGGTCATCGGGAAGCCGAACGTGGGCAAGTCGTCGTTCGTGAACCGGCTCCTGGGCGAGGAGCGGATGGTGGTGAGCGACATCTCGGGCACGACCCGGGACGCCGTGGACACGCCGTTCAAGTATCACGGCCGGGACCTGATCTTCGTCGACACCGCGGGCCTCCGGCGCCAGTCCAAGATCTCCGACTCGCTGGAGTACTACTCCACGCTCCGCACTGCACGGGTGATCCGCGAGGCCGACGTGTGTGTCGTCATCGCCGACGCGGCGGTGGGCGTGACCCACCAGGACGTGAAGGTGGCCGAGGCGGCCTGGGAGGCCGGCTGCGCGGTCATCCTCGTGATGAACAAGTGGGACCTGGTCGAGAAGGGCGACAAGACGTCGTCGGACATGGAGAAGGAGATGCAGGGCCGCTACCCCTTCCTGAAGTGGGTGCCGACCCTGTTCATGTCGGCCCTGACCGGGCAGCGGGTGCGGAAGACCCTGGAACTGATCCTGGAGGTCAGTGACGAGCGGCACCGCCGCATCGAGACCCACGAGGTGAACGAGGTGCTGGAGGGACTGGTCCGACACCAGCCGCCGCCCCACGCCCGGGGCCGGGAGGTGAAGCTGCGCTACGCCACCCAGATCGACACCGCACCCCCGTCGTTTCTGATCTTCACCAACCTCCCGAAGGACATCCCCGACCACTATGTTCGGTACGTCCACAACGGCTTCCGGGCCGCCTGGACGTTTGCCGGATCACCTCTCAGAATCCGGTTCAAGTCAGGTAAGGAAACTTGATGCCATTTCTGCTCTTAGCGGCCTCCTACCTGTTGGGGGCAACGCCCACCAGCTACTGGGTCGGGCGGTTCGTCTACGGAGTGGATCTGAGGGACGAGGGGAGCGGAAACCTCGGGGCCACCAACACCTTCCGGGTGCTGGGCTGGAAGGCGGCGCTCCCGGTGGTCGTGGTGGACATCGCGAAGGGCACGATCCCGGTGGTGCTGTTCCCGGGTCTCGACGGATCGGACTGGCCCTGGTGGATGATCCTGTACGGCGCGGCCGCGGTTCTCGGGCACGTCTACTCGTTCTGGGTGGGCTTCCGGGGCGGGAAGGGCGTGGCCACCAGCGCCGGCGTGTTCCTGGCCCTGGCGCCCCTCCAGGTCGGCCTGGCACTCATCGTCTTCGTGGCGGTGGTCTCGGTGACCCGGATCGTGTCGCTGGGATCCATCGCGGCGGCGGTATCGCTGGTCCTCTCCATCGGTTATTACGATCACGTGGGCGGTCGGGAGGTGGAGTATTTCACCTACGCCCTGGCGGCTTTCGTGATCTGGGCGCACCGCTCGAACATCGGCCGGCTGCTGCGCGGTGAGGAGAACCGGTTCGGTTCCTCCCGCAAGTCCGACGACGCCCCGGCCCAGGACGCCGGTCCGGCGCTCGAGGCCAGCCCCGGCCCCGAGGCCGTCAGGGACGGCGACTCGCAGGCGGAGACAGCGTAGTGAGCATCTCACCCATCCTCAGGGGGCCCCAGCCGGTCGCCGTCCTCGGCGCCGGAAGCTGGGGGACGGCCCTGGCCGGACTCCTGGCCAAGGCGGGCCATGACGTGCGTCTGTGGGCCTTCGAGGAGGACGTGGTCGCCGAAATTCGGGAGCACGGGGAAAACCGCACCTTCCTTCCCGACGCGCCCCTTCCGCCCAACCTGACGGCCACCGGTGACCTGGCCGACGCCGTATCCGGCCGGCCCTTCGTGCTGTCGGTGACGCCATCCCAGTTCGTGGACCGCGTCATCGCCGGGGCCGCCCCCCACATCGATGCCGATGCGGTGGTCATCAGCGCGTCCAAGGGGATCGAGACCTCCACGCTGCGCCGGATGGACCAGGTCTGCGAGGCTCACCTGAGCCCCCTCCAGGCCGAGCGATTCTCGGTCCTGTCCGGCCCTTCCTTCGCCCGTGAGGTAGCCGACGAGCAGCCCACGGCCGTGGTCGTGGCGTCCCACGACCAGGATGCCCGCCTCCGGGTCCAGGCCCTGTTCCAGACGCCCTATTTCCGGGTCTACACCAACTCGGACGTGGTGGGCGTGGAGATGGGCGGGGCGCTCAAGAACGTGATCGCCCTGGCCGCCGGCGTGGTGGCGGGCCTGGGCTTCGGGCACAACACCACTGCCGCCCTCATCACCCGGGGCGTGGCCGAGATGGCTCGGCTGGGACTGGCCATGGGCGCCTCGCGGGAGACGTTTGCCGGCCTTGCCGGCATGGGGGACCTGGTCCTGACCTGCACCGGCGGCCTGAGCCGGAACCGGACCGTCGGCTACGAGCTGGGCAGCGGGAGGTCGCTCGACGAGGTGCTGGGCGGGATGAAGCAGGTGGCCGAGGGCGTGAAGACCGCCGAGGCCGTGTACCGGCTGTCCCAGGCCCACGGCGTGGAGATGCCGATCTGCGGCGAGGTGTACGCCATCCTCTACGAGGGGCGTTCGCCGGCCGAGGCGGTACGAAACCTGATGATGCGGGACCCCAAACCGGAGGAGTGGTCGTGAGCCCTGAACCCGTAGCCCGCAAGGCCTACTATTCCATCGGCGACGTGTGCGACCTCACGGGTCTCAAGCCCCACGTCCTCCGGTACTGGGAGACCCAGTTCGACGTCCTGCACCCCACCAAGAACCGGGCGGGGAACCGGGTGTACCGCCCCCGCGACGTCCAGCTGATCCTCCTGGTGAAGCACCTGCTCTACGAGCGGAAGTTCACCATCGAGGGGGCCAATCAGCGCCTCATCGAGATGCGGAGCGCCGGCGAGCTGGACGAGGCGCGGACCGAGACCCTGGACCCGGCGTTCCTGGAGGGCATGAAGGCGGACCTCCGGGACGTGGTCGAGACGCTCACCCTCCCCACGTCCAAGGACTGATCCGGGCCCCGGGCGGGCCCCGGCGCCCCCCAGGCCCACTTGTTCGTCGCCCATGCCGACCCTGCAGGCCCACACTCACCCCGATCCCCCTACATGCGCATCCTCTGCACCAACGACGACGGCTACCTGGCGCCGGGCCTTCACGTTCTGACGCACGCCGCCCGGGAACTGGGTGAGGTGGAGATCGTCGCTCCCGACCGGGAACAGAGCGCCACCAGCAACTCCCTGACCATTCATCGTCCGCTGCGGGCCCGTGAGGCCCTGGACGGGGCCCACGTGGTGGACGGGACGCCCACCGACTGCGTCATCGTGGCGCTCCGGGGCATCCTGGAGTCCCCGCCGGACATGTGCTTCTCAGGGATCAACCACGGGGCGAACATGGGGGAGGACGTCCTGTACTCGGGTACCGTGGCCGCGGCTACCGAAGCCACGATCCTGGGCATCCCGGCGGTGGCGCTCTCGTACGTGGGCGAGGACTACGAGAACCTGCCCGCGTGGCAGGGCGTGGTGACGGACCTGCTCCGCAAGCTGGTCGATCGTCGGCCCTTCCCGGAGCACACCCTCATGAACATCAACCTGCCGCCGATTCCGCCCGCCGAGGTGAAGGGCGTGCGGGTGACCTCGCTCGGCAAGCGCCGGTACAGCGACTCCCTCACCCGGACCACGGATCCGCGGGGCAGGGAGTACTTCTGGATCGGGGGCACCATCTCCCAGTGGACCGGGAGCGCCGAATCCGACTTCAAGGCCATCGAAGAGGGCTACATTTCACTGACGCCGCTCCATCTGGACCTGACCAACTACACGCTGCTCGAGGAGATTCGCGGGTGGTCGCTGGACCTCTAGACGACGATTACCGGTACGTCGGGTACCGACGGAAGCTCATCGAGGAAATCCGGGATCGCGGAGTCAGCGACCTGGAGGTGCTGGAGGTCTTCGACCGCTGCCCCCGGCACATCTTCCTCCCGGAGGGCGTGCTGCCCCGGGCGTACGAAGACGCGCCGCTTCCCATCGGATTTCAGCAGACCGCCTCCCAGCCGTCGCTGCAGGCCTACTACCTCCAGGTCCTGAAGCCCCGCCGGGAGGACAACGTGCTGGAGATCGGGACCGGCTCGGGGTACCTGACCGCACTGCTGGCGCTCATGGCCGACCGGGTGTACTCGGTGGAGCGGGTCCGCGAGCTCAGCATCCGGGCCCGGCGCGCGCTGGACCTCATGGAGTTCAAGAACGTGGCCCTCATGGTGGGCGACGGGACGATCGGCTGGAAGAAGTTCGCCCCCTTCGACGTCATCGTCGTTTCCGCGTCGTCACCCCGGGTGCCGGAGGCCCTGGTGGACCAGCTGGGTGAGGGCGGCCGCATGCTCATCCCCGTCGGGAGCCGGGACGCGCAGGAACTGGTCCTGGTCCGGAAGGACGGGTTCGTCGTCACCGAGGAGAAGCTCGGTGACGAGGTCACCTTCGTCCCGCTTCTGGGACGGTTCGGATGGAGGGAATCGGGATCGTGACGGAGCCGACGGAGGGAACCGGGCAGGACGAACGGCCGGTGGACGGGCAGGCCGGCGCGCCGGGGCCGGGCGGGACGGTCGAGGAGCCCGTCCTCGAAGACCACTTCCACGGTCCCGGGAAGGCGCTGCACCGGCGCCTCTACGACTGGATGCTCCACTGGGCGGACACGCCGCAGGGTCCCTGGGCCCTGGGCGGGCTGTCGGCGGCCGAGTCGTTCATCTTCCCCATTCCGCCCGACCCCCTTCTCATGGCGCTCTGCCTGGGCGCGCCGAAGAAGGCCTTCCGCTTCGCCACCATCACGGTAGTGGCCTCGGTCCTGGGCGGGCTGGTGGGGTATTTCCTGGGCGCGTTCGCCTGGGACGTCCTCCAGGAGCCCTTCTACCGCTACGTGCCCGGAGTCAGTCCGGAGGCCTTCGCCTCGGTCCAGGATCTGTTCCTGAAGTACGACTTCTGGGCGGTCTTCCTGGCCGGCCTCACACCCCTCCCGTACAAGGTCTTCACGATCTCCTCGGGGGTGTTCGGGGTGAACCTGGCGGTGTTCGTGGTGGCCTCGTTCCTGAGCCGTGGACTGCGGTTCTTCGTCGAGGCGGCCCTGATCCACCGGTTCGGCGCCCCCATGGCGCGGTTCATCGACAAGTACTTCGATCTGCTGGCCGTTCTGTTCGCCGTTCTGCTCGTGGCCGGGTTCTTCGTCATCGAGTTCGTCCTGCACTAGCGTTCAGGTGAGCCGCAGAGAAGGATGTTTCGCGGGAAGTTGACCCCCGCCTATATTGGAAATTGAAGCCCGCCTGACCCATTCGACCCCCCGATCGGCGGGATCCCGCAGCAGCAGGGAGCGCCGATTCATGGCCGACCATATCGACGATCCCCAGGGCGACGAGAAGCCCGGGGTCCACCTGCCTCCACCGGCATTTCCCCCCGGGAATCGCCGGACGCATACCCGCCGGAACCGCAATTCGACGGTGGAGGGTGAAGTCGAGGGGTCGGATCAGTTCCCTGCCGACGCGTTCATCTCCCCGGACGAGCCCATCGTTCGGGTGGCCGAGTTCCCCGATGATGCGTTCATCTCGCCGGACGAACCCATCGTCCAGCGGGACCCCCACGAGATCGAGATGGAGGAGGACGAAGAGGTCGATCCCGACGAGGTGGTGGTGACCGGGATGGGGGGCGAGACGGTCTACGACAAGACGGCGTCCACGCCGGCGGCGTTCCGGGATGACGAGTACCTGGAACTGGCGGATCGCCTGGAGGCCCTGGCGCACCAGATCCGTGAGCGGGGGATCGCCGCGCTGGTGGTCCGGAGCGACACGCACACCTTCGACGCTGTACTGCGGTCGCTCGTGGCCGGATTCATGGCGGGGCGGGACTAGCGGGCGCTGCTGGCCGGCTCGGCTCACCCGATGGGCGGGCCTTCTAGTCCTGGGGGCTCTCCCGCCTCACGAACGCCTTCTTGCCGTCTTCGGTGGCGAAACCGTCCTCGGTGACCCGCAGCACCACTTCCGACTCGGCCTCGATGGTTCCCGAGTAGATCTCGTTCAGGAAGAGGTCGAACTGGAGGAACCGGACCCAGATCTCGTTCGGCTGCCCGGTCTGGCCCCAGAACCCGTACCACTCGAGCTGGACCCTCTCGGCGTACTCGTGGTCCGACAGATCGTATTCCTGGACCGCCAGGACGATGGAGTCTTCCCAGAGCTGCAGGTTCCCCGCCTCCATGGTCCAGATTCCGCCGATGACCCCCAGGGGGTCCGGCGGCGTCACCTGGGTCGGAAGGGGCGCCCCCATCTCCACGGTCTGCTCGAATTCGCCGACGGCGGGGAGGTTGAAGTCCTCGAGACCCACGGAGGCGTCGGAGCAGGCGACCAGGATCCCTGCGCCGGCGATGGCTGCCAGAAGGGCCAGGACACGGCGCGGAGACGCGGGTGGTGGAGAGCGAACTGGGGCGGCCACTTGGACGGGTCCGGTGCGGGGGTCGATCCTCGAACGTGGGGCGCCGGTCGTGGCCGTGCAAACCGCCGATCAGCGCTTCGGTGGGTCGCGCTGCGTTTTGTCGACCGACTTCGGATCCTCGCTCGGCGTGGAGTCGGCCGCCGGCCAGTACCGCTGGAGCAGGGCATCCAGGCCAAGCGGGAACCAGGGCTCCGGCTCCCGCCCGTAGTCGGAGGCGACTTCCAGGGTCACGTCGAACACCGCGTCCATGACCGCTTCGCCCGAGCCGGGGCTGACGACCTCGGCGAACCCGCCGGCGACCCCGCCCAGGACTCCAGCGGTGATCGTCCCGATCACCAGGCTCGCGACCACCTCGCCTGGCTCACCCGGTACCGGAGTCCGGTCCCGGACCTCGACGTAGGTGATGTCGGATGCGGGGACCTGGATCCAACGCCTGTTCTCGAGGCGACCCGTGGCGCCGACATACATGTCTCCGTCGAGAAACGCCTCTTCCAGCTCGAAGAACTCTCCGCTCAGGACCTCCACGCGAACGTCGCTTCCGGCATCGGGCAGATCCGGCCCCAGATGCGGCTTCCAGTTTGCGGAACAGCCCGAGAGCGTCACAGTGAGCGCGATTGCCGAGATCAGTCCTGCCTGGCCGTTCATGATTCCTCCATGGGTCGTGTTGAGCTTCACGACTCCACGATACCGGAGGGGGGGCGCCGAGGATGTCGGTTGAAGGACGTAGTGGTCGGGTGGAGATGACGTAGGCGGTGGTTACGCAGAGGCGGCATGTGGGGGGACCTGTGGCGGGCTGGCCGGGATGGTGTGAGAAGCAGGAGTCCGATGATTCTGCGTTTGGTCACCTCGCGTCGGGGAAGGCGAAGTACCCGACCACCAGATACAGGACCACGAGGGTCGCGGCCGTGCCCAGGTAGATGAACCCGGTCTTGGTCCAGTTCACTTCGCGGACCTCTACACTGGTGATCTCCTCGACGGGAACCCACTCCTGCTGCGGCCCGTCCATGGTCCATTCCCCCAGCCCGCCATACCTGGAGCCGTCCTGATAGGCCCTGGACCACTGACGAGTGGCGCCATCCTGCGTGGTGACTCGGACCTTCGAACCGGCCGGCGGCAGGCCCTCCGAATAGGTCGTCCATTTGGTCGCGCAACTTGGCAGGAACAGCACGAGCAGCAGGATTCCGATGCTTCTTCGCGTGGTCATGGGGCCTCCCTGTCGCTGATGATGCCTGGTGACGCATCAACGATGCCCGGTGCGGGGGCCATGCGGTGTCGGTCGAAAGCCGTATGGCGCTCCCGACGATGGCGTACCGTGGTCGACGAAGGGGCCGGGGAAGAGCTTCTGCAGGCCTTCCTGTTTGGGGAATCCGCGCCCATCTTCCGGAGCGGCTGGAGAACGGCCACACCGCCCTCATAGCTCAGGTGGATAGAGCGACTGCCTCCTAAGCAGTAGGCCCCAGGTTCGAGTCCTGGTGAGGGCACTCGTGATGTGAGAAGGCCCCGCCCCGGAAATCCGGAGCGGGGCCTTCCCGTTTTGCCGGCTGCGGCCGGGACGGCCGCCGGACGTCAGGTGTTCGACGCGTCGTAGATGCTCTGGATCGAGGCGTCGAGCGTCGCGTTGAACTCGTCGGCGCTCTGCTGCGCCGACAGGCCTTCGGCCAGCGCCCTCGAGAAGCTCGCGACCATGCCGTTCTGTCTCGACAGGCGGGCGTTGGCCTCTTCGCGGGAATAGCCGCCGGAGAGGGCCACGACGCGGGCCACGTTGGGATGGGCCACGAAGTCGGCGTAGAGGTTGTCCTTCTCGGGGAGCGTCAGCTTCAGCATGACGATCTCGTCGTCGCCAAGCGCATCCAGGTGCTTCAGGATGTGGGCGTGGAGAATGTCCTCCGCCTCCGCCTTGTCGGGGCAGTGGATGTCCACCTCGGGCTCGATGATCGGGACGAGGCCGGCCGCGACGATCTGGCGGCCGATCTCGAACTGCTGGTCGACCACGGCGGCAATCCCCGCCTCGTTCGCCTGCTTGACGACGGAACGCATCTTGGTGCCGAAGACGTTCTTCTCTTCCTTCGCCCGCTTGAGCAGCTCGTCGAGACCCGGGATCGGCTTCATGACCTGCACGCCGTTCTCCTCCTCGGCGAGACCCTTGTCGACCTTGAGGAACGGCACGACGCCCTCGACGTTCCACAGGTAGTCGGCCGTGGGCTGACCCTCGATCTCGCGGTCCATCGTCATCACGAAGAGGATCGCACCGAGGATGCGGTCGCCGTTGAATGAGGGGCTCGTGATGATGCGGGTCCTCATCTCGTGTACGAGGTCGAACATCTCCTCTTCGCCACTCCAGGCATTCTCGTCGATGCCGTACTGCCGAAGGGCCTTGGGTGTGCTGCCGCCGCTCTGGTCCAGTGCGGCGACGAATCCTGGCGCGTTCCGGACCTTGTCGAGTTGATCGTCGAAGCTCACGGTCGTTTCCCGTTGTTGGTGTTGGAAGGAGTGAGGATTCCACCTGCAAGAAAGTCACCAACAATCTATGTAATTCCCGGTGACCTTTGACCACCGGTGTGATTCGGGGTCTGGCCACCTGCCAGACGGCGGCGAGGAAGTCGCCACCGACGTAGGCCTCACCCGCGGCTATCCGGTCGTTGTTGATCCGGAGGTCCCGGGGGGCTCGTGCCAGAAAGTCGCCCTTCCGTGGCGGAGCAGGGAGGTCTTTCCGAGGTGTCCAGCGACGTCGATCCGGCTCGCGGCGCGGGTGCGCGCTCCGCCCTGATTGACCGTCCTTCGAGGCCGCGCCTATCTTGCGAGTCCTGTTCTTCCGCGCCCGCTCCCGGTCGCGTCTCCCTCCGACCGGGTTCCGACGAAGGAGCACTCGAAGGAGCGATGCCATGGGCGTCCATCCGAGGCTGCTGCCGACCCTCTCCGCTACCCTGATCGTGGGTGGGGCCCTGGGCGTGGTCGGTTGCGGTGCCCCCGCCTCAGAGTCCACCCCTCCCGAATTCGAGACGTTACTGGACGAACTCCAGGCCATGGGACAGGTGCGCGTGGCGGTGGTCCTGGACGTGCCCGAGATGCAGGACCCCGGGGAGCGGCAGCAGCGGATCGCCGCCGCGCAGGACGAGGTCCTCGCCGCCCTCGACCCGGACCAGTACCGGGACGTCGCGAGGCTCCAGACCGTACCCGCCATGGCGCTGACCCTCCTTGCGGAGGAGGCGTTGTCCACGCTCCGGGCCCATCCCCTTGTCGTGAAGGTCGATCCCGACGTCGGCGGCGTCGGCTGAGAGGAGGTCGGTTCCCCACAGACCCATCCGCGTGACCGTACTGCAGGCCTTACACCCCTCTGCCAGCGAGGTCGTCATGAGACGTCTCTACCGCACCCTGCTCGTCGCACTGGTCCTCGGCACTGCTTCCTGCGAGGTCGTGCCCGAGGCCACGGCGCCTGATTCAGCAGAACCCGTCCTGATGCAATCCAAGATCGGACTCGAGGTCTTCCAGGCCGTCCGGGAGCGGGGGACCGCCCGCGTGGTCGTCGCCCTGGCGGTTCCCGAGGTCGAAGAGGTGACCCGGGCGGCCTCCACCGTCGAGGCCCGCGCCCGGCTCCGCGAAGGCGTCGATCGGGCTCAGCGGGGCGTGCTCGACCGCCTCGAGGTCGGCGGATTCCAGGTCCAGCGGCGGTTCGCCATGGTCCCGGCTCTGGGCGGGAACGTTCGGGCCGAGAGTGTGCTCGAGGCCTTCGAGTCCGACCCCAGGGTCCTGCGGGTGGACCTGGACGTGGGCGGGACCGGCACGCTGACGCAGAGCGTGCCCTTCATCGGGGCGGACACCCGCCACGCACGGGGCAACGACGGTGAGGGCGTCGTGGTTGCGGTCCTCGACACGGGCGTCGACTCCGGTCACCCCGACCTGGTCGACGACGTGATCCTGGACGGTCAGGCCTGCTTCGGCTTCCGGGGCGGCTCACCGTTCTGCTACAACGGAACGGACCGCGACTTCGACCCGGGCTCCGCCGAGGACGATGCGGGGCACGGGACGCACGTCTCCGGCATCGTGTCCTCCAACGGCACCCAGAGCGGTGTCGGCGTGGCCCCCGAGGCGGGCATCCTCGCCATCAAGGTGTTGGACAACTGCTCGCTGGCGGGGTGCTTCTACAGCTTCATGGAGATCGTGGCGGCCTTCGACTACATCATCGCCAACAATGACGCGCTCGGTGTCAGTGTGATCAATCTGAGCCTCGGCACGGGAACCCTGTTCACCGGGGTCTGCGACGCCACAACGTCCTATAACATGGCGGGCTCCATGGCGGTCAACACCCTGCGCTCCATGGGCGTGCTTACGGTCGCGTCGGCCGGGAATAACGGTTCCACCACTCGGATGTCGTCCCCGGCGTGCCTCCAGAACGTCATGTCGGTCGGGGCCTCGGACCTCCTCGACATTCCGGCCGGGTTCACGAACTCCAACTCGGAGACCGACATCTTCGCCCCCGGCGTGAACACCGTGTCCGCCCGGCTGGGCGGGGGTACGCTTTCGCTGTCCGGGACCAGCATGGCCGCGCCCCACGTAGCCGGCTGTGCGGCACTGCTCATCGACTCGGGCCAGGCCACGGCGCCGGCCGACGTCCAGAGCCTGCTCGAGGCGTCCCCGTTCTCGGTGGTCCGGGCCGGTCTAACGTTCCCCAGGCTGGACTGCACCGCTCCGCCCAACCAGCCGCCTTCGGTGGGCGGTGGCGAAGATCCCGTGTGGGTGGACGAGGGATCCCTGGCCGAGAACGCCGGGACGGTGTCGGACCCGAACGGTGACGACGTGACCCTGACGGCCTCCGTGGGGACGGTCACGAACAACGGCGACGGGACGTGGTCCTGGAGCTGGCTGACCTCGGACGGACCGAGCGAGACCCAGACGGTCACCATCGCCGGGGACGACGGGTTCGGAGGATCCGGCGAGTTCAACTTCCTCCTGGAGGTCGCGAACGTCGCGCCGTCCGTGGACGCCATCACCCTTCCGCCGGAGCCCGTGTTCGTGTCCGGGCCGCCGGTGGTGGCCTCGGCGACCTTCAGTGACCCGGCGGGCACGCTGGACGCCCATACCTGCACGGTCGACTACGGTGACGGCGCCGGGCCGCAGGCCGGGACCGTGACCGGGCTCACCTGCGTCGGTCCGGGGACCGCCTACGCCGCGCCAGGCCTCTACACCATCACGATGGAGGTCGTGGACAAGGACGGAGGGGTCGGCATGAACAGCGCCGACCTCCTGGTCGTCGATGCCGATGCCGGCTCCGTCACCGGAGGCGGCTGGATCCAGGCGTCCTCCGGCAACGCGAACTTCGGATTCGTCGTCCGGTACCCGGACGGCGCGCTGACGCCCGACGGGAACATGACGTTCAAGGTCAGGAAGGAACTGGACTTCAAGGCCGACACGTTCGACTGGCTCCTGGTCGACGCCGGCGCCGGCTCGGCCCTGTTCCGGGGCGCCGGAACCGTCAACGGCTCGGACGCTGTCGAGTTCCAGGTGTGGGCCGGGGACGGCCCGGACGCCATCCGCGTCCGCATCTGGGAGGATGACGGGCTGGGAGGCGAGAACGTCCTGTTCGACAACCTGGCCCTGCAGGATCTGGGAGGCGGAAGCATTCAGATCCACACCCAGGGCAACAAGGGCGGGAAGAACTAGTTCCTCGCCCGCCACGCTCGTGCCCCCCCGCGGGGCCGTACGAGCCGGGGGGCGGTCCCGAAGGGGGCCGCCCCCCGTTGCTTCCATGTCACGGCCCGGCTCGGCTGGTACGGAAGGGCGGAGGTGTAGCAGGAGCGTGCCGGGTCGAGTTGAACCCGTCCGTGTAGCTCCAGCCGACCCGCAGGCGACCCTCGGGGCGGCCGATTGCGGCGGGACTACCCCGTCCGCAGCTCCCGCTTCAGAATCTTGCCGGTGGCGGTCATGGGCATGGCCTCGACGATCTCGAAGTGGCGGGGATACTTGTAGTCGGCCATCCGCTCCTTGCTCCACACCACCAGTTCGGCCTCCTCGGCCTCCCGCCCCTCGTGGAGGATGACGAAGGCCTTGATCTCCTCGCCCATCTTGTCGTCGGGGATGCCGATGACGGCGGCCAGGGAGATGGCCGGGTGCGTCATGAGGACTTCCTCGATCTCCCGGGGGAAGACGTTGAAGCCGCCCCGGATGACCAGGTCCTTTACCCGGTCGGTGATGTAGAGATAGCCGTCCTCATCCAGGCGGCCGATGTCGCCCGTGTGGAACCAGCCCCCCTTCATCGCCTCGGCCGTGGCCTCGGGGCGGCCCAGATAGCCCTTCATGATGTTGTGGCCCCGCATGAGGATCTGGCCCTGCTCGCCCACCGGCAGGTCCTCGTCGTTGCGATCCACGATCCTCAGGTCGATCCCCCACACCGGCTGACCCACCGACCCGGGTTTGGTGGGACGGGGGTAGTGGTTGAAGCAGGCCACCGGGCTGGTCTCGCTGAGGCCGTACCCCTCCAGGATCTTCACCTGGAAGCGGTCGTTTACGGCGGACATGAGCTCCACCGCCATGGCGGCGCCCCCGGACACGGCCGTCGTCAGGTTCGACGAGAGCCTGTCCATGTCGTAGGCGTCGAGCGAAGGGTCGTTCAGCAGGGCCCAGTACATGGTGGGGACCCCGGCAAAGAAGGAGATCTCCTCCTGGTCCATGAGCCTCAGCGCCTCCGCGGCGTCGAACCGGGCCATCAGGACCACGGTCCCCCCAGTGTAGAACCCCATGTTCATGACGACGGTCTGCCCGAACGAATGGAAGAGGGGCAGAACGCCCAGGTAGCGGTCGTGGTCCTGGAGGTTGAACAGCTGGTTGTCGGCCAGGCGGGCGTTGAGGGCCATGTTGGAGTGAGTCAGCTCCGCACCCTTGGGAACGCCGGTGGTGCCGCTCGTATAGAGCACCACCGCGGTGTCGGACGCGGACCTCTGCACCGTGTCGAACGTTGGCGCCTGCCGGGCCATCAGCTGACCCAGGGTGGGGATCCCGCTGAACGGCGATGCGGCCGCCGGGTCGGCGGTGATGATGATCAGGGAGTGGCAGTCGGGGGCGGCGTCGAAGCCCTCTCGACCGTACCCGCCCATGGGCAGCGCTTCGCTGCCCTGGAAGCAGAAGTAGGCCTTGGCGCCGGAGTCCTTCAGGTGTTCGCCGACTTCCCGGCCCTTCAGGAGGACGTTGATGGGCACCACCACCGCGCCGGCCTTGAGGATGCCGTAGTAGACGATGGGGAAGTAGGGGAGGTTGGGGCAGCTCAGCGCCACCCGGTCGCCCGGTCGGATGCCCAGTTCCACCAGCGCGTTGGCGACCTGACAGGCGGCGCCGTTCACCTGGGCATAGGTCAGCCGCGTGTCGTTGAATACGACGGCGATCCGGTCCGGGAGGCGGCGGGTCGTCTCCTCGAGGAGGGTGGCGAGGTTGAACATGGTCGGCCCTCCGGGGGGCGGGGGTGGCTGCGCGGGTGGTCGGGCGAGTCCCCAAGTGGGGGCGCGCCCGCGGAATGGGCAAGGAACGGTCTGCGGGATCGGCCATGCCGAGCCAGCGGAGCGGTCCCGCCGGGCCAACGAGTCGGTCGCCGGCCCGAATCAGCGATGGCACCTTCGTCCCGCCCGAGGTTACCAGTCGCTTGGGCCCCGGTGGCCGCCGATTCGGCTGCCCGGGACCGTCCCGATTCCCACCTCCACGATCTCCCTCCGAGGACCCGCTCATGAACAAGCAGTGGCTCGACTCCATGTGGCCCCACATGCGCAGCAAGTACGGGATCTATCTCCGCGCCCTGGACGCGATTCCCGAGGACCAGTTCCACGCCCATCCCATTCCCGGGATGCGGACCCCGGCCGAACTGGTCGTCCACACGTCCGGCAGCATCGTCCGGGACATCGCCGAGGGTGTGGCCTCCGGGTCGATCGAGGCGGACGAGGCCGGGGAGGCGGAGATCGCCGCGACGCTGACGTCGAAGGCCGAGGTGATGGACTACGCCCGTGAATGCTGGAAACGGGCCGAGGCCGCCATCGCACAGGTGGATGACGAGAAGCTCGCCGGGGAAGTACAGAACCGCTGGGGGATTCCGGGGCTGAACGGCGTTTTCTCCATGGTGATCATCAACGACGAGTTCATGCATCACCGCGGTCAGCTGTTCGCCTACGTCCGGGCCGCCGGGGGCGAGCCGCCCTTCATGTGGGGCTTCGAAGAGAACCCGGACGGGTTCCGGCCTGAGGCCTGATCACGGGCTCGAGCCACCCGGGTCCGCCCACCGAGGCGGGCAGGGAAAGGCGGGGTCGGGCAGAGAGCCCGGCCCCGCCCTGCTAGTTTGAGAGCCATGTTCCACGTCGCCCTCCACTTCATCGTGCCGGTCGCTGTCGCCATCGCCGTCTATCGGCCCGAGTGGCGGTCGGCCGCGTTCATCCTGCTCGCCACCATGGTCGTGGACGTGGACCACCTCCTGGCGGACCCGATCTATGACCCGGAGCGGTGCTCCATCGGGTTCCACCCGCTGCACCGGCTCCCGTTGATCGCGGTGTACCTTGGCCTCACCGTGGGGCCCTTCCTGATTCGCAGCGGTGAGCGGGCCGAGGACGGCCGCTCCGGGAGGA
>JBDHIJ010000046.1:0-26426 GCA_039587435.1 Gemmatimonadota bacterium
ATCGCTGGACCCCGGTGCCATCCACCAGGTCCTGGATGGAGGTGTCGGTGTACCCCCGCTCCCAGAACACCTCCAGGGCTCGGTCCAGGGCCTCGTCGGGGTCGTACTCGGGTCGTCGAGCCACGATGCAGTCTCCACGATGGATGGCTGATTCCAGAATATCCATTCTGGGCCATGGCGACTGGGACCACAAGGAAGACGAGCTGGAGAACGGCTGCCTCGGCCGGGCCGATCGGCCCGGGCCCGGGGTCTAGCGGAGGTAGAGGAGGAGCACCCCGTACCGCCCGCGATCCCCATAGAGGGCCATGGCCTCCAGGGCGGGAATGAACTGGAAGCGGTCGATGGTGTTCGGATCCATGTCCTGGAGGAAGAGGTCGGCCGCCGGAAGCTCCACGTCGTTTACGTAGACGGTGATCATGTTGCACTGGAAGGAGTTCCGGGTGGGCCGCCGGGTGGCCTCGATGCAGACGCCCCTCTCCCACCCGAGGCCGGTCTTGTAGGTGACCTCCCGGATCGAGAAGCTCGGCATCCGGGCGTTCCGCAGGAGTGACGGGACGTCTCTGGACCGGGGCAGGATCGCGTCGACCTCCTCCCGGGTCATTCCGTCGAAGCGGGTGCCCATGGTCCGGACGTCACCCATGGGCCCGTTGCGGGCCCGGCCCGTCACGATCAGGGGTGAAAGCGCGATGGCCTGGGAGGACAGGAGGAGTTCCAGGCCCACCGATTCCCGATTGAACACCGTGATGGAGTCGGTTCGGGGTCGGTAGGCGATGTGGTCCGTCTGCAGGATGTGTCGCCCCGGGGGGATGTCGGTAAACGCGAATTTGCCGTCGTTGTCGGTGATGCCCCATTCACCCGTGCCCACCACCACCACCTCGGTCCCGGGGATGGGCTCGCCGGTGCTCATGTCCTTCACCACGCCGCCAATGGAGACCGCCTCCGTCAGGCGAAGCCAGATGTCGTGGACGACACCCTCCAGGTCCGGGCCCAGCGTGACGGGCTCAGCGTCGTTCTCGTTCTTTCCGAACACCGCGCTGATTTCCGCCGCCTCCCGACTGGGCAGGTTACAGAACGCGTAGCGCCCGGCGGCGTCGGTGGTGTCGGTGCGGGTCGTGCCGTTCTCTCCGTGGATGTCCCGCCCGAGCTCCTTCAGGAACACCCGGGTGGAGGGCAGCGGAACGCCGGTGAGGGAGTCGACCACGATCCCTCCCACGTCCACGGTCCCGCCGAACCCGGGCTCGAGGGCGCACCACCCGGAGATGGCGGTCTCCATGGAGGGCACCGCCAGCGTCACCTGCTCCACGTCCCCGGGCCCCAGGTCCAGCTGCTGTGCGGCCGGGCTCAGGCCCAGGGTCTGAAGCTTCGGGTGGAAGAAGGAGAGCCAGTGCTCGCCGGGAGGGACGTCCGTGAGTTCGAACTGCCCGGTCTCATCCGTGTCGGAGAAGAGGGACAGGTCGGATACGCCCATGATGGCCACCCTGGCCCCGGCGAGGGGCAGATGGGTGGTGGAGTCATACACGAACCCACGGATGGTAGCCGGCTGGGGATCCTGCCGGGCCTCCACTCCATGGGGCTGCATGAGTCCGAGGGCGAGAGCCGCCCCGAGGGCGAATGGTATCCTGCGCATTCCGCTGGCTGAGCTGAATATCGGTCCGTCCACAATTCACTGATACGCTGTGGAGAGCAATGCGTTGCTCGGGCCTTGCCGACGCGGGACCGTGGGCGGCTCTCCCCAATTGATCCCCCCGCCCCCTCCGAAGTAGCTTATTCGCTCGGTTCCGCGCCCCCGACCGCCGGTGGGCCGGAGGGCGGCCCGGGACCGGATGTGTACCCCCTGGTTTTCGGAGGAGCAGGACGTGGCTGGTCACAATAAATGGTCCAAGATCAAGCGGAAGAAGTCGGTCAATGACGCCAAGCGCGGCGCCGTCTTCACGAAGCTGATCCGCGAGATCACCGTTGCGGCGAAGGAGGGCGGCGGGAGCCCCGAGTTCAATCCGCGTCTCCGGCTGGCGGTGGACACCGCGAAGCAGGCCAGCATGCCGTCCGAGAACATAGAGCGGGCCATCAAGAAGGGCACCGGCGAGCTGGAAGGGGTGAGCTACGAGGAGGTGGTCTACGAGGGGTACGGCCCGGCCGGCGTGGCCCTCTACATCGAGACCCTCACCGACAACCAGAACCGCACCGTGGCCGACGTGCGCCACATCCTCAAGAAGAACTTCGGCTCCATGGGCACGAGCGGATCGGTGGCCTGGCAGTTCGAGCGGAAGGGGCTGATCACCGTGTCCGCGGAGGCCCACTCCGAGGACGAGGTGTTCGAGGCGGCGATCGACGCCGGGGCCGAGGACGTGGCCAACGAGGGCGACGAGTTCGTGGTGACCACCGAGGCCACGGACTTCAACGACGTGCGGGACGCCCTCACCGCGGCCGGCATCGCCAGCACCTCCGCGGAGCTGGCCATGGTGGCCCAGAACGAGGTGGCCGTGGGCGGGGATGACGCCGACAGGCTCATCCGGCTCATGGAGGCTCTCGACGAGTCGGACGACGTCCAGAAGGTCTGGACCAACGCCGATATCGACGAGGCTGCGATGGCCGAGGCCATGGAGTAGGCGGGGTGCCCGACTCCTCCGCGTTCCGGAACGAGGACTCCCTGGTCGTACTGGGGATCGATCCGGGAACCGCGGTGACCGGATACGGCGTCGTGGCCCGAACGGGCCGCGGCGCCGTTTCACTGCTGGAGTGCGGCGTGATCCGCACCTCGCCGCAGACGCCGCTGCCCGCGCGGATACGGGAGGTGTTCGAGGGAGTCCAGCAGGTGATGGACCGCTTCGATCCCCACGTGGTGGCCGTGGAGGACGTCTACCAGGGGAAGAACGCCCGATCGGCTCTGACGCTGGGTCACGCGCGCGGCGCGATCCTCCTGGCCGCGTCTCTGCAGGACCGCCGCATCGCCGAGTTCACCGCCCCGGAGATCAAGCAGGCCGTGACGGGCACGGGGAAGGGGACCAAGGACCAGGTGGCCTTCATGGTCCAGCAGCACCTCCGGCTCAAGACGCCGCCCCAGCCGGCGGACGCCGCCGACGGGGTGGCGGCTGCGCTGACGTACTGCTTCGTCGGGCCCTCGCTCTAGCGCACTATTCGGCCGTCAGCACCGTCGTCGGGTCCACCCGGGTGGCTCGCCGGGCCGGAATCCACGCCGCGGCTCCCGCCGTCAGCGCGATGGTCGTGACTGCCGCCACCCAGGTGGCCGGGTCCGCCGGGGTGACCTGGAAGAGCAGGCTCTCCAGCCAGCGACTGGACGCCCACGCCAGGAAGAGGCCGATCGCGCCACCCACCGCTACCACGACGAGGCTGTCGCGGAGGATCATGGAGCGGATGCGGCCCGGTTCGGCCCCCAGGGAGATCCGAATCCCGATTTCCCGGAACCGCTGGCTCACGTCGAAGGCCGTAATGCCGTAGAGGCCCACGACCGCCAGGATCAGCCCGGCGAACGCGAACCCACCCAGGAGCGTCATGTTGAACCGGGGCTGGGCCACGGCCCGCCGGACGTTCTCCTCCAGGGACTCCAGCTCCGGCACCGGAAGCCCCGGGTCGACCCGGCGCACGGCTTGGCGAACCTGCTCTGCGATACCGGCGGCATCTCCTTCGTACCGCACGATGACGGTCATGGCCGCCCAGGGCACCTGGGCATGGGGCCGGTACAGCATGTAGGGAGGATCGATGTCCAGGGCGACGTCCTGCAGGTCCTCCACCACTCCGATGACGGTCACCCGACTCCCGTCCGGATCTCCCCAGACGAGGGTCTCACCGATGGGGTCCCGGATAGGATCGCCGTCGGCCCACAGTCGACGGGCCAGCGACTCGCCGATGAGCACGGGGATCGGGCCCTCCGTGCCGTCGGCCCGGGTGAGCGACCGGCCACTGCGCACGTCGAGGTCCATCGCCTCGAAGAACCCGGGCGTGACGGCCCGCCAGTAGATCCCGGTGAACTCCTCGGCCCGGTCCGGCATCCGGTCCTCCCGGGCGATGAAGTTCGCGAGGCTGTTCCCCTTCAGGGGCGAGATGGGAGTGGCGCCGGCGTGCACCACGCCGGGGATGGCCCCGATCTCGTCGAGGATCTCCTGCATGAGCGGGCCCCGGACGGTGTAGTCGTACGTGCCGTCGGGGAGGTCCAGCTGTGCGGTCATCGCACCCCGGGGCTCGAAGCCCGGATCCACCGCCGTGAGCTCCATGAAGGACCGCATGAGCAGGCCGGTCCCCACCAGCAGGACCACCGACAGGCCCACCTGGGCGCTGACCAGCAAGGTGCGCCCGAAGCTCCGCCGCCGGGTCGCACCCCGGGCGGAGTTCAGGAGCGCGGCCGGGCTGTCCTCGCGGAGCCGGAGGGCCGGTGTCATTCCGAACAGGACAGCTGCGCCCGCCACGCTGACCAGTGTGACCAGCAGGATCCCGCCGTCGATGCTGGCCTTGTCCAGGCGAGGCACCTGGGCGGCGCCGAGGGCCTGCACCATGGGGAGGATCACGAACGCCGCGGCGGCCCCGATGGCCCCGCCGATCGCCGCGAGGACCAGGCTCTCCGTGAAGACCTGCCGGACCAGCCTCCGACGATGGGCGCCCAGGGCGGCCCGGATCCCCATCTCGCCGTGCTGGGTGGTGGCCCGCGCGAGCATGAGGTTGGAGATGTTCACGCAGGCCATGAGCAGGACCATGAGAGCCCCGACCAGGAGCACCCAGGCCGCCTGGGTGGTGGAGCTGCCGATGAAGAACTCCTCCGCGCTCACGAGCTGGGCCGACCAGCCGGCGTCCTCGGAGTAGGTACGGCCGAGTTCCTCCGTAACGGCCACCAGGTCCGCCGAGGCGTCGGTCATGGTCGTCCCCGGGTTCATGCGTCCGACGACGGTCAGGTAGTGCTCCCCCCGATCCATGTCGGGGTCGGCGTTGAGGGGCACGAAGACATCCAGGCCGTCCAGCAGTTCGTCCATCTCGGCCGGGGCCACGCCCACGATCTCGAGGGTGCTCTGATCCAGGGTGACCGTGGTGCCCACCACACCGGGATCCGATGCGTATCGCTCCACCCACAGGGAGTGGGCCAGCATGGCGACGGCCCGTCGGTCCCCGGGCCGGTCCTCGTCCTGGAGGAACTCCCGTCCCAACTCCGGCTCGATGCCGAGAAGGGCGAAGAAGCCCGCGTTCACGTAGACCTTGGTGGCGTTGACGGACTCGGTCGTCCCCTGGAGCACGCTCGCCCGGGTCGCCAGGGCTCCGAATCCCTGGAACACGCGGGCGCGCTCGCTCCAGTCCAGGAACATGGGTTCGGATACGGAGAAGTGTTCGCCCTGGGGCGTGAGGTTTTCCGCGATCACGATCTGATCGGGGTCGGCCATCGGAAGCGGTTCGAGCACCACCGATCGGAGAATACTGCTCACGCTGGTCGTGGCCGCGACACCCATGGCGAGGGTGAATACCACGACGGCGGCGAACGCCGGGTTCCTCAGTACCCTCCGCACCGCGAAGCTCAGGTCCTGCCGCACCGCGTCCAGCATGTCACCCATCCTCCTCTTCTTCATCGTCTTCCGCTGGATCGCCCGGCACTCCGCCGCGATCCGGTTGATGTCGCCGAAGCGGGCCTCGGCCTGCCGGCGGGCCTCCTCCGGGTGGACCCCCTGGTCCACCAGGTCGTCCACCATGTGCTCGATATGAGCCTCGATCTCGGCCGCGACGTCCCGGTCGATCCGGGCGGGGCCGTCCAGGGGTCTCACGACGCGGCCTCCTCCGCGTCCATGACCCGAGCCACCGCGGCCACATAGGCATCCCAGGTCTGGCTCTGCGACGCCAGGGCCTCCCGCCCGTTCGCGGTCAGCTCGTAGAACTTGGCCCGGCGCTTCTTCTCGCTCAGTCCCCAGCTGGCCATGACCCACCCCCGGTCCTCGAGCCGGTGCAGGGCCGGGTAGAGCGCCCCTTCCTCCACCTGGAGTACATCCTCGCTGGCCGTGCGGATCGCCCGGGCGATCTGGTAACCGTGGCGCGGTCCGCCGGTGAGGGTCCGGAGGATCAGGAGGTCGAGGGTGCCCTGTAGAAGGTCGATGCGTGTCATGAGGCTGGGTCCGGCTCGGGTCCGGGGGCCAACGGAGCGGTGAGGGCGGCTCCCCTAAGAGTTCTAGGGGAACGGTCACACGGTTCCCCTAAGGTGTCAAGGGGAAGGGTCGGGCGCGCCCGCCCGGACGCCTGCGGGCGGACCGTTGGGACCGGCGTGGAACGTTTCATGAGCCGAGCCCGGAACGTTCCAAGCCGTTCCATTGAAACGGTCTCCGTCGAAGTGTGGAGCCCCCCGAGATGCTGTAAGGCGTTGCGGGGAAGAAAGATGCGCTGAGTGGCACGGGTGTGTTCGCCGCTGGCGTCCTCCCTGCTTTTCTCCGGGTCGAATGCACCATCACACTCGACCCCATGGAGAACCCCGACAATGATCTCTCTGCGCACCGTACCCCTGCTCCTCGCCGGAGCCCTCGTGGCCTGTGACGACGATCCGGTCGATCCGATGATTCCGGACCCGACCACCTTCGAGGTCCGCATCGAGAACGTATCGACCGTATACCCCCACTCCTCCGACGGCGGTGTCGCACCGATGGTGCTGGCGCCCGGCGTCTCGGCGGTTGCCGACCGGGGAGGCATCCTGTTCACCTCCGGCGCCGCCGATCGGGGGCAGGGACTCGAAGCGCTCGCCGAGGACGGCAATCCGTCCGGCCTGGCCGGCGACGAGGGCTCCGGCGAAGGCTGAGCCCGTCTCGGGCGGAGGCTGAACCAGGAGACGCGGTCCGGCGAAGCCCGGTGGCGTGTCCGGCGGGCCCGCCCCGCCGCACCCCTCGCGGAAGCCGCGGCCAGCGGTGAGATTGGGGCGGGCGCCCTCGAGCCCCGTAGAATCGCCGTTCCCCTCCATCGACCATCCCCCCGGGATCCGCATGATCAGCCGAATCAAGGGAACCCTGATCTCCAACGACCTGGACAGGCTGGAGATCGAAACGGCCGCCGGCCTCACCTATGCCGTGGACGTTCCGCTCATGGTCCTCCAGCAGGTCCCGCAGGTCGGAGGGGCGGTGGAGTTGCGAACGGTCTACGTGGTCCGGGAGGACTCTGCCACGCTCTACGGATTCATCGAGGAATCCGAGCGGGTGCTGTTCACGCGCCTCATGGGCACGTCGGGCGTGGGGGCGAAACTGGCGCTGGCCATGATGTCGACCTACACGGCCCAGCGCCTGGCTCAGGCCCTGGCGGAGAAGGACGTCGCCGCCCTCACGCAGGTGCCGGGGATCGGAAAGAAGACCGCCGAACGCCTCGTCCTCGACCTGGCGGACAAGGTTCAGGACCTGGCCCTGGGTGCGGCCGACGCAGGTCCGGGAGCCGAGGGTGGGGCGGTCCCGGCCATGGCCCAGGACGCGGTGGCGGCCCTGGTGGCGCTGGGCTACCCCTTCGCCGATGCCGACGGAGCGGTGCGATCCGCCCTCAACCAGGGTGAGCCCGAGAGCGCCGATGAACTGATCCGGGTGGCCCTCAGCCTTCGGGGGAGATAGCCCCGGGCCGGACCTCGACGGGCTGGGAACGACGCATCCCCGTCTCCGGTTCGCCCGGGCTCCGCTGAGCCGGGCTCAGTCGGCGTCGACGACCGCAACGGCGGTCAGCAGTTCCGTCCCTTCCCGGTCGCGGAAGATCAGCGTCCGGCCCTCCAGACCCAGGGTCGTCACGTGGAGCAGGGCGTCCAGGACGGCTCGTTCCTGCTCCATCACCGGCACCGGCGAGCACAGCATCTCGGTCTGGTACACGTCCCACACCCGGATCTCGGCATCGGAGTAGTCGTACGAGCCGCCGAAGAAGTTGCAGGACAGGTTGCCGCCGATCTCACCCTCGGGGGTGAGGGTGAATCCGGGAATGTGGCTGACCAGCACGGGTTCGCCGGCGATGGTCTGCACTTCCCAGGGGCCGAGGACCGAGTCCACGGGAGGGCCGACCGAGTCGGAGCACGCACCGACGATGAGCGTGAGTCCGGTCACGAGGGCGAGTCGGGTGGCCCATCCGAGCCGGCTGGCCCGGGCGGGCACGAGGGTCTGTATCAATGGCGTCATGCCAGTCCTCGGGTCACGATGGATTCAGTGCCCAAATCTACGTCGGCCCGGGACCGGGCCTTACCCGGCGCCAATCGGGATGAACGTGCCGATCCGAAAGGAGACGGTCCCCCGGATGAGCGATCCGGAGGGCTCCATGCGCTTATAGTGGCGGAGGCCCCCCGGGCGTTCCACTATCCGCCTCCCGCCCGCGGACTCGCGGGCATTCGAGCACCCGATGCCGAGACCATGCTCCGGAGATTTCCATGTCCGACAATCCCGCCGTGACCCGCCACGCTCCCCTCGCCATGGACGGCGCCGAATTCAGACGGCTGGGCCACGAGCTGGTGGACCAGATCGCCGAGTTCCTCGACTCGTGGCCGGAGCGGGCCGTGACCACCGGAGAGTCTCCGCTCGAGATCCGTGACCGGATCTCGGCCCACCGGCCGCTCCCGAACCAGGGTCGAGACGCCGGTGAGCTGATTAGAGAGACCGGAGAGCTCCTGTTCGATCACGGGCTCCACAATGGGCACCCCAGGTTCATGGGGTACATCACCTCATCCGCCGCACCCATCGGCATGCTCTCGGACCTGCTGGCCTCCGCGGCGAATCCGAACCTGGGGGCCTGGGTCCTCTCCCCGGTGGCCAGCGAGATCGAGGCCCAGACCGTTCGATGGATCGCCGAGCTGCTGGGCTACCCGGTGGACGCCGGCGGGATTCTGGTCAGCGGCGGGAACATGGCGAACACGGTGGGTTTCTGGGCGGCACGGATTGCCGCCGGTGGCTCGGACATGCGCCAGACCGGTCGCGCTGCTGACGGCCGGGACCTCGTGGTCTATGCCTCCGCCGAGACCCACACCTGGATTCAGAAGGCCACGGACCTCTCGGGGCTGGGGACCGACGCCATCCGCTGGATCGAGACCGGCGATGATCTCCGCATGGACCTGGATGCGCTTCAGCGCGCCATGGACCGGGACGAGGCCGACGGAAAGCGGGCGATGATGGTGGTGGGCACGGGAGGATCGGTCATGACCGGGGTGGTGGACGACCTTCGGGCGATCTCCGAGATCTGCCGGGAACGGGACACCTGGTTCCACGTGGACGGGGCATACGGGGCCTTCGCCGCCATGCTGCCCGACGCCCCCGAGGAACTGCATCACCTCGACCTCGCCGACTCGGTGGCCGTGGATCCGCACAAGTGGCTCTACTCACCGCTCGAGGCGGGGTGTGCTCTGGTCCGGAACCAGGAACACCTCCGGAACGCCTTCAGCTACCATCCGCCGTATTACCACTTCGGTGTGGAGGCCACCAACTTCGTGGACCTGGGGCCCCAGAACTCGAGGGGGTTCCGTGCCCTGAAGGTGTGGATGGCGCTCCAGCAGGTGGGACGGGAGGGGTACGAGCGCATGGTGGGGGACGACGTGCGCCTGACCGAGCGCCTGCATGCGCATGCCGAGGCCCAGCCCGAGCTCGAGACGTTCACCTGCGGGCTGAGCATCTCCACCTTCCGCTACGTCCCGCCGGAGCTGTGGGAGAGGCTGGGGGAGGAGGAGACGGAGACCTACCTCAGTGAACTGAACCGGGAGGTCCAGGCGCGACTGGAGCGGGGGGGCGAGGTCTTCCTCTCCAACGCCATCCTCCAGGGCCGCTACGTGCTGAGGGGCTGCATCGTGAACTTCCGCACCGACGAGGAGGACGTCCGTGCAATCCCCGAAATCGTGGTGCGAGTGGGCCGGGAGACCCACGGGGAGTTGAAGGGCTCTACTGGCTGACGGACGCCAGGCCCTGCCGGGCCCGGGCCGTGAGCGGGTGCTGGCTCGGTAGCTCGACCAGCTCGGCAAGCGCGCTCCGGTAGGCCGCCTCGGCCTCGGCGGGCCGGTCCATGGCCCGCCAGGCCTCCGCCATGAGCAGATCGGTCTGGCCGATGCGGCTGTGGGGGCTGGGACGGACCTGGCTCTCCACCTCCCGGACCCCCTCGAGCAACTGGATCGCCTCGGCCGGTCGGCCCTGTGCGATGAAGAGCTCGGCCTGGGTGCGCAGGACCTGCTGCACGTAGCGATGGCTCGGTCGAAGCAGCTCTTCGGCCATGGTTCGCGCGGTGTCCGCCAGAGCCGCCGCTCGCTCCAGGTCCCCGGCCACCATGTGGGCTCGGGCCTGTCCGGCCCGGGCGAGCATGCCGTACACGCCCTGGGTCCCACCCAGTCGCTCCCCCATGGCCAGGGCCTCGCCGTACCAGGTCAGGGCGGCTTCGGGGCGGCCGCGCTCGACTTCGATGTCGCCGAGGGAGAGGATGCTGTAGACCGTCCCCGGGTGATCTCCGCCGTGGGCCCGCGTCTTGGCCGCTACGACCGAGTCGATCCGGGCCAGGGCCAGGTCGTACCGGGCCAGGGTCCAGTCCACGGACGCCATGCCCTCGCGGGCGCCCCGGGTCCGGGGGTGCTCCTCTCCCAGGACGCGCACGGCCTGGTCCAGGGTCGTGGCGTACAGCGCGTCCGCCTCCCGGTAGCGGCCCAGGGCGGCCAGCTCGCTCGCCCACTGCTCCCTGGCGCCGATGACGTCGGGGTGGTCGGGCTGGAACAGGGACTCGTACATCTCCAGGGCCGTCAGCGTGAGCGGCTCTGCCTCGATGTACTGCTCTCGGAGTCTCCGGATCATGCCGAGATTCGAGAGGGCCGCGGCGGCCACGGCGTTGGGCCGGTCGGTGCCTCCCATCTCGATGGCGGACCGGAACATGTTCTCGGCTTCGTCGAAGGCGCCCTGGTCGTGGAGGGTCGAGGCGAGGCCGAACATGCTGCCGGCCACCGCCGGACTGGCTCCGCCCGGATCCGAGGTGTGGATGGCCATGGCCTCGCGGAACAGCGCCTCGGCCCTTTCGTACTGCTGGTCGGAGCGCAGCTCCCATCCCAGCGCTACGAGGAGGGTGGCCCGGTCCTCATCCTCAGGCGCTCCCACGTCGTCGTACAGCGCCAGCGCGGCCTCCAGATTCCGAATCGCCTCAACGCTCCGACCGGCCTGTCGGTCCACCAGCCCCGCGAACCCGAGTGCCTCGCCGTAGGCCAGGGTCCCGTGTTCGAACTCCTCCCGGAGGGACAGCACGTCGCGGGAGAGGCGGGTCGCCTCCTCCAGGGACCCCAGGTTCGCGTAGACACGGCCCAGTTCCAGGAACAGCGTGGCCTGGAGGATCGGATCACCCGTAAGGGATTCCTCCACCTGGGTGCGGCTCTCCGAGAGCAACTGACGCATCCCGAGGGTGTCGCCCTGGGTCAGGGTGGGGTCGCCGAGCCGGAAAATCTCAGTCACCAGGGCCGTGACCTGGCGGGCCCGGTCCGCCTCCGTGTCGGCACGGCTCCCCTCCATCTCGGCCCGCCGCGCCTGCCAGACCGCTGCACTTCCACCCAGGCCCAGCGCCACCAGAACCAGGGCCGCGGTCACCAGAGCCGCGCGGTGTCGGCGGGCGAAACGCCCCAGGCGGTAGGCGGCGCTGGGCGGCCGGGCCTCGATGGGCCGTCCCTCGAGGAATCGCCGAAGATCCTCCGCCAGTCGCCGGGCGGACCCGTACCGCCGCTGTGGGTCCTTCTCGATCGCGGTGAGGACGATCAGGTCCAGGTCCCCGCGGAGGGCTCGGGACAGTCGCGCCGGCTGAGTGCTCCGGGCCGCTGCCGCCAGTTCCAGCGCTTCGTCCGGGGTGGGCTCGCTGCCCTCCGTCGGCGGCGGTCCGCTCGTCGCCAGGTCGCTGGGCTTCCGCGGCGGCACCTCCGTGATGATGCGGCCCAGCTCGGTGGGAGGGACGCCGGAGGTACGGTAGGGGCGAAATCCGGTCAGGAGTTCACAGAGCAGGATTCCGAGCGCGTAGACGTCCGAGAGCGTCGACGCCGGGCCCGCGTTGACCTGCTCCGGGGAGGCGTAGGCCGGGGTCACCCACAGGCCCGTGTGCCCGGTGACGTCGTCGGGCTGCACCTCCTTGGCGATCCCGAAGTCCAGCAGCTTGGGCCGGTGATCGGTGGTCACCATCAGGTTGGACGGCTTCAGGTCCCGGTGCACCACCAGCTGCTGATGGGCGTAGTGGACCGCTTCGCAGGCCTCGATGAACAGCTCCAGCCGCTCCTCGATACCCAGTCGGCGCGTATCGCAGTAGTCGAGGATGCTCTCACCGGCCACGTACTCCATGGCGTAGTAGGGCTGGCCGTCCTCCGTCACCCCTCCGTCGATGAGCCGGGCGATGCCCGGATGCTCCAGCCGGGCCAGGATCCGCCGTTCCTCCTCCAGGCGGCGCGCCACGGCCGGGTCCACGAACGCGCCCCGGAGGATCTTGAGCGCGACGGTCTGCTCGAACCCGGCGGCCTCGCGGATGGCCAGCAGGACCACCCCCATGCCACCCTCGCCCAGTTGGCGGACGATCCGGTAGTCGCCGATCCGTTCGGGGAATCGGCCCCGCAGGCGGGTCTCCTCCTCTTCGGTGGGCAGCGGGCCCACGTCGTCATGGGAGGACAGAAGGGATTCGACTTCGCCCCGGACTTCGGGGTCGTCGGCGCAGCGCTCGTCGAGGAATGCCCCCCGCTCCGTCGGGGACAGGTCGAGGGCCTCGATGAAGAGCTCCTCCACCCTGGCCCAGCGGTCCGGTGAGAGGCCGTCGCTCACTCCTCGGTGTCCTCCGAGGAAGCCGCGGGGGGTCCTTCGTCGGTGAGCTCGCGGTTGAGCCAGGCCCGGGCCAGGGCCCAGTCCCGACGAACCGTCGCGTTGGAGATGCCGAGAGCGGCCGCGGTCTCGTCGATATTCATGCCGGCGAAGAACCGGCACTCCACCACCCGGGCCTGGCGTTCGTTCAGTTCGGCCAGGCGCTCCAGGGCCTCATCCAGGGCCAGGATCTCGGCGGGCCGTTCCCGGGCCGCGACGATGACGTCGTCCAGAGAGGCGTGAGGTGCGCCGCCTCCCCGCTTCTGTGCGTTCCGGCTCCGGGCATAGCTGATGAGGATCCGGCGCATGGCCATGGCGGCGGCCCCGAAGAAGTGGGACCGCCCCTCCCAGCTCACCCGGTCCAGCTGGATGAGCCTGAGGTAGGCCTCGTGGACCATCGCCGTGGCCTGGAGCGTGTGATCCGCCCGCTCACGGCGCAGTTCCCGGCGGGCCAGGTCCCGGAGTTCCTCGTACACGATCGGCAGGAGGCGGTCGATGGCGTCCGGATCCCCGCCGACGAGGTCCGCCAGGGCTTGCGTCACGTCTTCGCGTTCGTTCATCCGGTGTCCCCTTGAGCGTGGTCCCAATTAAGGGCGGTCGAACCCGATCGCGCCAGCAGTGCCGGCGGACCCGGGGGTGTGGTGGTGGCGGGACCGTGAGCTTCCTCCACCCATGTGAGCGCATTTCCGGCGGGTTTGCGCTCTTTCCTCTGAGCGGGGCAGACGCGCCGCCTTTCGAATACATGCTCGCAGCACAGGGAGACACGCCGTGAACGCGCCCACCACAAGCATCGGATTCATGACCGCGGCCAAGGACCGGATCCTGGAGACCCTGGCGGTCCGGGGACCTCTGGCCGTGGCCGAACTGCCCCGGCGGTGGCCCGTCACGAGGGAGACGCAGCACCTCCTCCTGCTCCAGCTCGAGGACCTCGAACTGGTCCGCCGGGTCGAGTCTCCCCGGATCCCGGCTCAGACCGCTCTGGAGATCACCTCCAGGGGGCTCGCCTACCTGGCCGTGCGCCCGCAGGCTGACATGACCACGATCCGACGGTTCAACACGCCGCCGGGCGGCGACTCCCTGGCAGCGGACTGAGTCGATCCCATTCCCTCACCATCCTTGCCCCCGACTTCCGATCCATGGAACCCCAAGACATCGAACGACTGAGGGACAGCTGGTCCCTGGTCGAGGAGAGAGCCGACGATCTCGCGGAGGCCTTCTACGCCCGACTCTTCGAACTGGACCCCGCCCTGCGGGACCTGTTCGCCGCCACCGACATGGAGATCCAGGCGCAGAAGTTCCTCGCCATGATGACGGAGATCGTCCGCGTGGTCGACGACTCGGGCCAGCTCGTGCCTGCGCTTCGGGATTCCGGTCGGCGTCACCGGGGATACGGAGTGGTTTCCCGGGATTACCTGACGGTGGGTGAGGCCTTCCTGGGTGCCATGGAGCGGGTGCTCGGGCCGGAATTCGACGACGCGACGCGGGACGCGTGGGCGGAGGCGTACACCCAGGTCGCCACGGTCATGCAGAACGGGGCGGGGGCGGCTTCAGCCGGAGACTGAGAGTCCGGCGCGAACCACGCCCGGATCATCGTGCCGACCCCTGCGGGGTACTCTGGGATCGCCGCCTCCGACGACTTCGGCAACGTCATCTTCCTCGGCTCGAGAACCACCTTCAGCTGGCCGATGACGCCGGCACCGTCTCTGTCCGTTCGCAGGGCGTTCAAACCTCGGGCCGACGACCGGCATCCCATCAATGAACGGGCCGGCGGTGGAGAACGCTCCGCATCGGGTGCCGGCCGCGGGATCGTCCCAGTGGAGGTGGATCGGAGATGACGATGGTTCGGCGTGTAACGGTGGCATCGGCCCTGGTGGCCGTCCTGGCAGGTCTGTCGGCGGGTCCGGAAGCGGCCCTGGCCCAGGAGCCCTTCGAGTGGTCCGGCGATCTGAGCCGGGACCAGTTCCTCGAGGTGAAGGGGATCGTGGGTGATGTGAACGCCACCCTGGCTCCCGGATCCCGTGCGCGGGTCGTGGCCCGAAAGCACGGAGACCGGCGCGACTTCGACGAGGTTCAGGTCCGGGCCGTGGAGGAGCGCGGTGGGGTGGTCGTGTGCGTGATCTACGGGTCCTGGCGCTTCGACAACGAGGGCTGCGACAACGGGAACTGGGACGACAACGACGGCCGGCATCACCGGCAGGACATCGACGTCTCGGTCGAGTTCGAGGTCCAGGTGCCCAGCGGCGTGGAGTTCTTCGGCGCCAGCGTGACGGGTGACGTGGAAGCCGAGGGCCTCGAGTCCGACGTGGAGGCCAGCAGCGTGAGCGGCGACGTCCGGGTATCGACCACGGGAATGGTGCGGGCCAACACCGTGAGCGGTGAGCTGGACATCTCCATGGGGAGCCTGGACTGGGATCGCCTCGAGTTCAGCACCGTGAGCGGCGACATCACGCTCCGCCTCCCCGACAATCTCGGGGCCGAGGTGGAGTTCAACTCCCTGTCCGGTGACTTCCGCTCGGACTTCGATCTCGATCGGGAGGACCGGGACGAGCACCGATGGGTGGGGCTGGACGTGTCGGGCATCATCGGTGACGGAAGCCGCCGGCTCTCCATGAACACGGTGAGCGGAGACGTCGAGCTGAGGCGCCGCCGCTAGCCACCGTCCCAGGGCGGGGCTGATTCCCGCCCCCACGAGAGAGCGCCGACCCGGGTCGTCCCGGGCCGGCGCTCTCTCTTCGTGTGTGCCCTGCCGGTCCGGGGTCAGCGCCCCCGGGGCCTCCGGGGCATCTCGAGCGTCGCGCCGGGATCCGGCCGGATCCCCTGGCGGTCCAGTTCCTCGTAGAACGCCGGGATCTCGGACTCGATGAGCTCGTTGATCCCGTCGAGGATAGGGGAAAGGGAGTCCCAGGCCCGGTCGATGGCGAACAGCTGGTCCCCCGTGGGTGAACCGAAGTGGCCCTCGATGGTCCCGGTAAGACGGGTGGCGGGCGTCACGTCGCCCATCGCCTCGTTCAGCTCCCGGAGGCGGGACTCCAGCGACTCCAGGGTCTCACGCAGGTCGGCGTGCGGATCGGACGCGCTGTCGCCCTCGCCCTCACCGGCTCCGGCATCCCCGGCATCGCCTCCCGCATCGTCTTCGCCGTCGGCGGTTTCTACGGCGGGAGAGAGCAGGTCGCTCACCTCGGCCAGCTGCTCCTGCAGGTCGCGAATCCGCGCCCGGGCGTGTCCGGCGGGTCCGGACAGGGCGTGGACCTCCATCAGGGCCGCCTGTCGGGCCCGGAGATCCCGGTCCGTGGTCTCGACCCGCGGGTCCACCCGCACGCTCACCGGCTGCTGGGGCTGGACCGAGCCCGCATCCACCGTCGCCGTGTACTCGCCCGGTAGGACCGTCGGTCCCCGCGGTGGCCCACCGAACCCGAACCCGCCGCCACCCGCGTTCTCCGGAACGTCCGGGGCGTCGTGGCGCAGATCCCAGACCCAGCGGGTGAGACCCGGCGTGGCCTCCAGGCGCTCCGACCGTACGGTGGCGCCCGCACCGTCGGTGATGGTGACGGTCACCGAGTCCACGTCGTTGTGGTCCGGGACGTGGAACCGGAGGACGGCGCCGTCGGGCGGGTTCTCGCCGAAGAAGTTGTCTCCCCAGAAGGGCCAGCCCCCGGACCGGGACCACAGCGTGGCCTGCCGGGGCGGCACGAAGTAGGCGTCGGTCTCGACGAAGTGGTCCGAGAGGTGCTCCAGGACCATGAGATCGTCCAGGATCCAGATGGACCGGCCGTGCGTGCCCACCACCAGGTCGTTCTCACGCGGGTGGATGACCAGGTCGTCCACCGGGACCGTGGGCAGGTTCCCCGAGAGGCGGTTCCACCGCTCCCCCCGGTTGAGAGAAACCCACACGCCCACCTCGTTCCCCGCGAAGAGGAGCCACGGCCGGGCGTGGTGCTCACGGATCACGTTGACCGACTCGTTGGGCAGCCCGGTGGTGATCCGCTCCCAGTCCTCTCCGAAGGTCTCGGTGCGGAAGACGTAGGGTGAGTAGTCGTCGTCGTAGTGTCCGTCGAAGGTGAGGTAGGCCCGACCCGGCTCGTGGGTGGAGGCCTCGATCCGGCTCACGTAGCGGCGGCCGGGCAGCCCCGGGACGTTCCCGGTCACGTTCGTCCAGCTGGCCCCGCCGTCCCGGGTGAGCTGGACCTGCCCGTCATCGGTACCCACCCAGACGACGTCCCCGTCGAGGGGGGACTCGTCCACGGTGGTGATGGTGCCGTAGCGGCTGATGCCGTCGTTCCGCGAGAGGTGCGGCTCGGACAGTCGGCGACCCATGATCTCCAGCGAGTCCCGGTCGATCCCGGCGGTCAGGTCCGGGCTCGCCTCCTCCCACGTCTGGCCCCGGTCCCGGGACCGGAGCAGGTGGTTGGCTCCGATGTAGATCGTGGACGGGTCGTGGCGGGAGACCACGATCGGCGCGTTCCAGTTGAAGTCGTAGGAGTTGGGAATGTCCGCCTCGTCCTCGCCCTCCGCGGGCGCCTGGTCCGGATCCCCCGCTTCCCCGGGACCCCGCTGAGGGATGGGACGGATGCGGGCCGTCTCCCCCGTCATGGCGTTGTACCTGGAGATGTTGCCCCCCTGGGACTCGGTGTAGACCCAGCGCCAGTCGGTGGGGTCGATCTGGTTGTAGAATCCGTCACCGCCGGAGACGTCGTACCAGTCCCGGTTCCCGATGCCGTACTCGTCCAGCTTGTTGCTGGGAGCGCACCAGGAGGAGTTGTCCTGCAGTCCGCCGCACACGAAGTACGGGTCCCGCATGTCGACTCCGATTTCATAGAACTGGCCCACCGCCAGGTTGTTGTGGTGCGTCCAGTTCTTCGCGCCGTCCCAGGTGCTGGCCACGCCGCCGTCGTTCCCGACGATGACGTGGTCCGAGTTGGCCGGGTCCACCCCGAGCGCGTGGTAGTCCACGTGGATCTCGGTGTACCCATCGTACTCCCACCACGTCTTCCCGCCGTCGTCGCTGATGGGCAGGCTCACGCCCCCCATGTAGATCCGGTTGGGGTTGTTGGGGTCGATGCGGACCATCGAGAAGTACATGGGGCGGGGGTTCTGACTGCTCATCCGCTCCCAGCTCTCGCCCCGATCCGTGGAGCGGTACAACCCCCGGTCCCGCTGGTTCGCAGCCTCGACGCTCAGGTAGACCAGGTTGCCGTCACCGGCCCACACGTCCACGCCCATGCGCCCGAGATCGCCTTCGGGGAGGCCCTCGCGGAGTTCGTGCCACGTGTCTCCGCCGTCCAGGGTCCGGTACAGCCCGCTCCCGCCGCCGGAGGCGCTGAACCCGAATACGGTGCGCCGCCGCTGATACATGGCGACGAAGATCGTGTTCGGGTCGTTGGGATCGATGCTCATGTCGATGGCGCCGGTGTCGTCGTCGATGAAGAGCACCTGCTCCCAGGTCGCGCCGCCGTCCAGGGTGCGGTACACGCCCCGCTCGGGGTTCGCGCCCCACAGGTGCCCGACGGCGGCCACCCACGCCACGTCCGGGTTCCGGGGGTGGACCAAGATGCGGGAGATGTGTCGGGTCTCGGTCAGCCCCAGGTCGGTCCAGGTGCGACCCCCGTCCACCGACCGGAACACGCCCCCGCCGTACGGCGACGACTGCCGGTTCTGCGGCTCGCCGGTGCCCACCCACACCACGTTCGGATTGGAGGGCGACAGGGCCACGGCGCCGATGGAGGCCGTGGACTGGTCGTCGAAGAGGGGTGTCCAGCTCGTTCCGTGATTCTCGGTCACCCAGAGCCCCCCGGATGCGAAGCCGACGAACCACTTCGACGGCTCGTCGGGATGGATGGCCATGCCCGCCACCCGGCCGCCCATGATGGCCGGTCCGATCTCGCGGAAGTGGAGCTGGTCGAGCACCCGCTGGACGGCCGGGTCCTCCTGGGCCGCGAGGGGCGCCGGGGCCGAGCCGGCCAGGGTCGTTGCGATTCCGAGAAGCACGAGTGCCCGAAGCGGGCGTGAGACGGCGAACATGGACGCTCCTGCGCGCGTTGCGACGGTCCCGCCGGACCGGGGCCGGCGGAGGGTTGGGGCAGCGAAATTGATCGCCGGGGAGGGGGAGCGCTAGGCGGATTCGCCCATGGTTTCCGGTGCCTCGGAGGCGTCGGCCAGGGCCCGCGCACCCCAGACCACGGCCAGGAACGTGGGGACGGTCAGCGCCAGGACGTTCCCGTTCACCTGGTCGAGGACCGGAAGGACCTGCAGAACCAGTCCGGCCAGGGAGAGTGCCAGGAGCCGGCGCCCCCAGCGGGCGGCCCCCTCCCAGTTGCCGGAGAGCAGGGCGCCGAACAGCGCCAGGGCCCAGACGAAGTGGAGGGGCGTGGCCTGGAGCAGGTTCTCGTTCGAGTACGTGAACACGTGGTCGGTGAGGGTCCACAGGAACACGATGAGGGTTCCGATCACTCCCCAGAGGGTGATCCAGAGGCCGGCCAGCAGCCCGAACGCCACGGTGCCCGCCTTCCGTCCGCCGGCCCCCGACGCGGCCAGCGCGACCAGGAGCAGGCTGAGCCCGATCCCGATCAGGATCTCCGCCCAGGGGATGGTCCTGGGTGCCTCGGCCACCGGCGGCCGGTCGGCGTCCCCCAGGGTCTGCCGGGGACCGAGCAGAGGACGGACCGAGCCGTCGGCGCGGCGGATCTCGGTCTCCTCCAGGTACCGCTGCGCCCGCAGGGGAAGAAACATCTCCTCCCAGGCGGTCAGGTACCGGTCGGCGGGAATGCCCATGAACAGGTCGATGCCGGTCGCGGCCCAGAGGTCCCGCCGGAGCGCCCGGCGGGTCTGCCACCGGTAGCTCTCCTCGGTGGCGACGTCACCCCAGCGCTCCTCGATCTGCCCGCCCAGCACCGCGTCCAGGGCGTCCCGCACCCGCGTGGAGCAGTTGTCGCGGTAGTAGTCGTAGCGGTAGTAGCGATCCTGGTCGTTGTTCATGGCCTGGAGGGTCGCCTGGAGTTCGAGCCTCTCGGCGGGATCCAGGTCCACGGGCTGCACCACCAGGTCCCGGTTCGCGGCCATGTAGGACGCCGCCATGCGGTTCATGTCGAGCCCGTACATGGCGTAGAGCATCCGGCCCTGGAACAGCCGGACGATGAAGTTCTCCTGGTCGAAGGAGAAGATCCCCCAGTTGTAGGCCGTGTTCAGGCCGGTGCGGTTGTCGCGGATCCAGATGGCGTTGTGGCTGAACCGCTCCCAGATGGCGTCCCCGGGACCGGCCGTGACCAGGAAGACCTCCAGGTGCGATCCGGGCTCCGGCTCGCCGGCGGATCCCTCCTGCTCTCCGGGTGGCCCCGTGGTTTCCTGGGCGTGGGCCGGTGCCAACCCGGCGGGAGGCCAGGCGAGGAGCACCGTCAGGAGGAGAGGGATCCGCAGGATCATGGGGCCCGGGGGAGGGGTGGGTGCAGAAGGGGAAGGCGACCCTCCGAAAATGTTGTTTGTCCGGGCGGGGGCAAGCGCTTGCACCGCCTCCCCGGGGTGGAGTACGGTGTGGGTCCGGCACCAGAGCCGGACCGGCCCCCAACGTGGAGATCGACATGAGCAGGACCCCCGGATCGCGCACCCGGCCCTCCCTCCCAGCTCGGCTGGGACTGCTGACCCTGGCCCTGCTGACGGCGACACTGCCCTGGTCGGCTGCCGCCCAGGACGTCGGTGGCGAGGCCCCCGCCGCCATTCCATCGCCCGAGGAGTACTTCGGCTTCCAGATGGGAACGGACGGGAAGCTGGCTCACTGGGATGACCTGGTGGCCTACTACCGGCTCATCGACGAGGCCAGCGACCGCGTCACCTTCGTCGAGATGGGACCCTCCACCCTCGGGAACCCGTTTCTGGTGGCCTACGTCTCGGCACCCGAGACGCTGGCCCGGCTGGACGAGTACAAGGCCATGAACGCCGTCCTCTCCGACCCCCGGGGTCACTCCGAGGCCGACGTGAAGAACGCCATCGACAACGGGAAGGTGGTGTTCGTCCAGTCGTACGCACTCCACTCCACCGAGGTGGCGGCGTCCCAGTCGGCGGCGGAGATCATGTACGAGTTCGCCACCCGGGACGACGACGAGATCCTGGAGATCCTCGACAACACCATCTCCATCCTCATCCCGTCTCTGAACCCGGACGGGACCGGGATGGTGGCCGACTGGGTGGCCGAAACCAACGGCACGCCCTACCAGGGCGCACGCCTCCCCTGGCTGTACCACTACTACATCGGCCACGACAACAACCGTGACGCGTTCATGCAGAACACGGTGGAGTCGCAGTACGGCGCCGAGATCATGTTCCGGGAGTGGGTGCCCCAGGCCTTCATCGACCACCACCAGATGGGCGGCTACACGGCCCGCATCTCGCTTCCCCCCTACGCGGAACCCGTCCGTCCCGAGGCGGACCCGCTCGTGTGGAGGGAGATGAGCTGGTACGGGGCCCACATGGCCTACAAGATGGACGAGAAGGCCCTGCCCGGGGCCATCGGCGCCGCGATCTATTCCGGATGGGGACACTTCGGATTCCACTGGATCACGCCGTTCCACAACATCGCGGGGATGCTGACGGAGTCGGCCAGCGCACGTATGGCCGATCCGCTCTACGTCCACCCGGACCAGCTGAACGGGTCCCGCCAGTTCCCCGAGTACGCCGAGCAGACCACCTACCCCAACCCCTGGGGCGGAGGCTGGTGGCACGTCCGGGACATCGTGGTCCGTCAGAAGGTGGCCACCTTCTCACCGCTGGAGATCGCGGCCAAGAACCGCGAGACCGTCCTCCGCAGCGCGTACCTCAAGGCGAGCCGCCAGACCCAGCGGGGCCTGGAGGGCGAGGTGAAGGCCTACGTGATCCCCGCGGACCAGCACGACCCGCTGACCATGGAGAAGATGGTCAACAAGCTGCTGGGGCAGGGAATCGACGTGAAGGTGTCTCCGAACGAATTCACGCATGAGGGCCGGGTCTACGGGGCCGGGTCGTACGTGGTGACCTTGGCCCAGCCGAAGCGGGGCGTCATCCGCTGGCTTCTCGGGCAGACCTACTACCCGGACAACACCTTCACCCGGACGGCCGATGGCGATCCGATCCGGCCCTACGACATGTCCACCGACAACATGGCCGAGTTCATGGGCGTGCGGGTGGACCCGGTGACCGAGGCGCCGCCCGAGGGGTTGCCGCGGGTCCAGGAGTGGATCCAGGTGACGGGTTCGGTCCGGGTGGGGACCCAGGGATACAGCCTGAACGGCTCCCTGAACGACTCCTTCGAAGCCATGAACCTCCTGTTCGAGGCCGACGTCCCGATGCGGCGCGTCCACACCGCCCACGGAGACCTGGCGCCCGGGGACTTCGTGATCGGAGCCGACGCCGATCCCGCGGTCGTGGAGTCCGTGGCTCGCGAGACGGGGGTCGATTTCCGGCCCCTCGCCAGCGACCCCACCACGGTGAGTCATCCCCTGAACCAGATGCGCGTCGGGATGTACCAGCGCTACTGGGGCGGGAACATGGACGAGGGCTGGACCCGGTGGCTGCTGGAGGACTTCCAGTTCCCCTACACCTCCCTCATGGACGCCCGCATCCTGGAAGGCGATCTCCGTGACGACTTCGACGTCATCCTCCTCCCCGACGACAGCCCCATGATGATGAAGGGCCCGTCCGGCGAGGCGGGTCGCTTCAACGTCGAGGACGTGCCGCCGGAGTATCGCTCCGGGTTCGGGGACGCCGGGGTGGCAGCCCTGGAGCAGTTCGTCCAGCAGGGCGGGACTCTCGTGACCTTCGCCCGGGCCGGGGATCTGGCCATCGAGGAGTTCGATCTACCCATCCGCAACGCCGTGGCGGGAATGGACGGCAACGAGTTCTGGTCACCGGGCTCCACGCTCCGGATGACCGTCGATGCGGATCACGATGTCGGCTACGGGATGCCGCACCGTGCGCTGGCCATCTTCCTGCGGGGGAACCAGGCCTACGAGACGCGGGCCGGGGCGCGGAGCAGCGACGTGGAAGCGGTGGCCCAGTACGTGGACCGGAACGTCCTGGAGAGCGGCTGGCTGCTCGGCGAGGAGGCGATCGCCAACCGGATCGCAATAGCCAACGTGAAGCACGGTCAGGGCAGGGTGGTCCTTATCGGGTTCCGGACCCAGCACCGGGCCCAGACCCACGGGACCTTCAAGTTCCTGTTCAACACGCTGGTCACGGCGCCGCCGTCCGGTGGCGCCATGGCGGCGGATGGAGGGAGCCGCTAGGTCGAAGATCGGGGGTCCGCTCGCCCGCGGTTGCGGGCGAAGCAATAGCAGAAAAAGACAGGGGGTGACCCGTTTCGGGCCACCCCCTGTCGCGTTTCAACCATGGCCAGGCCAGGCCCCCCAGCGCTGAACACTGACCATGGTTCCGAGCGTCATCCGTCAGTGCTGGATTCCTCCCGGTCCTTCTCTTTCAGTACGGGCTTGAACATGACCCCGTTGAAGCCGTTGGGGTTGTTCTTGCCCTGGATCTTGAAGCTCTCTTCGACATCGAAGTCGACGGTGATGGTGGTCGACTCCCCGCCTTCGGCATCGACGGGAGCGTCGAGGAACACCTTGATGCCGCTCGAAGATCCGCCGGGGACCTTCAGGGGAGCGACCATCGAGCCGTCCTTGAAGTGGTAGCCCTCGGCCAGGGTCACCCGGGCCGAGTCCACGATCATGCGGAGCTGGTGGTACACGCCGGCCTCCACGGGCATCCATCCCGTGAGGTCAGCGCTGAAGCCATCCTGCAGGGTCAGCAGGTCGTAGTAGAGCGGGTTTTCGGGGTCGTTGTAGAGATCGACCCGGTTCGAGGTGTCGGGATCATCGTCGTCGTCCTCCCGCATCAGGTAGACCCGGGAGATCCAGACCTCGGCCATTTCGATGGCCGGATCCGGGGCGTCGACCAGGCGGACCTGGACCTGCGAGATCTCCGGCGCCAGGGCCGTGCTCCCGTCTTCGCAGGCATAGCCGGCCAACAGGGACGCAACGGCGAGGAACGGAACGGATTTCCGTACCAGGGAAGAAAGTGCGCACCTCATCGCGACCTCCAATGTGCTCGTTGGAACCGTGGGTTTGGCTCTACGTAACACGATCCGCGGAGATGCGGACCCGGTCGCAGGCGATGTCTGCCTTACACAATTTGCAGGGGGCGTGCCAAAACCGCGAGACCCCCTTGTCGGCCCCCCGAGGGGACGCCGATGTTCGGGCGCATCCCACCCTCGCTTCCGCTGATGGTCCATCAGGAGAACTCATGATCCCGTCCAGCCGCTCGTTCGCCCTGCTCCTCCTCCTGACGCCCCTGGGGTGCGGGTCCCCTGAATCCGACGCCTACCCGGCCGGCGGATCCGGGGACGATGCGGAGGCCGGAACCGTAGCGGAGTGGCCCGAGGCGCTGGGACCCGAAACGAGGGTCCTCGTGGTGGAGGGCCTGAACGAACCGGAGTCCGTGAAGTACGACCCCGGCCAGGACGTCTACTTCGTATCGGGGTTCTCCGGCGAGTCGGGGGAGCGGGACTCCAACGGCGCCATCGCCCGGGTCCGGGCCGAGGACGGGTCCGTCGAGTCCATGGACTTCGCCACCGGAACACCGGAGGCACCGTTCCATTCCGGTCGGGGCATGGCGCTCCAGGGGGACACGCTCTGGGTGGCGGACATCGACGGGGTGCACGGCTTCCACCGGGAGACCGGGGCGCAGTTGGCCTTCGTGGATCTCTCTGAGACAGAGCCCGGCTTCCTCAACGACATCGGGGTGGCCGACGACGGTTCGGTCTGGGTGACGGACACCGGCGGATGGCGCGTCATCCAGGTCCGACCGGAGGCCGGCGTGATCGGCATCGAGGGGGACGACTCCGGGAATCCCAACGGGATCCTCTGGTCGCCTCAGGTGGGGGGGTTCCTGCTGGCCCCCTGGCGGGGCGGGGGGGACGGCGTGCGCCTCTGGGTTCCGGGGTCGGAGTCCAGCCGGGTCATCGCCACCAGCGCGGGGCGCGAACGGTTCGACGGGCTCGAGATCTGGGACGATCGACTTCTGGCCGCCGTCCAGAGCGACTCCGCCATCCACGTCTTCGAGGAGGGCGTTGGGCGGCCGCTCATCAAGCTGCCGGGCCGCCCCGCCGACCTGGGGCTCGACACGCGGCGGGGACGCCTCGCGGTGCCCTACGTGGCACTCGATCGGGTGGAGGTGTGGCAGCTGCCACGGTGAGGGCGGCGCCGAACGGCATCGGCCGAACGGCATCGGCCACCCGGGAACGAGGGCGCCCGCCCCCGCTAGAAGATCCGGACCTGGAGGCGGAGGGTCCGGCCGGGCTGCGGCAGCCCGCACTGATCGAAGATCGCTTCGTCCAGGACGTTGTCGAGTGACACCGACAGGGCCGCGGTCTGCATGGCCCCAGCGCCGCGCATGGTGAACTGGCGCTGAAGGCCCAGGTCCAGACGGGGGTTGGAGCTGAACTGGTCCAGCTCTTCCAGTTCCGGATTCTCGCAGAACTGGTCTCCCACGTAGCGGACCCCGGCCAGGCCGATGGTCTGCCAGGGGAGGGGACCTTCGAGGAGGAGCTTGCCGGCCACCGGAGGCTCGTACTCGAGGAAGATCTCCGAGCCATCGGGCTCGATCCCCCGGACCCGCTGCAGCGTCAGGTCCCCGCTCAGGCTCACCGGCCCCAGCATCGTGGACGCCAGCATCTCCACGCCCGTGGAACGGACCTCCGACTGGTTCACGCGCTGGAACTTGCCGTTGCCGTTGTCGTCGGTGACCCGGCGCCGAACGATGCCGTCGTCCAGGCGCTGGTGGAAGCCGACGAGCTGAACCTCGGATGCCGCCGCGGTCCATGTGGCGCCGATCTCTCCGCCCAGCATGACCTCGGGCTTGAGGTCCGGGTTCGGCTCGAACCGACCCAGGGCGCCCGAATAGAGTTCCCGGAGCGACGGGAACCGGGTCCTCCGCGATACACTGGCGTGGAGGAGTGTGCTGCGGGATGCCAGCGTCGACAGGCCCACCCGCCCGCCCCAGTCCCAGAGGGTCTCCACGGGCTCTTTGTCGCCGGACTTGGGGGTGTCGGATCCGTCCAGCGCCAGCCCCATGGTCAGCCTGGTTCCGGCCTGACCGTCCAGACCGAACAGGCTGCCCCAGCGCTGTTCCCACTCTCCACCCAGCGACCAGAGCCTCTGCTCGTACTCGGAGGGTGGCGCGGAGTTGATGATCTCCTCGTGGAAGACGTCTCCGAAGGTGAAGGCCGCCCGCAGGTCCGTATCGGTGCCGAGGTGGAGGTCGCCGAGGGTCCGGAGCGTGAGCGTCCGGTCGTTTCCGGTCTCGGTGTCCACCACGTCCTGGTAGCTCTCGTCGGCGAAGGCCTCGATCTCGGTGCGACCGAAGTCCATGCCGAAGCTGGCCTCCAGGTCGCCGCGACCGAAGCTGAGATCCCGCATCCCGGTCCCGGCGGCCAGCGCGCCCACGATCCGCCGCTGGTAGGGGTACCGCCAGAGGCGGGGGTCATCGACGTGGGCCTCGGGGGCCACGCCCCGCCGCAGCCGGATGCCGGATCCGGTGGCCGAGAACCAGCTGCCCTCGTCCGACCGGTACCGCGCCGACGCGAACCCGTCGAACCGCTCCTCGTCCGAATTCAGACGGAGGTCGTTCTCCCCCGTCAGGTACTCG
>JBDHIJ010000047.1:0-24786 GCA_039587435.1 Gemmatimonadota bacterium
GCCGAAGGCCCGGCCCCGCTGGGACTCGGGGACCGAGGACGCCAGCAGCGCATCCCGGGGAGCTCCGCGCACACCCTTCCCCACCCGGTCCACGAACCGGAGTCCCAGGACCTGACCCGCGCTCTGGGCCAGGGCGAAGAGGGGCCGGGTGAGGGCCGCCAGCCCGTACCCCCAGAGGACGAGTCCCTTTCTGCGCCGCCAGCGGTCCGAGAGCACCCCGCTCCACAGCTTCACGAAGGCGGCGGTGGTGTCGGCCACGCCTTCGATGAGACCGAGGGCACCGGCTCCGGCTCTCAGGGTCCCGACCAGGAACAGCGGCAGGAGGGGATAGACCATCTCGCTGGCCGTGTCGTTCAGCAGGGACACGAGGGCCAGGACCGCGACGTTCCCCCGGAGGATCGCCGACCCCGGACGCGAGACCGCCCCGACGCCGGCGGCGTCGGGGCGGTCGGTGGAGGAAGGTCGGGAGTGGGGCCGCTCGCTCACGGGAGGCGGATGGCGCCCGTCATGCTAGTCCCACTCTTCGTCGTCCTCGTCCTCTTGCTCGTCGTACTCCTCGGCTTCGTAGAGGTCGTCGTCCAGGTCGTCGGAGCCGAGATCCTCGTCGAGGTCATCCTCATCCAGATCGTCCTCGTCCATGCCCCCTTCGTCCTCGTCCGCGTCCAGGGACTCCTCTTCCGGATCGTCGAGCTCGAGGGCCCAGGGATCATCCTGCTGCTCCCATTCGTCGTCGCCGAACTCGCCCTGGTCTCCCCACCCCTCGTCCCCGCTGTCGAGGAAGCTGCCGGATGGAGGCGAGAGAGGGACTGCACCCGCTTCGGACCCACATGCGCTCATGGCAAGCGAGCTCCTTGGGAAGGATCTGAAGGTTCGTCAGAACTGCGCCCGTCACCGCTATTTCGCGAAAGTAAATTCGGCTGAGGGGAAGTCAAGAACCGACTGCGACCGGCGACCGTTCCTTCTTCGGGTCCCCGCCCAGGGCCGGATCCGCGGGTCCGTCCCGGTCCGAATCATCGTCCTCCCTGGGACCGGACAGGGCGTTCTTCAGGAGGACGGGTCCGATGAGGATGTTCCCGATCACCACGGCCATTCCCAGCGCCACCAGGTCTCCACCGATGTCCGGGTACTGCTCCTGGAGAACCAGGAGAAGGCCCAGCGACACACCCCCCTGGCTGATGAGGCCCTTCCACGTGCGGGACCGAATCTGCTCGTCGGCTCCGGCCCATCCGGTTCCGACCCGGGCCCCCGCGAAGGTGAAGAGGGTCCTTGCGCCCAGGATGACGGCGGCGGCGAGCCAGAACCGGCCCACCGCCGCCAGGTCCAGGCCGGCTCCGGCCAGGGCGAAGAAGAAGGCGAAGATCACCACCGCGACGGACCGGATCCCCGACAGCAGCCACTCCCCCGCGTCGGAGTAGTTCTCCACCACGAACCCGGCCGCGGCTCCGGTGAGCAGCAATTCGACGTGGAGCGCGTCGGCCACCACCACCACGATGTAGGCGAACAGGAAGATGGCCAGAGGTACCCGTCCCTCCCGGGCCTCCAGGTACCGGGACAGGACCCATCCCAGCCCGGCTCCCACGACCAGGGCGCCACCCACCTCCTGGAGCAGCAGGAGCATGTGGCCCCCGTGCTCGGTGCCTCCGGGTTCCAGGAGACCGGCCACCAGTCCGAGGGTCACCGTGAAGAGAATGATGACCACCAGGTCCTTCACGATCGTCACGCCGAGGATCACGTCGGTGAGGGGACCCTTGGCCTCCATCTCCTCGATGACGGCCACGGTGGCATCGGGAGAGGAGTTCGCCGTCCACACCCCCAGGATGAGCGCCACGCCGAACGCCACGGACAGCGGCTCATCGGCAAGGAACGGGAGTAGCGGCCGGAGGAGGACCACCGTGGCGGCAACCCCGATCCAGGCCAGGACCGTCACGGAGGCGGTCGTGAGGCCGATGGTCTTCAGGGCGGGCCTGAGCTGGGACACCTTCAGTTCCGCCCCGGCCATGAGAGCGATGAGCGCCAGGGCGAACTCGTCGATGAGCCGGAAGTCCTCGACCACGTCCCGGCTGATGATGCCCATCACCGAGGGACCGGCCACGATCCCCACCACCAGGTACCCCGTGAGCCGCGGCAGCCCGACCGTGGTGGCCAGGTTTCCGCCCACGTTGGCCACGAGCAGGAGGAAGCCCATGAGCACGGCCAACTCCGCGCCGCGGAAGGGTGCGGCCGGGGCGTCGAGGCTGACCACGGTGAGACCGAAGATCAGGACCAGTGTGACGGAGAGATTGAGAAGCCGGGTCACGATCCGGGGCAGAAGGAGAAGGCGGAGGGGAGAGACCGCCCGCACGGGCGGGCGTCGCACCGACGCACCGTAATAGCCGGAGACCTCCGCCGGTGCCAGTGGAGCCGGTCGGGTCCCCGGCGACGCGGGTCCCGGACCAGCGCTCATGTCCGACCCCCATCGCCGATCCTGGGGCCGCCGGACCCAAACCCCTTGGCCTCTTAGGTATGGGGCCGCAGGTTCCATTATACCTAGTTCTCATAGGCATAGCCCCATCAGGTATACCCAACCGGAGTCTTCATGAGCGGCAGCGATCTGTTCACCGGCACACTCGAACTCCTCATCCTCCGCTGCCTGGCCGGCGGACCGCGGCATGGATACGCCGTCGGCCGGTTCCTGCGGGAGTCCAGCGGGGGTGTGCTGGACGTCGAGGAGGGAGCGCTGTATCCGGCCCTTCACCGCATGGAACGGAAGGGCCTGCTGGCGTCGTCCTGGGGAAAGACCGAGACCGGACGTCGGGCCAAGTTCTACAACGTGACCCCCGACGGCGGGGCTCGCCTCGAGGAGGAGCGGGTCCGTTGGGCGGAGTACGCCCGGGCCGTGGACGGGGTGCTGCAGGAGTCGGAGGGATAGGACGATGACGGGCGGTTCGGGTGGTGGCGGTGTGCCCAGGTCCCGGGCGGAGATGCGTTCCGAGGTGGAGTTCTACCTCGAGGAGCGGATCCGGGAGCTGGAGGAGAGTGGGATGTCCCCCGGGGACGCGGCGGAGGAGGCTCGCCGTCGCTTCGGGGACGTGGATGAGATCGTGAACGAGATGCTGGAGGCCTGGGAGCCCGAGCATCGTGGGTGGAGGATACGTGAGATGATGGGATCGTTTGCGCAGGACCTCCGGTTCGCCGGTCGGATGCTGGTTCGAAACCCCGGCTTCGCGCTGGTGGCCCTGGCGACACTCGCCCTGGGCATCGGGGCGAACACGGCCATCTTCAGCGTGGCCGACGCGACCTTCCTGGAGCGGCCGGCGGTGCTGGAGCCGACCCGGCTGGTGAACGTCTACACCACCTGCCGGCGGGGGCAGCCGCGGTGCTCCTCGTCCTACCCGGACTACGTGGACTACCGGGATCGCTCGAGCCTGCTGGCCGGCCTGGCCGTGGAGACCCCCAACCAGGCCGTCATCAGCCGGGGCTCCGAGGGCGGGCAGCTGGCCACCTACGCCGCCGTGACGGGGAACTACTTCAACCTGCTGGGCGTGATCCCGGACCAGGGTCGCATCCTCCAGACCGCCGACGACGTGCTGGAGGCCCCGGCCCAGGTGGTGGTCCTGAGCCACGGGATCTGGGTGAACCAGTTCGGCGCGGACCCCGACATCATCGGTACCACGGTTCGGATCAACACCGTCCCCTTCGAGGTCGTGGGCGTGGCCGGGCCCGACTTCAGGGGAACCCGGCTGAGCTATACGCCCGAGTTCTGGATGCCGCTGGCGGCCGTCCCCATTCTCACGGCCGACGGCGGGAACGTCCGGGCCAACCGGGAGGCCGGGGCCGACGGCGGGGCCGGGGGCCCTCCCGAGATCTTCCGGTCCCGGACCTCGCGCTGGATGGGCGGCCTGGTGGGACGCCTGGCCCCGGGCGCCACGGTAGAGCAGCTCAAGGACGAGATGGCCTCCATCTCTCTCCAGTTGGCCGAGGAGTACCCGGACGAACGCGGGCCCCGGACCATCACGGTGGAGAGCGCCGGGACGTACTCCCTTCCCGTGGGCGCCGAGGACCAGATGCGCAGCTTCGTTCGGGTCCTGCTGGGCGTGGTTGCCTTCTCGCTCCTCCTCGCCACGGCCAACCTGGCCAACCTGCTCCTGACCCGGGCCACGGCCCGGCAGAAGGAGATGGGGATCCGGACCGCCATCGGCGCCGGGCGGGGTCGTGTGATCCGACAACTCCTGGTGGAGAGCACGGCGCTCTCGATCGCCGGCGGTGCGCTGGGGATCGGGGTGGCGGCGCTGCTCATCGCCGGGCTCTCCAGCTACGACCTGCCCGGCGGGGTTACCGTGGGCTCTCTGGGCGTGGACCTGAACGGCCGGGTGCTGGCCTTCACTGTCCTGCTTTCCACCGTCACGGGCCTGGTCTTCGGGCTCTACCCCGCCCTTCAGGCGTCACGGACCAGCGTGGTGGACGCCCTCAAGGGCGAGACCAGCCACCGTACCTCCGGCGCGGGCCGGGCCCGCTCCACGCTCATCGCCGTCCAGGTGGGCCTCTGCCTGATCCTCCTGGCCGGGGCCGGGACGTTCATCGCCACCCTCCGGTCGGCGCTCGACGCCGACCTGGGGTTCGACACCGCCGGGGTGGCGGCGGCCCGGTTCAACCTCCGGCTCCAGCGCTACACGCCCGAGCAGGCCCGCCAGTTCGTGCAGGACCTGGAGAGCCGGGTGGAGGCGCTTCCGGGCGTGGTGGAGGCGGCGGTGGCGTCACGGGTGCCGCTCCAGCCCGGCGGATATCTGGGGATCCTGGTCGAGGTGGACGGATACGAGCGGGCCGAGGACGAGGAGATCCGGGTGGAGACGGCGTTCACCACTCCCGGCTATCTCCAGGCCATCGGCGCTTCGCTGCTCGACGGGCGGTCGATCGGTAGCGGAGACCTGGAGGACGCCCCTCCCGTGTTCGCCGTGAACCGCACCTTCGCCGAGCGCTACTGGCCCGACGGTCAGGCGACCGGCGGCGGGATCAACTACTTCGGGATCCCGGTGGAGGTCGTCGGCGTCTTCGACAACATCTCGTGGCTCGGGGTGGACGGCGACCCCTACCCGGTGGCCCTGGCGTCCCTGGATCAGCGCTCCGAGCTCTACCTGCGCAACCTCACCATCGTGGCGCGGACGACCGGAGACGCCTCCGCCCTGGCGAGCCAGCTCAGAGACGAGATCAAGGCTCTGGACCCGGAGGTGGAGCCCAGTTTCGCCTCGCCGATGGAGGATCTGCTTGCGTCGGTGCTGATGACGCAGCGTCTCGGAACGCTGCTCCTCTCCGCCCTGGCCGCCCTGGCCCTGGTCCTGGCCGCGGTGGGGATCGCCGGCGTGGTGTCCTACACCGTCTCCCAGCGCGTTCGGGAGGTGGGCATCCGCATCGCCCTGGGCGCCACGGGCCGGCAGGTGTCGACGCTGGTCGCCGGTGGGGTCGCGCTTCCGGTGGGGCTGGGGGTGCTGCTGGGGACGTTCGCCGCCCTGGCACTGGGCCAGGTGATGTCGGCCTTCGTACTGTTCGATGTGAACCCTGCGGACCCGGTGCGGGTCGTCGCGGTGGGGCTGATCATGCTCACCGTCGGCATGACCGCCGCCGTACTTCCGGCCCGGCGGGCCGCCGGCGTCGATCCCATGAGGGCACTCAGAACCGAGTAGGCCATGACCGAATTCCAGGCCCGGGTACTCCAGGTGGTCCGGCGGGTCCCACCGGGCCGCGTCGTGAGCTACGGCGGGGTGGCCGCCCTCATGGGTCAGCCCCGCGCCGCCCGGGGAGTGGGGGCCGCGCTCCGGGCCGTCGAGGTGGACGATGACCTTCCGTGGTGGCGCGTCATCAACCGCAACGGGGAGATCTCCATCTCCCACCACTCCATCTCCCGTCGGCTGCAGCGCGAGCTGCTGGAGAGGGAGGGCGTGGAGTTCGGACCGACCGGACGGGTCGACTGGGACCGATTCGGCTGGGACGGCCGATGACCGGAAACCCCGGAAACGGGGGACGAAAGAGCGGCGGTCGGAGCCTCAGGGCCCCGGCCGCCGCTTCCGTTCATCAGTGCGCCGGATCCGGCCGGTCGAGGCCGGCCGGTCCCGTCAGTCGGACCGCAGGGCCCGCATGGGATCCACGCCGGCGGCCCTGCGAGCCGGGAGGTAGGTCGCCGTCAGGGCCGTGAGGCCCAGGACCGCGGGCACACCCAGGAAGGTGATGGGCTCCACCGCCTCGACTCCATAGAGCAATCCGGCCGTGTAGTAGCTCAGCCCGGCCGCGGCCGCGAGCCCGAGGACCACGCCGACCGCGACCAGCTTCATCCCCCGCAGCAGGACCATCCCCACCACCTGGGAACGCTGTGCACCGAGGGCCACGCGGATCCCGATCTCCCGGCCCTTCTGCGCGACCGTGTAGGCCATGACCCCGTAGATCCCCACCGCGGCCAGGATCAGGCCGAGGATGCCGAACAGTCCCAGGCTGGCGCTCCCCAGTCGAGCCGGGAAGAGGGCCACACCCAGCTGGTTCGTCATGGTGCGAAGATCCGACACCGGCATGTTGGGATCCAGGCGACCCACGGCCTCCCGGACCAGCGGCGCGAGGTCCTCCGGCGGCCCTGCCGTGCGGATGTGCGCCGTGAGCCCGTGGCGGTAGACCTGCTCGTGGGGGAAGTACATGTACTCGCTGGGATCCTCGCCCAGGCTCTGGTACTTCCCGTTCTCGGCGATCCCGACCACGACCCGCTCGGCCCCGGCGGTCTCGACGATCTTCCCGATGGGGTCCTCGCCGGGCCAGAACCGGTCGGCGAACACCCGGTTGACGATGATGACCGGCGCCGCGTCCTGCTGATTGTCCTCGGGGGTGAACACCCGACCGGCTTCGATCTCGACCCCCATGGCCTCGAAGTACTCGCCCCGGATCATGTTGTACCGCAGGCTCATGCGCTCTTCGGGACCGGGCTCGTACCCCGGTACCGACACCCCCCGATCGGAGCTGTTCAGCGTCAGGGGGACGATGGCCGCGAAGCCCACCGACTGGACCCCCGGCAGCGCCCTGAGCTCCTGGTAGAGCTGATCGTAGAAGGCCGAGGTCCGCTCCCGGTCATACCCCTGCATGGAGGGATCCACCGTGGCGACGAGCTGATTGCTCTCGTCGAACCCCTTGTCCACCGCGGTGGCGGCCTGGAGTCCGCGCAGGAACAGCCCGGCGCTGATGAGGAGCAGGATGGAGAGGGCCGTCTGGGCCACGACCAGGAGGTTGGTCAGGCGGAAGCGACTCCCGCCCACCAGCGAGGCCTCACCCTTCAGGGCCGTCACCATCTCCGGCTTGGAGGCCTGGAGAGCCGGCGCCAGCCCGAACAGGACACCGGTCAGCACCGAGATGCCGGCGGTGAACGCCAGCACCGGTCCGCTGACCGAGATGTTCATGTCCACCGGAAAGTCCATGGGCAGACGGATCCCGTTCAGGACCCCCACCGACCAGTAGGCCAGCAGCAGGCCGGCGCCCCCCGCCACCACCGAGAAGAGGATGGCCTCGGTGAGGAGCTGAGAGACCAGGCGGCCGCGCCGGGCGCCCAGGGAGAGGCGGATGCCCATCTCCCTCTGCCGCTCGCCGGCCCGGGCCAGAAAGAGGTTGGCCACGTTGATGCAGGCGATGAAAAGCAGGAAGCCCACCACCAGCATGGTGATGGTCGCCATCCCCGTCTGAGCCGACCGGAACATGGGGTGGATCCCGGCTCCGCTCTGCATGACCATGTGGATCCCCGACTCGTCGTAGTGATCCGGGTATTCCTCCCGCATGGCGAGGAGCCATTGATCCGCGCTCTGCTCGGCCTGGGCCAGGGTCGCCCCGTCAGGCAGCCGGGCGACGACGTTGTTGGAGTTGCTTCCCCTCAGCTCGATCCTGCTGCCGCCCATGTCCAGGTTCGGCTGCATCATGACCGGAGCATAGAAGGGCGGATCCAGCAGGCGCATGGCGCCGCGGAACTCCTCGGACGCGACGCCGACGATGGTCCAGGGCTGACCGTTGAGCTGAATCGTTCGGCCGATGACGTCCGGATCGGCACCGAACCGGGTCTGCCAGAAGGAATGGCCCAGGACCACCACGGGGTGAGCGCCCTCGCCCACCGCCTCTTCCGGAAGGAAGCCGCGGCCGAGGACCGGCGGGGCCCCCAGGACGTCGAAGAAATTCGCCGAGACCATCTGCCCGAGCAGACGCTCGTTCCGGCCGTCGGCGCTCAGGGCCACGGTCACGAACTTCCAGCTCGCCACGTCCCCGTCGAAGATCTCCAGGCGATCGCGGAGATCCTGGTAGTGCGGAATCGAGTTCGATCCGTAGATCATCCCCGGGTAGGTCCGATAGAGCTGGACCAGCTCCTCCTCGGCCTCGATTCCGGGCAGCGGGCTGAACAGCAGCGCGTGGACCGCGCTGAAGACGGTCGCGTTCAGGCCGATGCCCAGCGCCAGCGTGAGCACGGCGGCCCCGGTGAACAGGGGGTTCTTGAACAGCATCCGAACCGCGAACTGGAGGTCCTGCCTGAAGTTGCCCATCAAATCATTCCGTTCTCGTGAACCTGCGGTGGCTGTCCGGGACTACGGCTCCAGCCACCCCCGGGTTTCCGCGGCCTCGCTCCCCCGCACTTCACCCGCGACGTCGAGGGGGCCGGCGCGGCCCGGACCCGCGGGGGCTGCCGGTCACTCCCCGACGCTCGGCCCGTATGTTGGATTGCCCTCCAGTGGCACGTTGCTGGCAGTGCACCCTCGGGCTCGGTTAGTTTTTCCGAGTCCTCAAACCACGCGAAAGACCTGAAGAGTGCCCCCGATGCGGAAGTCCGGACTCCTGTCAGCCGTTCTGATCCTCACTGCCCTGCTCGCGGCCTGCGAAAAGCCCGGAGCCTGGGGCGACGTGAACGGCATCATCGTGGTTTCCAATCCGGAAGCCTGGCTCGACCTCGAAGATACGGTGGAAACCGCGCTCACTCCCCGTGTCCGGGCAGTCCGGGACGAGCGCACCTTCCGGGTGACCCACGTGGACCCGACCGGCACCGACTGGGGCAACCTGCAGCGCTTCGTGCAGATGGTGGCCATCGGCTCCGTCGAGGACCCCTGGATTCAGGAGGCCCTGCTGGAGCGCAGGGACGAGGGCGGCACCGACGCCCCCCAGCTCATCGTGGCTTACGACGTCTGGGCACGGGGTCAGCAGGTGAACATCCTCCTCACCGAACCGGGGCAGCCGCAGCAGGCCGCCGACCTCCTCGGCGAGCTGCAGGAGATGCTGGACGAGCAGTTCAGAAGCTGGGTCCAGAACCGGATGTTCATCTCCGGCGTCGACACGACGCTGCAGCGCCTGCTCCCGGAGGAGCACGGGTTCTCCCTGACGCTGCCCGCCGTCTACGACTGGGAGAGTCGCGACTCGGTCTTCAAATTCCGAAACGACAACCCGGATCCATCCGAGCTGATTCGCGAAGTGGTGGTCAGCTGGCGGTCGCCCATCCCCGACGTCGAGGTCAACGGCGAGTACATCCTCGAGTGGCGGGCCGAGCGCGTGGAGGGCTACTACGCCTTCCCCCAGGTCGTGGTGACGGACCAGGCCCTGGTCACCCCTGGCACGATGGGCGGCAAGGAGGCCTTCCAGGTGCAGGCGGTGTGGGAGAACCCGCCTGAGGAGTTTCCCGCGGCCGGACCGTTCATCCTCCGGGCGGTGAAGTGTCCCGAACAGGATCGGCTCTACCTCCTGGACGCGTGGCTGTACGCTCCCGGCAAGGAGAAGTACCAGTTCATGCTCCAGCTCGAGACGATTCTGAACTCGTTCAAGTGCGACATGCCCGCCTGATCGAGCTTCATGCTCCCCCCAGTCGTCCCCCGTAGCGCCGCCACGGCGGCGATTCTCCTCTTCGCGACCGCGGCGGCGGCCGACCTGAGCGCCCAGCGGAGTCGGGTGCCCCAGCTTCGGCCGGAGCAGGGCCGGGAGCTCCGAATGCCGTTCGCCTCCATCCGGAGCGTGCGGGAGCTGCAGGACGGCTCGCTCCTGGTCGTCGACGGGCTGGAACGGGCCGTGTACCTCGTGAACCGGGCCGGAACGCGGCGACAGGAACTCGGGGGCCTGGGCACCCGGACCCTGGACTACGTGGGACCGGACCAGATCCTCCCGCTTCCGGGCGACAGCAGCCTCCTCTTCGATGCGACCCTGGAACAGTACCTCGTTGTCACCCCCGAGGGCTCGGAGGCCGGCCGGTTCGAGCTGAGCGCCGAGGCCACCCACCTCCGCACCATTCGGCCGCACGCCTCGGACCAGTTGGGCGGAATCTTTTTCGCCGAGCCCGGAGGGCTCACCGAGATCGGCCCGGAGGGGAAGGTGCGCTCCGTCAGCCGGGTCTTCCGCTACGACCGACGCACGGGCCAGGTGCAGGTGATGGCCCGGACCGCCGGTCCGTCCGCCCCCATGGGACCGCCGAGTCTCCCTGGGGCCGGCACGTCCGACGACTCGGGAACGGTCGTCCTTCCGGTGCCGAACCCGTACCAGCCGACCGACGCCTGGGGGGTGGCCGAGGACGGCCGGGTGGCCGTGGTCCACGTGGACGCCGACCGACTGGAGTGGTTCGGCGCGGCCGGCGCCGTCATGACGGGCCCCCGGCTGCAGATCGAGGGCCGCCCCGTGGCGTCCAGCGACCGGGAACGGTACCTCGAGGCGTGGCGTGAAGAGCAGCTACGGGAGGGCTTCGACCGGGACTACCTGCGAGCGGTCCAGGCGGACTGGGTGGACTGGCCCGCCGAAGCGCCCGGCTTCCGGGGCGGCTTCGCCCCGGTGGATCCCTGGGGGAACCTGTGGCTCTCGCTCTCCCACCCGGGCGACATCGTCACCCGCTTCGCCCTCATCGACGGCCAGGGGGTCCGGCGGGCGGAGGTGACGCTCCCCCTGCACAGCCGCCTCCAGGGATTCGGGTCCGACGCCCTCTACCTGGTCCGGACGGATGGGGTGGGTCTGGAGTGGATCCAGCGCTATCCCTGGCCACCGCGATCCGCCGGCGGGCGCTGAGACCCGCTCGGCCGCCGCAGCCTCTCGGCGAAACCGGGCTTTCCCGCCGAACCCCACCACTCTCCCCCATCCCCCCACAATCGGTTGTGGTTTCAGGGGCCGGCACACACCAGATGGTGGGTGGTCGGCGAGGCCTCAGCAGGGGCCGGAACGGTCGCTGGCGGAGAGCGCCCGTCAAAAATGGCGTCATTCCGCGATCACCCTGACCCCCGAATTGCGCCCTCTTGCGACCCCGGTTTAGAGTGGAACGTCCCGCCGCCCACCGGGACCCTCCGATCGACATCTGAACCTCTGCCGGACCCCCTGTCCGCGCCGCGCTGGTATACGTGAGCTTCGTCCATCTTCACGCCCATTCCGAGTACTCTCTCCTGGACGGAGCGAACCGGATCTCGGACATGGTCCGACGAGCCGCGGACTACGAGAACCCCGCGCTGGCGCTCACCGACCACGGGTGCATGTTCGGCGCCTGGACGTTCCAGAAAACCGCCCGACAGTTCGGCGTGAAGCCCATCATCGGGATGGAAGCCTACGTCGCTCCGGGCAGCCGCCACGACCGTTCGCGGGCGGGCCAGGGGGAGAAGGCCTACTACCACCTGGTCCTCCTCGCCCGGGATCTCGAGGGCTACAGGAACCTCGTGAAGCTCTCCTCCATGGGGTACACGGAGGGGTTCTACCACAAGCCGCGGGTGGACCGGGAGCTCCTGGAGAAGCACTCGGGGGGGCTCATCGTCTCGTCGGCGTGCATGGCCGGAGAGGTCTCGCGGCACCTGATGGCCGACAACCCCGACGGCGCGCGGGAGGCCGCGGCCTGGTACGCCGAGGTCTTCCGGGACCGGTACTACCTGGAGGTCCAGGGTCACGACTCCGAGGGTCAGCACGAGCTGAACTCGCGGATCCTGTCGCTCGGCGAGGACATGGGCCTTCCGGTCGTGGCCACCAACGACGCGCACTTCCTCTCGTCCGCGGACCACGAGGCCCACGACGTCCTCCTCTGCATCGGCCTGGGGAAGGACTACAAGGACCCGGACCGCATGCGCTATGACGAGGGGCTCTACTTCAAGAGCCCCGAGGAGATGGCGGAGCGGTTCCCGGACCACCCCGAGGCGCTGGAGAACACGCTGGTCATCGCCGACCAGGTCCAGGAGGACTACTTCACCAAGCAGTACTTCCTCCCCGAGTTCCCGCTCCCGGACGAGTACGAGGACGAGAACGACTACCTCGTCCATCTCTCGACGGAGGGGGCGAAGGCCCGGTACGGGGATCCCCTCCCCGAGGCGGTCCAGGAGCGGCTCGACTTCGAGCTGGGCGTGATTCTCAAGACGGGGTACGCGGGCTACTTCCTCATCACCTGGGACTTCATCAACTGGGCCCGGGAGCACGGCATTCCAGTGGGGCCCGGCCGAGGTTCGGCAGCCGGTTCGCTGGTGGCATTCGCGCTTGGGATCACCAACATCGACCCCCTGGCGTTCGATCTGCTGTTCGAGCGGTTCCTGAACCCCGAGCGCGTGTCCATGCCCGATGTGGACATCGACTTCTGCTACGAGCGCCGGGGCGAGGTCATCGAGCATGTCCGGCAGAAGTACGGCCGGGAGGCCGTGGGCCAGATCATCACGTTCGGGACCATGAAGAGCCGGGCGGTGATCCGGGACGTGGGGCGGACCCTGGGGTTCGAGCCCTCCGAGACGGACCGGATCGCGAAGCTCATCCCCAATGCTCCGGGCCAGGCCTTCACCGTGGCCGAGGCCGTCGAACAGCTGAAGGAGGTGAAGACCCTCTACAAGCAGGACGAGAGGCATCGCCAGCTCTTCGACTACTCCATGACCCTGGAGGGGCTGAGCCGTCACGCGTCGGTGCACGCCGCGGGCGTGGTCATCGCCCCCGGTCCGCTGGACGAGTACGTCCCGGTCTGCGTCCAGCAGTCCAAGGGCTCGGGGCGGGGCAACGGAGGCGGCGCGAACGGGAACGGCGGGGCCGGTGCGGCCGCCGAGGACGACGGCAAGATCGTCGTCACCCAGTACGACATGAACTGCCTCGAAGAGGCGGGCATGCTCAAGATGGACTTCCTGGGCCTCAAGACCCTCACGGTCATCGAGGACGCGGTCCAGATGGTCCGGGCCAAGCACGGCGAGCTCCGGCACCCGCAGTCCGGCGACGCCTATGGGTCCATGGACGACGTGCCGCTGGACGACCCAGAGGTCTACCGGATGCTCGCCCGGGGGGGCACCTCCGGCGTGTTCCAGTTCGAGTCGGCCCTCGCCACGGACAAGCTGCGCTCCATGCGCTGCGACCGGTTCGAGGACCTGGTGGCCACGAACGCCCTCATTCGCCCGGGGCCGCTGGACTCGGGGATGACCGACGTCTACATCCGGCGGAAGCTGGGGCAGGAGAAGGTCCGCTATCCCCATCCCGATCTGGAACCGGTGCTCGAACCCACCTACGGGGTCATCGTCTACCAGGAGCAGGTGATGCGAATCGCCAACGTCCTGGCCGGGTTCACGCTCGGCGAAGCGGACGTGCTCCGGAAGGCGGTGGGGAAGAAGAACGCCGAGCTCATCAAGGAGCAGCTCGACAAGTTCGTGAGCCAGTCCGTGGAGCGGGGCGTGGACAAGCGCACGGCCGAGGAGCTGGCCAACCAGATCGAGACGTTCGGTCGCTACGGGTTCAACAAGTCCCACTCCGCCGCCTACTCGCTGGTGTCCTACCACACGGCCTGGCTCAAGACGTGGTATCCGGCCGAGTTCATGGCGGCCCTCCTGTCTTCGGTGCTCGACAAGACCGACGACGTGGTGAAGTACATCGGCGAGTGCCGGGACCTCTACCGGTGGGTGCCGGACCTGGAGGAGGGGGCGGAGGTCCTTCCGCCCGACGTCAACGAGTCGGGGTGGAAGTTCACCGTGACGCCGGGCGGCAAGATCCGCTTCGGGCTTGGGGCCGTGAGAGGCGTCGGTTCGGCGGCGGTCCGTTCCGTGCTCCGGGCCCGGGAGGCCGACGGGCCGTTCACGTCGCTGTTCGACTTCCTGGAGCGGATCGACATCCGGTCGCTGAACAAGCGGGCCTGCGAGGCCCTCATCGCCGCCGGAGCCCTGGACGCCTACGGGCACCGGGCCCAGCTGCTGGCCGGCCTGGACCGGGCCTATGGCGAGGTCCAGGCTCGACTCGCCGACAAGGAGGCCGGCCAGGGATCGCTGTTCGGGGGCGAAGGCTCGGACATGGAGCGCCCCGAGCCCACACTCCCCGAGGTCCCCGAGTGGCCGGAACCCGACCGGCTGGCCCGCGAGAAGGAATCCCTGGGCTTCTTCATCTCGGGGCACCCCCTCGACCGGATCCGGGACGTCGTCCAGGCCTACGACCGGGTGGTCAACTCCCAGAACCTCAAGGAATTCTCGAACCAGCCGGTCGAGGTGGCCTGCGTGGTCACCCAGGTGTCCCGCCAGATCTCGAAACGGGACAACTCGGAGTGGGGAAAGATCACCGTCGAAGACTTCCACGGGACGGCCACCGTCCTGGCCTTCCGCGAGTCGTGGGAGCGGGCGAAGGAAATCCTGCAGCAGGACGCGCTGGTTCTCATCCGCGGGAAGGTGTCGGGGCGGGAACGCGACGAGGAGGACCCCCCGGTATTTCTCGACGAAGCCGAGCCCCTGGAGGTGCTGCCCCAGTCCGGGCGGCTGGCGGTTCAGATCGAGATGGACCTGACCCACGAGATCCCCGAAGACGCCTTCGCCCGTGCCCGATCGATCATTTCCGCCCACCCCGGCGGGGCTCCGGTCGTGCTCCAGGTGGGCCGGGACAACGGCATCCGCGCGCCCCGTCTTCGCTCGCGGACCCTGAAGGTCGCAACCGACGCCGAGACCCTCTCCGAGCTCAAGGAGGTCTTCGGCAAGGCCCACGTCCGGCTCGTGAAGGTGGGCTGACACCCCCACCTCCGGCGCGGACCCGTCCCCCTCAGACCGGCGCCAGCTCATGCCGAACCCCGTCCGGACCCGCTCCCGGGTCCTCCCCGCTGTTCCTCTCCTGTTCGTCGGACTTCTCGGGGCCCAGGCCCCCGACGCGCCGATCCCACCGTCCCAATCCGTCTCCGAGGAACTCCGCGCCCGGATGGAGATCTATCGCTCAGGGGGGCGGCTGGTGGTGGGGGAGTCGGACCTGGCGGCCCCGGAGGTGGTGGCGGACCTCTACCAGCTGGGCCGATTCGAGCCCATCTGGACCAACGCCGGACTCCGCGGCCACCTCCTCACGGCCATCCGCCAGTCAACCCGGCACGGCCTCCTGCCCTCGGACTACCACGCGGAATCCCTGGAGGCCTGGTATGTCGACGCGGAGATGCCCGAGGACCCGTCCGAGGCCGCGGATGTGGACCTGCTCCTCACCGACGCTCTGATCCGCCTGGCGTTTCACCTCCGCTTCGGGAAGGTGGACCCCCAGGCGCTCGACGCAGACTGGAACTTCGAACGGGAACTCCGGAACGCCGACCCGGCCCAGACCCTCCGGGACATCGTGGACACCGGATCCCTTAGAACGGAGCTGGAAGCCCTGGCCCCCCAGCGACCCTATTACGGACAGCTGCAGGAGGCCCTGGCCCGGTACCGGGAGATCGAATCCCGAGGCGGGTGGGACGCCGTCGATGACGGGCCTACTCTTCACCTGGAGGACGAGGGGCCCCGGGTCCTCCAGCTCAGGGCCCGGCTCCAGGCCACCGGCGACCTGATCCGGGACCCGGCCAGCGGCGCGGCCGGCCTGGGTGGGCGGGTGTTCGACGCCGAGTTGGAGGAGGCGGTGAAGACCTACCAGCATCGGAACGGCCTGGAGGCTGACGGCGTGGTCGGGCGCGTGACCCTCGAGGCCATGAACATCCCGGTGGAGGCCAGGATCGACCAGATCCGGGTGAACCTGGAGCGAGCCCGCTGGGTGCTCCAGGACATCGGAGACGACTACGTGGTCGCCGACATCGCGGGGTTCGAGGTCCGTGTCATCCGGAACGACGAGCAGGTCTGGACCACCCGGGCCCAGGTGGGCCAGCCCTATCGCCAGACGCCGGTGTTCCGGGCCGACATGGCCTACGCCGTGTTCAATCCCACGTGGACCGTACCCCCGACAATCCTTCGGGAGGACGTGCTGCCCGCGATCCGGGCCGACCGCGGGTACCTGGAGCAGAAGCACATGGAGGTCCTCGACCACTCAGGCCGCGTGGTCGACCCTTCCTCCGTGGACTGGAGCCGGTACCCGGGGGAGTCGTTCCCCTACATCATCCGCCAGCGGCCCGGCCCGTGGAACGCCCTGGGGCAGGTGAAGTACATCTTCCCCAACCCCCACTTCATCTTCATGCACGACACCCCGTCCCGGTCGCTCTTCGCCCGGGATCTGCGCACGTTCTCCTCCGGGTGCATCCGGCTGGAAGATCCGGTGGGATTTGGGGTCCAGGTCCTGAACGACCCGGAGCGGTGGAACGAGGAGACGGTGGCCGAAGCCATGACCAGGGACGAACCCTGGACGGTCCACCTCCAGGAGCCCATGCCGGTGCTCCTGCTGTACTGGACCGCCGAAGCCGATCCCGACGGACACGTTCACTTCAAGCGGGACGTCTACGACCGGGATCCACCGGTCCTCGAGGAGCTGAACGGCGACTTCCGGATGTGGATGGAGGCGAACCAGGGGCGGTAGGGAGCGGCCGGGGGGGCCATGGACCCGCATGGTCGTTTTCGGTACGTTTAAGATATGTATAGTGCCCCAAACGGACCTCAGAGATCAGGACCACCCGGCCATTCGGCTCCCGCCCCGAGCTGGTTTCCGGCACTCCTGGTCCTTTCCGCGGTGGCCTTGGGAATTCCCGGGGGCGCTGCCGGCGTGTCCGATGCCGATGCCGTCGAAGTCCGGACCGTCGGCGTGGAGTCCGACCTTCGCGACGCCCGCCTGGACCCGGCGCTGCGTCCGGTGACCCGGAGCGGGGCGCCGGAAGCCTTCGCCCCGGCCGCCGCGCCCTTCCCGGTGACTGTGGACGGTGCGTCCCTGCGGTTCACGGTCCAGGCGATCCCGGCGCTGCCGGGGGGGACCCTCCGGATCGCGGCCGGCGGGGACCTGGAGCCGTCCTCCACTTCGGGCACCGAAGGAGCCGCGGCCACCGCGCTCTCGCCGCTCACTCTCCTCCACCAGGCGGGGTCCGTAGCCACTCGCGCCGGCGGCTGGCTCTGGACGGCCCCCGAGACCCCAGGCGCCTATGCCCTGAGGGTGGTAGAGGTCGGGTCGAAGTCCCGGGTGGACATCACCGTGCTGGTGGCCCATCCCGCGTCGGACGTCACGGACGGCGTCCTCCACGGGTACCGGATGGGGGCCTACATGCAGCGACCGCTCCGGGGGGATCCAGCCTACCTCCCGCCCCGGGGCTTCGTGGAGGTGTCGGAGGAACACGCCGACCTGGCCGTGTCACCCCACTTCACGCTGGGTCAGTTCCTGTGCAAGCAGGAGGGGGATCGGAAGTTCCTGCTCCTGGCGCCCACCCTGGTCGAGAAGCTGGAAGCCGGGCTGGCCCGGGTAAACGCGGCGGGCATGGAGGTCCCCACCTTCCACGTCATGTCCGGGTACCGCACCCCCGCCTACAACCGGGCAATCGGCAACACCACGTCATACTCCCGCCACCTCTATGGCGACGCCGCCGACATCTTCGTGGACGTGGATGGAGACGGGTACATGGACGACCTGAACGGGGATGGTCGGCGGGACTCCGAGGACGCCCGGGTCCTCATGAGGCTCTTCTCCGAACTGGAGGCCGGGGCCCACACGCACGTGACCCCGGGAGGGCTGGGCCTGTACGGGCCCAAGCCTCACCGGGGTCCATTCCTGCACGTGGACGCCCGCGGGACGCCGGCTCGCTGGTAGCGGCGAGCCCGGCGCTCGCCGGGGGCGCCGCTGCGGGGCGCCCTAACGCCGTCCGATGATCGGAATCTCCATGGCGAGCCGCAGGTCGATCAGCATCTGGACCTGGTTCTCGATCTGGAAGAACTGACCGGCGGTGATTCCGCTCACCTCGCGGGCGATCCGGTCAAAGTACCGGTTCACCAGAGCCAGCTGATCCATCCGCTGCTCGATGGCCCGGTTCCCCATGGCGATGACCTGGTCATCGGTGAAGGTCTCGAACTGGACGACGTAGTCCCGAAGGAGCTCGGCCCGCCCCTCGGTGGTCGCGTTGAGCTCGGCCAGATACTCCTCATAGATCGCCCAGAACGTCGCGGATTCGCCGGCCGACAGCTGGATGGTACTCTGCATGGCGTCCATGCGGAGTTCGGCGACGTCCTTCTGCAGAGCCTCGACGAACTCGGGGGGAAGCTCCTCGCCCATCATGTCCTGGGCGGCGACGGAGCCGGGGATCAAAAGAGCCGCGACGAAAGCAGCAGTAAGTAGACGCTTCACGATTCGATTCCTCGTCATGATGATGTTCACCGGCACCAGGGCCGGCCGGGCCACCCACGCCGAGAGGGAGACCCTCGTTAGGCGTGCTTCATCGAATGAGTGAAAGGTAGAACTCTCCCTGCTCCGGCGACAGTTCCCGGACCTCTGCCGCGGCGCGGATCACGAATCCCGCCCGGCCCCGGTCATCCTCCCGTCAGAGCGCGCTCCAGGTCCCGGACCATTTCCTGCGCCGGCGGGTAGTCCGGATCGAGCTCCAGGGCCCTCCGGGCCGGGGTCAGTGCCTCCGGAATCCGACCCATCAGAATCAACGCCCGAGCCCGGAAGAAATGCGCTCGCTGCAAACCCGGATCCAGGTCGATGGCCCGCTGGTACGCCGCGGCGGCCTCCTCCAGGCGCTCGGCCCGCTGGAGCAGGTTCGCCAGGTTGAACCACGCCAGGGGTTCGGTGGGGTCGGTTTCGATGACCTGGGTGTAGGCCCTCTGCGCCCCCGGCCCGTCGCCCATGGCGGCAAGGGTCATCCCCAGGTTCACGCGGGTCAGCGACGCGTCGGGGTCGCCGGCCAGCGATCGGAGGAGGGACTCGGCGGCCGCCTGGAATTCGCCGGCCTGATAGAGCGCCAGGCCTCGGGCAGCCAGGACCCGGGGGTCGTCGGGGGACAGCTCCAGGGACTTCCGGTAGGCCGCCTCCGCGCCGGCCAGGTCCCCTTCCCCGGCCTTCTCGTCACCCAGGAAGCCCAGGGCGAGGATCCACCGCTGCCGTAGGGCCCAGCCGGGCTCCCCTCGCAGGGCTTCGACGAGTGCGGCTCGCACCGTGGGATCATCCCCCCTGGACCAGTGGAGGGCCGCCAGGGCGAGCGCCCGCACATCCAGATCCGGGCTGCGGGTCAGATCGAGCAGCCGGTCGCGGACCGGTTCCTCCAGGCCCGGGAGGTCCGGCTCCAGCCGTTCGACGAGGAACCTGGACAGCGCCTGGAACTGGATCAGGGGGTCGTTGAGATCCGGCCGAAGCAGGAGTTCCGCGGCTCGCGTGCGACTCCTCTCGGTCGCCGCCGCTCGCTGACCCGAGACGAGGGGCCGGTGGGGCTTCAGCTCGCCCCACCACTCGCGCACCTGGCGATCCAGCTCCGCGGGGGACAGGTCCTCGTGACACTGGATGCACGAACTCTCCACTCCCAGCTCCGCCTCGAACCCAGGGCGCGGGTTGGGGATCGTGTGATCGGAGCGGGCGAACCCCACTCCGGGTCCCACCTCCGGGTGCTGGAGGTAGGGCATGTGGCAGTTCACGCACCGACTGCCCTCGGACTCGGGGGCGTGGAAGGTGTGGGCCTCCAGCGGCTCCATCTTGGACCCGTGGCAGGAGGTGCACTGCCCGTCGTCGAAGGGTGAGGCCAGATCGTTGCGGTGCTGGTCCCAGTATCCCTGCGCGTGAGGCTCGTGGCAGCTCACGCAGTCCATGGCCCCGTCCAGGTAGCAGGCGCTGGCGAGGTGCGTCCCCTGGTAGGCGAACGTCTTCACCCGCGCATCGGCGAAGAACGGTTCGTCCCCCAGGATGGGGAACTTGAGGGCGTAGAACAGCTCCAGGCTGTCGCCGGGCAGGTAGTCCTCGTTGAGGACGTCCTTCAGCGCATGACACTGGAAGCAGACCCGAAGCGACTCGTCCTTGGACTGTATCGCCAGTGACTCGATGCCGAGGTCGACGCCGTCCGCACCGAACCCGCCGGAGGCGACGGCGCCCAACCCCGACTCACCCTCCAGGACCGCCTCCGCCCTTCGGATGTGCTCGGCCCCGGGACCATGGCACGACTCGCAGTTCACCTGCAGGGTGGTGAGCCGGGTGGCGAACCCATCCTGACCCTCGGGGGCCCGGGTCAGCCGGATCTGGCTTCCGTGGCACCCCTGGCAGTTGGAAAACCGGGCCTCGGTACCCAGCACCCGGGTGGGGGGCCAGTCTCCGCAGTCGGCCATCCGCATCCCGGGAGTGATGGTGACCCACCCCTGGTCCAGCCGGGTGCCGGTGTTGCAGAACCACTCCCCCTCCGCCCGGGACCAGTCCCAGGCCAGGAACCGGACCGTTCCGTCGACCCAGTTGGTGAAGAACCCCTGGGTCCCCCCGCCCAGCATGTGCCCGCCCCCCACCACGCCGGCCACCGGGACGACCTGTTCGGCAAACCCGTCCTGGCGGACCAGGAACTCGTACTCCGCACCCCCGCCGGCCGACGCCGCTCGACGCGGGATCACGATCCCGTCGGCGAACCGGATCGGCGTCCCGTCGAAGGGAGCGATGAGGACGTCCGGGACCGCGGCCCCGCCCGCCCGGCCGTGCGTGGAGCCCTGCCACAGGTCGAACTGGTCCTGGTGGCAGGCCGCACACGCATCGGCACCGGCGAAGTCGTCGTTCGAGACGGAGGAGACGGGCTTGGGGCCCGGGGGCGCCGGGAAGACCAGGTCCTCGCCCGAAAGGACCTCCGGGGCGGGACCGTCGCCGCAGCCGACCAGCGAGGTGGCCAGTCCGGCCACGAGGAGCCCGCAGGCGGCACGGCCATTCAGGGGCCGGCGAGTCACGGTCCGTCTCTCCCCTCGCCCGCGCTCTCGCCCGGGCCTGCGCCTTCGGACCAGCTCGGCCCCTGGCATCGGCAGAGGTCACGGATGTAGGTGACCGCGGCCGCGATCTCCGGTCGCGACAGGCTCCGCCCGAAGGCCGGCATGCGATGGCTCCGGTCCAGCACCCATCCACCCCCGTGGATCCCGTCGAACAGGGTGTCGTCGGGGCGGGCCGCCATGAGCTCCGCATCGTTATGGGGCGTCGGACGAACCGGGAGGTGGGGCGCGTTGAACCCACCACCCCCGCCATCGAGCCCGTGGCAAAGCGCGCAGTTGCGATCGTACACGGTAGCGCCGTCGAGCGGACCCTCCCCGCCATCCGGCCCGCCGGCGGCTGCCGGGGCCACGCGCCAGTAGCGCTCACGATCGGCCAGCGAGATCGCGGGAGGCGGCCTGCGGTCCTGCGCCGCCGCCTCCGGAGGTCCGCCTCCACTCCCGGCTCCCCCGACCGCGGTGAGTGTCCGCAGGACGTCGTCCAGGAGATCGGTCCGGAAGGGTGATTCGGGCATCACCGAGGCCGGGTGCAGACCGCGCGGTGAGAGAACCGCCGCGCGGAGTCCCTGCTGGGTCAGTCGGGCCGCGGCACCGTCCAGGGCCGGCCCGATGCGTCCACCCCCTCCCCTCCAGCTGTGACACCCCAGGCAGGACATTCGGGCCGTCAGATAGCTCTCGCCCCGCGCGAGCAGCCAGGGGGACGGCTCCTCCGCCGCCGGGGCCTGGGGACCGGACAGGATTCGGCCGGTCGACGCGGCGGCCACCCGGGGCAGCGGAGCCCGCAGGGACGACAGGTACGCGGTCAGGTCGGCCACCTCCCCGCCAGAGAGTCCAAAGTCCGGCATCCGGGACAGGGTGCCGGGATGGTAGCCGGCGGGCCGAACGGTTCGGGGCTGGGCCAGGAAGCTCCCGATCCACACCGAACGCAGGCGCAGACCTACGGAAGCCAGGTCAGGCCCGATGGCCGGGGCCATCCCGGGCTCCTCCCCCGTCGCCCCGGTCCCATGGCATCCGGCGCATCCAAGTGACCGGAAGAGCATTGCCCCCGCCTCCGCCGTGGCCTGCGGATGAGCGGCTGACGCCCGGCCGACCTCGGTATCGGCTCCGGACTCCGCGTTCCCGCCGGCGAGATACAGAGCCAGCGCCACGCGCTCCTCCTCGGTGAGGCGGAAATCGGGCATTCGGGTGGGCGCGATCTCGGGGCGGCGGGTCTCGGGGGCTGCCAGGTACCCGAACGTGAACTCGGCCGGGAGGGAGGCGCCTCCAGCCACGAGCACCGGTGCACGCTGTCGGACCTCGTCCACCGACCCCACTCCCGCGTGGCAGGCCGCACAGCCCAGACTCGTGGCCAGAGCCTCTCCCCGGGCCGCATCGCCCACCGGCTCCTGAGATGAAGCCGGGGCCGGGAGCATCAGGGCCGCCAGGACGAGAATCGAGGGAAGGAACTTCGGCATGGCCCCACCTTCGGTGGATTGGCGGGAAGGGTCAAGCGGAGCCGGTAGCGTGGGCCCCGGGAGGCGATCACATTGCCGTGGCGGTCGGCAATCCGAACCCGACCGCCGCGTGCACCCCGGCCCTCATCGCCCATGCCGTCATCCGATCGCCCCGAGGATCCCAACCCGCTGCCCCCGAGCCTCACGCCAACGGGCATCGAGGACGCGCTGCGCGCCGGGTGGGGCCTCTCCGGATCCGTCACCCCCCTCGCCGGCTACCGGGACCTCAACTTCAAGGTCCGCGGGGAGGACGGAGGACTTCGGGTTCTGAAGGTCGTGCTGGATTCGGAGGAGACCCGGACTGACCTGAACCACCAGGCGCTGGTTCTGGAGTCCCTGGCTGGAGGCGATCTGGCCGGCCGCGTCCCCACCCCTCTCCCCACGTCCGGCGGGTCGCCGTGGATCGAGGCGGAGGATGGCGCCGGTCGTCCCTGCGTCGCCCGCCTCGTCTCCTGGCTGGAGGGAGTGCCGCTCGCCGACACCGCCCGGCGCCCGCCTTCCCTGACCCGGGACATCGGAGAGGTCCTGGCTCGCGTGGACCTGGGACTGGCCGGCGTCGATCCGGCGGTGGGGCAGCGGGCGTTGGACTGGGACCTCCGCAGAGCCGCCGCGGTGATCGAACTCCATCGCGGCCGAATCCGGGATCCGGACCACAGGGCCACCCTGGAGGCCACGCTCGATTCGATCCTGTCCCGGATCGAGGACCTCGGGCCGAGTCTCCCCACGGGCCTCATCCACAACGACGGCAACGACCACAACATCCTGGTGGAATGGCCGGGCACCGGTGCGCCCCTGGAGCGGGCGCCCCGAGTCTCGGGGGTCATCGACTTCGGCGACATGGTCCGCACCTGGAGGGCGGCCGAGGTTGCCGTCGCCGGCGCATACCTTGTCCTGGACCGGACTCAGCCCCTCGGAGTGCTGGAGAACCTGGTGGCCGGATACCACGGGACGGCGGCCCTGGCGGAAGCGGAACTCGCGGCCATCATGCCGCTCCTGCGCCTCCGGCTGTGCCTGAGCGTGTGTATGTCGGCCTACCAGTCCACGCTCCGGCCCGACGACCCCTATCTGACCGTCAGCGAGGCCCCGGCCTGGCGCACTCTGGAGCGGCTGAACTCCATTCACCTCGATCTGGCCGAGGCCCATGTCCGCCGCGCGGCCGGACTGGAGCCCTCGGCTCGCGGCGGCGCCGTCCGGAGGTGGATGAACGAGTCGAGTTCGACCCCCGCACCCGTGCTGCCGGGCCTGCACGATCTCCCAAGGGTCACTCTCGATCTCACCCCCGGCAGCCTGGGACTCGCCGACCTGCCGGAGGGAGCGCCGTCCGAGGCATGGACCCGCGTCCTGTTCGGCACGATGGAGGGAGCGGGCGCGTCGATCGGATTGGGCCGATACGACGAGGCCCGCCGCTGGTACACGAGTCCTCTGTTCCGGGAGGACGGGGACGAGGGCCCACGGTGGCGCAGCGTGCACCTGGGCATCGACCTGTTCGCGCCCGCCGGTACGCCGGTCCACGCACCGCTCGACTCGGTGGTCGAATCCGTGGCGATCAACGACGGGGAGCTGGACTACGGACCGACGGTGATCCTGCGGCACGAGGTGGAAGGCGGACTCACCTTCCACACGCTCTACGGCCACCTGGGCACCGACTCCGTGCGCGGCCTGCGAGCGGGACAGCCGCTCGAGGCGGGGAGCCCGTTCGCCGCCCTGGGGGCCGAGCACGAGAACGGGGGCTGGGCTCCGCACCTGCACTTCCAGGTGGTGGCCGACCGGTTGGGCTATGAGCGGGACTTCCCCGGCGTCGCCCACCCCGGGGACCGCGAGGTCTGGTGCAGCCTGAGCCCCGACCCCGCCCCGCTTCTGGGGATCGACGTCCCACCCCCCATTTCCGCCCGGGAGATGGAGCCGACCGAGATCCGGGCCATTCGGCGCCGCCGCCTGGGCCCGAACCTGAGTCTGTCCTACCGGCGGCCCCTGAAGATCGTCCGCGGATGGATGCAGTACCTCTACGACCACCACGGCCAGCGGTTCACCGACGCGGTCAACAACGTCCCCCACGTGGGGCATTCACACCCCCGGGTGGTGGACGCGGCACGCCGGCAGATCGCGGTGCTGAACACCAACACCCGCTACCTCCACGACGAGATCGCACTCTACTCGGAGGAGCTGCTGGCGACGTTCCCGGACTCGCTGGAGGTCGTCTATTTCGTCAACTCGGGGTCCGAGGCCAACGAGCTGGCCCTGCGCCTGGCCCGAGCCCACACCGGGCGACGGGACATCGTGGCGCT
>JBDHIJ010000105.1:0-5381 GCA_039587435.1 Gemmatimonadota bacterium
AAGGCGAAGGCCGGTGGTACGGAGGGAGGGCCGCTCATGCCGAGCGCCGCCTCCGGTACCAGTAGATCCCGACTCCTCCCAGGACCACCAGCGAAACGGCGAGCAGGCCACGGTTGATCCGCGACAGCCACCCCAGGATCTCCTCCAGGTTCGCGCCGGCCTGGCTTCCGAGCCACACCAGGGCCCCGTACCATAGGGCCGAAGCCACCGCGGTCGGCGGGGCGATCCGCCAGAAGCTCATGTGGGTCACCCCGGCAAAGACGGGTACCAGGGCACGGAAACCCGGCAGGAACCGGGACACGAAGATGGCCGGCATCCCCCAGCGGGCGTGGGACCGGGCCAGCTGGCCCAGGTGTTCGGCGTCCACCAGGCGTCGGCCGAGCCCCGTGGCGAAGAAGGGGCGGCCGTACCGTCCGCCCGCCCACCAGATCAGGAGGGCGCCGGCCACGTTCCCGGCCCAGACGACCCAGAAGACCGTCCAGAGGTCCACGAGGCCCCGCCCGGCGAGAAAACCGCCCAGCAGAACGAACGTGTCGGCCGGAACCGGGGGCAGCACGTTCTCCACTGCCGCACCCCCGGCCAGCACTCCGTAGAGTGCCCAGGGGGCCAGCCCCGTCAGGGAGTCCAGCAGGACGTTCACCGTCAGGCCGTGGAGCTACCCGGATGCGAGGGGTGCGGCTCCTCCATGGGGCCCATGCGGTCCACCAGGGCCACGGCGTACACGGCCATGCCCTCCCCCGACCCGGTCCAGCCCATGCGCTCGTTCGTCTTGCCCTTCACGGACACGAACCCGGCCCCGATACCGAGGGCCGCGCCCAGCCGCTCGCGCATCTGGTCGGCCACCGGCGAGATCTTCGGCTGCTCGCACACCACGGTCACGTCCACGTTCACGACCTGGACGTTCTCACGGGCGAGAAGGGCCACCGAGCGGCGGAGAAGATCCATGGAGTCGGCGTCCTTCCACTCCGGATCGCCGGGCGGGAAGTGCCGGCCGATGTCGCCCAGGCCCGAGGCGCCGAGGATGGCGTCGGTCACGGCATGGGCCACGGCATCGCCGTCGGAGAAGCCGGACAGGCCCGGGGCGTCGGGAATCTCCACACCGCCCAGAATCAGCGTGCGGGCCGGGTCGAACCGGTGGGAGTCGTAGCCGAAACCAACCCTCATGGTGCCTCGCTCCTGGTGAGTGGCCGCTCCTGACGGTACGTGCCACGTGCATGCACGAAGCGGGGGCTACCGAACCGGTCGGCGGCCCCCGCTCCCGAGTCCTGCAGCCCGTCTAGCCGTCCCAGCGACGAATGGCCAGACAGACGTTGTGACCGCCGAAGCCGAAGGAGTTGGACAGCGCCACCCCGACTTCACGCTCCACCATGCCGTCGTGGGCGTAGTCCAGATCGCAGTCCGGATCGGCCTCTTCGAAGTTGATCGTGGGAGGGATCCTGCCCTCCTGGCACACCCGCGTGCAGATGACCGCTTCGGCGGAACCCGAAGCGCCCAGCAGGTGCCCGATCATGGACTTGGTGGACCCCACCACGATCTCCCGGGCACGGTCACCCAGGACCTCCTTGATGGCGAGGGTCTCGTTCTTGTCGTTCAGCGGCGTGGAGGTGCCGTGGGCGTTGATGTAGTCCACCTCCTCCGGAGCCAGACCCGCATCCTCGATCGCCGAACGCATGGCGATCTGAGCCCCTGCCCCCTCCGGAGCCGGCGCCGTGATGTGGTAGGCGTCACCGGAGGCCCCGTATCCCACGAGTTCGGCGATGATGTCCGCACCGCGGGCCTGGGCATGCTCGAGGGACTCGAGCACCAGCGCACCGGCGCCCTCGCCGATGACGAATCCCTCACGCCCGGCGTCGAACGGGCGACTGGCCCTCTCCGGATCGTCGTTGCGGGTCGACATCGCCTTCATGGACGCGAACCCGGCCACGGCCAGCGGAGTGATGGACGCCTCGGTCCCTCCGGTGATCATCACGTCGGCGTCACCGCGCTGGATCACCCGGAAGGCGTCCCCGATGGCATGAGCTCCGGAGGCGCACGCCGAAACCGTGGCGTAGTTCGGACCGTTGGCCCGGTACTCGATGGAGATCAGGCCGGCAGCGATGTCGGGGATGAACATCGGGACGAAGAACGGACTGATCCGCTTTGGACCCCGCTGGATGAGGACACGACACTGGTCCTCGAACGTCTTCATTCCGCCGATGCCGCTGCCGAAGATCACCCCGAATCGAGCCGGATCCGGCACGTCGTCGCCGACGGGAATCCCCGCCTGCTCGACGGCCTGGGCGGCCACGGCCAGCGCGAACTGGGCAAAGCGGTCGTAGCGGCGGGCCTCCTTCCGATCCATGTACAGCGTCGGATCGAAATCCTTGACCTCGCACGCGATCCGCGTGACCCAGTCCTCGTCGGTCTCGAAATGGGTAATCGGGCCGCCCCCGCTGGTCCCTGCCAGGAGGGCGGCCCAACTGCTCTCGACGTCATTTCCGACCGCGGTGATCAGACCGGTACCGGTGATCACGACGCGGCGCTCGTTTCGAGTGCTCTGATTCATTGTATCGCTACTGCACGAGGGCCCCTCGGGCCCCTCGGGGTAGTTCGATCAGCCCTCGGCGTTCGCCTGGAGGTACTTGATCGCGTCGCCGACGGTGCGCATCTGCTCGGCGTCCTCATCGGGAATGTCGATCCCGAACTCCTCCTCGAACGCCATGACCAGCTCGACCGTGTCGAGAGAGTCGGCTCCAAGGTCCTCCACGAAGGACGCTTCGCCCGTGACCTTCTCGGCCTCCACGCCCAGCTCGTTGACGATGATTTCCTTGACCTTGGCTTCGATGCTGTCCGACATGCTTTCCCCCGTTGTGTGCTAACGGTTCAGGGTTGGTAAAAAGGGTGTACTGCTGGTTACATGACCATGCCGCCGTCGACGGCGATGACCTGGCCCGTAATGTAGCCTGCTCCGGGACCTGCGAGAAAGCGCACGAGGCCGGCCACTTCGTCCGCCTGCCCGAGCCGTCCGAGGGGGATCATCCCCTGGAGCGCCTCGGCGGCGTCGTCGCCCAGATCGGCGGTCATATCGGTCTCGATGAACCCGGGCGCAATCGCGTTGCAGCGAATGCCCCGGGACGCCAGCTCCTTGGCCACGCTCTTGGTGAACCCGACCAGGCCGGCCTTGGACGCGGCGTAGTTGGACTGACCGACGTTCCCCATGAGGCCGACCACCGAGGTGATGTTGAGGATCACCCCGTCCCGGCGCTTCATCATTCCGCGAGTCACCGCACGAGTCAAGTTGAAGGCACCCTTGAGGTTAACTCGCATGACCTCATCCCAATCCTCGTCTTTCAGCCGGAGGAGGATGTTGTCCTTCGTGATCCCGGCGTTGTTCACCACGATGTCCACCGGACCCACTTCGGACTCCACGGCCTTCAGGGTCTCGGCCACCGCTTCGGAGTCACCGACGTCGCAGGCGAATCCGGCGTGCCCCTGCCCGGCGAGGTCGGCAGCGGCCGCCCGGGCCCGCTCTCCATTCCGGGCGACCACGGCCACGCGGGCCCCGCCCTCGGCCAGCTGCTGCGCAATCGCCAGGCCGATCCCCCGGGATCCCCCGGTGACGATGGCCACCTTTCCGGCGAGTTCACTCATCCGTCTCTCCCTGCTCGTCAGAGTTCGAGGGCGTCCAGGTCCGCCGGCGTTCCGGCGGCCGTGGACGCGATCCCCTTCGCGTTCCGGCGGTTGAGTCCCGCAAGCACGTTCCCGGGCCCGAGTTCCAGGAATCGGTCCACACCCGAGTCCACCATGGTCTGGATGGACTGGGTCCAGCGGACCGGCGAGGTCAGCTGCCGGACCAGGAGTCCCCGGGCCTCGTCCCCGCCCTCCACGGGCGCGGCCGTCACGTTGGAAACCACCGGGAAAGCCGAGGACTCGAACTCCACGGAGTCCAGGAACTCGGCCAGCCCCTCCTCGGCCACCGCCATGAGCGGCGAATGGAAGGCGCCGGATACGTTCAGCGGGACCACGCGCTTGGCTCCGGCCTCCCGGGCCATCTCCATGAAGCGCTCCACGGCCGACACGTCTCCGCTGACCACCACCTGGCCGCTGGAGTTGAAGTTGGCCGGGACGACGACCGAATCCTCGGCGCTGGCCTCGCGGCACAGGGCCTCCAGGTCCTCGTCGGACATCCCCAGGACGGCCGCCATGGTGCCCGGACGGGCCTCACCCGACGCGAACATGAGCTCTCCCCTGCGGCGGACGGCCCGAAGGGCATCCGCGAACGAGAGCGTTCCCGCCGCTACGTGGGCGCTGAATTCCCCAAGCGAGTGGCCGGCTGCCAGAGAAACCGGGCCCAGTCGGTCCGCTACGAGACGGTGGACGGCCACGGAGTGCACCAGGATGGCCGGCTGCGCGTTCTTCGTGAGGGTCAGCTCCTCGGCAGGCCCCTCCCAGCAGAGGTGCGAGAGGCTCACGCCCAGGATGTCGTCCGCCTCCTCGAAGGTGCGGGCGGCCTCGGGGTGGGCCTGAGCGAGCTCCTGGCCCATCCCTACGCTCTGGGACCCCTGGCCGGGGAACAGCAGTGCTAGAGACACAGTGAATTACCCGTGAAATCAGTGTAGATGCGCAGGGCCCGCTACCACTCGAACGCCATGGCGCCCCAGGTGAAGCCGGCGCCGAAGGCCACCGTGAGGATCTTGGACCCCGGCCCGATCAGCCCCTGCTCCTCCGCCTCGTCCAGCGCCACCGGGATCGTCGCCGAACTCATGTTCCCGTAGCGGTCCACGTTCACGAAGACCTTCTCCATGGGGATTCCGGCGTATTTGGCCGTGGCCTCGATGATGCGGATGTTGGCCTGGTGCGGGACCAGGAGATCGATGTCGTCGGCGGTGAGGCCGGCCTTCTTGAGGGCCATCTCCGCGGACTCGGCCATGGAGCGCACGGCTGCCTTGAACACCTCCCGACCGCTCATCTTGAGCAGGTGCTCGTTCGTGTCGAGCACCTGCTGGGAGAAGGGCCTGTCCGTCCCGCCCCCGGGGCGGTAGAGCAGCTCCGCCAGGTTCCCGTCGCTTCCGAAGTGACTCGACAGAATCCCCCGGCTGCCCTCGGCCCGGGTCAGGACCGCGGCTCCGGCGCCGTCGCCGAAGAGCACGCAGGTGGCGCGATCGGTCCAGTCCACGATGGCACTCATCTTTTCGGCGGACACTACCAGGGCGACCTCACCCCGACCGTTGGCCAGGTATCCCTCGGCCACGGACAGGGCATACAGCCAGCCGGAGCAGGCCGCGGTGATATCGAAGGCGAACGCGTTGTCCACGCCCAGCCGAGCCTGGAGATCGCAGGCCGTAGACGGCAGGGGCCGGTCCACGGTGGCGGTGGAGACGATGAGGATGTCCACTTCGCCC
>JBDHIJ010000048.1:0-40345 GCA_039587435.1 Gemmatimonadota bacterium
AGGGGAATGAAGAGGATCGCTCCGCCGACCAGGAGCGCAGACCACAGGAGCGTGAATCTCTTTCCGGCCTTCAGGATGCGGGCCTCGTCCCCAGTGGCGCCGGCCATGGGCGCCCAGAAGTCGTACGCCGACGCCGAGGCCAGGCTGTTGATGGACGAGGAGAGCGACGACATGGCCGCGGCGAAGACGCCCGCCAGGAGCAGCCCGGTCACCCCGGAGGGCAGTTCCTCCACGATGAAGAGGGCGAAGATCTCGTCCCCCCGCTCGAAGGGCCGCGCCTGGTAGAACGCCCAGAGTCCCAGCCCGAGCATGAGGAAGACGGCGAACTGGAGGATCACCGCCGCGCCGCTGCCCACCAGCGCCTTCTGGCTGGCTCTGAGGTCCTTGCACGTGAGGATGCGCTGGACGATGAGCTGATCGGTGCCGTGGGAGGCCATGGTCAGGAACCCGCCACCGAGCAGGCCCGCCCAGAACGTGTAGGCCGTGGCCGGATCGAACGAGAAGTCCAGGACCTGCATCTTCCCGGCGGCGTCCGCGTCGGCCAGGATGCTCCCCCATCCGCCGGGCACCAGCGACTGGAGGGCCGCCACGGCGATGGCCGCGCCCACCAGGTAGAGCACCATCTGGAGCGCGTCCACCCAGACGACGGCCTTGATTCCCCCGAAGTAGGTGTAGATGACGGTGAGAACACCGATGGCCAGGATCGAGCCCTCGTACGGCCAGCCCGTCACGATGGCCAGCGGGATGGCTGTGGCGAACAGGCGGACCGAGTCGGCCAGCAGCCGCGTCACCATGAAGATGGCCGAGGTGAGCTTCCGGGCTCCCGGGCCGAACCGCTGCTCCAGGAGGGCGTACGCGGTGGACAGCTCACCGTGGAAGTACCGGGGCAGGAGGACGAAGGCCACCACCGTCCGGCCCACCAGGTAGCCGAGGGTCAGCTGGAGGAAGGCCAGCGTGCCGTTGTACGACACGCCCGGGACGCTGAGGAAGGTGAGCGTGCTGGTCTCCGTGGCCACGACCGAGAGCAGCACCGCCACCCAGGGAAGGCTCCGACTGCCCAGGAAGTAGTCCGTGCCCCCGGTCTGGCCCCGGCCCAGCCACGCACCCCAGGCCGTGACGCCCAGGAGATAGGCCGCCAGTACGAACAGGTCGAGAGTGGTGAACCCGCTCACCGCCTCGGCTCCACCGCCACGTCCGTCACCGATCGCACCACCTGGTCCGCCAGGGCCCGGCGAAGGGGGAAGAGCTTCGTGTTCTCCCGGGTAGGGTTCACGCGGTTGGTGAGCAGGATCACGAAGAGATCCAGCTCCGGGTCGACCCACATGCTGGTCCCGGTGAAGCCGGTGTGGCCGAATGCCCGCTCCGAGACCATGAGCCCCGAGGAGGATCGATCCGTCGGGGTGTCCCACCCCAGCGCGCGACTCGAGGAGTCGTCGAACCGGGCCGTGAACCCGTCGATGGTCTCGGCCCGGAGGAGCCGGCCGCCCTCCCGGGGGTCGTCCTCCGGCCCCGCCATGTACTCGCCCCCGCCCAGCATCATCCGGGCGAAGACCGACAGGTCCCGGGCCGTGGAGAACAGGCCCGCGTGGCCGGCGACCCCGCTCTGGGCGTAGGCGTTCTCATCGTGCACCACACCGTGGACGTGGGTACCGCGGTAGTTCTCGTCCACCTCGGTGGGGGCCACCCTCCAGTGGGTGGCCGGATCGGGATTGAAGTCGGTGTCCCGCATCCCGAGCGGCTCCCAGACCCTCTCCCTGAGCAGCGCGTCGATCCTCGTCCCCGTCACCTCTTCGATCACGAAGGCCAGGGTCTGAAGGCCGATGTCCGAGTACGCGGTGTCCGTCCCGGGATCGTAGTCCAGGGGAAGCGCCTCGAAGGCGGATCGGTAGGCCCGGCGCCCATCCATCTCGTTGAAGAAGGTCCGGAACGGAGGCAGCCCGGCCCGGTGCAGGAGGAGATGCCGGAGCGTGACCTCCTCCTTCCGCGCATCCCCCGCCGACCACTCCGGCCAGTACTCCACCACCCGGTCGTCCAGGGAGAGGGTGCCGTCCTCCACGAGGATCATCGTGGCCGTCGTGGTGCCCGCCACCTTGGTGAGCGAGGCCAGGTCCCAGATCGTGCGTTCGGTCGCCGGCTCCGCACCCTGGGCCCAGTCGACGGAGCCGTACCCGCGGAGGCGGACCACGCGTCCCCGCCGGCCGATGGCGAGCGCGGCCCCGGGGAACGCCCCGTCCTCGATCGCGGCCAGCACCATGGAGTCCGCCACCGCCAGACCGTCCGCGCTCATCCCCACCGTAGCCGGCTCCACCTCGCCCTCCCGGAACCCACGGGCCCGGTGCTGCTCCGGGGCCAGGCCCTCGTCGGGGCCGCCCGGGGCACGCCGATCATACCCGCCGGGAGCCCCTCCCGAGGATCCCACCGCATCGCCGGCCTCCCGGCGCTGGACCACCATCCCCGTCTCGTCCAGCGCGTCGGGGATGCCCGTGTCCAGCGCCGCCACCGCCGCGATCTCGGCCCGGTCCTCTCCTTCGCCGAGACGATGGAAGGGGGGCAGGCTGATGGGCAGACGCCCCGAGATGGGGGCGGCCCCCACGAGGGCCCGGGCGGCGGCCTTCTGCGAGACCTCCCTCGGGCCCCAGGCCACCAGGTACGTACCCACGTCGGGGGTGGCGGCGAGGATGTACGGGCTCCCGAAGGACACGAGGACCGTGGGCCGGGCGAGGGCCAGCTCCCGGATCAGCGAGGCGAACTCGGGGGGCACACCCACCGACCCCGCGCCCGCCCGGGGCGGGAGGTAGGCCCCCACCACCACCAGGTCGGCCTCGAGGCCCATCTTCAGAGCCCGCAGTCGATCGGCCTCGGAGGCGCCCTGGTTCACGCGTGCCCGGGAGAGTCCCCGGGTGTAGGGCGCCAGCGCGGCGTTGAAGGCCGACCCGGCCGTGAGATCGGAAGGCCGGGCGAGGGTGAGACTCAGGACGTTCCGGTCCGGAGCGATCCCCGTCGGGACGAGCCGCTCATGGTCCCGAACCAGGGTCATGGACAGAGCCGCGGCCGAGTCCGCCAGCGCCAGGTGGGCGCCCGACCCCACTAGGTCGTCCACACCCTCCAGGTCCACCATCCGGTTCCGATGGAGCCCGACTCGCGCCTTGAGCTCCAGGATCCTGCGGACCGAGGCATCCACTCGGGCCCGCGGGATGCGGCCGTCTTCCACCGCACCGACCACCGCCTCGATGGTGGCGGCCACGTCCGCAGGAGCCAGCAGGATGTCCGATCCGGCCTCCAGGGACAGGAGCGCGGTCTCGCTCACCCCGTACCCCTCGGCGATGGCCCCCATGCGGAGCGCGTCGGTGATGACCACACCGTCGAAGCCCATGTCGTCCCGGAGGATCTGGGTCATGAACTCGGGCGCCAGCGTGGCCGGCGGAGCGTTCGGCCCCAGCACCTCGGGCATCGCCACGTGCGCCGTCATGACGAGATCGACCCCCTCGTCCACGGCCGCCTGGAACGGCACCAGCTCCATCGCGTCCAGGCGAGCCCGGTCGGCATCCACCACGGGAAGGCCGATGTGCGAGTCCGTTCGCGTGTCTCCGTGGCCGGGGAAGTGCTTGGCGGTGGTGAGCTGCCCACCCTCCCGGGCGCCGCGGATGAACGCGGTTCCGAGGCGGGACACCGCCGCCGGATCCTCACCGAACGACCGCGTGGCGATGATGGGGTTCTCCGGATTGGAGTTCACGTCCATCACCGGAGCGAAGTTCAGGTGCACCCCGAGCGCGCGGGCCTCCACGGCCGTGACGCGGCCGTACTCGCGGGCCCAGCGTTCGTCACCGATGGCTCCGAACGCCATCGTCGAGGGAAAGCTCGTGCCGCCCCCCTGAGCCAGCAGGCTGGGCAAAGCGTACGAGTGGTTGATCCTCATCCCCGGGCCGCCGTTCTCGAAATCCGAGGTCACCAGAAGTGGGATCCGGGCGCGCGACTGCAGTGCGTTGAGCTTGGCCGCGTAGGAGTGGGGCAGCCCGATGGAGATGGACACGCCGCCCACCCCGTAGTCCACCACCAGCTCCTCCAGCGCCGCGAACTCCGGGCTGGTGGGCGACACGTAGGCCCCGGGGATCCACTCGAAGACCAGCTGCCCCACGGCCTCGCGGAGGCTGAGGGACGCCAGGGCCTCATCGACCCAGGCCCGTGCCTCGGCGTCCAGCGCGGGGCTCAGGCTGGGCGGGGCGGCCGAGGGAGCCACCGTCCCTCCCGCCGAGGTGCCCGGTCCACCGGAGCAGCCCCAGAGCCCGAGGGCGATCCCGAATGCGCCCAGCGCGCCGCGGCGAACCCCTCTCGGGAAGCGGGCCACGCCGACCCCGATACCCCGCATCACCGCTCCCTGGCCGGCAGCTGGATCCCGTCCCCGATGTCCCAGTTGGGCGGGATGCGGGTCGGCGTGCGACCGGAGATCGCCCGGTCCCCGAACAGAGCGTCGGCGGCTGCCCGCTGGCTCGCCGCCGCGTCGCTCCATCCCAGGAGATAGGCCTGGGCCTCGGGGAACTCGTTGATCAGGTAGGGATTGCCGAACGACACCACCACGTGGGGAATCCGCCGTCGGGCGAGCTCGGTGATGAAGTCGGCCAGTTCCTCAGGCAGAGCCAGCTCCCCCGAGTAGCTCACCACCGTCACGTAGGTGGAGACCACCACCAGTTGGGAGCGGGTGGCCCGCTGCAGGATCTCCTCGTAGTCCCGGTCCTCCGAGTCCCGGTGCACCTCCGCGGTTCGGAGGCGGGGATAGGTGGAGCGCAGCCGGCGGTTGAAATAGCGCCCCTGGAGGAAGTTGGTGCGGCTCCGGTAGCTCACCGACAGCACGTTCGCGGTCCGGGTGCCCCGGAGTGGGAGCAGATTCCGTTCATTCTTCAGGAGCGTGATGGACCGGTTCGCGATGTCCTGGGCCACGGCCTCGTGATCCGGGATCCCCACGACCCGGTTGATGGCCATGGGGTCCACCATCCGGTTGGTGTCCAGCTCCAGCGAGTCCTTCAGGGCCAGGACCCGGCGCACCGACTCGTCCAGGCGGGATTCGGGGAGGCGCCCCGATTCCACGGCGCCCACGATCCCCTCGACGGCGGCACCCACGTCCGGCGGCATCAGGATGATATCCGCGCCGGCCTCGATGGCGCGCACGGCGGCTTCGCCGCGACTGTACCGGCGGTCGATGGCATACATGTCCATGGCGTCGGTGAAGATCAGGCCGTCGAACCCCAGGTCCCCTCGCAACAGTTCCGTGAGAACCGGTTCCGACAGAGTGGCCGGCATGCGCTCCGACCCCGTGAGCTCCGGAATGGACAGATGGGCCGTCATCATCCCGCCCAGTCCCTCGGCGATGGCCGCCCGGAAGGGCCGCAGCTCCACCGAGTCCATGCGCTCGCGCGACACCCGGATCACCGGGATGTCGAGATGCGAGTCGGTGCTGGTGTCACCGTGTCCCGGGAAGTGCTTCCCCGTGGCGATGCCGCCGTTTTCCTGAATCCCCCGGACCAGGGCCGCGCCTAGTTCAGCCACCTGGGCCGGGTCCTCCCCCAGGGACCGGACATTGATGATCGGGTTGTCCGGGTTGTTGTTGACGTCCAGTACCGGAGCGAACGGGACGTGGATGCCTACGGCCCGGGCCTCCTGGGCCGTGATCCGGCCCATGTCATAAGCCAGGTCCGGCTCGCCGGCGGCCCCCAGGGCCATGAGCGACGGGAAGTCGGTGGCGCCTCCCAGGTCCGTGCCCCCCGGAAGGAAGACCGCGCCCCGCATCCGGAAGCCGGCGCCCGTCTCCAGGTCTGCGGACACCAGAAGGGGCACCTCGGAATGGTCCTGGAAGTCGTTCAGCTTGAGCGCGACCTCCCCCGGGCTGCCGACACTCACGATGACCCCGCCGATCTCGTGCTCGGCGATCATCTCCAGCACCCGATCGTGGCTCCGGGTTCCCTCCGGGGCGTAATCCCCGAGCACGAAGGGCATCATGAGCTGGCCGGCCTTCTGGCGGACCGTCATGTCCCGGAGCGTGCGCTCGGCCCAGGGGAGGGCGTCGGCGGGCCGATCGCTGCCCGGTGCCGCGTCCGAAACGGCAGCGGGATCGGTCGGTGTATCGGTCGCGGTGTCGGTGACCCCGACGGCGGCGGACGGGTCGGTCTCCGACGGCTCGGGGTCCGGTGTCTGAGGGGGCGGGGAGCCCCCGCCGGAACAGGCCGCCAGCAGGAATGCCGCGGTCAGGACTCCGGTGAAACGGAAGGGGAGAGAGGATCGGGGCATCGGGTGCTGAGGAGGTCGGCGAAGGTCACTGCCGGAGGGGAGCCGCGCTCCCCGCGGGAGTGCCGTTGACGGGTCCCTTGACCCGGCCGAAGTTGGCTCGTCCCCCGAGGCGATCACCACTACCCGCCATGAAGGTCAGGAACTTATGAGGACGCCTGTACGGTCACAATCCTCCTTCGCCACCCTGGTGACCCTGGTTCTCGTGGCCTGCGGCGGCGCTTCCGACGCCGGCGGCGAGGGAGCCGAATCGCTGGGCTCGGACCAGCCGGCGACTCCCGCCGCCAACCTCGTCCCGCCTGGCCCAGTCCGGGCCGGGGCGTCGGTCCTCCTGACGGATTCTCTCCACCTGGTGGCCGGTCGCAGAGTGGGCCTGATGACCAACCATACGGGGATCGTTCAGGACGGGGACAAGATCATCAGCACCATCGACCTCCTGCATCGGCATCCGGACGTCGAACTGGTGGCGCTCTTCTCTCCAGAGCATGGAATTCGGGGAACGGTTACCGGCGGCGAGAAGATCGACAGTTCGGTCGACTCGGAGACGGGCCTGCCGATCTACTCCCTGTACGGTGAGACCCGGACCGCCACGCCCGAGATGCTGGCCGGCATCGACGTCCTTCTCTTCGACATCCAGGACATCGGTGTCCGCTACTTCACCTACGTCTGGGGCATGGCGCTGAACATGGCCGCCGCCGGAGAGGCCGGGATTCCCTTCGTCGTCCTGGACCGCCCCAACCCCATCGGAGGGGAGAGGGTCCAGGGGAACCTGGTCCAGGAGGACCAGTTCACCTACGTCGGCCTATATCCCGTTCCCATGCGCCACGGCCTCACCCCCGGTGAGCTGGCCCGCATGCTCGTGGGTGAGTTCGGGATCTCCGTCGACCTCACCGTGGTCCCGGTGGCCGGCCTCACCCGAGACCAGGAATTCGAGGACACGGGTCTGCCCTGGGTCGGCCCGTCCCCGAACATGCCCAGCAGGACCAGCGCCCTGCACTACGCCGGGACCTGCATCTTCGAGGGTACGAACGTCTCCGTGGGCCGCGGAACCGATATCCCCTTCCAGATCGTGGGAGCCCCCTGGCTCGACGCCGAGGCCCTGGCCCGGAACCTCAACGCCGCCGAGCTGCCGGGAGCGGTGTTCGAGGCCGTGAGCTTCACGCCCGACGGCCCCGACGACCGGAAGTACGACGGCCAGGAGGTTCAGGGTATCCGCCTCCGGGCCCTCTCCGACGACTACGACCCGACGGTGGCGGCCGTGGCCATCCTCACGGGAATCCAGGACCTGCACCCGGACCGCCTGGAGTGGCGGGAGGCGCACTTCGATCGCCTGGTGGGCGACGCGTCCATCCGGCCTCGGGTCCAGGAGGGCGTGGGCTTCGGTCCGCTGACCGTCACCTGGCGCAGCCAGTCCGAGGACTTCGACCGCCGTCGGCAGCCGTTCCTGATCTACCCCCTGCCCTGACCTGTCCCCCGATCTCGACGCACTTCCTGAACCCGATGTCTCATTGTCCGATGCCCCTCCGCATGCCTTCCTCCGCCCGACTCCTGACGCTCGCCACCCTGCTGTTCGTGCCTGCCTGCGCGGCACCCGACGCCTCCGACTCGGGGGCAGCCGGGACCACTCCCGAAGTCCGAACCGGACTCGCCGACCTCCACGACGCGAACCGCGTACCGGGCCTGGAGGATCGTCGGTTCTCCTACGGGGAGTACTGGGGTGTGCTCCTGCCCATCCTGCAGGCGCACGACGAGTTCAAGGTGGACGTGGCGGGCGTGAGCGCCGAGGGCCGGGACATTCGGGCGATCCAATGGGGAGACGGGCCGACCCAGGTCCTCCTCTGGTCCCAGATGCACGGTAACGAGGCCACCGCGTCCATGACCCTGGTGGATCTGTTCCACCTCCTGGGCTCCCAGCCGGACCACCCCGCCGTGGCGGCCATCCGTGAGGGCGCCACCCTCACCTTCATCCCCATGCTCAACCCCGACGGCTCGGAGCGCTTCCAGCGCCGCAACGCCCAGGGTGTGGACATCAACCGGGACGCGCGCCTGCTGGCCACGCCCGAGGGCAGGACGTTGAAGGCGGTGCGCGACGCCGTGGAGCCCGACTTCGCCTTCAACCTCCACGACCAGAACGTGGGCACCCGGGTGGGCGACTCGGACCGGGGCGCGGCCATCGCGCTGCTTTCCCCGCCGTTCGACGAGACCCGGGAGGTGGACGCCCGGCGTAAGGCCGCCATCGAAGTGGCCGGGGTGATCGTCCAGGCCATCGATCCCATGGTGGAGGGACACGTGGCCAAGTACGACGACTCGTTCAATCCGCGAGCCTTCGGTGACCTGATCACCACGTGGGGCGCCAGCACCATCCTCATCGAATCCGGAGGCTGGGAGGGCGACGTCCAGAAGCAGTACCTGCGAAAGGTGAATTTCGTCGGCCTGGTGGCGGCCCTGGAGGCCATCGCTACGGGAAGCCACGAGGGCGTGTCCATGGCCCTCTACGACGACCTCCCCTACAACGGGCGCCGGTTCGGGGATCTGAAGCTCACCGGCGGGACGCTCGTGTTCCCGGGGCTCCCCGCCATGCGCGCGGACCTGATGCTCAACTTCCGGGAGAACCTGTCCTTCGAGGGTGGCACGATTGCCGAGATCGGCGACCTGGGAGAGACCGAGGCCCGTTTCACCATGGATCTGGCCGGGATGTACATCCACCCGGCCGGTTCAGCCCTGGACCGGTCCGACGGGGGGATCCAGATCACGCTGGGTTCGCCGGCCACGTTCCGCGTCACCCGCGACGAGGCCGGAACCGACGTCGTATGGGAGATGGAGCAGGACCTCCCGGACGAGGTCACCGGCGGTCTGGGCGGAGCCTACGCCAACCGATGAACGCAGGCGTCCGGCCGGGTGGGAGGACTCCCGCCCCGGCCGGACGCCGTCGCTGTCGCTTTCCCTGTCGGATCCGCCTCAGATCGGCTGACCGATGGACTCCCGGAAGGCCTCGTAGAGGCGCCGGGATACCGGACCCACCGCGCCGTCCCCGATGGTCTTCCCGTCGATCCGCACGATGGGCCGGACCTCGGTCGTGGTGCCGGAGAAGAACGCCTCGGTGGCGTGGCCCAGCTCCTCGACCATCACGGCGCGCTCCTCGACCTTGAACCCCAGTTCCCGGGCCAGTTCCAGGACGTATCCCCGGGTGATCCCGTGCAGCACCTGGTTGGTGGCCGGGAACGTGCACACGGTGTCGCCGAACACCACGAAGAAGTTGGAGTGCGCCCCCTCGAGGGCGATTCCGTCCCGCACCATGACCGTCTCGGTCACGCCATGGTCGATGGCGGCCTGCATCGCCAGAACGTTCGGGAGAAGCGCGATGCTCTTGATGTCACAGCGAGTCCAGCGCCGATCCGGCACCGTGATGGCCTCGAAGCCCTGGTCCCAGCGATCCATGTCGGGCCGGCGGACCTCCTTGGCGAAGGCATACACGGTGGGGGGCACCGGGTCCGGTGGGAAGTAGTGGGTCCGGGGAGCCACGCCCCGGGTCACCTGCATGTAGACCATCGACAGCGGCGCAGCCCGCAGGTCGTTGTCGTCCATCAGTTTTTCGTGGAACTCCACGATCTCTTCCCGGCTCATCCGGAGGTCGATCCGCAGTTCGCACAGGCCCCGGTTGAATCGCTCGAGGTGGTGCCCGAGGCGGAAGAACCGCCCGTCGTGGGCCGGGGTGACCTCGTAGATCCCGTCGGAAAGCAGGAACCCTCGGTCGTTCACGGAGATCGTGGCCTCGTCGGCCGGAAGGTATTCGCCGTTCAGATAGACGGTACTCATGGTCGGTCCGGATGGCGCGGGTGACCCGCTGGCGGTGGTGTGTGGAGGGGTGCCTGCCCGCAAACTCGCTGGCCGGTGGCCAAAGAGAAAGGGGCGGACACCCATTGGTGCCCGCCCCTTCAGACTCCGTGCCAGACCGGTCGGCGCCGGTCCCGGAACTCAGCCCTGGTCCTGTTTCTCCAGGCGCTCGAATTCGTCCAGGAGTTCGGCCTCCCGGATCGGGATGACCTCGGGATCCGAGCCCTCGGAGGGCTCGGCGTCCACGGCGTCCGAGTGCGCTTCGGCGCCCTCGGCATCGTCGTCTCCGGCCTCCAGCTGCTTGGGTTCTTCCACGGCCGGGGCCGCGATCAGGCCCATCTCCTGCTTGAGCGCCAGCAGCCGGTCGTCCATGGAATCGGCGCCGCCGCCACCGGCCTCGAGGCGGATGAACTCCTGCTCGACGGTGTCAGTACCCAGCGCCTCGCTCACCTCCGCGGCGGCCAGGCTCTTCCGCTCCTCGTCCTCGATCTTGTCGGCCATCCGGTTGAAGGCCTCGAAGGCGGAAGTGTCGGACAGGCCCGACATGGTGTCGTGGATGCGCTTCTGCGCCTGGGCCCGCTTCTGCTTGGCGATCAGCAGGTTCCGCTTCCGCTTGGCCTCCTCGATCTTCTCGTTGAGCTGCCGGAGCGCGCCCTTGAGCTTCTCGGTCTCCTCGGCCTGGGCCCGCCAGGTGTTCTCCAGGGTGAGGGCACGCTCGGCGTGCTCCTGCTGACGGAGAAGCGCCTGCTTGGCCAGGTCGTCGCGACCTTCCTTCACGGCCAGCATCGCCCGCTGTTCCCAGTCCCTGGCCTGCTTCACCTCGTCGTCCAGCTGGGCCTTGAGCTTCCGCTCGTCCGCGATCGCCGCGGCGACCTCACGCTTGGCCTTGGCCAGCTGGTCCCGCATGTCGAGGATGATCTGGTTCAGCATCTTCTCGGGGTTTTCGGCCCGAGCGATCAGATCATTGATGTTGGATTTGAAGAGGGTAGAGATCTTCTGGAAGATACCCATTGGTTCAGTCCCCCTCGCTGGTGGAGCCGGCGAGGCCCTTGATCGTTCCCATGTGGCTGGAGACGGCAAACAGCACGCTCTCGAACGAGGCCTGCAGCTCTCCAAAATCGAGGGTCTCCAGCTCGAGGGTGTCGCTGATGATCAGCTCGTCCTCCTCGATGCCGTAGGCCCCGTGCACCACGTCCTGGGCGTTGAGCTCCAGGAGCGTCTTGAACAGTTCTGTACTCCCCCCGTCTTCGGGAAGATCCATGACCTTCACCCGGATCAGAAGCAGCGGCGGGGTGATGTTCACCACCACCGGGGGGGCTCCCTCATCGGATTTCGGCTTGACGAGGAAGAGGCCTTCCTCGAGTTCCTCGTAGTCCACGTCCATGCGGAGCAGGAGGGTCTCGAGATCGTCGCGGGTGCGCATGCGCATCTCCATCGGTTTTTGGTCGGGTCGATCCGGAGGACCGATGAATCGAGGAGGGCGTCGCGGGACGTCCTCCTCGTGGAATGACCGGCGCCCGGGAGGGTTCCCGGGGCCGTTTCGTACCCACCCTACGGTACGGCCGTCCCGGAGGTTTCCATCAAGTTCCCCCTTCCTGGACGGCCGGGCAAGCGTCTTGCCCCATCGCCGCGACGTTGAAACGAACGGGCCCGGACGCCCTCGTGGGACGTCCGGGCCGCTGGCCGCCTCCGGACCCGGGTCCGGGCGGGCAGGTCCGACCGGGATCAGTGCCCGCCGAGCACGGCCCGGACCTTGTCCTTGATCTCGTCCTCGATGGACCCCGGCATCCCCATGTTCTTGGCGAAAGCCATCTTTCCGGCATCCTCGAAGTAGATCTTCATCCGGAACATCTCGGCCACCACATAGGCCGCCACGTGGCCCTCCTCCTGGGCCAGCACGATCTCGATGGGATAGGCCGGGGCGTGGTCGATTCCCGGGCAGGCGTAGTTCTCACGGTCGTCGTTGCCGCCCTTGCCGACGATGTCGAAGGACTTGGCCTCCATGGGGCCACCGGTGACCCCGACCATGGCGAACCCGTGCTCGCTCATGTCCATGGTGAAGACGGGGCGGATTTCCCACTCCCACTCACCCTCAACCGACTCCATTCCCTCGGCCAGCTGGTGGGCCACCGTCATGACGTCCCGACTCGGGACACGCGTGGCCTCCTTGAGCTTCTCGTTGAAGGGGCCGCCGGCCATGATCCCGAAGGTCCGCCCGATGCGGCCCTTGTCCCGCCTCTGTCCGTAGTCCAGCAGAGTGGCATGGTCCGGGTAGGCGGCCTCGCCCAGCGCCTGGAGGTTCTGCGCAGCCGCAGCGAACTCGGCTTCCATTCCCTCTTCGGCCACCATCGTGCGGTTCAGCGACATGGGGTTCATGGCGCCCACGTGGATCCCGCCCTCGTCCTCGAACACGGCCAGTCGGACGGGTGCGGCGAACGCTCCGGGCAGTCCGGCCTGGAGGACCAGTGCCGTGTATTCGGGGTTCGTGAGGACCATCACGTGGGACCGGTACTGGCACTTCTCCTGGTTCACACCGGCATCGAACTCCCCGGCCAGTTCCCAGTCCGAGGCTCCGACCACGTCCCGGATCCGCTGGACCACGGTATCGAAGTCGTCCGGGGCGTCCTGGACCAGCAGCAGGTAGACGCGGTGGTCCTCCTCGGCGCCCTGGAGCGGGGCGACCGACAGCGCGGCCAGCAGGAGGAACGGGATGGCCACCAGGGCCAGGAGGCGTTGGCGGGCGCCGGAGCGAGCCGCCCGGGCCGGGGCGTAGGGATTGCGGGTCATCTTGGTTTCCCCCTGCAAGGACGGGGGCCGGGCCACACGCCGGCCCCGACAATTGTCTCTGTCAGGAAGCAAAACGGATGCCACAATCCGTTGCGCCGAGGGAAACAAATCGTTCCAGAACAACGACTTGGCGGGCTGAGTGCCCGGTTCGGCGGGAGGTGGGGCCCTACCCCACCTCCACCGGATCCAGAAGCGGCCCCAGGTACCGTCCGGTGAAGGATTCGGGCGTTCCGGCCACCTCCTCCGGCGTACCCTCGACGACGATGCGGCCACCTCCTTCGCCGCCTTCGGGACCCAGGTCGATGATCCAGTCCGCGGTTTTGATGACCTGCAGGTTGTGCTCGATCACCACCACGGTGTTTCCGCGGTCCACCAGGCGATGCAGCACCTCCAGGAGGACCCGGACATCCTCGAAATGAAGCCCGGTGGTGGGCTCGTCCAGGATGTAGAGGGTGTTTCCGGTGGCCCGCTTGGACAGTTCGGTGGCCAGTTTGACCCGCTGGGCCTCTCCGCCCGACAGCGTCGTGGCGGACTGTCCCAGGTGGACGTACCCCAGTCCCACGTCGGACAGGGTCTGGAGCTTCTCACGGATCCGCGGCACGGGCTCGAAGAACTCCAGCGCCTCGTCCACGGTCATGTCCAGGACGTCCGCGATGTTCTTGCCCTTGTAGTAGACGTCCAGGGTCTCCCGGTTGTACCGCCGGCCCCGACACACGTCACAGGGGACGTACACGTCAGGAAGGAAGTGCATCTCGATCTTCACCAGCCCGTCGCCGGAGCAGGCCTCGCACCGACCGCCCTTCACGTTGAAGGAAAACCGACCGGGCGCGTAGCCGCGCATCTGAGCTTCCGGAAGCGAGGCGAACAGCTCCCGGATGGGTGTGAACAGCCCGGTGTAGGTGGCGGGATTGGACCGGGGCGTCCGGCCAATGGGTGACTGGTCGACGTCGATGACCTTGTCGATCTGGTCCAGGCCCGAGATGGAGTCATGGGCTCCGGGCACCACCTTGCTGCGGTAGAAGTGCCGGGCCAGCGCGTGGTAGAGCGTCTCGTTGATGAGCGTGGACTTTCCGGACCCGCTCACCCCGGTCACGGTGATGAAGCAGCCCAGGGGCAGGTGCACGTCCATGCCCACCAGGTTGTGCTCGCGGGCGCCGTGAACGACCAGGGTCCGTTCCTCGTCGGGCTCCCGCCGCGTCTCCGGCATGGGGATCTCGCGGCTGCCCTGCAGATATTGACCCGTAAGCGAACCGGGCTCCGCCAGGACGTCGTCCAGGGATCCCGCCACCACCACCTCCCCGCCGGCGCGACCGGCACCGGGGCCGAGGTCCACCACGTAATCGGCGGCCCGGATGGTGTCCTCGTCGTGCTCCACCACCAGGACGGTGTTCCCCAGATCGCGAAGGGACTGGAGCGTCTCCAGCAGACGGTCGTTGTCCCGCTGGTGCAGGCCGATGGAGGGCTCGTCCAGGATGTAGAGCACCCCCACCAGGCGGCTGCCGATCTGGGTGGCCAGCCGAATCCGCTGGGCCTCTCCCCCCGACAGGGTCTCGGCGGACCGGCCCAGGGTCAGGTAGGTCAGGCCCACGTTCCGCAGGAATCCCAGCCGGTCGCTGACCTCCTTGAGGATCGGGCCGGCGATCTCGCCGGGGAGGATGGGCCCGGGTGCGCGCCGGTCGGCCGGCGGCGGGTCCTGCCCCTCCACGGGAAGGCTGGCAAAGAAGTCCAGGGCGTCGGTGATGGAGAGGTCGGCGATCTCGCCTAGCGAACGCTCGCCCACCGTGACGGCCAGTGAGCTGGGACGAAGCCGGGTCCCATGGCATGCTCCGCACGCCAGCGTCGACATGTACTCCTCGAGCTGGCTCCGGACCGTCTCGGACTGGGTCTCGCGGTACCGCCGCTCCAGGTTCGCGACCACGCCCTCCCACACGTCCTCGTAGTGCCCCTCGAACGACGCGGATTTGTACGGGAACCGGATCTTCATGGCTCCGGAGCCGTGGAGGATCGCCTCGCGGGCGTCTTCGGGCAGTTCGGCCCAGGGGAGCGACGGATCGAACTCGTAGGCTGCCGCCAGTCCCGGGATGACCGACCGCTTGATGTTGCCGCTCGGCTCGCCCCACGGGAGGACGACCCCCTCGGGGATGGAAAGAAAGCCCGCCGAGATGACCAGCTGGGGGTTCACTTCCTTTCGGGTCCCCAGGCCGCCGCACTCCTCGCAGGCTCCGTAAGGCGAGTTGAAGGAGAACTGGCGCGGCTCCAGCTCCGGGAGGCTCGTGCCGCAGTGGGTGCAGGAGTACTGCTCGCTGAACAGGTGGGGTACCGGGTCACCGCCCTTGGGATGCTCCAGGGCCTCCACCAGTCCGCCCGACGTCTTGAGCGCCGTCTCGACCGAGTCGGCCAGGCGATCCCGGTCCGACTCCCGGATCACCAGCCGGTCCACGACCACCGCGATGTCGTGGTTCTCGTATCGGTTGAGCGAGGGCGGTTCCGACAGGTCGTAGGTCTGCCCGTTCACCCGCACGCGGACGAAGCCCTCTTTTCGAGCGCGCTCGAAGAGGTCCCGGAACTCGCCCTTCCGGCCCCGGACCAGCGGAGCCAGGATCTCGACCCGAGCGCCCTCCGGCAGTTCGAGCAGCCGGCCCACGATCTGCGACGCCGACTGGCGGATCACCGGGCTGCCGCACTCCGGGCAGTGGGGCACACCCACCCGCGCCCAGAGAAGCCGCAGGTAGTCGTAGATTTCCGTGACGGTCCCCACGGTGGACCGCGGATTCCGGCTCACCGTCTTCTGCTCGATGGAGATGGCGGGAGAGAGCCCCTCGATCGCGTCGACGTCGGGTTTCTCCATCAGGCCCAGGAACTGGCGCGCGTAGGCCGACAGCGACTCCACGTACCGGCGCTGACCCTCGGCGTAGATCGTGTCGAACGCGAGCGACGACTTTCCCGATCCCGAGAGGCCTGTGATGACCACGAGCTTCTCGCGGGGGAGCGTGACGTCGCTGTCCTGGAGTCCCGGGCCCCCCGGACGACCAGATACTCCTCCGCCATCAGATGGTCAGGCCCCGCTCCATGGCGAACGCCTCAAGGGCCGCCACCCGCTCCTCGGTGGGGGGGTGCGTGCGGAACAGCTTGAACATGGCGTTGCCCCGACCTCCGGACAGCGGGTTCACAATCGCCAGCTGGGCCCCGGCAGGGTGGACGTCCATGGGAATCTGATGGGCCCCGGCCTCCAGGCGACGGAGGGCGTTGGCCAGACCCCGCGGGTTCTGCGTGATCTCGGCCGCCGTTCGATCCGCCATGAACTCGTTCTGCCGGCTGATCATCATCTGGACGATGGCGGCTGCGATGGGCGCCACGATGGCCGTGATGAGGAGGACGAACGGGTTGTTGTCGCTGTCGCGGCCGCCGCCGAGGATCGCACCCCAGCGCGCGATGCTGGCGAGGATTCCGATGGCTCCGGCCATGGTGGCCGCTACGGTGGACACCAGCATGTGTCGATGCTTGATGTGCGCCAGTTCGTGGGCGGTTACGCCCTCGAGCTCCTCCGGCGTGACGAGCTGAAGAATGCCCTGCGTGTAGCAGACCACGGCCCGATGCTGGTTGCGGCCCGTGGCGAACGCGTTGGGCTGCTGATGCGGCGCGATCGCCACGGTGGGCATGGGGAGGCCGGCCTGTTGCCGGAGGCGATCCACCATCTCGTAGAGCTGGGGAGCATCCTCCGGCCCGATGATCCGGGCCTTGTACATCTTCAGAACGGCCTGGTCGCTGAACCAGTACATCCCGAAGTTCATGACCGCGGCCAGTGCAAAGAAGAACAGGGCGCCGGACTGGCCGCCGAAATATCCGCCCAGGGCGGAAAAGAGGGCGGTCATACCCGCCATCAGCAGGAAAACGCGAAGCTGGTACATGATCTCTGAGCGTTTGGTGGCGTTCGTTGGCAGCGTCACGATTCGGGCGCTGCATCGCGGCCGGATCGTCCGATCCACCCCGGTCCGGAATGGAGGGTGATCGAGGGCCAGCCCTCGATCTGACGCGAACCGGGTGATACACGCAAGAGGGCCCCAGGTGCCCCCGGGGGATCAGGGGAGGGTCAGTACCCCCACTCCTTGTACAGGAGGCCGCCCCAGACCTTCGGCGTGGTGAAGCTGAGCTGACCGAGGCCGGTGACCCGGTCCCGGGAGAATCGGTCTTCGAAGAAGACCTCCAGCGTCGCCGCGTTCCAGGCCGTGATCTCCAGCCAGAGGTCCGGCCGGTTGTTGGCGGAGGGGTTGTTCACGTTCGGCAGGCGGAATCCCAGGAAGACGTCCCGCCGAAGATACATGCCACCCTCCACCGAGGCGGCCAGGAACTGGTTGCTGCTGGCCGACGCCGCCGCCGCTCCGCCCTCGGGCGGTCGGGCCGTCACGCTCAGGTAGTCGAGGAACGGCACGCCCTGGGAGATCTGTGACCCCAGCGCCGCCGTCACCGAGCCCAGCGCCAGGGCGACCCCGGCTCCGGCAACGCCCGACTGGCTTTCCAGCAGCCCGGAGCTGGGCTGGCCGAAGAGCAGGTAGCTCACCAGGTCCGACTCGGCGATGGGGGGCTGGAAGTCGCTGGAGAGGAAAACCCGCGGCTCCAGGAGCGTCCCCTCCAGGTTCGCCTGGATGTTGAGCGGCTCGCCTCGGTTGGTCCGAATGAGGGTACGAGCCTGGATGTTCAGCGTCGGGTTGATCTCCGCCGTCCCGGGGAAGCCGACCGTCCCGGACTCCACCTCCAGCCTCCGGTTGAAGGCGTTGTAGGCCCCCCGTACCGCGTTCAGCTCCCCCACCAGGACCAGCGAGCGCTCCGCCCGGTCCCACACCATGCCCATGTCCCCGGACATCTCCACGTCCAGTTCCCGGCTCCGGATCCAGGTGTCTCCACGGACCGAGAGATCCACGTCCAGGCGCAGGTTGTTCATGAACGGGTTCCGGCTCTCCAGGAGGACTCCGTCCAGTGTGAGGATGGACTGGTCGTCGATGAGGTCCACCACGTCGGGACTGGTGAGATCCACCACCGACGCGGACCGGACGAACTCCTCCAGCCGCAGTTCGCCCCGATCCACCTGGATCTGGCCGGTGACCACGGGGGACGTGAAGTTCCCGCCAAGGTGGGCGGTTCCGGAAAGCGTGCCGGTGAGATCCCGCCGCTGGACGGCCACCAGGTCGGCGGCCTGGATGTTCAGGTCGAAGGCGGGATCCCTGAGTGGATCCAGGGTCAGCGTCCCCGACACGTCCGCCCGACCCGTACCCGAGTACAAGTGGCCCTCCACATCGGCCGACCGGTCGGCGTTAAGCTCGATCACGGCCTCCACATCGGTATGACGGACATTCAGAGCGGGGAACCTGGCCGAGCCCCCGCTGAGCGCGATCTGACCGCCGGGCTGCAGATCCGAGGGCCGGCCCTGGAAGGTGATGGTGCCCCCTACCGTCCCCTCCACGTCCTCAACGGTTTCGAGAAAGCCCATCACCCCCTCGGCGGGGAACTCCTGCAGCGCCACACGGATGTCCAGGTCCTCGTCGAGGAAGCGGCCTTCCGGGGCGTCTGCCCGCAGATCGACACCCAGGTCCACCGACGCCACCACGGCCCGCTCTCCCCGGTACCACCCGGTCACGTTCGCCCGCAGGCGCTGGTCGGCCGCGCTCACGGCGGTGAAGAGCGTGTCGAACTCGAGCGAGCCGAACCGAAGGCCCACGCCGCCCAGGCTGGCCTCGACCACCGGGGAGGAGCCCGTTCCGGAGACGTCGGCCTCGACGTCCACCAGGCCCTCGGCGTCCACGTCCACCTGGAGGAGGCGCACCAGACGGGCCACGTCCAGGCGCTGGGTGGAGAGGGTGAAGTCGGCCGGCCCTGACCGCGTGAGGACACCGTCTGCCCGCAGCCGCATCCCGCCCTGACCCTGGCGCAGGAGGGAGAGATCCCGGACGTCCAGCGAGTCGTGAGCCAGGAGGAACGAAGTGGGCCCACCGAGGTTCCACTGGTCCTCTTCGAACCGGAGAGTCAGCTGGTCCAGGAAGAGCCTGGCGGAGTCGCCCGCCAGTTCCAGCGTGCCCCGGGCCAGGTAATCCTCCGTCTCGCTCCGAGCCAGCCGGATCTCCCCCGAGCCTCGCGGGAACTGGAAGTCGAACTGGCCCCGCCCGGAGGAGAACCGCTGCCGGGTGATGACCGCGGAGTCCATCTCGATCAAACCCTGCCACCGTCCCTCCAGCGACGGCAGGCCCTCCAACCGGCCCTCGGCGTGAGCCCCCGCCACCGTGTTCTTTCCGTATCGCGCGTTGGCGAAGGTCAGATCGACGTCGGCGGCGAAGTCGTTCAGCGCCCCGGTCAGGACTACGGTCCCGTCCAGCGTTCCCTCGGTGATCACGTCTTCCAGCAGGGGGAGCGTGTCGGGATTCACGCCGGCCATGGTGAGGGCCTGGCGGCTGATGTCGTTCAGCGTATCGCGAGCCACGACGTCGCCGTCCCGCAGGTAGGGCCGGAGTCCCTCCAGGGACGGTGTGTTCACCCTCAGCTCGATGCGTCCGACGCCGGACTCCCGCGTGATCCCCAGCTCCCCGCTCCCCCGGAGATTGAGCGCCGACGTCTCCGCCTCCAGGGTATCGGCCCTCAGGAGGCCATCCGCCAGCGAAACCACGGCTCGGGCCGAGTCCACCCGCAGGCTCCCCACGACCGCATCCGCGACCTCGATCGAGCCGGAACCCGTCATGTCGGCGGGGGTCAGCCCCAGGCCCTCGTACTCCGCCCGGCCGGCGAGGGTGGCGTCCTCCGGCAGGCCTGAGACCACGGAGCCCAGTCGGAACCCCTGCGAAGCCACGGACAGGTCGTACCCGGCGGCCGGATCCAGCAGGTTGGTCGTGGCCGTGACTCGCACCGTTCCTCCCGGCGCCTGGAGCGGGCCGCCGACCTGGAGCGCGCCCAGGGTGCCACCCAGCGTGAGCTCACCCGCCAGCCCGCCACTGAGGGTGGCCGCGTTCGCGAACTCCGCCGCGACCACGTCGAGGGACAGGGGGGAGAGGGAGATCGCGCCGGTGATGCCGGCCTCCGGGCCCGAACCCTCGACGGTGGCCTGGAACGAGAGGCTGGACGGCTCCTCCTCGCCGAACCCGTAGACCAGGGCACCGGAACCCTGGAAGCCCTGGCCGGCCTGACCGGAGAGGTCCAGGTCCACCGAACCGAGGCCCGTGAACGGGATGCGTTCGTCCCAGCGGCCGAGCCAGCCAAAGTCGAACGCACGGGTCACGACGGACATCCCCGTGATCCCGAACGGCGCCGGCACATGCACCACCCCCCGGGCCTCCCCCTCGAATCCACTGAGCTCACCCAGGGGGTCGCTCACCCGCAGTCGCCCGTCCACCTGGAGCGCGTTGAGCGAGCCACTGAAGCGCACGGGGCCGTCCATGCGGGCCTCAGGCAGCGGTGAATCGGGAATCCAGGTATCCAGTTCCCGGGTCCCGAAGCCCGAGAGGACCATGTCGACTCCATCGAGGTAGAGCTCGTCACCGGTGGTGAGCCGCAGGTCGCCCCGCACCTCGCCGCCGGTGGCCAGTCGGGCCTCGAAGTTCTGGAACCCCATGGACATGGAAGCCGGGCCCCGGGCCAGGGAGAAGCCCCCGGCCGCCGACCCGTCGGGCACCGGGAACGGCAGCCACTGCAGGTCCGATCCGGTGACCACCTCCACCGACAGATCCAGCTCGGCCTGAAGGGTCTCTCGGAGGGACCAGTCGATGAGCCCCTCTCCGGACGCCTCCGAGGACACGAGCCAGATCCTGGGAGCGACGAACCGGGCCTCCTGACCCTCGCGGCGGATCGTCCCCCTCAGGTCCCGGATCCCGATCGGCTCGGAGAGCATGTCGGTGTCGAGGGTCAGGGAGGCGATACGGAACTCCTCGCCCTCCTGCCCCGGAGCCCGAACGACGGCCTGCGGAAGTGACCCGGTGACGTTCGTGAAGGTCATTTCCACCACTCGCTCGCCGGACTCGAGGGTCCGGAGGTTCCCCACCGCGGGCGGCTCCGTCCGGTCGTCGCCGGGCAGCCGGATGACCACCTCCGCGTCGTGGATCTGCGCCTGGAAGATCCTCAGCCACCGGAGGAAGCCCTCCCCATCGTCTTCCCCATCGGAGGGACGCTGTGAGCGGGGCGCGCCCCAGACGGCGTACTCGTAGTTGAAGCCCTCGTACTCGGGCAGTTTCTCCACCACCACGCGGGCGCCCCAGACCTCCGCCGCGTTGAACAGCAGCTCCCCGCGAAGCAGGGGGAAGAGCGAGTAACGGGCCCGGACCGAGTCGGCGGTGACGAACGGCCGGCCCATGGGGTCCTCGAATCGGACGTCCGACAGGAAGGCCCCACCGAGGATGCCGCGGGACTCCACCGACCCCACCGTGATCGTGCCGGCCAGAGCCCGGTTCGCCTGGGACAGCCCTATCCCGGCCAGCGCCCGATAACCGGGTCCGACCCGGGTCGCCAGGTACAGGAGCCCCACGAACAGCACGAGGAGCTTGAGCCCCGTGTAGGTCCACCGTCGGACGCGGACCAGGACGCGCTTCATCCGGTACCGCATCAGAACGCCTGTCCGATGGTCAGGTGGAGCTGGAACCGGCGCCAGGACCAGTTCGGCAGCGGCTCGATCCGGTTCTGGGTCGGGTAGAGGACCGGAGGCTCCAGGGGCGAGAGTCCGTCGGTGACGTACCACAGGCGCCCGTCCGGCGTTTCCACCACCCGGCTCTCGTCGTCGCCCGCCTCGTAGGGTCGGATCTCCTCGGTCACCACCGGCAGGTACTGGCTGTCCCGGAAGTTGTACGCCACGTCGAACCGGACGGGACCGATGGGCGTGAGGAGCCGGAGTCCGGTGCCGGGCGTCCACTCCAGTTCACCGAAGGAGAACTGGCCCGTCTCTTCGAAGACCTGGCCGACGTCGACGAACAGGACCACCTGGGCCAGTTCGGAGGCCTGGTAGCGGGCCTCCAGGTTGGCCTCGGTCACCATGGTGCCGCCCACCGGCAGGGGCCGGTCGAACGCGCCGTCGTCCAGCGGATTGGCGTCGCATGTGAGGTCGATGACCGATTCGGGCGTGCAGACGGGGGTCAGGTCCTCACCCGGTGCAGTGATGAGCCGCGAGACCCCGATGGACAGGTTCCGGGGACCCAGCTCGTTCTGCGCGAACCCGCGCACGGAGTTGGATCCGCCGCTGAAGAACCGCTTCTCGGGGTGGACGATGTCGGTGCGGGTCTCACCGGAGATGAGTTCCCGAAAATCGCCGGGGACGAGCCAGCCGCCCCGGATCCTCCCCGCGATCACCAGCCCCGGGGACAGCTCGCCGTAGGTGGCGAACGCCCCGGAGATCCGGTTGTACGAATAGTCGGAGAGGGTCCACTCTCCGGCGTACTCGTAGTCCGCCGAGATGGTGTACCCCGTGGTGGGGTTCAGGGGCTGGTCCTGGCGGTCCAGCCGATAGTTGAGCCCGATGGGAGACAGCCAGTTCGGGTCTCGGAGCTGCTGGATCTCGTCCGCGTCGCAGACCAGGTAGGCCGCGCAGAAGTAGACCTCGGCGGCCTCCAGCTGGATGAGCTGGGGACGGTAGGAGGGCGTCAGGATCCCACCGACGTCGAGGGTCCGGGCCAGGCCGATGTTGGCACCGATGGCCTTGCGGATGAAGATGTTCGGGATCGACGTGCGCTCAGCGAACAGGGCCGCCGTAAGCGCATTCCGGGACGATCCCACGTACGGCTGGGTGAACTCGATGGAAGCGAGCCAGTTCAGTTCTCCATAGGCGCCGGTGCCCACGTCGGGCAGGAAGGTGTCGCAGAACTGCTTGGTCAGGATGTTCGACAGCCGTCCGGTGATCGCGAGCCCACGGCCGCCGCCCTGGAAGTTGCGGCTGGCCCATCGGGCCTCGGCCTCGAAGCACTCGGCGCTGCTGAAGCCTCCCCCGCCCCGGACCCGGTGAACGTCGCCTTCACTCACCTCCACCTGTACCGGCACGACGGTCCCCCCATCCAGGGGCGCCAGTTCCTGGAAGTTGGCGTGCCGCACCAGGTCCAGGCCGAAGAGGTTCTGCTGGCCCTGGATGACCTTGGATCGATCGTACGGATCGCCCTCCTGGAACGGCAGCATCCGCCGAACCACCGTGGGCGTCAGTTCGGCGGCGCCGTCCACGGTCACCGTGCCGAACTGATGAACCTCCCCCGGATAGATCTCGAAGAACACGCGGGCCGAATACCGGTCCTCGGCCGGGATGAAGTGGCCCAGGTCCACCTCCGCCCGCGCGAAGCCGTTGTTGCGCATCCGGTTGGTGAGGCTGTCGCGGGTGGCCGCGAGAGCGATCTGACTCAACCGGCTCCCGACCGTGAGGGGGAGATCGCGGTACAGGTGCGGGACCCGGATCCCCTCGGCTCCCGAAAAGGAGATCGAGTCCACGACCGTGGGCCGGCCTTCCTCGATCGTGAAGCGGAGTTCGGCCGTGTTCTCCCCCAGGTCCACGACCGCGGTATCCACCTGCACGTCCCGGAAACCACGCTGGATGTAGAAGACGCGAAGCCGCCACACGTCCAGGGGCAGTTCCCTGCGATTCAGGTAGTAGGGGTCGCGGGGGAGCCTCCACCAGCAGACCACGAGCCGGCAGGAGGTCTCGCGGTTCACCACGGCCGCGGCCAGAAGGTCCGCGTCGATCGCCGCGTTCCCCTCGAACGTGACCGAAACCAGCTCCGGAGGGTCCGCGTCGGCGTTCTGAGCGCCGGCCTCCGCCGGCCCGACCACCAGCGCCACCAGGAACGCGGCACGGAGGACCGAGGCGAGCCCGGGGGACCGGCGCACCCGCACCCTCAGTCCCCCTCCGGCAGCGCGTTGTGGGGACGACGGGGGAAGCGATGGACGGACCGCCGTCGGAATCCCCGCTCCCGGTCCAGGATCATCTCCGTGACCTCGATGGCCTCGGTCCCGACCCGAATCACATTGCAGGAGTTCCGCGCCCGCTCCCGGGCTCGGCCGCGCGTGGAGGTGGTGGTGCCCGAGTGGATGATGAGCGCGCCGTCGGCATCGCTCCGCCCCACCTCGGGGGCCACGTCCCGGGCGTCTGCGATGTACGCCCTGTGCAGGTGCCCGGAGAGAATGAGATCCACCCCCATGGCCGTCAGTTCGGCGAGGATCCGCCGCCCGCCGGGAAGAGGATAGTCCACCTCGTAGTCAGGGGCCGGCGCGATGTGGTGGTGCGTGACGAGGACCCGGAATCCTCCGGGGGGGGAGTCCCGGAACGCCTGGCGAGCGAACGCCAGTTGGGCGCGGGAGATGTGCCCGTTCACGATCTTCCGACGGGGGGCGGAGGAATCCAGGGCCACGATGGAGGCCCCGTCGATCCGTGTCACCGTGTCCAGTTCGTGGGACAGGTACTCCCGGTAGTTCCTGTGCGGCTGGAAGAGCCGCTCGAACACCCGGTACAGGGGCACGTCGTGGTTCCCGGGGGTGACGACCACGGGGATGGGGGCGAATCCGGCGATGTACTCCCGGGCCTCGGCGAATTCCCGGACCTTGGCCCGCTGGGTGAAGTCGCCGGACAGAACCAGTACGTCCGGCTCCGTTTCGCCCACCAGGGTGGCGAAGTGCTCCGCGGCCCGGGGGTCGTGGGGCTTCCCGAAGTGGAGATCGGAGCCGTGCAGGAGGGTCAGCACCGGAACCTCACGCGGCGGCCGGTTCCCCCCCGGAAGGGGGCGCGGGTTCACCGGACCAGGTCGCCATCATGCCGGCCACCCCCAGGCCCACCAGACCCAGCGAGATCATCTGGGCCAGCGTCAGCGGACCCAGGAAGCGGTCGTCCTTCGCCCGGAGGAACTCCACCAGGAACCGCTCGAGCCCGGCCATGACGAGCCAGAGCGCACCCAGCCATCCCGCTCCATGCCGGTGGTCCCGCAGCCTCCAGAGGATGAAGAAGATCAGCGTCGACATGCCGACCTCGTACAACTGGGTGGGGTGCACGGGAATCACGTCCCCGTATTTCTCCACCATGGCCGGATCCACGGTCACCCCGAACTGCCGCTCCAGGTTCTCCACGGTGGATGGAGGAGCGCCCTGGGGGAAGGCGATCCCAAAGGGCCCGTCGGTAGGCCGTCCGTAGTCATCGCCCACCAGGAAGCAGCCCATGCGACCGATCCCGTAGCCGATGGCCAGGCTGGGGGCCACCAGATCCACCTGCTGCCGGAAATCGAGGCCCCGCTTCTTCACCTGCCAGGCCACCAGGAGCGCGGCCATGATGAACCCGCCGTACCAGACCAGGCCCCCACGGGCGAAGATGGCGGCGGCAGGGTCCTCCAGCGTCCGGTCCCAGTACAGGAGCAGGTAGTACCCCTTGGCTCCGACGATCCCCCCCACCACGGCCCAGAACAGGAGGTCCCAGGTGATCTCGGGATCCAGCCCAACCCGGCGCATTTCGGAGCGATGGACGAAGCCCGCCACCATGAACGCCAGGAACATCATGACCCCGAACGACGTGACCGGAGCCCCGCCAAGGAGGGGGATCCACTCGGGGATTACGAACAGGATGGGGAGCACGACCGACCTTTCAGCAAACCAATGGGGATCCCGGGCGCCGGAGCCCCGGACCACTGCGCGGAGCCGGGGGGGCCTTCGCCGGAATCCTCTGAATCCACGGGGGAATCTAGGGGTTCGAGGCCTGTTTCGGTGCCCCCCTCCGAGTCATTCCCGGGAAGGCCAGCCCGGCGGAGGCGTTGAGCCACTCGTCGCCCAGGTCTCCGGCGGCGATCCGGAAGGCCGCGGCCCGGGCGATCATGGCCCCATTGTCCAGGGAGATCCTCGGGGATCCCACCACCAGGCGGCCGTCCTCTCCGAGACGCTCCCGGAGGGCAGCCTTGAGGGGACCATTGGCCGATACCCCGCCCCCCAGCAGGACCTTCCGGTGCCCCGTCGCCTCCACCGCCCTCATGGTCTTCTCCACCAGCACCCGCACCGCGGTCGCCTGGAAAGACGCGGCCACGTTGGCTCTCTCTGTATCTATGCGTCCCTCGCCCTCCAGTTCCGCCACCTGGAGTCCCACGGCGGTCTTCAGACCGGAAAACGAGAAGTCGTAGAACTCGCTGGAGTCCGGGTCCTGCCCTCCCCTGAGGAGCGGCGTGGGGAACCGGAACGCCCCGGGATCGCCCTCTTCGGCGGTGCGCTGCACGGAGGGTCCGCCGGGATAGGGGAGCCCGAGGAGTTTGGCCACCTTGTCGAACGCCTCCCCCGCCGCGTCGTCCCGCGTCTGGCCCAGGAGCCGGTACTCGCCCCATCGGGGCACGTCCATGAGGAGCGTGTGTCCACCCGAGACCAGCAGGGCCACGAACGGGGGCTCGGCCTCGGGGTCTTCGAGGGACGGCGCGAAGAGGTGGGCCTCCATGTGGTGAATCGGGACGAGGGGCAGGTCCCGGCTGAAGGAGAGGGCCTTGGCCCAGCAGACCCCCACCAGGAGAGCGCCGATCAGGCCGGGTCCGGCGGTCACCGCCACGGCATCCAGGTCGTCCAGCGTGATTCCCGCCTCCTGCAGCGCCTCGGCCACCACGTCGTCCAGGACGCTCAGATGCGCCCGGGCGGCGAGCTCGGGCACGACACCGCCGTAGACGCGGTGGATGTCCTGCGTGAGCACGACGTGGCCGAGCAACTCACTGGGGGCCCGCACGACCGCTGCGGAGGTCTCGTCGCAGGAGGTCTCGATTCCCAGGATCAGGGGCCGATCCCCTTCCCCCGTTCCGCCTCCGCTCAAGGCGTGCCACCGAACACGTCGCCGGAGGCCCAGCGGACGGTGACCGAGTCCACTCCGGGCACCGCGACCACCAGGCCGGAGTGGCCGGTGACACGAACGGGGACCCGGATCGAATCGCCCTCCGCCAGGTCCAGGATCACGTTCCCCGGGAAGACCGCCCGCAGCCCGGCCTCCTCCACGCCATCCACCGACGAGCGGGCCCCGAAGAGCAGCACGGAGACCACGGAGGGCCGGACGTCCACCACGCGGCCGCCGCCGCCCCCGGAGGGAACCACTGGTACGCCCATCACCTCGCGACGGACCTGGTCCTCGACCTGGACGATGACGTCGGCCTCGGATAGCGAGAGGTTCAGGATGCCCATTCCGGTGGTGTCGACCTGGACGGGGTAGGCCCCGGACCGCTCCACGATCGTGAGATCGACCGGCTCGAGCCGAACCGAATCCAGTGCCGTCACCCGGCTCTCCGGCCCGCTCACCCGGATCACCCTCGGATCCGGGCTAACCGGTGCGGAAAGAGCCAGACCGGCCGGGAGGGCACCCGCCGAGGTGGCCTTCAGAGGCACCGTGCGGGACTGGATCGGCTCGAAGGTCAGGCGGACCGAGGAGGGCTGGTATCCCTCCACCGCCACCCCCTGCCCCGGGAACCGGAGCCACTCCCGCCGGAGGAAGATGATGGTGTCACCCTGGTGGACCTGGTCCACGGGGATGTTGAGGACCGGGCGGTCCACCGCGAGCTGGAGAAGTTCCCGGGTCGTGCCGTTGAACACCACCTCGATCTCGGCGGGAAGCGGGGCCTCGGAGAGCGCCCAGGCCGGATCGGCCAGCTCGACCCGGACCGGAACACCGGTCAGGGACTGGCGAAGCCGGGTCTCCGCCCGGTGGACGGTCCAGAGCAGGACCGCCAGGAACAGAGAGGCGAGTTTGAGGGAGAGGTTCTGGGTAACCAGACCGCGGAGGAATCCCAAAGGCCCCTCCGGTCCCTACTCGCCGAGGAGCCGGCGGATGAGCGCCTGGTGGTCCTCGGAGTCCCAGTGGGTGCCGCCGGAAACCTGCTTGTAGATGATCCCGTCCCGTCCGACCAGGAACGTCTCGGGCACACCGGTCGTCTGGTACAGTCGCTCGATCTGGCGATCCTGGTCCCATAGCACCGGGAAGGTCAGCCCCAGGGAGTCGGCGAACACACCGATGTCCCCGCTGAGTCGACCGAACTCGTCCTGCTCGCCCGGGTTGAGGTCCACGCTGACGGCCAGGATCTCGAAGTCCTCGCCCTCCATGGCGTCGTAGAGGCGCTGCATGGACGGCATCTCTTCGCGGCAGGGCGGGCACCAGGTCGCCCAGATATTCACCAGTACGACCTTGCCGTCATAGTCGGAAAGCTGAACGGGCTCACCGTCCAGCGTGTAGGCCTGGAAGACGGGCGCCGGTGAACCGGCGGCGACGCCCGGGATCTCTCCTCGGGTCACCCAGGCCAGGAAGACGATTCCCACCGCCAGAACGGCGGCGATGAGATACGGAATCTTGGAGGCGGAGCGCTTCATCGATCTATCCGGATTTTTTTGACGGGTGGCCGGCTCAGAAGCGGCTGGGACCGGGGGTTCGAGCGGTTCCATCGTCGCTCTCCCTCCCCCTGCTGCGACCGACCACGAGGTCGACCGATCCCCCCTGCTCCAACTCAGCGCCGGCAGCCGGTTCCTGCTGAATAACGGTACCGTCATCCAGTCCGAACCGGAAGCGTTCAAGGACCGTGCCGGGCACCAGTCCGGCCGAGTCCAGCGCCACCCGGGCCTCCATCTCCGTCCGCCCCACCAGCAGCGGCACGAGGACCATGGGAGGCCCCCGGGAGATCACCAGCTGAACCTCCGACGGGACGGGCGCCAGCTCCCCGGCCTCGGGGATCACCGCCACCACCGATCCCCGGGGCGTCATGGCGTCCACGGTGTCGATGTCCACCTGGAACCCCGAGGCCTCCAGCACGCCCAGAGCCCGGTCGGCCCGGATCCGCATGACGTCCGGCACCGGGCGCTCCTGGGGACCGCGGGAGACCATCACCGAAACGCTGTCGCCCGGGATGGCCAGTTGGCCCGGGAGGGGTGACTGCCCGAGGATGCTGCCGGCCGCGACGGTGGGATGGTGAACCGAGTCCACCTCGGCCAGGGCCAGGCCGGAGCCCTGCAGCCGGGCCGGCGCCGCACCCAGCGTCAGGCCGGAGAGATCGGGTACGCCGGCGAGGTCGGTGGGCGCGTCCGCCGCGGGGAAGAGGACGGTGGTGGCGAACAGGTAGCCGATGCCTCCGCCCCCGAACACGAGGAGCGCGGCAAGGGGCAGCATTCGGGCGAACCGTCCGCCCCCGCCGGAATCCCCGGCCGACTCGGCGCCACGAGGGGCGCCCGCGCCCGCGTCCGCTCCGGTCGAAGCGGCGTCCCCGCCGGACGGCGCCTCGGGGCCGGCCGGTCCGCTCGACCTGGCCGCCCTGGATCGGCCGGAGCCCTTCCTCCGGCGGCGCATGGAATCACCCAGCTTCATCCTGTCCTTCTCATCCGTGCCGCGAAGGCACCGTCAAACCCGTGGACCTGCGGCTCCACCCTCAGGAACCCCTCCGCGTCCATGTACTCCCCGGGGACTCCCATGGGCGGCTCCAGAGTGAACTCCGGGTGGCGGTCCAGAAAGCCCCGAACCTGCACTTCGTTTTCCTCCGGCTCCAGGGTGCAGGTGGAATACACCAGCAGCCCCTCCTGCGCGACGATCCCGCAGCTGCCCTCCAGGATGTCCCGCTGCAGCCCGACCAAGGTAGCCACCTGGGCCTCCTCGAGTCTCCATCGACCGTCCGGATGGCGCCGAAGCGTCCCGGTGCCCGAGCAGGGCACGTCGAGGAGCAGTACCTGGGCTTCCCGCACCGGAGGCTCCTGGGCCCGCGCCAGAACCGGCCAGACCTCGACGCCGAGCCGGTCGGCATTCTCGGCCACCTGCGCGAGCCGGGGCCTCGATGGATCGCCGGCCACGACCGGTCGTCCCGGAGCGGCCAGCCCCATGGCCTTACCGCCGGGGGCGGCGCAGAGGTCCGCCACCAGACCGATCTCGGGCGGTTCGACCGCCTTCACGACCAGGGCCGCTCCCGGGTCCTGGACCTGCGCCCGGACCGCCCCCAGGGCGGCGTCCAGCGAAGCACCCTGCGCCAGCTCGATCACCCCGGCGCCCTCGTGGATCGCCGCCACCGCCACCCCCGCGGCCGTCAGCGCCTCGAGGGCGGCCTCCAACCCCTCCGCCCCGTCCAGCGCGCGCAGGCACAGGGGAGGCACCCGGTTGTTCTCCTCCACCAGGCCGGCCACCTCCTCCGGGCCCCACCGCTTCAGCCAGCGTTCGACCAGCCAGGCGGGGTGGGAGCCCCAGGTGCTGAGGTGCCCCACGGGGTCGTCGGCCAGCGACGGGAACCGCTCCGGTCCCCCACCCTCCCGCTGCAGACCGCGCAGGACGGCGTTCACCAGACCGGCCGCCCGGCCGAATCCGGCCGTCCGGGCCAGCTCCACCGACTGGGAGATGGCCGCGTACGCCGGGACCGAGTCCATGTAGAAGAGCTGGTAGGCCCCCAGACGGAGCACATTCAGGACCGGCGGGTCCATCCGGTCCAGGGATTGGCGCACGTGCTGTGCCAGGAGGTGGTCCAGGCGTCCGCGGAGCCGGACCGCGCCGAAGGCGGCCTCCCGGGCCCACCGTCGCTGATCCCCGGAGAGGCCCACGGTGGCGTCCCCGAACGCCAGGTCCAGGCGCCGCCCCCGGTCCACGGCGTTGAGGGCCTCCAGCGCGGCGCGGCGGTCCGGGCCCACGCCGGCGAAGTCCCCGGAGTCGGTGCCAGCGGAGTCCGGGCCGGCGGGACTCAGTCCAGCATCCCCTGCAGGGGCGAGGACGGCACGCCGATCTCCCGCGAGGGCATGCGGCCGGCCAGGTAGGCCTCCCGACCCGCCAGGATGGCGTGGCGCATGGCCCGGGCCATCCCGACGGCGTCGTCCGCCACGGCCACCGCCGTATTCATCAGCACGCCATCGACTCCCTGCTCCATGGTGATGCAGGCGTCGGAAGCCGTACCCACGCCGGCATCCACGATGACGGGGACCTCCAGGCGGCTCTTGATCTCGCGGATGAAGTAGGGGTTCACCACGCCGAGCCCGCTCCCGATGGGGCTGGCCAGGGGCATGACGGCCACGCAGCCCACCTCCTCCAGGCGGAGGGCGGTGATGAGGTCGTCGTTGGTGTACGCCATCACCTTGAACCCCTCATCCACCAGCACTTTCGCGGCTTCCAGGGTGGCGGCCACGTCAGGGAGTAGCGTCTTCTCGTCCCCGATGACCTCCAGCTTGATCCACTCGTTGAAGCCGGCCGCCCGACCCAGACGGGCGTATCGGATGGCGTCTTCGGCGGTGTAGCACCCGGCGGTGTTGGGAAGCAGGAAGAACTCGTCGGGGTCCAGGTGATAGAGGATCCCCTCCTCCTGCGTCCGATCCAGGTCCACCCGCCGCACCGCGACGGTCACCATCTCGGTGCCGCTGGCCCGGAGGGCGTCCACCATCTCCTGGTTCGTCCGGTACTTCCCGGTTCCGAGGATGAGGCGGGACGTGAATTCGTGGCCCCCGATGACGAGGGGGACGTCCTTGCTCGGCTGCTCCATCGTATGCGCTCTCTCGTGTCGGGTCGGGGTGGAGCCGATGGGCTCAACCCCCTCCCACGAAGTGGACGAGTTCGACCTGGTCGCCGGCCCGGATCTGCGTCTCGGGGAACCGGGCTCGATCCAGGATCTCCCGGTTCAGCTCTACCACCACCAGGGCGGGGTTGAGGTCGAAGGACTCCAGGAGCTCCGTCACCGAAAGCCCCTCGGCGACGTCCCGGTCCTTCCCGTTCAGGTGGATCTGAATGCTCATGTCATGGAATCTCACTGAAGCGGTTCGCGGCAGGAACCGCACCACTCTGCGTCAGTCGAGGGCCGGCGCACCGTCCGGGCCGGGAACGGGCCCGGGGGCGGTCGGCCCCGGCGGCGTCCCCACCGCCTCCAGCAGCGTCCGCACCCGCTCCTCCATCTCGTCGGCGGACGGGAACCGGGCCCCTTCGCCGGTCGCGGCCGGACCCCAAACTGCCGAGATCACCGCCACCCCGAAACCGCCGGCGGCCCGGACGGCCCGGGCACGCTCCGGGTCCACACCCCCGATCCCCAGGAGGGGGGTGTCGGGCACCGCCGCCCGGACCTCGTGGAGCCGCTCCAGGCCGGCCCCCGGGCGGCCCGGATGCGAGCCGCTCTCGAACAGCGTTCCGGCCGTCAGGTAGTCGGCGCCGAGGGCGGCCCCGGCCTCCTCCGCCGAGTGCACGGACACGCCGAGAAGCGCCTCCGGCCAGACCGTTCGAGCGTCCGTCACACCCAGGCCGTGGCCGGGGAGGTGGGCCCCGTGGGCGCCCGCCGTCCGGGCCACGTCGATCCGATCGGAAACCAGGAGGGTGGAGCCGGACCGACGGGCCACCGGGGCCAGCGACTCGGCCAGGCGGTACAGATCGCGCCCGGAGGCTCCGGGCGCCCTCAGCTGCAGGGCCACTCCCGAGCCGCCCGCCTCGAGGATGAGGTGGGCACGATCGACGAAGGGGTCCGCGGAGATCACCGTGTCGCTGGTGACCACGTGCAGCCGGGGCAGGGCGCGGTCGATCCCGCCGCGGCCCGCTCTACTCGAATCGCTGTCCAGGCTCACAGCCCCGTCCCCGGATCCAGTCCGCAGCCGCCATCCGCTTCTTTCCCTGGGGCTGGACCTCGTCGACCCGGACGACGCCCCGGCCGGTCGAGACCACCAGACCCGACGTGGTGTCCGCCTCCAGGATCAGGCCCGGGTCGCCACCGCGGGGATCGTCCGGGTCGGCGACCGGCCCGAACAGCTTCACCGGGGCACCGCCCAGCTCGCTCCAGGCGCCGGGCACCGAGTCCATGCCGCGGATGAGGCGACCCACCTGCTCGGCCCCCACCTCCCAGTCCACCCGGGCCGTGTCCCGGGTGATCTTGGGCGCGTAGGTGGCCAGTCCGTCATCCTGCGGGACCTCCTCGGCTTCGCCGCCCTCCAGCAGGGCCAGCGCACCGATGAGCGCCGCCGCCCCGGACTCGGCCAGGTTCTCGTACAGCTCGGACGCCGTGGTGCGATCGTCGATGGGCTCCCGGACCTGGAGAAGGACCGGCCCTTCGTCCATGCCGGGCGTCATGCGCATGATGCTCACGCCCGTCTCGTCCAGACCGCGAACGACGGCCCAGTTGATGGGCGCCGCGCCCCGGAGTTCGGGCAGGAGCGAGGCGTGGACGTTGATGGAGCCTCCGGGCGGAAGGTCGAGCACCTCGGGAAGCAGAATGTGCCCGTAGGCCACCACCACGGAGATCTCGGGATCGAGGGCCCGGAGTCCGTCCATGAACGCCTCTCCCCGGGGGCGCTCCGGAGTCAGAACGGGCACGCCCAGCTCCTCGGCGAGTTCCCGGACCGGGGACGGACGGACCGACCGGCCACGTCCGGCGGGACGGTCCGGCTGGGTGACCACGCCGACGATCTCGTGACCCTCTCCGGAGAGGGCCCGGAGACAGGGGAGCGCGAAGCTCGGGGTGCCCCAGAACAGGACCCTCACCGGGCCTCTGCCTCCTCGCGGCTCTTCCTCCACTTCTTCATGAAGAGCTTCCGCTTGAGGGGAGAGATGCGGTCGAAGAAGAGGATTCCGTCCAGGTGGTCGACCTCGTGCTGCAGCGCGCGGGCCATGAGGTCGTCCGCCTCGATGCGGACCTCGTTGCCGTCGGGGTCGAGGGCCTCCACCACCACCGACCAGGGGCGCTCCACCACCTCCTCCATGCCCGGGATGCTGAGGCAGCCTTCCGGTGCCCGGTCCACGTCCTTCGAACTCTCGACGATCCGGGGATTCACGAGGGCGATGCGGGACTCCCCCTCCTCCTCGTCCTCCCTACGGAGGTCGATGACCAGCACGCGCCTCGAGATCCCGATCTGCGGAGCCGCCAGGCCGATGCCGTCGGCGTGGTACATGGTGGCGAACATGTCCTCCACCAGGTCCCGCAGATCGTCGTCGATCGCCTCCGGCGGGATCGGCTCGGCCTCCCTCCGGAGAACGTCGTCTCCCAGGATGACGATGTCGCGTACGGGCATGGGGGGTTCCTGCGACAGCGGGCTCAGGCCGGAGCCTGGCCGCCCTTCTCCTCGAAGTTGGTCACCCGGACGATCTTGCTTCGCTCGATGACCAGGCGGGTGTTCTCGCCGGACTTGATGGTGATCTGATCGTCGGCCACGTGGACCACGGTCCCGATGATCCCGCCGGCGGTGACGATCTCGTGGCCTTTCTTGACCTGGGAGATCATCTGCTGGTGCCGCTCCTGCTCCTTCCGCTGGGGCCGAATCAGGATGAAGTAGAAGATGGCGAAGATGGCCATCATCTGAGCCATGAAGATGAAGGTGGCGTTGCCGCCCTCACGGGGAGTGGCGAACAGCGCCGCCATGGCCAGGTCGTTCAAGGGTGTCTCCGTGCTCTATCGTTCCTCGCCGGGCAGGAACCGCGGTCTTTTCGCGGCCGCCCGCCGGGCGTTTGGTGCCTAAACCTGAATCTAGCAGGTAGGGGAAGTGGTCACCCCGACCCGCATCAAGTGCCGCTCCCGCCTCCGAGGTTCGCGTCCCGCTCCGCCCGCGCCGTCCGGTAGCGCTCCAGCCAGTCCCGGTGCCAGGAGTCGAAATCGCCCGCCAGGATCCGGGCCCGCGCCTCCTCCCCCAGCCGCAGCAGGAACCGGATGTTGTGGATGGAGACCAGCCGGTGGCCGAGGTGCTCCCCGGACGCGACCAGGTGCCTCACGAAGGCCCGGTCGAACCGCTGACAGGTGTAGCAGTCGCAGCCCGGATCGATGGGGTTCTGGTCCCGGCGGAAGCGAGCGGCCTTCAGGTTCACCTGGCCCTCGTCCATGGTCCACGCCGTGCCGTGCCGAGCGTTCCGGGTGGGGGCAACGCAATCGAACATGTCGCAGCCCCGCGCGATGGACTCCAGCAGGTCATCCGGGTAGCCCACGCCCATGAGGTAGCGGGGGCGATCGGTCGGAAGCAGACCGTCCAGCAGCTCGAGTGTCCGCCACATGTCGGGCTTGGCCTCGCCCACGCTCAGGCCGCCGATTCCCAGCCCGATCCAGTCCCCCATGTCGAGCGTGTACCGGACCGCTTCACGGCGGTACTCGTCGTGGACGTTGCCCTGGAGGACCGGGAAGAGCGCCTGCTCGGGGTAGTCCCCCTCCTCCTCCAGCTCAGCGAAGCGCGTCCGGCACCGCTCCAGCCACACCCGCGTCCGCCGGTTGGCCTCGGCCACGACGGCCTCCGAGGCCCCGCCGGGCGGGCATTCGTCGAAGGCCATGATCACGTCCGCGCCCAGGATCCGCTGGATCTCCATGACGGACTCGGGCGTGAAGGTGTGGGTCGAGCCGTCGATGTGGCTCTGGAACGTGGCGCCCTCGTCCTCGATGCGATTGATGTCGGCGAGCGAGAAGACCTGGTAGCCGCCCGAATCGGTGAGGATGGGCCCGTCCCAGCGCATGAACGCGTGGAGCCCACCCAGTTCCCGGACGAGCTCGTGCCCGGGTCGGAGATAGAGGTGGTAGGTGTTGGCCAGGATCATGGAGGCCCCGGCCGCCTTCACCTCTTCGGGGGCCATGGTCTTGACGTTCGCCAGCGTTCCCACCGGCATGAACGCCGGGGTGGGGACCTCGCCGTGAGGGGTCCGGAAGACCCCGGCCCGGGCCGAGGACTGGCTCTTCTCGAGGGTGTAGCCGAACATGGTCCTGAACTTAACCCTGATGAAGGGTGCCGGAAGGCGCGTATTCTCGTGCGAGTGCTCCCTCAACCCCGAGGTCCCGGGCCATGAGCGATCAGCCCCGCAGTCCGTCCCCGCCGAGTCCGTCCGACCGGTCCCCGGGCGAGGTGCTCGGCCATGCCGGCGGCGAGCGGATCTCGGTGGGGGAGAAGAAGTTCCTGAGAGACCTGTTCCGTCGCACCTGGGAGATGGAGCTGCTGCTCTCCGGAGCGGTTCTGTTCGTCCTGTTCCGGATCCCCCCGGTCGTGGATCAGGCGTATCTGCGGTGGGACGCCATCGCGTCCAACGCCAACTTCATGGCCGGCTTCTTCCTCTGGTACTACGGGAAGCTCATCCTCTACTCCCTGATCGGGGCCTTCACGCTCCACCTGGTGGTCCGGGCCGTCTGGGTGGGATTTCTCGGACTGGCATCGGTCTTCCCGCGAGGGGTGAACTGGGAGGAGATGAAGCAGGGGCCCTACGTGAAGGCCGAGATGCGTCGACGGTTCCCTTCCATGCGGGTGCTCATCCGCAGGGCCGACGCCCTGGCGAGCGTCCTCTTCGCCCTCTCCTTCTCCATCGTCGGGATCTTCGTCTGGTCCATCATCGCCCTGGCTCTGATCTCCCTCCTGGCCTGGCCGATCTCGGTCCTCACCGGGTGGGAGCGGGACCCGATCTTCTGGACGCTGTTCATCGTCGGAAACCTGGTCCTGGCCGTGCCCGCCCTGCTGGACCGGTTCCTGGGGGATCGCCTGGACCCGGACGGAGCGCTGGTGGGTTACGTCCGCAAGTCCGCCCGGTGGTCGTGGTACGCCGCCGCACAGCCCCTTTACGTTCCCGTCTGGGCCACGGTGGGGACCAACATCAAGTCGAGGGCCTTCGCCATCGCGTCGCCCATGTACATCGTCCTGCTGCTCACGGCGTTCCTCGTGGCCGACATGTTCGTGCCCGAGGGCCTGGTCCGGGCCGACGGCGGATCCTTCTTTCCGGACGAGGCCGAGGCCGGCCTCATGCTGCCGGAGTTCTACGAGGACCAGCCCGCCATGGAGCGGATGCGAAACGACCTCCCCAGCATCCCCACGGACGTGGTTCGGGCGCCGGTCGTGCGGGTCTTTCTACCCTACCGGCCTCGCCGGCAGGACGAGCTCATGGAGGAGCGATGCAATGGGGCCGTGAGCCTGAGGCCGGACGGATTCCGGTTCCGCCCCCGGAGTACCCGGCCCACCGACGCCGGTGAGGTCGAGGCCACGGCGCGGTGTTTCGGGGAGCTGTATCGGGTCTCGCTGGATGGGGAGCCGGTCTCGTTCGAGAACGCCCAGTTCGCCCGGCGGAGCCCGTTCGATCAGCCCGGCATCGCGCTCTTCGTCGACCTGAGGAGCTCCCGCCCGGGCTTCCACGAACTCCGCATCGAACAGCTGGACTACACCCTGACGGAAGAAGAGGCCGAGGACCGGGAAGCCGACGCCCGCCAGCCCGACGCCGAGGGCCGGGTGTGGGAGGTCTACACGATCCCCTTCTGGAACTGACCGGCCGCGGGCCCCGGGTCGACGTCGGGGTCGAACTCTGGACCGAGACCGAGACCGAGTCGGAGACCGAGTCCGCGACCAGGATCGGGCTCGGGGCCGCCGGTCAGGTGATCACCATGGCGTCGCCGTAGGAGTAGAACCGATAGTCGCCCTCGATGGCGGCCCTGTAGGCGTTCATCGTCTCCTCGAACCCCGCGAACGCCGCCACCAGCATGAGTAGCGTGGAGCGGGGGAGGTGGAAGTTGGTGATCAGCGCGTCCACCGCCCGGAACCGGTAGGGCGGCCGGATGAATAGGCGGGTTTCCCCCAGGCCGGGCCGAATCCGCCCGTCGGAACGCGCCACCGACTCCAGCGTTCGAACCGAGGTGGTGCCCACCGCCCAGATCCGCCCGCCGGCCGCCCGGGCCGCATTCACGATCTCCGCCGACGTGGGTGTCACCCGGTACCACTCGGTGTGCATCGGATGGTCGGCGGGATTCTCCACCTCGATGGGCCGGAAGGTCCCGACCCCCACGTGCAGTGTGACCGTGGCGATCCCGACCCCCCGCAGGGCGAGTTCATCCAGCAGCCCTTCGGTGAAGTGGAGCCCCGCCGTCGGAGCGGCCACCGAGCCCGGGGTCCGGGCGTAGACCGTCTGGTAGCGTTCCCGGTCCAGGGCTTCGTCCTCCCGCTCGATGTAGGGCGGGAGCGGCACGTGCCCATGGGTGTCGAGAACCTCCGAAACAGGCTGCGCCGACTCGATGCGGACGACTCGACCGCCATCGGGAGTGGAGTCGAGGATCTGGATCCTGACGCCGTCGGCGACCTCCACCTCGGTTCCCGGCTTGAGCTTGGAGCCGGGCTTGACCAGCGCCTGCCAGACCCGGTCCTCCTCCGAGCCGTCGAAGAACCGGCCGGCCCCGTCCGTCCACGGCCGGATCAGGAGAATCTCGGACCGGGCTCCCGTGGGTTTCCGACCCAGGAGTCGGGCCGGGAGGACCCTGCTCTCGTTGACCACCAGGACGTCCCCGGTGCGGAAGAGGTCCAGGACGTCACCGAATCGGAGGTGGTCGAGCCCGCCGCCTTCGCGGTTCAGATGGAGGAGCCGCGATTCCTCGCGCCGTTCGGACGGATAGGCTGCGATCCTCCCGGGCGGGAGGACGTAGTCGTAGTCGGAGACCAGGACGCCCTGCGGGGCGCCGTTCACGACTCGAAGAGGGAGGACTGGCCCTCCCCGGGAGCGTCCCCGGAGCGCCGGGGCGCGGAGCGCGGACCGCCACTCCCCCCGCCCGACCGGTCCGGCGGCTCGTATCCGAACCGCTCGAAGGCCCGGGTCGTGGCCACGCGACCCTGCGGGGTCCGCATCAGGAAGCCGTTCTGGATCAGGAACGGCTCGTAGACCTCCTCCAGCGTGGTGGCGTCCTCACCCAGTGCCACGGCCAGGGAGTTCAGCCCCACCGGACCCCCCTCGAAGGTCTCGATGAGGGCCTTCAGCACCCGGGTGTCCATCTCGTCCAGTCCGTATTCGTCGACGTCGAGCATGTTGAGCGCGGCCCTGGCCACCTCCAGGTCGATGACCCCGTCTCCCTTCACCTGGGCGAAGTCCCGAACCCGGCGGAGGAGGCGGATGGCCACCCGCGGGGTGCCCCGGGACCGGCCGGCGATTTCGAGCGCGCCTTCGGGGGAGGCCGGGACGTCCAGGGTCTCCGCGTTGCGGGCCACGATGGTGGCCAGTTCCTCGGTCGGGTAGAAGTTCAGCCGCTGAACGATGCCGAACCGGGCTCGCATGGGCGCGGTGAGCAGCCCGAACCGGGTGGTGGCACCGATCAGGGTGAAGCGCTCCACCGCCATGGTCATGGTCTGGGCCCGGGGACCCTCGGACAGGCGGATCTCCACCTTGTAGTCCTCCATGGCCGGATAGAGGAACTCCTCGATGATGGGCCGGAGGCGGTGGATCTCGTCGATGAAGAGAATGTCCCCCTCGCGCTGGTTCGTGAGGATACCCACCAGATCGGCGGGCTTTTCCAGCACCGGCCCCGACGTGGTCTTGATGTTGACCCCCAGTTCCCGCGCCATGAGCGAGGCCAGCGTCGTCTTCCCGAGTCCGGGGGGGCCGTGGAAGAGGAGGTGGTCCAGGGGCTCGCTTCGGAGCCGGGCGGCCTCAATGGCGATGGAGAGCGCCTCCCGCACCTTCTCCTGCCCGATGAACTCGGCCAGCCGCTGCGGACGCAGCGAGGGCTCGGACTGGCTGTCCTCCCTCAGTTCCTCGGGCGTGGTGACCTCGTATCGCTCACTCATGGATCCGAATGTACACGCTGGCGCAATCCAGGCCCACCGGACACCGGAGCGGGGGGACGGGCCCCGGACAGGTGGAACCCCAAAATCCGCTGGGGGTCGAAGGGTAGGACCCGCCGACGAAGCTCAACGTTTTAGTTTTCAAGGCGTGTCCACCGGGAGTCCGGCCTCCGGTCAGCAACCCAGTCCCCCATCGGGAAATCATGCAGTCCTTCCGCCTCCAGTCCCGTTTCCGAGCGATTCCGACCGTGATCGGGCGGATCGTGCCGGCCCTCGCCCTGCTGGGTGTGGGCGCGACGCCGGCGTGGGCGCAGGTGGACCCGGACTCGACCCGGGCCGACTCGCTGCGGATTCCCGTGTACGAGGTGCAGGGGATCCAGGTGAGCGTCCCCCGGCCCCAGGCGACCTCCGGCGGGGTCAGCGCCGTGGTTCTGGGCCTCGATTCGGTGAGCATCCAGCCCGCCCCGACGCTGGAGCAGTTGCTCCGGGACATGCCCCTGATCCAGATCCGGCGAAACTCCCGGGGCGAGGCTCAGCCGGCCCTCCGGGGGGCCGAGGACCGCCAGGTGGCCGTCCTCATGGACGGCGTGCCCCTGACGCTGGGCTGGGACGCCCGGACCGACCTGAGCATCATCCCGCTCAACTCCGCCCGGAACATCCGCCTGGTGCGGGGCCTGTCCTCCATCCTCATGGGCCCGAACGTCCTGGGCGGAGCGGTCGAGGTGGACATCGCCCGCGGCTCGGAGAACCGGCCGGCCCCCCTGCCGGTGACGGCCGGATTCGGCCTGGATCAGACCGGCGCCGTGAACCTCTCCGCCACCGGCGGGATGGTGACCGGGACCGGCGGTGGTTCGTGGGAGCTCAGGGCCGGGGGCGGATACGTGAACCGTGACGGATTCCGCCTGGCGGACCCCCTGAAGTCGGACCCGACCCTGAACCCCGAGTACCTGACGGGGGAGAACGACCTCCGTCTGAATTCGGACGAGGAGCGGTTCGACGGGTTCGCGTCGGCGCGGTACCGGTCGGACGAGGGCAGCTGGTTCTCGGCCACCGG
>JBDHIJ010000049.1:0-24443 GCA_039587435.1 Gemmatimonadota bacterium
CCCGTCGGAAGCGGACCGTGGCGAACAGGGCCCGGAGCGCCAGCCCTCCCAGGCGGACCACCCAGCGGATCTTCCGCTCGTCCTTCCGGCTCAGGGCGACCCCGTCAGCCATTCCAGCGCCCCCGAACCCGAAGGATGTCCTCGGCCATCCCGGCCACCCGGTCCGAGGCGCCGGGCGCACCCAGCCGCTCCCGGATGCCCTGGATGCCCGTCAGCGCCGCCTCCCGGGCGGGGCCGTCCCTCAGGAGGGGCTCCAGGGTGTCCGCCAGGGTCCCCGGCTCGACCTCGTCCTGCAGGAGCTCGGGTACGGCCCGCTCTCCGGCCACCAGGTTGGCCAGCGCCACGTGGTCCACCTGCACCAGCCGGCGCGCCATGCGGTACGTGGCCGGCGACGTGCGGTACGCCACGACGAACGGGATTCCGGCCAAGGCCGCCTCCAGCGTCGTCGTCCCCGACTTCACCAGGGCGCCCCGGGAGTGCCGGAGCAGGGCCCGGCCATCCGAGACCACAGGAAGCCCGGTAGCCGCGAGCCGCCCCTCGTCGACTCCCCCGGCCCGAGCCAGGGCCGGTTGGAGACCGGGGATCCGGCCGCCGAGAATCCGCCCCGCCTCCACGAACCGCTCCAGGTGCCGCGCCAGTTCCTGCGACCGGGAGCCCGGAAAGAGGGCCAGGATGGGCCGGTCGGGATCCAGACCGGCCGCCGCGCAAAAGTCCGCCCGGCTGGGCAGTTCCAGCTCCTCCAGAGCTTCCAGCAGCGGATGGCCCACGAACTCCACGTCCACGCCCCGGGGAGCCAGGAAGTCCACTTCGAACGGCAGGATGACGGCCACCCGGTCGGCGGACTCCGCCAGGATCCGGGTCCGGCCCGCCTTCCAGGCCCAGACCTGGGGGGAGATATAGTACAGGACCGGGAGCCCCATCTCGTGGGCCGCCCGCGTCATGCGCAGGTTGAACCCCGGGTAGTCGATGGGCAGAACGAGGTCCACTTCACCCGACGCCATCAGCGCCTTGACCCGCCGGGAGAGCCCCACGAAGAAGGGCATGTGCCGCACCACCTCGGCGAAGCCCATGACCGCCAGCCGGTCGAGCCCTTCCATGAGCTCGACGCCCTCGGCCTCCATTTCCGGCCCACCCAGTCCCACCAGGCGGACCCCCGGCATGCGCCGACGAAGGGCGCTCGCGAGGCGCGCTCCGTGAAGGTCCCCGGAGGTCTCTCCGGCGAGAAGGAGGATGGTCGGCGGCCGGGAGCCACCCGGCCGGGAATCGGTCGCCACGCTCAGGGCGTCCCCGAACCGATCAGAACCGGTAGGACAGGAACCAGATCACGATGGCCACGACCACGAGGAGCATGACCAGCTTCCCCGGGGACAGGCCCTTTCGGACGTCGATCCAGTCCTTCTTGCGCTCACGACGGACGCGTATCAGCGACATGACTTCGAATCCGTTCCTCGATCTCCAGGGTCACGGCCAGCGCGTTCCGGCCGTCCTGCCCCGAGACCACCACCTCCCGCTCGCCGTTGATGGCGTCCCGGAAGGCCTCGAGTTCCCTGCGGAGCGGCTCCACGCCGTCCCCTTCCAGGGCGATGCTCTCCACCAGCCCCATCAGGCCCATGGCCGAGATCTCCGGCATCTCGCCGCCCTCGCCCAGGCCGGGGATCTGGCCCTTCAGCCGGAGGAAGTTCCCCTTCCCCTCGGCCAGGTTGAGGCTCAGGTAGCCGGAGGGCTGGAAGATCCGGAGCTTCCGCTCCTTCTTCATGGACACCCGGGAGGCGGTGAGGTTCGCGATCGCCCCTGTTTCATACGTCAGGCGCGCGTTGGCGATGTCGACGCTGGGCGTGAGAACCGGAATGCCGGTGGCGGAGATTTCCCGCACCGGGGCGTGGACCAGCGAGCCCAGCAGGTCCACGTCGTGGATCATCAGGTCCAGAACGACGGCCACGTCCGTGCCCCTCGCCACGAACGGCGCGATCCGGTTGGACTCGATGAACAGCGGGGTCTCCAGATAGGGCTCCGCCGCCAGGATGGCCGGGTTGAAGCGCTCCACGTGCCCCGTCTGCACCAGCGCTCCAGCGGCCTCGGCCGCCGCCAGGATGCGATCGGCCGACTCCAGAGACGGAGCGATCGGCTTCTCGATCATGACGTGCACGCCACGCTCCAGAGCCGCCAGGGCCACCGCCTCGTGTGCGGTGGTAGGAACGGCCACGACCGCCGCGTCGATGGAGTCCAGGAGCGGCTCCAGCTCACCGAAGCCGGTCACACCCAGCTCCGATGCCACGAACGCCGACCGCTCCGGGTCGGCGTCATGGAATCCCACCAGCTCCACGCCCTCCAGGTCCCGCAGAATCCGGGTGTGATGGAATCCCAGGCTTCCGGTACCGACGACGCCGGCACGGATCATCGCGTGACTCCTCGCTCGGAGCTCTCCACGAAGTCGAGGAACAGATCGACCTCGTCGGATCGCTCCACCTCGGTGCGGGCCTGCTCCAGGGCCGCCTCCAGGAGAAGGCCCGACCGGAAGACGATCTTGTACGCCTTCTTGAGGTTCTTGAGCACTTCTTCCGAGAAGCCGCGGCGCTCCAGGCCCACCGAGTTCAGGCCGTAGGAGCTGAGCGGATTGCCCGCCGCCCGGGTGAAGGGCGCCACGTCCTGGGCCGCCCGGGAAGCTCCGCCGACGAAGGCGTGGGCCCCGATCCGCACGAACTGGTGGATGGGCGTCATCCCGCCGACGATGGCGTAGTCCCCGATGGTGACGTGACCCGCCATGTTCACGGAGTTGGAGAGGATGACGTGGTCCCCCAGGTGGCAGTCATGGGCCACGTGGGAGTAGGCCATGATGAGGCAGTCGCTGCCGACGGTGGTCAGACCCTCCGCCACGGTCCCGCGGTTGAGCGTGGCGAACTCCCGGATGACGGTACGGTCCCCGACCTCCAGCGACGTCTTCTCGCCCAGGTACTTCAGGTCCTGCGGATCCGTCCCCAGCACGGCTCCGTTGTGGAGCCGGCACTCCTCGCCGATGGTGGTGTCGCGCTCCACCAGCACCCGCGGGCCCACGACGGTCCGGGCCCCGATGCGGACGTCCGGACCGATGATCGCCCACGGACCCACCTCGACGCCGGGCCCGAGAGCCGCGGTGGAGTCGACGATGGCCGTCGGGTGGATGCGTATCTCAAGTGCCCGGGTCGTCCCGGGGATGTTCTCGCTCATCGGTCCATGATCCGCGCCATGAATTCGGCCTCCGCGGCCAGCTGCCCGTCCACGTAGCCCTTCCCCTGCATGCGGCACACGTGCCGCCGGTACTGGATCATCTCCAGCTCGAAGACGATCTGGTCGCCCGGCACCACCGGGCGGCGCCACTTCACGTTATCCATCGACATGAAGTACACCACCTTGTCCTCGGCGTCCTCAAGGGACTCCATCAGGAGCAGTCCGCCCACCTGGGCCATGGCCTCCACGATGAGGACCCCCGGCATGATGGGGTGGTCCGGGTAGTGTCCCTGGAAGAACGGCTCGTTGATGGTGACGTTCTTGATCCCCACGATGCGGCCGCGCTTGGGATCGTAGTCCACGATCCGGTCCACCAGCAGGAACGGGTACCTGTGCGGCAGGTACTGCATGATCTTCGTCACGTCGACCACGCCGGCCCCGCCGGCCCTGCGGGCGTGTTCCTCGATGGCCAGACCCAGCTCCACGTTCCCCTTGTGGCTGGGCCGGTGCGCCACGATCTCGCCCTGAAGCCGGGCGCCCAGGAGTCCCAGGTCCCCGACGATGTCGCCGGCCTTGTGCCGAACGAACTCGTCGGGGAACCGGAGGTCCTCGGTGAGGAGTTCGTCCTCGTCCAGGACGACGGTGTTCTCCAGGTTGGCTCCCTGAGCCAGTCCCCGAGCCTTCAGCATCTCGGCCTCGGCCACGAAGCCGAACGTCCGGGCCGGGGCCAGTTCGGCCTCATAGGCCCCGGGAGAGATCTCGAAGCTCCCGAACTGCCGTCCGATGGCCGGATGGTCGAAGTCGATGGTGATCCCGATTCGGTAGGAGGGCGCGGGGGCCGCCACGTAGGAGGCGCCGCCGTCCACCGAGGAGGTGACGGGCCCGGAAAGGGAGATGATCCGGGCGGGCTCGTCCTGCTCCACCAGGCCCGCCTCTCCGATGGCCTCGAAGAAGTCGCGGAAGGACCCGTCCCGGATCGGCGCCTCGGGACCGCTGAGCTCCACCACCGCGTTGTCCACGCCCCGGGCGACCAGGGCCGACATCACGTGCTCCACGGTCATGGCCCGGGCCTCGCCCTCACCCAACGTGGTGCCCAGATCGGTGGCCACCACGTGGTCCAGGTCCGCAGGGATCTCGGGCGCGCCATCCAGGTCGGTGCGCCGAAAGCGGATACCGGTGTTCGGGTCTGCGGGGAGGAAGCGAAGGGTGGCGGCCTCGCCCGAATGGACGCCGATGCCGTCGAGCTTCGCCTCACCGCCCAGCGTCTGCTGGGGATCCTGGCTCATGAGCCTCGCGAGAGTTTTCGGTGGTCGGTCCGGCCGCCGAGAGGGCCTGCCGGACATTGGTCAAAAGACAGGGAAAGATAACAGTCGGGCGCCCGTCCGGCAGGAATTCGGGGATCGATCGGACCCGGTCTCCCGGGCCCGGTCTCGGCCCCCCGCACCGCCGGTCTCCGCGTAAGCCCCCGCTCAGGCGTCCGAGTCGGCTGCCGGGTCCGGCCCCGGGGCCGCCTGGGCCGCCATCTGCTTCTCCAGTCGCCGCACCCGCTTCACCAGTTCGGGCAGTTTCACATAGGACGCCCAGGACCGCTTCTCCAGCCCGATCTCCTGCGACGGGGTGCCGAAGTAGGTCTTCCCCGCCTCCAGGTCCGTCTGGACGCCGGCCTGAGCGGCCACCACGACGCCGTCCCCCACCTTCAGATGGCCCACGAGGCCGACCTGGCCGGCCAGTACAACGCCGGCTCCCAGCCGCGTGGATCCGGAGATCCCCACCTGGGCCACGATGAGCGAGAGCGGGCCCACCACTACGTTGTGGGCGATGTGGACCAGGTTGTCGATCTTGGTGCCCCGCCCGATGACCGTCCGGCCGATACTGCCCCGGTCGATGGTCACGTTGGCGCCGATCTCCACGTCGTCTTCCAGGATGCAGGCGCCCACCTGGGGGACCCTTCGGTGCTCCCCCTCGGTGAAGACGTACCCGAAGCCGTCGGACCCCACCCGTGAGCCGCTGTGAACCCCGACCCGACTGCCGAGCACCGTGTCCGGATACAGCGTCACGTGGGGATGAAGCCGGCAATCGGCGCCGACCACAACCCCGTCACCCAGCACGCAGTGGGCCTCGACGCGGGTCCGATCTCCCACGCGGACCCCCTCGCCGAGGACGACGTACGGCCCGATCGAAACGTCCTCGCCCAGGTCCACCCCCTTCCCCAGGACGGCCGTGGGGTGGATGGCCGGAGAGTGGGGCGCGGGCGGGTGGAAGTGGGCGAGCAGGGCGGGAAGCGCCTCCTGCGGCCGATCCAGGACGATGCGGGCGGCCGGTGCGCCCTCGGCGAGGCGGGCGTCCAGGTCCGTCGAGACCAGCAGCGCCCCGGCGCCCGAGGAAGGCGCGTCGTCCAGGTAGCGGTGATCCGAAAGCAGACCCAGCTCGTGGGCCTCGGCCTGGAACACCGGCGCCAGGCCCCGGACCCGTATCGAGCCGTCTCCCCGGATCGAGCCGCCGACCAGTCCGACCAGCTCGTTCAGGGAGGTCCCGCTATCCAAATCGCTCATGCGGTTTTCTCGACGGTGGGCGTCGACGGGTGAGGGTTCCCGCGACGGTGAAAGGACGAAGGCCCGGCCCCCGGGAACGTAGCGTTCTGCGGGAGCCGGGCCTCGGTCAAGCCCTGAGGCGGACCTCGGGGTGCCTCAGTTGGCGCCACCCGGGCTGGCCGGCGGAGCCTCGGCCTGCAGCCGACGGATGACCTCGCTCGTGAGATCCAGCGCCGGATCGGCCGCCAGCACGGCGCCGGCGGACAGGTCGAAGATCAGCGAGTACCCCCCCTCGGTGCGGAGGGCGTCCACCACGGAGTTGATCCGGTCCATGATGGGCTGAACCAGCTGCTGCTGGCGCTCGCCCGCCTGGGTCTCCGCCTGGGCGTTCAGCTGCTGCAGCGCCTGCTGGTACTGGGCCTGCATGGCCGTGATCTCCTGCTCCTTCTGCTGCCGGGCCGCGTCGGTCATCGTGGCCTGCTGGGCCTGGTACTGCGTGATGGCCGTTTCGATCTCCTGCTGCATGGTCTGAACCTGAGCGTCGATCTGAGCCTGGATCTGCTGGAGATCCTGCTGGAACTGGGCCTGGGCCTCGGCCGCACCGGGCGTCTCCCGGAGAACGGCGCCCGAGTCGAGGTAGCCGATCTTCAGCACCTGCTGGGCTTCGAGGGTGCCGGCCGTGGCTACGAGAAGGGCCAAGGCCGCGAGGGTGGCGAAACGCCGCATCGTTGTCTCCTGCAGTGTTGTGTGCGGAAGCCGTTTACGCCGTCCGCGAGTCGTTCAGTTCAGGACCAAGCCTGTAAGATCTAAAAGCCGCCACCGAACCGGAAGTGCAGCTGCCATCCCGGTGCGGTCTTATCAAATCCATACGCATAATCGAGCCCAATGGGTCCGAACGGCGTAACGAGCTGACCCCCGATACCGGCGCCTCGGAAAAGCCGCGTGGGGTCGATGGACGCCGGGTCGTCCCAGACGTTACCGGCGTCGTAGAACAGCGAAAGCGACATGGTGTCGCCGAATCGGACGGCATACTCCGCGTACATGGCGAAGAACGTCGAGCCCAGCCGATCGATGTCGGAGATGGCGTTGGAACCCCGGGGGAAGTAGCCCTGGGGCGTGACCGTGGTCTCCTCGTATCCGCGAAGGCGCTCACCGAACTGCACGCCGCCCAGCCAGAACTGCTCGAACGGGAAGTTGTCGGCGTCCCCGAAGATGGCCCCGGTCTTGGCGGACAGTCCGAAGGTGAAGCGGATGGAGGCCGGCCCACCGCTGCCTCCGATCTCACCCGCAGGCACGTACCACGCGCCGTCCAGGGTGAGCTTGGTGAAGTTACCGTCACCGCCCAGCGGACCGCCGCTCAGATCCCACGTCACGCCCTGTCGCGACCCGTTGGTCGGGAACAGCGGGTGGTTCATGGTGGATCGGGTGAGCCCCAGGTTGATGGAGCTCAGAGTCCCGGGCGGAAGACCGAAGACCGAGGAGTCCGACTCCCCTTCCCTCAGCTCGTAGCGGGTGTTGGCCAGCGAATACCCCGCGAAGAACCGGGTCCGCGGCATGCTCGGCAGAGGGAACCCGAAGCGGGTGCTGAACCCGACCCGCCGCCGCTGTCCGGTGCTGAACCGGAAGAACCGGTCCCGGGAGTTGAACAGCGAGAGGTTCCCGCTGATACGGCTCTGCAGGATGGACGGATCGGTGTAGCTGGCGGTGAAGTTGTTGGTGTAGCGACCGAAGTCCCAGCGCACCGATCCGGCCTTGGCCTGTCCGAACAGGTTCGGCTGGTCATAGCCGATGAACCCGGACAGCCCCACGCCGCCGCCCAGGGCGGTACCGAAGTTGATCGACCCCGTCTGCCGCTCCCGGACGTTGAAGACGATGTCGACCTCGCCCGTCTGGGGATCCGGGTTGATGGCCGGGGGGTCCATGGGCGTCTCGAAGAAGCCCAGGGACTGGATTCCCTGCCAGCTCTGGATGAGGCGTGCCTCGCTGTAGACGTCGCCGGGGAGCATGAAGATCTGCTCCCGGACCACCCGCTCATGAGTGAAGTCGTTCCCCACCACGTCCACGCGCCGGACGTAGGCCGGAAGGCCCTCCGTGATTCGCCAGCCCGCGTTGACCAGCAGATCCCCGTCGGCCCCGGTGGAGTCCGTCCGGGTCAGATAGGGCGTGATCTGGACGTAGAGGTACCCGTTGTTCGTGTAGAGCGACCGGACTTCCTGCACCGCGGCCTCGAAGGCCGAGTTGTCGAAGACCGGGTTCTCCTCGAACGTCTCCCCGATTCCGATGGTGGCCAGGAGGCCGCCCTCGGTGAGGTTGAAGTATCGCTCCAGGTCGGAGGTCGGGAACCGGCTGTTGCCGTCCACCGAGAACTCGCCCAGGCGATACCGGTCCCCCTCCTCCACCGTGATCTCGATGCGCGCCTTGCCCGTCTGCGGATCGATGATCAGGGTGTCGGCATGGACCTCCATGTCCAGGAAGCCCCGGGACGCGTACCACGCCGGCAGCCGGTCCAGCAGATCCTCCTCGAAGATGTCCTCCTCGAACGATCCGGCCCGGAACCAGAGGAAGGCCTCCGGTTTGGTAGCGATGGCGGCGTAGAGTTCGTCGTCGACGAAGGCCTCATTACCAAAGAAGTCGACCTGAGCGATGGTAACTCGCTGTCCCTCAGTGACTTCCATGATCAGGTCGACGGTCTTTTCCATCCCCTCGACCGGTTCCAGCCGATCGTCGATGCGGGCGAAGGGGATCCCCTTGCTGGCCAGCTCGCTGCGGATCAGCTCCTTCGCCGCCGTCACCCGGGTGGGGGCATAGCTCTGGTTCGCGGCCAGCCCCACCGAGTCGATGATCATGTCCGGATCGACGCGGTTCAGCCCTCGAATCTGGATCCGCCGGAGAACGTCCCGCTCCTCGACGCGGAAGGTGACCACGAGAGGCTCGCCGGGAGCGCCGGCCAGACCCTCACGCCCGGCCACCTCGACGATGATGTTCTCGAACTGCCCGGTGGACCACAGGAGCTTCTCGGCCCGCTGGATGTCCCGGAAGGTGACCTCCATGCCGGGCTGGAGGCCGGTGGTCCCGAGGATCACCTGGGGATTCAGGCGCACGTTGCCTTCGACCCTGAGGGAGTCGACGACCAGGGCCTGCCCGCCCTGCTGCACCTGGGCGGCCGCCGGAGAGGGGGCCAGCACGAAGCCCAGGAGGGCTGCCGCTAGAGCGCCAACCCGTCCTGGGGCTCGAAGGGACTTCACGATCCTACGCCTCACGTCCTCGTCAGGTCTTGGTCGGCGACGCCGCATTCATGATCAGCGCCTCACCGTCCTCGTCCACGTCCACATCCACTTCGTCACCGGCGGAGAACGCCGCGACGAGGATCTTCTCGGAAAGGGGATCCTCCAGATACCGCTGGATCGCCCGCTTGAGCGGCCGGGCTCCGAACTTCTGGTCGTATCCCTTGTCCACCAGGAACGCCACGGCCTCGTCGGTGAGGCGGAGCGAGAGCTCCTCCTCTTCCAGGCGGCGGCGAACGTCGGCCAGGAGGATCTGGACGATCTCCCCGATCTCTTCCTTGCTGAGCGGATGGAACACGATCACGTCGTCCACCCGGTTCAGGAACTCGGGGTTGAAGGCCCGCTCGATCTCCTCCTTCACCTTGCCCTGCATCCGGTCGTACTGGGTCGAGGTCTCCTCGTCGTGGAACCCGAGACCACGGCCCTTGGAGATGTCCCGGGCACCCAGGTTCGACGTCATGATCAGGACCGTGTTCTTGAAGTCGATCACCCGGCCGTAATTGTCGGTCAGGTGACCCTCGTCCAGGACCTGGAGGAGGATGTTGAACACGTCCGGATGGGCCTTCTCCACCTCGTCCAGGAGGACCACCGAGTAGGGCCGCCGCCGGACCGCCTTGGTCAGCGCACCCGAATCCTCGTAGCCCACGTATCCGGGAGGCGCTCCGATGAGGCGCGACACGGAGAACTTCTCCATGTACTCGCTCATGTCCACGCGGATCAGGGCGTCCCGGTCGGCGAACAGGAACTCCGCCAGCGCCCGCGCCAGCTCCGTCTTACCCACCCCGGTGGGCCCGGAGAAGATGAACGAGCCGATGGGGCGGTCCGGGTCCTTCAGGCCGGCCCGGCTGCGGCGAATGGCGCGGGAGATGGCCGTGATGGCGTCGTGCTGCCCCACGACCCGCCTGTGCAGCTCGTCCTCCATGTGCACCAGGCGCTCGGTCTCGGCCTGCTGAAGGCGGGTCACCGGGATCCCGGTCCACCGGGAAACGATGAACGCCACCTCCTCCTCGGAGATCTCGGGGCGGTGCTTCTTCCGTTCCTCTTCCCAGGCCTCCCGCGCTTCGCGGATGCTCTTCTGGAACTCGCGCTCCCGGTCCCGCAGCTCGGCGGCCTTCTCGAAGTCCTGGTCCCGGATCGAGTCTTCCTTCCGGCCCGCCACCTCGGCGAGCTGCTCCTTGAGCTCCTCGACCTCGGGCGGGGGCACCTGGCTGGCGATGCGCGCCCGGGCGCCGGCCTCGTCGATGACGTCGATGGCCTTGTCGGGCAGGAACCGGTCGGTGATGTAGCGATCGGACAGCTTCGCCGACGCGACCAGGGTCTCGTCCGGGATCACCACGCGGTGGTGCTCTTCGTAGTGGCCGCGAAGCCCCTTCAGGATCTCCACCGTCTCCTCGACGGCCGGCGGATCCACGATCACGGGCTGGAAGCGACGCTCCAGGGCGCCGTCCTTCTCGATGTACTTCCGGTACTCGTTGAGCGTGGAAGCCCCGATGCACTGCAGTTCGCCACGGGCCAGGGCGGGCTTGAGCATGTTGGAGGCGTCGATTGCGCCCTCAGCGGCGCCGGCCCCCACCAGCGTGTGCAGCTCGTCGATGAACAGGACCACGCCCTGGTTCTGGGAGATCTCGTTCATCACGGCCTTGAGGCGCTCCTCGAACTGACCGCGGTACTTGGTCCCGGCGATGACGGCGGCCATGTCGAGGGCCAGCACCCGGTGGTCCTTCAGCGCTTCGGTGACCTCGCCGCGGGAGATGAGCTGGGCCAGACCCTCCACGATGGCGGTCTTCCCGACCCCGGGCTCACCGATGAGCACGGGGTTGTTCTTCTTCCGGCGGCAGAGGATCTCGACCACGCGCTCGATCTCCGAGGCGCGCCCGATGGTGGGATCCAGCTTGCCCTGCCGGGCCAGTTCGGTGAGGTCGCGGCAGAAGTGGTCCAGCGCGGGGGTCTTGGACTTCTTCTCACCCTTCCCGGACGAGCCGCCCGGGGTGGCCCCGGGGCCCTGGTCTCCCGGGGTCCCGCCGATTCCGGCCGGCTCCGAGCCCGAGACGTCCGAGCCCAGCACCTTCAGCGTCTCCGCGCGGGTCTCGTCGAGGGTCACGCCCACGGCGTTGAGGACCTGGGCGGCGATGCCCTTCTCCTCGCGCAGCAGACCCAGGAGGAGGTGCTCCGTGCCCACGTAGGAGTGGTTCAGCTCGCGGGCCTCGGCCATGGCGAACTCGAGCACCTTCTTGGCCCGGGAGGTATAGGGCAGCTCGCCGAGGGCGATGGTGGCCTTCCCCTTCCGGACGGATTCCTCGACCTGCTGATGGACCTGGTCCAGGTCCACGCTCAGGTTCGCGAGAACGGCTGCGGCTACACCCTCACCCTCCCGGATGAGCCCGAGGAGGATGTGCTCCGTACCCACGTAATCGTGCTGGAGCCGGATGGCCTCGTCCCTGGCCATGGCCAGGACCTTCCGAACGCGATCGGTGAAATTGTAGTTCATGGCTGGTGTCGCCGGCGGGATGACCCGCGTTAGACGTCAGACTCCGGTGCCGGTGACGGGTCGGGGTCATCCCCGTCCGAAATCACGGCCCCCTCCGCTGCAAGGATCCTTCGCACGTACGCCGCCCGATGCAGATCGCACTCGGTCGGCGGAAGTTCACGACCGGCCGCCTGCTCGAGGTGGGCCGGCTGCGTGAAGATCATGATCTTGTTGAGAGAATATACACGAAGACCCGGGAGGAGTTTCTGACTCGCCCCCAGGCGGACCCCGCTCAACAAGTTCATCAACTCCTCAAACGATAGACTTCGGGCATATCGAAGTAAACCGTACGCCCGCCAGATCTTGTCCTCCGTTACGGAGCGCGCGTCTCGCAGCAGAACCTCCCTCGCCTGCTGCTCATACTGGATCACCTGGCGGACGATGCGCTCCAGGTGGTCGATCAGGTCGTCCTCGCTCTTCCCGAGGGTGGTCTGGTTGCTGACCTGGAAGAAATTCCCCACGACCTCGGAGCCCTCGCCGTACAGCCCGCGGAAGGTCAGGCCCACCTGTCCCAGGCCCTGGAGGACCTTTCCGATTTCCTTGGTGAGGACCAGTCCGGGAAGGTGCATCAGCACCGAGGCCCGCAGGCCCGTGCCCACGTTCGTGGGGCAGGAGGTGAGGAACCCGAACTCCGGGTGGTAGGCGAAGGGCAGGATCTCGCCCAGCTCCTCGTCCAGCCGGTCCATCGTGCCCCAGGCCTCCCGCAGCCGAAGTCCCGACGCCACCGACTGGAGACGGAGGTGGTCCTCCTCGTTCACCATGACCGAGACCGGGTTCCCGGGGGGGAGCACCACGGCGGCCCCGCGATGGGGCCCCTCGTCCGCCTTCCCCAGCAGATCCGGGCTCACGAGCCGGCGCTCCATGAGCACCCTCTGCATCCGGTTCTCCAGGTCGGTCAGGACCCGGACTTCGGCACCGTCCAGCGCTCCCACCGAGGGAACGGCGGTCTGAATCTGATTCAGCACCGCCAGGCGGTCGTTGAGCCGGGACCGAAGCCCGAAGGCGTGGCCCTGAAGGTTCCGGGCCAGGCGGACCCGGGTGGAGAGGACGATGCCCGAGTCCGGACCGGACGCGTCCAGCCAGTCCAGGCCGTAGTCGGGAATGTCCGAGAAGGGCCCTCCTCCGTGGCGGTGCTCTTCGCCGCTCATCGGCCCTCCAGCGTCTGGATGGCGTCCCGGATCTCCGCGGCCCGCTCGAAGTCCTCGGAGTCCACGGCCCGGTCGAGCCGCTCCCGGAGACTCTCCAGCCGCCGCACCCGGTCCGCCGCCGTGGGATCCTGGGGCAGGTAAACCTTGCCGGCGTGGTGGGCCGAGCCGTGCACCCGTCGGACCAGGCCGCGCAGCTGGGTCTCGAAGGTCACCCAGCAGTGCGGACACCCCAGCCGCCCGGTCTCCCGGAACTTGGCGTAGGTCAGCCCGCAGTAGCCGCACTCCGCCGAAGAGTCCGCCTCCGGGGGCGCTCCCTTGGCCGCCCCCGCCTCCCCCCCGCCCATCTGGGCCAGGAAGTCGCTCAGGGGGAAGTTGGCCGGAGGGGCCGGCGACTCCACGCCCTTCTCGGCGGCGCAGTTCTCACACAGGTGCTCCACCGACACCAGGTCGTCGGTCACCTTGGTGAGGTGCACCGTGGCCGGCCGCTCCCCGCAAGCCTGGCAGAGCTTGGGGTCGTGCTTCGGCGAGGTGGGCTGTTGACTCTCGTCACTCATGCGTGTTCCGCGGCGTGCAGGACGCCCTCCTCCAGTCGGAGCAGGCGGTCGGCCCGACCGGCCAGTTCCCGGTTGTGGGTCACCAGCACCATGGCCAGACCCCGCTCGCCCCGGAGTTCGAAGAGGAGGTCGTGCAGCCGTTCGCTGGTCTGCTCGTCCAGGTTGCCCGACGGCTCGTCCGCCAGGAGGAGCACCGGATCGTTGGCCAGTGCCCTGGCCACGGCCACGCGCTGCTGCTCGCCGCCGGAGAGCTTCCATGGCCGGTGCTCCATACGGTCCTGCAACCCCACGGCGCTCATGAGTTCCACGGCGCGCTCACGGGCCGGTTCGGGATCCATCCCCGCGACCAGGCAGGGGATCATGACGTTCTCCAGCGCCGTGAACTCCCGCAGCAGGTGGTGGAACTGGAACACGAACCCCACGTCGCGGTTCCGCACGCCGGCCACCGCATCCCGGGACAGCGAGGCCACATCCGCGCCGCCGATGCGGACCGACCCCGAGGAGGGCTGGTCCAGGGCACCCAGCAGGTGGAGCAGCGTCGACTTCCCCGCCCCGCTCTTCCCGATGATGGCGACCGACTCCCCGGGGGCCACATCCAGGTTCACGCCCCGCAGGATGCGAAGCTCTCCCCCGTCCCCGCCTACGAAGACCTTCTCCAGGTCCCGGCAGGCCACGGCCGGGACCGGTGCGCCCCCGGCGCCGGCCTCCGCGGACGCTGCGGGCGCCTCGGACCCCCTGGCAGCCCCACCGATCACCTCGGGCCCTATCGGATCGCTACTCATGCCGGATGGCCTCCACCGGCCCGAGGCGCGCCGCCTGCAGCGCCGGGTACACTGTGGCGGCGAACGCCACCAGGATGCTGGCCACGACGATCCACACCACGTCCAGTGGCTGGAGCGAGACCGGAAGACGATCCACGAAGTACACGTCCGGCGGAATCTTGATGATCTCGTAGCGGTCCAGGAGCCAGGTCAGGAACAGGCCGAGACCGGTCCCCACCGACGTGCCGATGATCCCGATCCACAGCCCCTGGTACATGAACACCCGGAGGATTCGGCGATCGGGCATCCCCATGGCCTTCAGGACCCCGATCTCCCGGGTCTTGTCCGCCACCACCATGACCAGGGTCGAGATGATGTTGAAGGCCGCCACCACCACGATCAGGTAGAGGATGAGACCCATGGCCAGCTTCTCGAGCCGGAGGGCCGCGAAGAGCGACTGGTTGGTCGTGATCCAGCTCTCCACCGAGAAGGGGAAGCCCAGCTTCTGCCGAACCTCCCGGCCCACCTCGGTCGCCGCCCACGGGTCCGAGATGCGCAGGCCCAGGCCTCCCACCCGGCTGGCGTCGTCGATCCCCAGCAGGTCCTGGGCGCTCTCCAGGGGCGCGTAGATGTTCCGGATGTCGAAGTCGTACATCCCGGTGTGGAACGTCCCGGTCATCTCGAACCGGCGGATGGCCGGGTTGAACCCGCCGAACGCGTCGGTGCGGACGTTCTCCAGCGAGATCAGGATCAGGGTGTCTCCGGGGAACAGGAGCATGCGCTCCGCCAGGCGGCTCCCGAGGATCACGGGCGGGAGCCCCGATTCGGTGGGACCCAGGTCCAGCTCGCCCGACTGGATTCGCCCCTCCATGTCGGTCACCGGGATCTCCTGCACCTCGGTGGAGACCCCGTACAGGTCGGCGGTCTGCCCGTACTCCGAGCCCTGCTCCCCCCGGAGGATCCCCACCGTGGTGAGCAGGAACGGAGACGCAGCCTCCACGCCCTCCACGGTCAGGACCGTGTCCCGCACCGCCTGCCAGTTGTCCATCCGCAGGGCCGAGCCCATCTGGAGGACGAAGACGTGGGGGGTGGAATCCAGGATCTTGGCGCGCAGGTCCTCCTGGGCGCCCGTCATGACGGCCAGCACCACGATGAGGGCCGTGACGCCCACGGTGATCCCTCCCAGCGCGATCCAGGTGATCAGCGAGAGGAATCCCTCGGACTTCCGGGCGCCCAGATACCTCCGGGCCAGGAACCAGTCGACGTTCGCCATGGGAGTTTCCCGGCGGTTCGGCATCGGGGCTCGGAGGCCCGCCGGCCGAACTACTCGGGCCGCATCGTCGGAAAGAGGATGACGTCGCGGATCGACGGCGAGTCGGTGAGCAGCATCACCAGGCGATCGATGCCCATCCCCAGGCCCCCGGTGGGCGGCATGCCGTACTCCATGGCGCGGATGTAGTCCTCGTCCACCTGAACCGCCTCCTCGTCGCCGGCGTCCTTGAGCCGCTGCTGGTCCTCGAAGCGGGCCCGCTGGTCGAACGGGTCGTTGAGCTCGGAGAAGGCGTTGGCGATCTCCTCGCCGGCCATGAACAGCTCGAAGCGCTCCGTCAGCCCCTCCTTCTCGCGGTGGGCCTTGGCCAGCGGGCTCAGCTCCTTGGGGTAGTCCACGACGAACGTCGGCTGCACCAGGTCCGGCTGTACCAGCTCACCGAAGAGCTTGTCCAGAAGCTTCCCCTTCCCGGCACCGCCCAGCTCCGGGATGGAGAGGGCCTCGGCCCGCGCCCGCAGCTCGGCCTCGGACATGGCCATGGGGTCGGACCCCATCGCCTCGGCCAGCGAGTCCACCAGACTCACCCGGGCGAAGGGGGCCTTCACCTCGATCTCCCTGCCCTGGAACGTCAGCGAGGGCCCACCGGTCACCGCGGTCGTCACCTCCACCAGCATCGCCTCGATGAGGGTCATCATGTCCTCGTAGTCGGCGAAGGCCTGGTAGAACTCCAGCATCGTGAATTCGGGGTTGTGGAATCGGTCGATCCCCTCGTTCCGGAAGTCCTTGGCGATCTCGTATACCCGGTCGAACCCGCCCACGATGAGGCGCTTGAGGTAGAGCTCGTCCGCAATGCGCAGGTAGAGCTGCATGTCCAGCGCGTTGTGGTGCGTGACGAACGGTCGGGCCAGCGCCCCCCCGTACAGCGGCTGCAGGGCCGGCGTCTCCACCTCCAGGAAGTCCCGCTCGTCCAGGAACGTCCGGATGGACTGGATGACCCGCGACCGGGTCCGGAACACCTCCCTCACCTCCGGGTGCACGGCGAGGTCGGCGTACCGCTGGCGGTAGCGGGACTCCTGGTCCGCGAAGCCGGAGTGGACGACTCTCTCCCCGGTCTCGGCATCGACCTCGACCTTCCCGATGGGGAGGGGCCGCACGCCCTTGGAGAGGAAGTCCCAGCCCGACGCGAAGACGGTGATCTGCCCCATGCGGGTGCGGCCCACCTTCCCCTCCACGCCGATCCAGTCGCCCAGGTCCACCAGGTCCAGGATCTCCCACGGCTCCTCGCCCAGGGTGTTCTTGCGGAAGTAGACCTGGATCCGGCCCAGGCCGTCCTCCAGGTCGGCGAAGGCGCTCTTCCCGTGGGACCGCCAGCTCATGACTCTGCCCGCGATCCGGACCACGGGACCGTACCCGTCCTCGTCCAGGGTCTCGGCGGCCTCACCGTCCTCGAAGGCCCGCTCCGCCTCGGCGCAGGTGTGGGTCCGGTCGTAGTGGTAGCCGAACGGCTCGATGCCGCGGGCCCGAAGGCCCTCCAGCTTCTCGCGCCGGGCCTCCAGGACCTGGGAGGTCTCGGACGCGGCGGAGTCCTCGGTTTCGGCCCCAGTCGCGTTGTTCTGGTCTTCGCTCATGACTCTGGCGTTATCCCCCGGCGTCTCCCCGGGGCTCGGTTCGAGATCAGGCCGTGGAGCCCGATCCGGAAGCCTGCTTCAGGAATTCCTCGATGAACGGCTGAATGTCGCCGTCCATGATCTTCTGTACGTCGGCCACCTTCAGCTCGGTCCGGTGGTCGTTCACCATCGTGTAGGGCGCGAACACGTAGGACCGGATCTGGTGACCCCAGCCGATGTCGGTCTTTCCGGCCTCCATCTCGGCCTTCTCCGCCTCCCGCTCCTGCAGGGCGCGCTGGTAGAGCGCGGCCTTGAGCATCTTCATGGCCGTCGCCCGGTTCTTGTGCTGCGAGCGCTCCTGCTGGCAGGCCACCACGATCCCGGTGGGCTCGTGGGTGATGCGGATCGCCGAGTCGGTCTTGTTGACGTGCTGCCCGCCCGCGCCCGAGGCCCGGAAGGTGTCCACCCGGAGGTCCTTCTCGTCGACCTCGATCTCGATGTCCTCGTCGACCTCGGGGTAGACGAACACCGACGCGAACGAGGTGTGCCTGCGGGCCTGCGAGTCGAAGGGGGAAATGCGGACCAGCCGATGGACGCCCGACTCGGCCTTCAGGTAGCCGTAGGCGTATTCGCCCTTGATCTCCAGGGTGGCGCCCTTGATCCCGGCCTCGGCATCCGGCTGGAGGTCCAGAACCGAGATGGAGTGGCCCTGCCGCTCGCCCCAGCGGGTGTACATCCGGAGAAGCATCTCCGCCCAGTCCTGGGACTCCAGGCCCCCGGCACCGGGCTGGATGGTGAGGATGGCGTTCCGGTGGTCGTCGTCCCCCCGGAGCATGGCCTTCAGCTCCAGGTCCTCGACGCCCCGAAGCAGCGCGTCCATCTCCCGGCCCCACTCGGCCTCCAGGTCCGGGTCCTCCTCCGCCTCCAGGAGCTCGGCCAGCTCGCGCAGGTCCTCCAGCTTGGTCGAGAGACCGCCGTGCGGCTCGACCCATCCCTTCAGCCGGTTGGACTCGGCGATCACCTCCCGGGCCCGCTCCTGGTTGTCCCAGAAGTCCGACGCGGCCATGACCGACTCGAGTTCGCTCAGGCGCTCCCGCTTGGCAGGGACGTCAAAGATACCCCCTGAGTTCGTCGAGCCTGCCTCCAAGGGCGTCCAGGCTCTCGAGCTGCTCCCTGTCCATTCTGCTCCCGCTGCGAACGTTCGATCCAAACGAAGGCGAGGGGTCGTCCTGGAGGACGGCCCCTCGCGGCTTTCCCCATCAACGGATGGGTGTGGCCCTCTGGTCTGAAAGATACCCCTCAGGGGGCTCCGTCAGAAGACCTCCTGACCCTTGGCCAGGATCTCGTTGAGCGCCTGTCTGAAGTAGTCCGTGGTGTCGTGGATCTCCTGTCCCACCTGGTCCACGTACTCCTCGATGGACTTCTCCACCTCGTCGGCGAAGTCATCCTTCAGGGTGCCCGCCTGGAGGGACTGGGCGTGCTTGTCGCGGTGATAGACGATCATGTCCGAGACCAGGACCCGCGCCAGGCGCTTGGCCTTCTCGTGGGGATCGCGCTTTCCGAACTGAATGGGCGCCGCGGCGGCGGCGGGCTCCGTCTCCGCGGCCGGCTCGGCCTCCACCGCCGGCTCGGCCTCGGCAACCGGCTCCGGTGCGACGTCGGTCTCGGGCGCGGCCTCGAGGCCGCCCGACAGATCCGTGACCTCGAGTCCCTCGGAGTCCACCGTGAAGGCGCCGGCCTCCTCGACGGCGGCTTCGCCACCCTCGGGCTCCGCGAACCCCTGCCGTGCCTCCTCCAGCGACTGCTCGAGGGTGCCGATCCCGTCCCCCGGCTCGGGGAGCTCGTCGTCGGTACCGATCTGGGGGAGGTCGTCACCCTCGAACGTCCGCTCGAAGTACGAATCGAACTCCGCGTCCGCGACCGGCTGGGTCTCCTCCGCGAGTCCGGAATCCAGGTCGGCCACGGGCTCGATGTCGACCGGAGACTCGGCCGGAGCGTCGGGCGCCTCGAACACGTCGGTCACCTCGTCGGCGTCCCCGGGCTGGACCTCGGCTTCGAACTCGATGGAATCCAGGGTCTCGAAGCTCTCCACGAACTCTTCCGTCTCCGCCGCGGCCTCCTCCACCACCACGGTCTCCTCAACCGTGGCAGTCTCCTCCATCGCCGCGGCCTCCTCCGCCTTGGCCTCTTCCCTGGCCACCGCCTCCTCGACCTTGTCGCGCGCCTCCTCGACCTTGTCGCGGATTTCCTCGACCAGCCCGGTCACGGCGCCCGCGGCGGACTCGATCACGTCCTCCACCACGGCTCCGACCCGGGCCGCCATCTCGGAGCCGCTGGCCTTCCAGTCCTCGGGGCGGAAGACGGGGAAGATCCCCGGGCAGGCACTGCACTGGGCCCGAACCCCCTCTTCGGGAACCTTGGCCAGGTCAACCGGAAACTCGGTCCGGCACTCGGGGCACTGAACGGTCATGGCCATGAGATTCGTCTCTATGTTGCGATTGTGTCGTATGCGGAGTGCGCTCGATCAGCGCCGCGTGCTGTGCGCGGCCGCGCTGAGCGGGTCGGAAGCGGGTGCCTCGGACGTGGGGGGCGCACCGGCCTGCCGGCGATCGACCACGTACACCGAACCGGGGAGCGTCTTGGCGAACGATTTCATCTCCGCCGCCAACTCTCCCACCTGTGCGGTGTGGACGAAGTGCTGGAACTGGTTGGTGACGACCCCGATCGACAGCGACATGAGCGGGACCCGGTGTACGGCGCCCCGTCGGTCCTTCCCGAGGAAGTAGCCGGCCCGCCGGTCCTCTTCGGTGTACTGGTAGGGGATCAGCTCGTCGAACAGCTGAACGATCTCGTCACAGGTCCGCTCGAGGTGCTCCAGGGGACAGTTAAAGATGAAGTCGTCCCCGCCGATGTGCCCCACGAACCCGCCCGGGGCCAGGCCGCGGACCACGTCCCGGAGGATCCGGGAGAGGAACAGGATCACGCGGTCCCCCTGCGGATAGCCGTACCGGTCGTTGAACTCCTTGAAGTGGTCCAGGTCGGCGTAACACACGGCGAACTGCTGGCCCATGTTCATCCGCTCCTGGAGATCCCGCTCGATCTGGACCGTGCCGGGAAGCCTCGTAGTGGGATGAACGCTCACGTCCCGATCCGCCCGCCGGAGGACCAGCTCCAGCCGGAGCAGGGCCTCTTCACTGGACGTTCCGGACACCACCACCTCGTCGGCCCCGGCGGCCAGTCCTTCCACCGGGATGTGGCCTTCCTCCGGCGGGGCGAGGATGATCACCGGCACCAGCGAGGTGAAGGGGTCCATCTTCAGGTTCCGGCACAGGTCCATCGCGGCTTCGCCCTCTTCCCGGCCATCCACGACGAGGCACGCCGGATACGCCCGGTTCAGGAGCGCGACTACCTCGTCGCGTTCCCCGACCGTCTTGAGCCGGAGGTTCTGGTCCTCGCAGAAGCGCACGACGATGGCTGGCGGGCCGCTGCCGTCGGGTGCGAAGAATGCGAGGCTCTTCATGGGCGGTATCCCCGTAGGAGGTCGGTCAGGGGGAGGTGCACGGTCAACTCTCTGAGTAGCCGGAAGTGGGGAAATTCAGGGTAAACCGGGGGCAATCCGGTGTCAAACATCTGACCGCAAAAGGGTTCGAATCAGCAGGAAGTCGATCTTTCTCTCCTCCCGGTTCACCCGTACCACCTGGACTCGCACCCGGTCCCCCAGACGGAATCGGCGGCGCCTTCTCTCCCCCACGAGGGAATACTCCTCCTCCCGGAAGACATAGTAGTCGTCGTCCAGGCTCGAGACGTGGATGAGGCCGTCCACGAAGAACTCGTCCAGGAGCACGAACAGGCCAAAGCTCGCCACGCCCGAGATGGTCCCGTCGAACTCCTCTCCCAGGTGGCGCTCCATGAACTCCACCTTCTTCAGGTCCACGCTGTCCCGCTCGGCCTTCTCGGCCACCTCCTCCCGACGGGTCGCCTGGTCGGCCGCCTCCTCCAGGGGGGCTCCGTACCAGTCCTCGGGAATGGACTGGCCCTCGACGAGGGCGCGGACCACGGCCCGGTGGGTCACCAGGTCCGGGTATCGGCGGATGGGACTCGTGAAATGGCTGTACCAGCGGGCCGCCAGCCCGAAGTGGCCCAGCGGGCGGGCGTCGTACCGGGCTCGCGTCATGGCCCTCAGGACGGCCGAGGAGACCAGCGCCTCCTCGGGGCGCCCGCGGGCCCGATCCAGGACCGCCTGCAGGTCCCGCGGCCGGACCTCCTTCTTCATCGGGAGGGAGTAGCCGAAGGGGGTCAGCAGGCGGCCGATCTTCTGGAGGCTGTCGGGCGACGGCGGCTCGTGCACCCGGTGGAGAACGGGGAGCTTCTTCTCCTCCCCCACCCTGGCCACGATCTCGTTGGCCAGGATCATGAAGTCCTCGACGATCCGGTGGCTCTCCCACCGCGGCCTGCGCTGGATGTCGACCGGGGCGCCCTGGTCGTCCAGGATGACCCGGGACTCGGGCAGATCGAAGTCCAGCGATCCCCGGCCCTTCCGCTTCTCGCGGATGGCCCGGGCCAGGCTGGCCAGGGTCTGGATGGCCGAATCGGTTTCGGGGTCGATGGAGACTCCGTCGGTGAGGTACTCCTGGACCCGGTCGTAGGACAGCCGGTGCCGGCTCCGGATCCGCGTCCGCTCGAAGCGGGACTCTCGAACTCTCCCCTCTCCGTCCAGGGTGGCGAACAGCGACACCGCGAAACGGTCCTCGTGCGGAACCAGCGAGCACACGCCCGACGAGAGGGTGTGGGGGAGCATGGGGACCACACGGTCCACCAGGTAGACCGAGGTACCCCGGATCAGCGCCTCGGCGTCGAGCTGATCGCCGGTCCGCACGAAGTGCGACACGTCCGCGATGTGGATCCCCACCTCGAACAGGCCGCCGTCCAGCGGGGTCACGGACAGCGCGTCGTCGTGGTCCTTCGCGTCCTCGGGGTCGATGGTAAACACCAGCAGGTCGGTGCGATCTACCCGATTCGGCTGATCCTCGTCCATCAGGGCCGCCGCGGCCTCTCCGGCTTCTTCGACCTCCGGCGGGAACTCCAGCGGGAGACCGTGCGAGAACAGGACGGAAAGCACGTCCACGCCCGGATCGTCCACGTCACCCAGCACCCGCTCGACCCGGCCCACCGGGGCCAGCTTGCGATCGCCGTAGGAGACGATCTCCACCACCACGATCTCCCCGGTCTGCGCACCGCCCTCGTCTCCGGCCGGGATGAAGATGTCCCGGTTCATGCGGGGATCCCGCGGGACGGCGTAGGAGATCCGGGGGCCCTGGTGGAAGGTGCCCACGATGCTGGGGTGGGCCCGCTCGAGCACCTTGATGACCCGGCCGTGGGGCTGCCGGCCACGGCGGTGGCCTTCGATGCGGACCGCCACCGTGTCTCCGTCCATGGCGGAGTTGAACAGCCCCGACTCCACGAAGACGTCGTCTCCGCCGTCTTCCCGGCGGACGAACCCGCCTCCGCTGCGCGTGGTCTGCAGCCGCCCGATGACCAGGTTGATCTTGGACGGAACGGCGTACCGGTTCCCCTTCACTCGATAGATGGTCCCGTCCCGCTCCATCTGCTTCAGGTGGTTCCGGAATGCCCGATAGCGATGGGGCTCCACACCCAGGGCCACGCTCAGGTCCTTCACCTTGAGCGGGCCGCGCTCCGAGGCCTTCAGCGCCTTCAGAACCGCTTCGGCGGAGGGAAGGTCGCCCGACGGCGCACCGGCGGCGCTGCGGTCGGAATCCTGGTCAGACGTTGGGTCGGCCATGATGTCAGTCCGAGGAAGAGGCCTCGTCCGGGACGCGGTAGCCCAGGCGCTTGAGGTGATGGACCTTCCTCCGCCAGCCCGGCAGGACCTTCACCCACAGGTCCAGGTACACCGGGCGGCCGATGAAGGCCTCGATCTTCTGGCGGGACACGCGGCCCAGGTCCCGGATGGCCTGGCCGCCCTTCCCGATGAGGATCCGCTTCTGCGGGTTCCGGTCGACATAGAGGGTCACCTGGATGTAGACCGGGTCCTCCCCCTCCCGGAACTCCTCCACCTGGGCGGCCACCGAATACGGAATCTCCTCGTCGAACTGGTCGAAGACGGTCTCCCGGACCATCTCCGAGACGAAGAACCGCACGGGCGCAGAGGCGATCTCGTCCTCGGGATAGAAGAAGGGGCTCTCCGGGAGGGCGGACTTCAGTTCGGCCAGGAGCTCGGCGGTGCCTGCCCCGTTCAGGGCCGAGATGCGGTGGATCCCACCTCCCCGGTCCGACGGGGTCAGGTTGGCTATGGCCCACTCCTCGGCCGCGTCCACGCGTCCGCCGCGGGCCTGGTCCACCTTGTTCAGGGCCACGAACACGGGGACCGAGACCTCCTCCAGCGCTCCCGTGAGGACCGGCCCGTCCCGATCGGGCCTGAACCGGTCCGTGTCGATCACCACCAGCACCACGTCGGCCTCCTCCAGCGCCTCGTGGGCCTCGCCCAGCATCGAGGCCTGAAGCCGGTCCTTCACCTGAAGAAGGCCCGGGGTGTCCAGGAACACCAGCTGGGCCTCGTCATCGGTCAGGATGCCGGTGATCCGCTGCCAGGTGGTCTGGGCCTTCGGCGTGACGATGGAGAGCTTCTCGCCGATGAACTGATTCATCAGCGTGGATTTCCCCGCATTCGGCCGGCCCACCAGGGCCACGTAGCCGGCTCGGGTGGCCGGGGGGGCGGCGGTCGGACGGCCCGACTCGTCGGGGGCGTCCTGCAGGTCCGTGGATTCGTCCGTCATGCCGGAACTTCGACGGAGTGGGGCACAAAAAAAAGCCCCCCTCCGCGGTCCGGGACCGTGGAGGGGGGCGGCATGTGGCGTTGGCGGCGTCGTACTCTCCCACCGGGTCCCCCCGGCAGTACCATCCGCGCTGCGAGACTTAACGGCCGTGTTCGGGATGGGAACGGGTGTAGCCCTCGCGCTATGACCACCAACAACCATGCGGTTGGGTCGCGTGCAGCGACCTGCATACCTGGGGCAGTGGGAGCGGGCAACCGGTGAGATTGCCATCTGTGTGTCCGATTGAGGGGCCCCATGTGGGGGCCACCAGCAGATCGGTTGGTTGAGGTGCTTCTCAGCTCCCCATCCTCATGCTCTCGGAAAGAGAGGAGGAAGGAAGCCAGTCAAGCCTCACGGGCAATTAGTACTGCTCGACTTCACGTGTTACCACGCTTCCATCTGCAGCCTATCAACGTAATCGTCTCTTACGGCCCTTCAGAGGTCTTACGACCTGGGAATACTCATCTTCAGGGGGGCTTCCCACTTAGATGCTTTCAGCGGTTATCCCTTCCCGACGTAGCTACCCGGCAATGCCCCTGGCGGAACAACCGGTACACTAGAGGTCAGTCCATCCCGGTCCTCTCGTACTAGGGACGGCTCCTGTCAATATTCCAACGCCCACGACGGATACAGACCGAACTGTCTCACGACGTTCTGAACCCAGCTCGCGTACCGCTTTAACGGGCGAACAGCCCGACCCTTGGGACCTTCTCCAGCCCCAGGA
>JBDHIJ010000106.1:0-5927 GCA_039587435.1 Gemmatimonadota bacterium
GCCGGCGCTGGCCATCGTGCCCTTCGGGATCGCGATCCACCTGGTGGAGATCGGATGGACCGCGCACTCGGTCTTCGGCTTCTTCGGCCAGGTCGCCCTGGTGCTGCCCATCGCTTTCTTCTCGGCCTGGTACATGGGCGTGAGCCCCGAGGAGCGGGCTCTGTTCGGACAGAAGTTCCCCCGGAGGCTGCAGTGGCTCGCCCGATGACCGGCTCCCGGGTGTGCCGTCGGTCAGGACTCTCGGCGCAGGATCCCGCCCACCTCCAGCGCCCCTGCCAGGAGGGGCAGCCCGAGCAGGAGCATGTACACGTACCGCGCGATCTGCTGACCCGGCGGCACGTAGTCGCCGGGCCGCGTGAGGATGCCCACCGCGAAGGCGTCGAAGACGTGATTACGAACCGTCTCCCCGGTCGCGGTCTCGATGGAGGTGCGGACGGCTCCCTCGTCGAAGACCGACGTGATGGAGGTCGGCACGCCTTCGTGGATCACGCCGGGGACGTAGATCTCGTACCGCCTGCCGTTGCTGCCGGTGAGCGGTGTGCGGAAGCGGAGCACGAGCCCGGTGCTCTCCTGGGCCATGGTGACGTTCCGGAGGAACGCTCCTCGGGAGAAGGTGATGATCCGGGTCGGTCCGGACTGGACGTCGGACCCCGACTCCACCGACGCGCTCATCTCCAACCGCTGGTCCCGGGCCGCCAGTTCGGTCAGCCTGCGGCGGACGTCCGCAGGGGCGCCGTCCGTGGCGCACAGGCGGTCGTCTCCCTCGCCCGCGCAGATGCGAGCGTCGCTCACCGTGCCGACGTAGCTTCGCTCGGCGCCGGCCTCGTCCCCCTGGGTCACCGGGTATTCGGGGTCCCAGCCCTCGAGGACCATGCCCGGAGCGAAGGTCCGGTCGGCCTGTACGGCCAGGGCCACCGTTCCGATCCAGACCAGGGCCACGGTGACCCGCAGCGCCGGAGTCCGGAGACGCCGGAGGGGGCCCAGGAAGGCCCAGGCCACGAGGACCGCCCCGCCGGCGTTGAGGGCAATGTCCACCGGGCTCGCAACGCGCGCCTGGGAGTAGAGCTGCCCGAGCTCCACGACCACGCTCCCGCCGAGGGCGGCCAGCGCCACGGTGCGGACGGGGTTCCGGAGGGGAAAGCCGATGAGCACCAGCGCCATCGGCGCGAAGAGCGCGACGTTGCCCAGCAGGTCCAGGGGGCCGGTGTGCGGGAACAGCGCGTCCGGGTCGAGCACGCCCTCGAAGCTGAACGGAGTCCAGGTCAGCCACGCCACCAGGAGGAGCGACCAGGCGCTCAGGACGGCCAGCGCCCAGGGACCGGTCTGCCGGCCGCGCCCGTCCCCGGGAATCGCTGTGCTGTGCTCGGCCATTCCCTCTCCGGAGACGCGGGTGCTTCGAGGCCCCGGGACGTTATCCGCGGGGCCCACCAGCCGTCAATTGCGGGGGCGGGGTCGATCGCCGGTTCACCGTCCGTCGCGGGCGCGGCGAGCCTCACGGATCTCACCCGGGGGGCGAGGACCGGCCGTCCCGCCCGCCGCGCTCCGGCCCATCCAACCGGCGGTTCCAGGGGGCTCGTCCCCGGTCCGCATCCGATCCCCGTTCGAGGTTGATGCCCCGTGGACATGATCTTGGCCATCGCCCTTGTCGCGCTGATCGCCTACCTGGCGATCCCGCTTCTGTCCGACGTGATCTCGCTGGTCACGATCCTCTTCCGGCGCCCCGATCCGGTGGAGCCCCGGGCCCTGGATCCGCCGACGCGGTTGCTGTTCCTGGTTCCGGCGCACAACGAGGAGGAACTCATCGAGGCCTGCGTCACGTCGCTGCAGGGTGTCGACTATCCGAGGGAGGCGGTCCGCATCGTGGTCATCGCGGACAATTGCACCGACCGCACGGCCGAGATCGTCCGGTCGCTGGGCGCGGAGGTGGTGGAGCGCGACAACCTCGAGGAGCGCGGGAAGCCCTACGCCATCATGTACACCCTGGAGCGCGTGGGGCGGGACTGGGACGCCTTCGTCATCATCGACGCGGACACGGAGGTGGTCCCCGAGTTCGCCCGGGCGCTCCATGATCGGGGCCCGCTGGCGGACCACGTCGTCCAGGCCCAGTTCGCAATCCGGAATCCAGGGGAGTCCTGGCTTACCCGGCTGGCGGACATCCTCAACTGGTCCACCTACCGATTCCGGTACCCTCTCAAGCGGAGGGCCGGGCTCAACTCGCCCATGACCGGTAACGGCATGTGTATCGGACGGGACGTCATCGAAGCGTACCCCTGGGAGACCACCTCGCTCACGGAGAATTGGGAGCTCTACGCCCGCTACACCACCGAGGGCGTGCGCATCGACTACTGCCGTGACGCGGTTTTGCTCTCGCAGGAGGCCAAGAGCCTCTCGCAGGGTGAGATCCAGCGGAACCGTTGGACCGCCGGGCGCTACGCCGTCCTGGGGAAGTGGCGCAGCCGGATGCTCGGTTCCGACCGGATATCGGCGGCCCAGAAGCTGGACTGCGCAGCGGAACTCGGAGCGCTGAGCCCGGTCATGCACCTGGCCGCCGCCCTGGTGGTGATGGCCCTGACCCCGCTTGCGCCGGAGGGGTGGACGCTGCCGCTCGCGCTGGCCGCCGGGGCCACTCTCCTCCCCCACGGGATCCCGGCGCTGCTGGCGTTCGCGGCATACCCGGCCAAGGGATCCGTGGTGGTGGCGGCCCTGCGCCTGCCCTGGTACCTGATCTGGCGCACGATCGTGTTCGTTCGCACAATTGTGGGGCCCCGTCGCGAGTGGACGAGGAGTGGTCGCCACATCGAAGCCACCGGGAGCTCGGAACGCTGATGGGAGCTGCACAGACGCGCTCGTCCGACCGTCCATCCATCATGGACTACCGCCCGGATCTCCTGATCCTGGTGCTGGCGGCGTTTCTGTTCTTCGACATCGGCCGGCTGCAGAAGATGTACGGCTTCATCGCCGTCTTCCGCCCGGCCCTCCTCCTGTCCGCCGCGTCCCTGGCGCTCCTGTTCGCCACGCGAGACCTGGGCAGGCTCCAGGTGCGCCTCAAGGACCCGCTGATCCTTCTGATCCTGGGCCTGCTGGCGTGGGCCACCTTCGGCATCCCGGCGGCGCTCACCGCCGGGCGGAGCTTCGCGTTCCTCACGGGCACCTTCGTCAAGACGGTCATCATGACCGTGGTGATCCTTCTGGCGATCCGGAACGAGCGGGACGCGGAGTTCCTGCTGGGGGCCATGTTCGCGGCCATCGCCGTCTACGGAATCGTCACCGTGCAGCGGTTCGAGGTCGGGGTGGGGGAGCGGTACGGTGAGCTGTACACCTACGACGCGAACGACCTGGCCCAGGTCATCGTGTCGGTGGCGCCCATCGGGATCTTCCTCCTCAGGAGCTACACCCAGAAGCTGTTGAAGGCCTTCTGCTGGGTGTCCCTGGGGGTGTTGCTGGTGCTGATGGTGAAGTCCGGGTCCCGTGGCGGGTTCCTGGGACTCATGGCGGCCCTGGGCTACATGCTCTTCACGAGCAAGACCATCTCGCCGGGCAAGCGCCTGGGGATCGTCGTGGTGGCGTTCGCGGCCCTGGGGATCCTGGGCTCCCAGTCCGGATACTGGGACTTCATCGGCACCCTGGGGAACCTGGACGAAGACTACAACATGAACTCCCACACGGGGCGAATGGCGATCTGGTCCCGGGGGTTGGGGTACCTCCTGGCCAATCCGATCTTCGGCGTGGGGATCGACGGGTTCATGAGCGCCGAAGGCCACCTCTCGGGGATGCAGTCGGTCCTGGGCCCCGACGTGGGCTTCAAGTGGTCGGCGGCGCACAATAGCTGGGTGCAGGTGGGAGTCGAGCTCGGGTTCCCCGGGCTCATCATGTTCTCCGCCATGTGGATCGGTCTGATCCTCCGGGCTCGGAAGCTCTCGGTGGATCCACTGGTCTCGGCGCGGGTGCGGGCCCTCGGGACCGCCGTCACCATCGGCCTGAGCGGGTTCGTGGTGACAGCGTTCTTCCTGTCCCAGGGGTACTCCTCCATGCTCTACACGTTCGTCGCGATCGTGGCCGCTCTGGACATGGTGGCGATCCGGGGACCGGCGGTGGCGCCGCGGATGCGGAGGGTGCGGCCGCAGGGAGTTCCCGCTGGGAGCCCGGCTGGGGCGGGGGCGCCGGCGCCCAGCCTGCCGGGAGCCAGTGCTCCGGGGCTCGGCCCGCCGGCGCACAGTCCGTCGGCGCCTCGCCCGCGGCCCCCGGCACTGCCCCCGCTGCCTCCCGGACCGCGCCCGAACGGACGATCCGACGGCGCCCCCGGCTCGGGCCCGCCCCTGGTGGTCCGGCACCCACGGTCCCGGTCCTACCGGTAGGCTCGCCGCACGGCCGACGCCCGCGACCACGGTGCGCGCCCCTTTTCCCCCTGCGAGGCCCATTCCATGAGACGACTCCTGTCCGGCCTGGCGGCCCTCGTGATCCTCGGCGCTCTGGCCGTCGCGGCACTGCTCTGGTGGCCGTTCCCGCGGGTGGTGGAGGCCGAACCATCGGCATCGGAAGCTCACCCGGCCGTGCGGACGTCCGCGGACCGGATTCTGGCGGTTCTCTTCCACGACGGGACGCTGTACGCCCTGGAGGACCACTTCCTCTACGCCAGCGCCGACACGGGCCGCACCTACCGCCAGATCGGGCGGCTGCCCAAGACGGGCGACCGCTCCCCGACGGCGCTCCTGCGTGATCGGGTCGCGCGGACGGAGATCGTCCGGGATCGGCGCCGATACGCGGGGCCCCGGCGGCTCGCGGTACTGAGCACCGGCACGATTCTCGTCTTCTACGACCACGTGTACCGGTCCACCGACGGAGGGCGGACCTTCGAGGCGATCCCCGGCACCGATGATCTGCCCCGCGGTTTCCCGTCCTCGGTGGGGAGCATGCTCGGCCCCGGCGACACCATCTACTACGGTGAGTACATCACGGAGGAGCGCCCCAACACCGTCCGGATCGTCCGGGGGACGGACGACGGTCGGACCTGGGAGGTCGCGCACACCTTCGAGCCCGGCGAGCTGTTCCACATCCACGCCATCGCGTGGGACCCATGGCGACGGCGGTGGTGGGTCGCGTCCGGGGACGTGAACGACGAGCCGAGGCTCACGTACACGGAGGACAACTTCGCCACCCTCGAGGTAGCCGGATGCTGCAGGCAGCCCTGGCGGATCGTGGACCTGATCATCACCGAGGACGCCCTGTTCTGGGGATCGGACGACGATCGGGATCAACCCGCCATCTTCCGCTACGATCCGGCGGCCGACAGCCTCACCCAGCTGGCCGAGCTGGAGAACCCGAGCTATCACGCGGCGATCCTGGACGGATCCTGACGCTCGCAGGGGACAGCGCCCAGTTCGGTCTTGGTGAGCGCCCCCGTATCCAGCTTCCCGACGGTGATCCTCTCCCGGTACTCCTGGGGACCCCCTGGTTCACCCAGCGCTGGGAGTTCACCACCCTGCGGATCGATCCATAAAGCGTCTTACGCTGGAAGCATCGATCGGCGCCGCCCCCTGCGGACGGCGCCGATCTGCGTCCGGGCGATTCCCGCCCGGTGTTCCAGCGGGGCCCCGCCCGGGAAGGACGTCCGGCCCCGGAGCGTCAGGACCTGGCGCCCGCTCCGGCCGCCAGGTCCAGCGCGGGACGGTCGGGCTTCGGCTCCGTCATGCGGTCCCGGAGCTCCTGCGAGGCGCTCGTGTCGAAAGCCTGCCTGGCAAACACCCGCCGGATGTCGATGGCCTTCTTCCCGGGCCTCAGGACCTTGCTGAGGCCGAGGACGAAGAGCCCACCCGCGGAAATGGCCGGCCGGGGAAGCCTCGCCACGGTCAGCGTGGGGTTGGACTCCTTCAACCGCCGGATCAGCTCGCGGCGGGTGGGGAGGTCGGGGTCCAGGAGGTTCAGCGATT
>JBDHIJ010000050.1:0-24663 GCA_039587435.1 Gemmatimonadota bacterium
CGACTACGGGCGCATGGTGGCCGACAGCATCGAGGCGCTGGGGGACTGGGGCTGGGACATGCAGCTGCACAACCAGACCGGATTCCGCTTCAAGGCGGTGACCATCTCCAAGGCCATGCTCTACAGCCTCATGCCCCCGGGTTCGGTCATCAAGGCGCCCGACTCGCTCTGGGGTTCGCAGTTCTGGGGGTCACTCCTCCTGGGGCACGCCCTGCGGGGTGGCCGCTCGCTGGTCATCGCGCCCGCCATCGACCACGCCCCCAGTTCCGGGTTCCCCCAGATGTCCCGGGCTCAGGAGGTGCTGACCCGCCTGGTCATCGCCACGGACATCCTCGGAGAGGAGATCGAGGGTCAGGGAGGGCTCCTGAAGGTGGGCCTGTACAACTCGCACATCCCGGTGGGGGACATCTCGGCCAAGCTCGCGGCCTTCCTGGACACGGTCCGCGAACACGAGTGGGTCCGGGATCTCTACGGCTTCCACCCGAATGTCATGAGGGACCTCGAACAGGGCGTCGTCCGGCTCGCGGCCACGAACGGGAACGGGAACGGCGTCGGGACCGGCGAGGTCCCGGCCGATCAGCACCCGAAGCTGCACCTCAAGGCCAACCTCTTCGCGTCGCGGGAGGCGTGGGACGAGCTGCTCGCTCGAGAGGACATCGCTCGGCCCTTCCTGGTCTATTTCGAGGAGGCGGCACAGCAGGTGGTGGCCGTCCAGCAGGGGGACTATCGACCGTTCTTCCTCGAAGAGCTGCTGCCACGCACCCACGAAGTCCTGGTGGACTACGCCACCAGTCGCTCCCCCGAGGAACGCGAGCGAATCGCGATGTTCCTGGCGGTGGGATCCCACAACCAGAACAACCGCAGTTTCGCGCTCGATGGAGAGGTCTCGTTCACGATCGGCGGCTGGTCGTCGCTGTTCGGCCTGCCCGACTTCCTGATCCTCGTCGGTCTGTGCGACTGGATCGCGGACATCGAGCACCTCGAAAGCCTGTTCCCGGAGTACAAGGGGCTGCAGCGCCGGATCAGCCACTGGATCCGGATCGTGGTGTAGGCGGATTCGATCCCCGGGGACCGGCGCCTCGCCCCGGAGACCCCCGCCCCTCCGTGGTGTGGCCCCACCCGCCTCGGCTTCCCGCACTGACCGGACGCGCCACTTCGACTCCGGGTATGGCCGCCCAGGCGGCACGTACGTACCATGGCCACGCGAGAAGTCCGACTCTCGTGAGCGGATGCGAACGCTCAGGAAGCGCTCCTCACCCCGTCGAGTTCGAGCATCCGGGGGAACCTGAAGCGGAGCCGCCACCCCGGATGCCGCGCCGTTCTTGACATCCCAGCGGTTCCCCACGTACTTTGTTCGCATATTGGACAAAGTACGTGGGCATTCGTTCTCCGAGCGTCCAACGTCCCTGAAACCAGCCCCCGAGTAGCGAGAATTCATGAGCACGGCCACGAATACCCGGACGGTGGACCCGCTATCGGAGGCCAGGGGCCGGCCCCTCTCCGACTCGGTTCTGGAACTCCTCTGGCGTCTGAGGCAGGCCTCCCGAGCAGAACTCGCCCGGCAAACCGGGCTCTCCCGTTCCACGGTCTCGGAGATCGTCACCGGCCTTCTCGCCACCAAGCTCATCGCCGAAGTCGGTGACGGCCCCAGCCGCGGTGGACGACGTCCTGTTCTGCTCGCGTTTCAGGACGACGCCAACGTCATCCTGGGTGTGGATATGGGGGCCAGCCACGTCTCCGTGGCGCTCACGGACCTCCGGGGCCAGGTCCTGTGCTGGCGACACGCGGACCACCAGGTCCGCATGGACCCGGAGGGGACGACGGCCCTGATCTCGGATCTCTGTCAGGAGTGCCTCGACGAAGCGCCAGGGGCCGGCGCCCGGCTCATGGGGATCGGCGTCGCCGTTCCCTGTCCGGTGAACCCCCGATTCCCGGACCGGCTGTCGGAGGTGGTACTCCCTGCATGGGCGGGGTTCAATCTTCCCGAGGCCCTGTCCCACAGGTTCGAGGTCCCGGTGTTCATCGACAACGACGCCAACCTGGGCGCGTTGGCCGAACACTGGTGGGGGGCTGGTCGAGGGCTGGACGACTTTGCGTACGTGAAGGTCGCCACCGGGGTCGGCGCAGGGTACATGATCCGAGGCCAGATCTACCGCGGGGCCACGGGGGTGGCCGGCGAGATCGGCCACATGACCATCGACCCCGCCGGCGCACCGTGCGTGTGCGGAAACCGGGGATGCCTGGCAACCTTCGTCGGATCCGAATCGCTGGTGGATCAGACGCGTGCGTTGCTGGACAGCCACCCGGACAGCCTTCTGGCCGGAACCGAGGTCAGCCTCCGATCCATCGAGGACGCAGCCATCGCGGACGACCCACTGGCCACTCAGGTGATGCTGGAGGCGGCGAACCACCTGGGCTCGGCGATCGCCGGGGTGTTGAATCTGATGAACCCGGGAGCCGTGATCCTGGGCGGGGGTCTTTCTCGACTCGGGGAACAGCTGGTGGTCCCGGTCCGGGAGGCCGTGATGCGCCGCACGCTCCTGAGCTCCGTGGCGGCATCCAGGATCGAGGCCAGCGAACTGGGTCCCCGGTCCATCGCCCTGGGCGCGGCCACGCTGGTCCTGGACAGGGCTCTCGCGACCCCGTCCCTCTTCCCCGGGGTGGCCGCGGCCTGACGGTCCGGAGCCGAGTGGCCCGGAGCGAGGGGCCGCTGAGCCCTGGGGCAGTCGGGGCCTCCTGTTGGGTCCGCGTGGCCTGCCTGGCGGCTAGGGCCGATGCTCGATGACTTCGAACTCGGCTCCCAGCGCCGCCCTCGAGTCCGAGCCTATCCACACCCTGAATCGACCCGGTTCGGTACCCCACTCCATGCCCCGCCCATGGAACGCCAGGTCGTCCGTATGGAGTTGGAACCGCACGATGCGCTCTTCTCCCGGCTCCAGGGCAACCCATCTGAAGCCCTTCAGCTCACGGACCGGTCGCGTGACTGAACCGACGAGGTCTCGGACATAGAGTTGGGCGAGTTCGTAGCCGAATCGAGTGCCCTGATTCCGCACCCGTGCCTCCACGACCAGCGTCTCACCCTCGGAGACCTGGCAACGATCGACGCGGAGGTCCGAGTAGGAGAAGGTCGTGTAGGAGAGTCCGTAGCCGAAGGGCCACAGCGGTTCGAAGCCGGCGTCGAGGTGCCAGCACGCGTGTCCGCTGGAGTCCTGCCCGGCGTGGACCGGGAGATCGTCCATGTGCACGACCTCGTTGTGGCTGGCGGGTCTTCCGGTGTTCTTCCGGGCGTAATAGATCGGTACCTGACCCGACACCTTCGGCACCGTCATAGGGAGTCTGCCCCTCGGTTCCTCCCGCCCAAGCAGGAGGTCCGCGATGGCCGGCCCCCCCATGCTGCCCGGATGCCATGCCATGACCACGGCATCCACCAGGTCCGCGACCCCTTCCAGAGCCAGCGGACGCCCCGCCATCACCACCAGCACCACGGGACCAGCGGCCGCAGAGGTCACGGCTCGAACCAGCTCGGCCTGGGCGCCCGGAAGCCCGATGTCGGCGCGGCAGTGGGCCTCCCCGGAAAGGACCGCCTCCTCACCCAGGATCAGGACCGTCGCATCACAGCTCCGTGTCGCCTCCAACGCTTCGCCGAAGCCCTCGGACCCCCGGCTCCGAGTGGTCTCGACCCCGCGGGCGAACACGACCTCCACGTCAGGACCGAGGGTCGCCACCAGCGCATCGAGTGGAGTCTGACTGAGGGAGGCGTCGCCATCGAAGACCCAGGTCCCCATCTGGTCGTACTCGTCATCGGCCAGAGGGCCGATGACAGCAAGCTTCTGCAGCGACGATGGAGCCAGGGGTAGCACGGGCCCATCGTTCTTCACGAGGACCAGACTCCGCGAAGCGGCCGACCGCGCGGCACTCAGGTGCTGGGGGTTCCCACGGGCCGGGAAATGGCTGCTGTCGGTGAATGGCCGCTCGAACAGCCCAAGACGCAGCTTCATCCTGAGCACATTCGCCACCATGGTGTCGAGGCGCTCGGTCGGAATCACACCGTCCCCCACCAGCCGTCCCAGTTGCCGGTCGTAGGCTCCTCCGGCCATGTCCATGTCTACCCCGGCGAGAGCTGCCTCTCGGGCGGCATCGGCCTCGTCCGCCGCGACCCCATGAACGATGAGCTCCGGGATGGACCCGAAGTCGCTGATGACGAACCCATCGAACCCCCATTCCTCTCTTAAGATCTGAGTCAGGAGCAGATGGCTGCTGGTCGCGGGAGTCCCGTTCACGTCGCAGAACGAGGTCATCAGGGTGGCAGCACCGGCATCAATGGCCGCCCGGAAGGGGGGAAGGTGGACGTTCCTCAGTTCGAGTTCCGGGACGTTCGTCACGTCGTAGTCCCGACCGCCTTCACAGGCACCGTACCCTGCGAAGTGCTTCACGCAGGCGGCCAGACTTGCCGGATCCGAGAGATCCTCCCCCTGGAAGCCCTCAACCATCGCGGCGGCCAGCACTCCACTCAGATACGGGTCCTCTCCCAGGCATTCGGCCACCCGGCCCCAGCGGGGGTCGCGGCCGATATCCACCATGGGGGCGAAGGTCCAACGAACGCCCGTCGAGGCGGCCTCCAGGGCAGACACCCGGGCCATGTTTCGGACCGTCTCCTCGTCGAACGCCGCCGCGAGGCCCAGTGGGATGGGAAAGACGGTCCTGAAGCCATGGATCACGTCCCGCCCAATGAGGAGCGGGATCCCGAGCCGGCTCTCCTCCACGGCGACTCGCTGGAGCTCGTTCACCGCATCTACGTCCACCTCGTTGATCACCGACCCCACCCGGCCCGCCGCCACCAGGTCCCGAAGCTCCGGCGTGACCCCACCGGGGCTCGAGATCTGATGGAGCTGCCCGACCTTCTCGGATACCGTCATCTCGCTCAGGAGAGAGCGAACTCGGGATCCCTCGACACCCTGCATGGTCGAGGTCGCGGCTGGGGGGATGGAGGCCATGGTTCCTCTCGGAATGCCTTAGCGGTCCGGCGCCCGTCACGGTCAGCCCGACCGGCCGTCGTGACGGCGCCGGTCCGGCTCGGGTCACCTTGTTGGGAGGGGGGCGGCGGGGTCCCCGGACCGGGGACCCCGCTTCAGTTCCTCTGGCCCTTTCGCCGGGCCTGGCCCCGCATCAGTAACCCGGGTTCTGCGTCAGACTGGGGTTCTTCTGGATCTCCTCGAGGGGGATCGGGAGGAGCATCCGGGTCCCCGTGAGGTTGCCGAGTTCCGCGGCCAGCGGATCGTTGGCCATCATCTGCTCGATGAAGTAGGACTCGCCGCGCTGCACCATATCGAACCAGCGCTTGAGCTCGAACGAGAGCTCCCAGGACCGCTCCTGGTAGATGGCGTCCCGCAGGGCGTCCTTGCCCAGGACCGTGAGGTCAGCCGGCTGACTCCGCTCCTCGTCACCGGACTCGCCGCCCCGGGCCCGGGCCCGAAGGACGTTGATGGCGGCCACGGCCTCACCGGGACGTCCCAGCTCGTTCTCGGCCTCCGCCAGGAGGAGGTAGGCCTCCGCGAACCGGTAGAGCGGGATGTTGACGTCGCCACCGCCCCAGAAATCCAGTCCCCGATCCGACGGGACGAACTTGTTGACGTGAGGGTAGCCGTCCGGGAAGCCGAACTGGGGGTTGGTCGGAGAGAACGGCTCCGGGTCAGAGCAGTCGGCCGGTTCGCTGGCAGCGCAGCCCTCGGTCCAGAAGGTCACTTCCTGCCGGTAGTCACCGTCGATGTACGAGTGATAGAACGCGGACGTGGGGATCACCACGGCCCAACCGCCGCCGTTCCCTTCGCCCAGCGTCCGGGGCCAGAAGACGGACCCGAAGAGGCTGGACTGCCACCAGCCACCGCCCCCGATCGCCATCACGGAGAAGATCTCCTCCGAGCGGAAGTGGGCGCCGGGCTGGTGGATGTTGCGGTAGTCCTGCTCAAGCTCGTACCGCTCCGACCCGATGACCTCCCGGGCCGCCTTGGCTGCGGCCTCCCAGTCCTCGTTGGACTGAGTAAGGGTGTTCGCCCGCCAGCGGTAGGCGTCTGCCAGGAGCATGAGCGCGGCCCCTCGGGTGGCCCGGCCGAGCTCGGCACCAGCGCGAGAGACCGGGAGGCCGGCCGCGGCGTCGGTGGCGTCCTGGATGATCTGAGCCAGCACCGTTTCCCGGGGCGTCCGGGGCGTGTCGACCTGGATCTGCTCATCCTCGGACAGATACAGCGGCACGTCGCCGTAGGCGCGCACCAGCCAGAAGTAGTGGAAGGCCCGCATGAACTTGCCTTCCGCCTCGAGCCGGGCCCTCTGCTGAGGATCTTCGAACTCGACCTTGTCCAGGTTGTCGAGGACCTGATGAGCCCGAAGGATGTTCCAGTAGAGCGTCTTCCAGGGCTGAACCGCGTCCCGGCTGGTGGTGGTCCAGTTCAGGAACTGGGGTGCCTGGGTCTCGACGTTGGGCTCGTCGGGGTGGAAGCGGCCCTGGTCGGCAGCGAGCTCGAAGGTCCAGTTGTACTGCACTTTGAACATGTTCCAGTCGTGGAACAGGCTGTACATGGCGACCGCCGCCGCCTCCAGATCCTGGGGCGTCTTGTAGTAGGTGTCCGAGGTGATAAAGCCATCGGGCTCCTCGATCAGCATGTCCTGACACGCGGTCGTCGTCACCGTAAGCGCCAGAAGAAGGGTCAGATATCTCGTCTTCATGGATCTCTTGTCCGGTTGGATGGCCGTGATCGGCGTCAGAAGGTCAGGTTCACGCCGAGACTGAACACGCGAGCCCTGGGGTACGCGCCCACATCCAGCCCGCGAGCGGCCGGCGAACCGCCCAGGCTGTTCACCTCGGGATCGAAGCCCGAGTAGTTCGTGAAGGTCAGCAGGTTCTGGCTGGTCACGTACAGCCGTCCGGCCCGTACCCCCTTGAGCCAGCGCGGAGGGATCTGGTACCCGAACGTGATGGATTGGAGCCGCAGGAACGAGCCGTCTTCCACCAGCGTCGAGTAGAGCAGGGTCCGACGGTTCGCGTTCGCCCGCGGGATGTCCGTGTTGGGCGTCTCAGGTGTCCATCGCTCCAGTACGTCGGCCCTCTCATTGAGCTGGCCGGTCGAGCTCATGAGGAAGGCGTTGGAGGCATTCACCAGGTCGTTCCCGTACGAGTACGTCAGGAAGAACTCGAAGTTGAACGGCCCCCACGTCATGATGTTGTTGAACCCGCCGTAGAAGTCCGGGTTGGCATCACCGATGATCGTGCGGTCGTCCGGGGTGATCCGCCCGTCGCCGTTCACATCCCTGATCCGCAGTTCCCCGGGCACGCAGTCCAGGGTGGGTCGGGGGTCCGCCAGGTCGCAGATGTCGCCGTCCTGCCAGAGGCCGCTGACGTCGTAGCCGTAGATGGAACCGAGAGGCTCACCGGGCTGGATGACGTGGCTGTTACCGCCCACGGCCCAGCCCCACCGGTCCCCGCCAACCTCGATGAAATCCCGGTCGTCGATGGCCAGGACCTCGTTCCGATTGGAGGCGAGGTTGAAGCTGCTGGTCCAGTTGAAGTTCTGGGTCTGGACGTTGATGGAGTTGATCGTCAGTTCGAACCCGGTGTTCTTGACCGATCCCACGTTGCGGAGCTGGTCCGCGAACCCGCTGGTGAAGGGCATGTTCACCACCAGCAGCAGATCCTCCGTCTCGGCACCGTAGATGTCGGACGAGATGGACAGGCGGTTGTCGAAGAACGCCATGTCCAGGCCAAAGTTCCACTGGGTCGTCGTCTCCCACCTCAGGTCCGGGTTGGGGGAGCGCGATCCGGGCGCGAACGCGATCGTGTTCGTGCTGCCGATCGCGTTCTCCGTCACGTCCATGCGAGCCAGGGAGTTGTAGGGCTCGACGGCCTGGTTCCCGGTCTGCCCGAAGCTGGCCCGGAGCTTCAGGTCATCGAAGACCCCCTGATCGGACATGAACCCCTCGTCGATCATCCGCCACGCGAAGGCACCCGACGGAAAGAACGCCCACTTGTTGTTCTCCCCGAACCGGCTCGAACCGTCCGCGCGCCCCGTGAGGGTGAAGAGGTACTTGCCGTACATGTTGTAGTTGGCCCGCGCCAGGTAGGACACGAGGGTCCAGTCGCTGATGCCCGACGAAACCGTGGGCCGCTGGGCACCACCCTGGAGGGAGTTCCACTGGGGATCCTCGACCAGGAAGTCGGCCGCTCCGACGTTGTTGAAGCTGAACGAGCTCGACTGATAGGTGACACCTCCCACCACGACGAGGTCGCCCGGCCCCACCTGCTCATCCTCGTAGTCCACGAGGAACTCGTTCAGGAGCTCTCCGCTGCGCCCCTGCCAGATGTTCGCCGAACCGTTGGTCGGGAAACCCTGCTGGATCTCGCTCGGCGCGTAGAACGGGTTGTAGGCCTCCCATCCGTTGAAGGCGAAGCGGTTCCTGAACCGAAGGCCCCAGGGGAAGGCGTACTCACCGAACAGGCTGCCGATGAAGCGCGTCTCGTTCCGCTGATCGGTGAGTTCGTTGACGGTGGCCACCGGGTTGTTCAGGAACTCACCCAGGATCGCCTGGCGGATGTAGTTCCCGTTCTGGTCCCGGACGGGGAGCGCCGGATCGTACATCATGGCGCCCAGCATGCCGCGGGCATTCCCGGCCAGCTGACCGTTCTCAACCTCCGAGAGATTGTGCCGCATGTGGGTCAGACTGAGATTCGTGGCGATCCGGAACCGCTCAGTGAACGTCCGGTCAAGGTTGAGTCGGCCGGAGTACCGCTTGAAGTCCGTCCCCCGAACGATCCCCTGCTGATCCACGTAGTTCCCGGAGAGCAGGTACCGGGTCTGGTTTTCCTGGCCGGAGAACGTGAGAGAGTAGTTCTGCTGCGGGGCCGTCCGAACCATCTGGGAGGGGTAGTCCGTCGTCGTCGCGGCGGCCACCTCGTCCGGAGAGTACTGCGGGAGCTGACCGACGTTGGTCATCGCTTCGTTTCGGAGTTCCCGATACTCGCGGGCGTTCAGGACGTCGATCTCCTTGGAGATGGCCTGTGTGCCCCAGTTCGCGTCGAAGGTGATCATGTTTCCAGCCTCACCACCGTTTCGGGTGGTGATGAGCACGACGCCGTTCGCACCGCGGCTCCCGTAGATGGCTGTCGCCGAAGCGTCCTTCAGGATCTCAACCGACTTGATGTCGGCCGTGTTCAGCGTCGTGAGCGGGTTCTGCGTCGGATCGGTGGACGACGTTCCCTGCATGACCGGAACACCGTCGACCACATAGAGCGGCTCGCTGTTCGCGCTGATGGAGTTGGTGCCCCGAACCCGGACGCTGGTGCCGGCTCCCGGCAGGCCGGAGGCTGACAGCACCTGGACCCCAGCGGCCCGACCCTGGAGGGCGGCCGAAACGGTCACGTTGGGGACGCCCTCGACCTGGAGGTCCTGTCCGGAAATGGACGAAACCGCGCCGGTCAGTTCTCTGCGGCTGGACTCCCCGTATCCGGTTGCGATGATCTCGTCGAGATCCAGCACCTTCACGGTGACCCGGAACTCGACCTCGGTAGCCTCTCCGGACACCACCGTGACCTGCGTCAGGGCTTCACCGTACCCGATCCGGAATACCCGGAGGGTATAGACACCCGGATCAACGGCAGCGAGGAGGAAGCGCCCGTCCTCACGGGAAACGGTGTTGAAGCGGGTTGCCTCGATCCAGACATCCGCGCCACTCACCGGGGCTCCACTCGCGTCGTCGACCACCGAACCCACAATGGATCCGGCCTGCTGGGCCGCACCTGCTTCAACGAACAGGAAGGCGAGGGCAAGGATTGAGAGCAGCCTTCTCATGGTTTGCGCTCCATCGGGCGTGAACTGAGGCCGGCCGCCAGGCAACCCCGCCGGGTCGACCGTCCTGTGTGACGAACTTTGTTGTCTGCGAGAACAAACTATCCGAGGATACACCTAGATGAACCGTTCCGCAAGGGCGGAGAGTGACGGACTTCTCGCATCACTTTTCGGCATCCACACAGACTTCGAACGCTTGTGTGCCCCCCCGGGCAGACATAGTTTGGCGTTCGAACGAACAAGACATGATCACGAATCAAATCCTGGGGATTCGGTCGGCTGGTTCCACCCTCACGCGGAGCACCAGACAGATGTGGAGACTTCCACGCGGCATCGAAACAGAGGGCGGTGGGCTCCGGGGTCCAACCCCGGGAATCTCCACGCATGGACGCAGACCGCTCGTCGCCGTGGTCCTGGTCGCTGGATTCGCCGGGTCTTCGGCCCTGGCCTGCACCGGGGCCGAGGACGATTACCCCTGGACCCCGGTAGAGAGCCCTGTTCCGGTCGACCCGGAGGTGGAGGCGCGGGTCGAGGGCCTCCTCGCCCGGATGTCAATCGAAGAGAAGGTGGGACAGATCATCCAGGCCGACGTCCGAAAGGTCACCCCGGAGCAGGTCACTGCCTACCACCTGGGATCCGTCCTGAACGGCGGAGGAGGCTTCCCCAACAACGAAAAATACTCCACGGCGGCCGACTGGCTCGACCTGGCCGACCGGATGTGGGAGGCCTCCGTGGACACCGCCGGAGGGCGCGTCGGGATCCCTGTAATCTGGGGCGTCGATGCCGTCCACGGTCACAACAACGTCATCGGGGCAACCCTCTTTCCCCACAACATCGGCCTGGGCGCCGCCAATAACCCCGAGCTCCTCCGCCGCATGGGCGAGGTGACGGCCCGGGAAGTACGGGTCACAGGCCATGACTGGAATTTCGGACCCACCGTGGCGGTGCCCAGGGACGATCGATGGGGACGGGCCTATGAGGGATTTTCCGAGGATCCGGGCATCGTCGCGGACTACGCGCGGGCCATCGTGGTCGGCCTTCAGGGGGAGCCCGGCACGGCGGACTTTCTGGACGATCACCACGTGATCGCCACGGCCAAACACTTCATCGCCGACGGGGGAACCCGGGGGGGCCGGGACCAGGGCGACGCGGTGGGGACGGACCAGATGCTCCTCGAGATCCACGCCCCCGGGTACGTGGCCGCTCTCGAGGCCGGAGTCCAATCGGTCATGGCGTCGTTCAGCAGCTGGAACGGAGTGAAGATGCATGCCCGGGAAGACCTGCTTACAGGCGTCCTGAAGGAGACCATGGGGTTCGACGGTCTCCTCGTGGGCGACTGGAACGCCCACGGGCAGATCCCCGGGTGCAGCAATGAGAGCTGCGCCGAGGCCGTAAACGCCGGTGTGGACATGTTCATGGTGCCCGACGACTGGGAGGGCCTCTACCATTCCACGCTGGCCCAGGCGCGTTCGGGCGAGATCCCCGAGGGCCGGCTCGATGACGCGGTGCGAAGGATTCTGAGGGTCAAGATCCGAGCCGGGGTGCTCGACAGGGGTCGCCCTTCCAGTCGCCCCTACGCGGGAGATGAGTCGGTGCTCGGCGCGCCCGAGCACCGCGCGGTCGCCCGCCAGGCGGTCCGAGAATCCCTCGTGCTCCTCAAGAACGACGGCGGCCTGCTTCCACTCTCGCCCGGTCAGCGCTTCCTGGTCGCCGGAAGCGGCGCCGACGACATCGGAAAGCAGGCCGGGGGGTGGACACTGACCTGGCAGGGCACCGGCAATCGCAACTCGGACTTCCCGGGTGCGACCTCCATCTGGGATGGCATCAGAGCGGCGGTGGAGGCCGGTGGCGGAACCGCGGAGCTGGACTCGGACGGGCATTTCGATCCAGGGGATCCACCCGACGTAGCGATCGTGGTGTTCGGCGAGGATCCCTACGCGGAGTTCCAGGGGGACCGTGAGACCGTAGACTACCCGCGAGGTGACGGGCGAGAGCTGGCACTCCTCCGCAGCCTCCAGGAGGCGGGCATCCCCGTGGTGTCGGTGTTCCTGACGGGTCGCCCCCTCTGGGTTGCGCCGGAACTCAACGCCTCGGATGCGTTCGTGGTGGCCTGGCTTCCCGGCTCCGAGGGGGCGGGGGTGGCCGACGTCCTGCTTCGTGGGGCTGACGGTTCCGTGGCGCACGACTTCACCGGCCGACTCTCCTTCTCGTGGCCTCGGACCCCGGACCAGGCGGTCCTGAACGTCGGGGACACCGAGTACGACCCGCTGTTCGCCTACGGCCACGGCCTTTCGGCAGAGGACGACGGTGGTCTGCCACGCCTTTCTGAAGAGTGGCTCGGCCGCTCCGACAGCCGTCGCCGCACGGTCTTTTTCGCCGGCGGGCCCCTGCCGCCCTGGCGGCTGTGGGCGGAGGGCGAGGGAGGGCCCGAGCAGCGCACCGAGGCCGCCAGCGGTCAGACCACCAGCCGTGCTGGAGAGGTGGTGGTGACCGTTCTCGACCGCCGCGTGCAGGAGGACGCCCGGACAATCCGGTGGACCGGAAGCGGTCGAGGGAAGGTCCTGGTGGCCGCGGTCACTGGCCTGGACCTGAGTCGTGAGGCCAACGGCGGCCTGGCCCTTGCTGTCGACGTTCGCCTCCAGGAACCGACGGAGGAATCCATCTGGCTGGTGATGGGTAGTGACAACGGCAGGGAGGCCCGGATCCAGGTGACGGACTACCTCGGCGCCCTGCCGACGGGTGAATGGGCCACGCTCCGCTTCAGCATGCGATGCCTCGCCGAGGCGGGGGTGGACGTAACACGAATCAACACCCCGTTCGGACTGGAGTCCGAAGGGCCCGCCACCCTCGACTTCTCCGACGTGCGTCTGGTATCCGAAGCGGAGGGTCCCGCGCTCTGCCCCTGACGGCTGAGCGAACGGGTCTCGCGGCGTGAACATGATCCGAGGACGATGAACGAATACGGCAAACCCATGGCCGGACTTCTTCTACTGATGGCCGTCCTTACCGCGGCCGGGGCCTGCGGCAGCGGGGGCGAGACTCCCTCCTCACCGGAGCCGCCGCAGGAGGAACCGCCCGATTCCGGTGTATGGACCCTCGTCTGGCAGGACGAGTTCGACGGCACCTCCCTCGATGAGAACCGATGGTCGGTTCAGGAGGGCGATGGCTGCGACCTCGGTATCTGCGGCTGGGGCAACAACGAGCTCCAGTGGTATCAGGAGGACAACCTCAACGTGGCCAACGGGTTTCTGACGATCACGGCCCGGAGGGAGTCCGTCGGCGGCAAGCCCTACAGTTCGGCACGAATCCGAAGCTATCGCAAAGGCGACTGGACCTACGCGCGCGTGGAATTCCGAGCGCGCCTCCCGGAAGGCCAGGGCCTCTGGCCCGCGATATGGATGCTCCCGACCGACGACTACTACGGCGGATGGGCTGCCAGCGGTGAGATCGACATCGTGGAGCTTCTCGGACATGAGCCCAACAGGGTCCTGGGCACCCTCCACTATGGAGGACAGTGGCCGGCAAATCAGCAGTCCGGATCATCCTTCACGCTGAACGAAGGGACCTTCAGCGAAGATTTCCACACCTTCGCCCTGGAGTGGGAGAACGGAGTGATCCGCTGGTCCGTCGACGGGACGCTCTACCAGACGCAGACGCACTGGTCCACCTCGGGTGGGTCCTTTCCGGCTCCGTTCGACAAGCGGTTTCACCTGCTCCTGAACGTGGCGGTGGGTGGCGATCTCCCCGGCAACCCGGACTCGACCACGAGCTTCCCCCAGCAGATGGTGGTCGACTGGATCCGGGTCTACCAGCGGAAGTAACGTCAGCCGCCAGCCGCCCAGGTCAGCCCCTGACACACAGATCGCCCCCGAGCCGTAGCCGGCCCGGGGGCGATTGCTGTCCTGCTGGTCCCGCGATCCCGATTCCGTCCGGAATCGCGGGGATCCCCGCTACTTCCTGAAGTAGATGTTGTCCAGGAACACCGTGTCGGGGTCACCCGAGATGATGAGCTGGGCCAGGTGCCCACGGGTCGTAAGCCCCGTGAACTCGGTAAGGGGTACGTCGAAGCTGACCCAGGTCCCGGTGGCCAGAGGGGTCGTCGAGGCCGCGCTGAGCGTGATCTCGTGCTCGACGTCGTCACCTCCGGACCACGCCCCATCGGCGCCGAAGTCCACCAGCTTCACCTTGAACACCGCCGGATCCACGGTCGGATCGGGGGTCCAGAAGTCGAACCGGAAGTGGGTCATCTCCGTGGCGTCGATCGTCGCGGAGGTGAACTCGATCCCTGCGAAGACGAGGCTGCTGTACTTCTTCGTCGGGTTCCCCGCGATATCCAGATCCGTCAGTTCAGCGGAGTCCCACTCGGCGGACCAGGTGTCGACCGTCACGTCGTCGTAGGCATCGCTGAACAGCGAGATCACGTTCGCCGCGTCGTCGGTCGGGTCCGGAGCCGCCTCCGTCGGCGTCGACACGTCCTTGAAGAAGAGGATGTTGTCGAGGTACACGATGTCGGGATCACCCGAGATGATCATCTGGGCCAGGTGGCCGCGGGTCGTGAGGCCCGTGAAGTCCGCCAGCGGCATCTCCAGGACGTACCAGTTCCCGGTTCCGATTGCCGGGGTGCTCTCGGCGGTCAGCGTGAGCTCGTGCTCTACATCGTCTCCACCGGACCACGCCCCATCGGCGCCGAAGTCCACGAGCTTCACCTTGAAGACCGCTTCACCGCCGGTCTCGTCGGGGGTCCAGAAGTCCATCCGGAAGTGAGTCCGGTCCGACGCGTCCACCGTGGCAGAGGTGAACTCGATCCCCGCGAACACCAGGTTGCTGTAGCGCTTGACCGCATCGCCACCGGCCTCGGTGTCCTCCACGTCGGCGGCATCCCACTCGGCGGACCAGGTGTCCACGGTCACGTCGTCGTACGCGTCGCTGAACAGGGACGTGACGTTGGCCGCATCGTAGGTCGGGGTCGGAGCAGGCTCCGTGGGCTCTGCGGGAGGTGCCGGCGGCTTCCAGAAGAGGACGTTGTCCACGAAGACCGTGTTCGGGTCGCCCGAGATGATCAGCTGCGCCAGGTGAGCTCGGGTGGTGAGTCCCGTGAAGTCCGCCAGCGGAATATCCAGCACGTACCAGCGTCCGGTACCGATGGCCGGCGTGCTCGCGGCCGTCAGCGTGACCTCATGCTCCACGTCGTCGCCACCGGACCACGCTCCATCGGCTCCGAAGTCCACCAGCTTCACCTTGAAGACCGCCTCGCCGCCCGTCTCGTCGGGGGTCCAGATGTCCAGCCGGAAATGGGTCATCTCGGAGGCGTCGATGGTGGCCGAGGTGAACTCGATCCCGGCGAAGGTCAGGTTCGAGTACTTCTTGACCGGATCCCCACCGGCATCCGTGTCCTCGAGATCCGCGGCATCCCACTCGGCAGACCACGTGTCCACGGTCACATCGGTGTAGGGATCGCTGAAGAGGGAGATGACGTCGGCGGCGGCATGCTCCGGTACGGGAGCGGGAGCGGACGGCGCCTCGGGCGCCTCGCCTGCACGGTAGTAGTAGATGTTGTCGACGTAGACCGTGCCCAGGTCACCCGAGATGATGAGCTGAGCCTGGGCGCCGCGGGTGGTCATGTTGGCGAAGTCATCCAGGGGAATATCGAGGCTGACCCACTCCTTCGACTCGAGCGGGGGCGCAACGAAGGTCAACTCATCCTCCACGTCGTCACCGCCCGACCAGGCCCCGTCGGCACCGAAGTCCACGAGCTTGATCTTGAACACCTCGCCGCCATTCGTTCCGGACGGCGTCCAGATGTTCATGTGGAAGTGGGTCATCTCCCGGGCATCGATGGTCTCGGACGTGAACTCGATGCCGGCAAAGACCAGGTTGGTGTAGAGCTTCATCGCGTCGCCCTGGATCTCCGCGTCCTCCACGTCGGCGGCGTCCCACACCGCTGACCACGTATCCACCGTGACATCGTCATACGCGTCGCTGAAGAGCGAGATGACGCTGGCCGGGTCCTGCGTGGGGGTGGGAGCGGGCTCCGACAGCGGCTTGCCGGTGGTGATCTTCACCGAACCCGAGGCCTCCACGGAGCCGAGGTACCCCGAGATCTCCGCAGCGCCCTCCGCGAGGACGGTGATGGTCCCGTCGATCCCGACGGCCGCCACCGACTCATCTGAAGAGGTGAAGGTGAAGTAGGCGGGCATGGCGTCGACCGTGACATCCACCAGGCCGACGTCCATCGTTGCCGTCAGGTCCTTCACCTGGGCCGTCCCGCCGACCTCCACCGTCAGCGTCTGGCTGGCCATCGCGGCCCGCACCACCTCGGCACCGAGGTTCTCGAAGCGGATGTCGTCGAACCAGATGTGATACGTCTCGCCGTTCTCGTGACCCTCGGCGAAGTACATCAGCCCGCCTTCCGCCGTCAGAGCCGACGGATCGGGGATGGGAATGACGTACTTTCTCCAGACGCCGGACATATCCAGTTCGGTCATCTCCACCATGTGCGTGGAGGTGCCCGTGTTGTCGTTTCCGAGCCCCGCCACGTTCAGCGACGCGTTCCGATCCGCCCGTGCCCAGAAGGTGAGGGCGTCGTATCCGGAGAGATCCCAGGGAATCTCGGTCGTGAACGCCCCGCCCGCGAAGAATCCCGACGTGTCCTCGGTGCCGGGAACCGTGACCTTGAGGGACGCCGACCCCCGGTAAGTCACGCTCTCGTCGATAGCTACGGCGTCGAGCTTGGAGTCGACGAAGGCCTGGAAGGTGACGCCTTCAGCGAACTCGTCCAGGAACACGCTGCCCTCGATGGGCACGTTGTCGTCGGGAGGAGTCGGCCCCGTGGGGCTCTCGTCATCGTCGCAGGCGGCCGTGAAGGAAAGGGCCAGGATCGCCAGTGCCGTCAAGCGTCGCGAGGTCATGTGTCCGCTCCGGAGTGATTGGATACGACATACCGAACCAGCGGCGGACACCGCCGCACGATACAGCTACTTTGTTCGGTATCCGCACAAAGAATGAGACGCCGAACCCCTCCTGTCAAGAAAGCGGTGTGCCGCGGGCCGGGAAGCCCGGGCGGAGTTGGGGTGCTGCCGGCCCTCGTATCAGCCCGGCGCCGACGCCCTCATGCCGACCGTCCGGGCGTCCGGCCCCCTACCAGAACCAGATGTACAGGGCCGCGGTGGCCACGACGACAGCGATCCCTCCCAGCTTCGCTCCGCCACTGGACTCGAGATCAATGTCCGGAGCCTCCGGCAGCGGGTTGGGCGTCTCCATGGGCCGGAGCACCGTCATGGCGATCATGTAGAGAGAGATGACCGCGAACGTGATGGCCATGTGATGGAGGAAGGCGACATCCGGCAGAGACCACAGCAGCAGCCCGTAGACGGGCACGCCCAGGATCATCCCGCCGGTGGCGGCAATCGCCGGCGCCCGGGGCACGAAGAGACCGAAGAGGAACGCGGCGACAATTCCGGGGGAGATGAATCCCCAGAACATCTGGATGTATTCGAACACGCTTCCGGCCCGAGCCACGAGCGGTGCCCAGAAACACCCCACCAGAACCAGCACGGCGGTCGCGATCCGACCCACCCGAACCAGGTGGTGATTGGCCCCCTCACCCCGCCGGATATGTCGCTGGTAGATATCGATGGTGAAGATGGTGGCCGCTGAATTGAGCATGGAGTCGAGGCTGCTCATTACGGCGCCGAACAGGGCGGCAAACATGATCCCCGTCAGTCCCGCCGGGAGGATCTCCCGGATCATCACCGGATAGGCCTGATCGGGATTGCTGACCAGGTCCCCATAGAGTTCGGCGGCCATGATCCCCGGGAAGACGATGATGAACGGGATCAGCAGCTTGATGGCCGCCGCCAGGACGATTCCCCGCTGTCCGTCCTTGAGGGACCGGGCCCCCAGCGTCCGCTGAGTGATGAACTGATTCAGGCCCCAGTAGAACAGGTTCGGGATCCACAGCCCTCCGATGAACACGGCGACCCAGGGCATCTCTGGATGGTTCCACGGAAGGACCGTGTGGAGCTTGGGTTCGGCCACTTCGAGGAAGCTCCCCACCCCCCCCATCGCCTGGAAGCCCAGAATCGTGACGAGGATCCCTCCGAGAATCAGGGCGACCCCCTGGATCAGGTCGCTCCACACCACGGCCTTGAGGCCCCCGTAGATGGTGTATGCTCCTGCCAGGATGCCGATGCCCCAGATCCCCACCAGCGTATTCACCCCGAACACCGCCTCCAGAGCGAGCGCACCTGAATAGAGGACCGTGGCCAGAGCCACGAAGATGTAGGCCAGCATCATGAAGGTGGCCATGATCGTTCGGGTGCGGACGTCGTACCGCTGCTCCAGATACTCGGGCATGGTGTAGATGCCGGCCCGGAGGAAGCGGGGGAGGAAGAAGAAGCCGACGATCACGAGCGTCACCGCTGCCATCCACTCATAGGAGGCGATGGCCAACCCGAGGTCATAGCCCTGGCCGGCCATCCCCACGAAGTGCTCCGTGGAGATGTTGGACGCGATCAGCGAGAAGCCGATGAGCCACCAGCTCAGATTGCGGCCGGCGAGAAAGTAGTCCTCCCCGGTCTCCTCTTTCCGCGATGCGTAGAGGGACACTCCGATGACGAAGGCGATGAAGAGAACGAAGGCGACGGCGTCGAGGAGGCTCAGTTGCATGGAGTCTGGAGGCGGGGGTCGCAGGATGAGAGGGCCGTCAGGATGGCACCTGGCGGGCGGTTTGGCGAGGGCGCAGAGGCGCGCCCGGACCCGTCGAGACCGGAATCCCGAGGCGCCGAAGGGGTCAACCGGGCGGATCGAGGGCGGGCCGGATCGGACGAATCGCACACAGAATACTGCCGCCGCGCCGCTGGCCAAAGCGAATCCCGCAGAGCAGGAACCCCCGCCCTGATTAGATTCCGGTATGCACGAGATCGCCGTCGATCTTCTGATCCTGCTGGCCGCCATCTGGCTGGTTGCGGTGACGCTGCGCCCGATCGGGCTGCCAACGATCATGGGCGAGCTCATCGTCGGAGTCATATTGGGTCCCGCGGTCCTGGGCTGGATTCAGCCCAGCGAGGCCATCTCCCTTCTGGCCGAAATCGGGATCTTCTTCCTCATGTTCCACGCCGGGGTCGAGACCCAGCCCCGGCAGTTCTTCGACGCGCTCAAGCGCTCCATGGGTGTGGCCATCGTGGGCGCGCTGGTGCCGTTCAGCCTGAGCCTCGGCCTGGCCATCCTGTTCGGCCTGGACCGGGTGGGCGCCACCTTCGTGGGCCTCACCATGACCGCCACGGCCGTGGTGATCACGCTCAAGACCCTCCGGGACCTGGGGCTCGCCGACACCCGCGTCGCCCGCGTCATCATCGCGAGCTGCGTCATCGACGATCTCCTGACCCTGGTCGTGTTCGGCCTGATCATCGGGGTGGTGTCGGGCGGTTCCTTCGAACCGGCGGCCGTCGGGATCACGCTCCTGAAGGTGGTCGCGTTCTTCGCTCTGACCTTCGTCCTGGGCCGCTATGTCTATCCCCGCCTGACCCTTCCCTTCCGGTCCGAGGGGGGCAAAGGGTTCACGTTCATCCTTGCAGTTGCCATCGCGGCCGGACTCTTCGCCGATGCCATCGGGCTCCACATGATCCTGGGCGCCTACGTGGCCGGGCTCTTCTTCGAGGAGCGGGTCGCCCACCCGAACCTGGTGCGCGTGGTGGCCGATCGATCGTACGGGCTCGCCTACTCCTTCCTCGGGCCGATCTTCTTTATCTCGCTCGGGTTCTCGATCACCTTCGGCATCAGCGCATCGGGGTTGGCGTTCCTCGCCCTGCTGACGACGGCGGTGTTCGTGGGCCAGATCCTGAGCGCCGGAGGGATGGCCCTGCGAATGGGACTCCCCGGCCGGGAGGCACTCACGGTGGGCGTGGGAATGTGCGGCCGGGCCGAACTCGCGTTCATCCTCGCCGCGCTCGCCCTCGCCCAGGGCGCCATCGAGCCCCAGATCTTCTCGGTCCTGATCTTCACGGCCTTCCTGCTCAACCTCCTGACGCCGCTAGGGCTGAAGGGCTGCGCCGTGATGCTGGCCGGAGAGGCCGCCCGCGCCGAGGACGGGGGTGTGGGGATCCTGTGGTCCGACAAGTTCGGGGACGAGGGGACGGGAGACCCCGGGGGTGTCCGGACCAGGCTCCCCGATCTGACGGACGCCACGGTCCTCTACCGAGACGGGCCCGAGGTCGTGTCCCTTGTGACCGAGCTCGAACGCCGGAAACTGCGCTACGTGATCCTCGAGGAGGACGAGGACACTGCCCGGCGACTCCACGAGCTCGGGCGAAGCGTCGTGCACTCGCGGCCCTCCGAGCAGGACCTGGATCTTCAGCCCCTGGCCGGCGCGAAGACCCTGGTCCTCAACGGCGGCGACGAGGACAACCTGCTCCTTTCCCTGGGTGCCCGGGAGGTGGGTTTCGAAGGCAAGATCGTCGCCATGATCGAGGACCCGCGGGGCCGCTCTCCCATGCTGGCCGCCGGGGCCGACGTGACCTTCGCCCCGACCCATATGCTCGCCGCCGTCCTCAGCGCGCGGGCCAGCGCCAAGGTGGGCCCGCGGGTGACGGGGTTCCGGCCCCTGAGCAGACTCCTGGAAATCGTCGAGCTGAGAGTGCACGACGGCAGCCCGCTGGCGAATTCCACCCTCGCGGCCGCGGCGGTTCGCGAGAGCACCGGGGCCAACGTCATCGGGCAGTGGCGTGACGCCGGACTTCAGGCCGCACCCGGGCCCGACGAGACCATCGCTCCGGGTACGATCCTCGTGGCGGCCGGGCCACCGGACAGCATCGGTCGACTCCGAAGCCTGGCCCGACCGATCCGCGACGAGGGCCTGATCCTCGTGATCGGGTTCGGGGGCGTGGGTCAGAAGATCGCCGAGATCCTCCGAACCGTGGACGAGGAGGTGTGTGTGCTCCACTCCGAGGGGCTGCCCGGGGTGGACATCATCGGGGAGTTGGCGTCCCCCGGTGTGGTGGACAGCCTTCCGGTGGACGACGCCCGCGTGGCGGTGCTGGCGATCGCCTCGGAGAGCTCCGCCGCGTACGCCGCGACGGTGCTGCGGGAGCGCGCCCCGGACCTCCCGGTCATCGCCGGGACCCGAAGAGCCGAGAGCGTTGCGAGCATGCACAGGGCCGGCGCCGACTTCGCCCTGTCGATCAGCCAGGTAACCGGCCAGTTCCTGGCCCATCACGTCCTGGGCGAGACGGTCAGCATCCAGCCCCGGCTCAAGCTCGCGCTGGTGCATCCCGGGGGACTGGAGGGGAAGAACCCTCTGGCCGAGCGAATCCGCGAACGCACCGGCTGCACGGTGGTCGCGTTGAAGCGAGACGACACGGTCAGCATGGAGTTCCCGCCGGACCTGAGACTGGGCGCCGACGACGCCCTCTACATCTGCGGGACCGTGGAGGGTATCGACCGCTTCAGAGAGAAGTTCCCGGCCGACTGGCTGTAGCGGATTGGCTGTGAAGGAGCACCCGGAACGGGGACTCGGGAGTGAGCCTCCCGCGCCGCCTTCCTACTGGTAGACGCGGACGTAGTCCACCACCATGGAGGCCTGCGAAAAGTTGGGGGGGATGGTGCCACCCAGCGTACCGCCCATGGCAATGTTCAGCAGCAGGTAGTGGGGGTTGTCGAAGGGCATGCCCCCCGTGTTGGGCGTCTCGAAGAAGACCTCGCCGTTGAACAGGATCTGGATCTTCTGCCGCGTCCAGATCAGTGAGTACAGGTTGAAGCCCGTGGAAGCGCCGCTGATCCGCCTCGTTCCGCCCTCACTGTGGTAGGCGCCGGTCTGGGTGTCCCCCCAATGCAGATGGCCGATGAGATGGTTCTTGTCCCAGCCGTTCTGCTCCATGATGTCGATCTCGCCACAGGCCGGCCATCCGACACTGCCGTAGGCGCTTCCGTGGTAGTTCCCGATCTCGTTGATGTTCGCGCCCAGTGTCCAGAGGGCCGGCCACGTTCCGGCCGCGGCCGGTAACCTGGCCCGGATGTCCACCCGGCCGTACGTGAACGCGAACTTCGAGTTGAGACGCGCGGAGGTGTAGTTCTTGGTGACCCCCTGGAACTGATAGCTCTCCCGCTTCGCCACGATCCTCAGCGCACCCTCGCTGACATAGGAGTTGTCGGTCCGGGCCGTGTAGTGCTGGACCTCGTTGTTCGCCCAGCTGTCTCCCGCGATGGGGATGACCTGGTGATGCCAGCGGTTCGGGTCGACCGCCCCCTCATAGTCGAACTCGTCCGCCCAGACCACGCGCATGCCCTCCGGAGAAGGGGGTGCCACGCGCACCGTGACGTCGCGGGATATGGAGTCGGCGTGGTTGGTGGCCGAGTAGAACACCACCGTGATCCTGTGCGACTCAGTGCCTTCCTCGATGAACGTGTACTCCAGGTCGCCGGTGTCGCTGGACCGGGAGTCCCCGTCCTCGAAGCGGAACAGGAACCGGGAAGCGTTCGTTCCCCGGGCTCGCAGGAGGGCAACCCCACTGCCATCGCCCTGCTGGCTTGCCGGCTGCCCCTGAAGCGTGACGCTCAGGCTCAGGTCGGTCGGGATCAGTTCCTCATCGGGAGGAGCGACGGGCTCCGAGCCACAGGCGGCGAGGACGACGAGCGTGAAGCAGGCTGAGAGTCGGGTAACGGAAGAACGCACGGAGAGCCTGCGACGGGTACAGGGGGCGTGAACTCGAACTGGGCCTGGAAGCTATGCAAGAAGCGTACGCCACGTGGCGTTTGCGGCCACGGCACCGGGAACCGGCTATCCGGTGTTCGACCGCCCCCTCTTGATGCCCAGGACAACCGACCCGATCAGGAAGCCCGGGATCACCTGGATGACGGAGCCCCAGAAGAGCTGGGAGAACAAAGCCTGCTCCCAGGTCTCGAAGATGTTGTAATGCGTACCCAGCCCCCACGTGGTATCGATCCACCACATCACGAAGACCGGGAATCGGGAGGGTGGGGAGAAGACGACGAGGCTCAGAAGCAGAAGGAGGTACGGGTGCTCCTCCTCATGGAGTCTCGTACCCAGGAAGACCGCGAACCCAATCGCCAGCCAGAGCAGGCCGAGCGGAAAGACGAAGACCGTGGGGACGCCGGCCAGTTCGAGGAAGACACGAACCGGCGTGATGAAGAGAGAAATGAGCACGGGCCAGGCAGCGAGCCTGAGTGCGCGTTTGAGCACGGGCACCTTCGAAGCGGGACATGAAATCCTGAGTGACGCTCGCACCGCGTGCCGACCCTCCTCCGGGCGGTCACACGCTGCCGTGGGGCTCACCCCACAGCAGGAGTACGCAGCGGGAGTCCAGTTCCTTCGGCACACCGCCTCCCCGCGCCGGCCATCCCCAACACGAGGCCCAACAGCGTGACCGTCAGGTTTTGTCGGAGTACCAGCCGGAGCACGGGGGAGCCTTCTGCTCCGAGTGAGATTCTCAGGCCCAACTCCCTCGTCCGGTGGACCACCGTGAACGCGATTATGCCGTAGACGGCAAGAACCTGCCAGACGCTTCGCCTACGCTCGGCCAAGAGAGCGCTCTTGAGCCGATCGATCATGCGTTGGCGGGGGGAAGATGTCGATGTCGCACGCCGACCAAGGTCCGATGTCGTTGCGAATCCGGCAGGCGCGAATCACCAGCGCCACTGAATCCGCGCTGCAGGATCCCGGGCATCGCGGCTGTCGCATGACGTCCCGGGGCTCCACACCGGCCTCATCAGCGCCCACCTCCACGCCGCGCTCCCTTCGTCCAGTCCCCCCGTCTCCTGAGGTGCCAGCGCTGGCAGGCCGGTCGGGACGGAGTGAGCGCAGCAAATGGACCCGGAACCTGTGTGTCAGAAGCAGGCGTTCCACAGACGGACCTGGGACCGCCGCACCGGCAGCACATGCTAGTCCGGTGGTGCCTCCGCGAGGGGTGGGGTCGGCTGCTCATCTCTCCGGTATGACTCCGCCATCACCGGCGTCGCCGTAGGCAGGAGTCGTTCTACTTCTTCGACGAAGATCGGTGAGAACCAGTGGCGCCGGTCCGCCCAGTACTTCTGCATCCCAGGCAACCCGAGCAGGTCCGTCATGGTGGTGTGGAACCCATCCGCACCCCATTGATGCACTCCACCTTCGCGGGAATACTGGAAGACCGACTCCCAGGCCTTGAACATCCGAAACGCGGATGAGTTGAAGCGGAAGGCTTCATGAGGGTTGAGCGACAACGGATCATGGAGGCCTCGGAAGACGATGTCCGAGAGCTCGGAGTCTCGCCCCCACGAGTCGGCGACTCGGCTGATCTCGTCGTTCAGGTTGCCGAAGCGGTTCCTCTGTGCCTCTTCAGACGCCTGGCCCACCTGCCTCGCCAGATACACCAGAGTAAGAACGACTGCGGCGGCTCCGACAAGTTCGCCGATCGCTCCGACCATTTCCCAGTTCAATCGAGCTGCGGCGGCTCCGACAAGTTCGCCGATCGCTCCGACCATTTCCCAGTTCAATCGAGCCTCCTGTGTCCCCCAGAGCAACCGACAGGCACCACCCAACTACTGAAAATACCGCGCCGCAGATTCGGGCCCTCTGAGGATTCACACGGGCTTGGCTGGCGGGTGTGAAGGCCGCCGCCGGCGGCCGGGGCCGAAGGCCCGTTCGTTACCGACCACTTGGCCGGACCCATCAAATCCGGAGTCATCGCCCAGCCTCCCCAAGCTCTGCTTCCAACAGTTCCAATATCTCCGACGTCGTGGCAGCCTGACGGGCCGCGTCGCTGCTCAACAGGGTCTCCAACGCGTAATGTTGGCCAACGAGGTTCTGGAATTCGCGAGTCGTCAGGTGCGGGAGAAAGTC
>JBDHIJ010000107.1:0-6114 GCA_039587435.1 Gemmatimonadota bacterium
ACGGATCACCCACCGAGAAGTCCGGAGAGCAGTCCGGCTTCTCCCGCCGTGGATTCCTCGCCTCCATGGGAGCCGGAACCGCGGCGCTGGCTCTACCCCAGACGCTGTCCGGACGAGAACCGCCGCCCCCGGACGTGGTGGAGGCCGGGCACATGGCCCGGGTCACCCTGCGCATCAACGGGCGGGACCGTCAGGTGCTGGTGGAGCCCCGGGCATCGCTGATCCACGTCCTCCGGGAGGAGCTGGGCCTGACCGGCGCCAAGGAGGGATGCGGCCGAGGGGAGTGCGGGTCCTGCACCGTCCTCATGGACAACGAGCCCCGCTACTCCTGCATGACCCTGGCCGTCGAGGCGGAGGGCCTGGAGATCACGACCCTCGAGGGCCTCATGGAAGGCGAGGAGCTGGGGCCCACCCAGCAGGCCTTCCTGGAGGAGGACGGGTTCCAGTGCGGCTACTGCACCCCCGGCCAGATCATGGCTACGCAGGGTCTGCTGGAGGCCAACCCCGAGCCCACGCTGGAGGAGATCCGGATGGGGGTCAGCGGCAACCTGTGCCGCTGCGGGGCCTACGCGAACATCTTCCGCTCCGCCGCCCGGGCCACTGAACTCCGCCGGGAGAAAGGAGGCCTGTCATGAAGCGCCGGACGTGGGACGCATACGATCCGAGACAGTGGACCTGGAAGGTCACCGACGAGGAGCTGGAGGCGCGCCGGGCCGAGGCGGACGAGGAGGGCTCCGCCGAGAAGGAGTACTACCTGGAGGGGTACCCGATCCTGGAGACGCCCCCGGCCGAGACGGACCCCGAGCCCTGGGGCGAGACCCGGGTGGTGGGAACCCGGCGGCCCCGGGTGGACGCCTACGAGCGGGTGAGCGGCACGGCCCGCTATCCCTCCGACCTGGTCATGCCGGGGATGCTGTACGCGGCCATCCTCCGCTGCCCCCATCCCCACGCCCGGGTCCTGGGCGTGGACGTGTCGGCGGCCGAGTCCATGGACGGAGTGGAGGGCGTCATCTCGGCGTTCACCCCGGTCCCGGCCGCGATCCGTGGGCACGAGGCCCTGATCAGGGAGCAGCTCTTCCCCCAGGTGTGCCGGTACGAGGGCGAGGCCGTGGCCGCGGTGGTGGCCCGGACCCCCTACCTGGTGCACGACGCGCTCCGCGCCATCGACGTCCAGTACGAGGAGCTGCCCTTCGTCTCCGACGAGCGCGACGCCTGGGAGGCCGGGGCGCCGCTGGTCCACGAGGACGGCAACATGGTCTCCGAGCCCCGGACCTATGAGCGGGGCGACCTGGAGGCCGGCTTCGCCGCGGCCGACGTGGTGCTGGAGGAGAACTACCGCACCGAGGCCGAGTTCCACACGCCGCTGGAGCCCCACGGGCTGGTGGCCGCCTGGGACGGCGACGCCCTGACCCTGTGGGAGTCGACCCAGGGCGTGTTCTCGGTCCAGGCCCAGGCGGCGGCCGCGCTGCAGATGCCCATGTCGAAGGTCCGCGTGGTGGGCCACTACATGGGCGGCGGGTTCGGCGCCAAGCTGTCGGCCGGCAAGTACACGCTCGTGGCGGCCCTGCTGTCGCGGGTGAGTGCCCGGCCGGTGAAGCTGTTCCTGAGCCGCGAGGAGACGCTCCTGGTGGTGGGCAACCGCCCGCCGAACAACATGCGGCTCAAGGCCGGCATCATGCGCGACGGCACCCTCACCGCCCTGGAGTTCGAGGGCACGGGGACCGGGGGCGCGTATCCGGCCGGCGGGACGTCCGCACTCGAGTTCCTGATCCAGGACCTCTACACCTGCGAGAACGTCCGCACCGAGACGCGGGACTACTTCATCAACTCCGGCCCGTCCCGGGCCATGCGCGCGCCGGGTCATCCCCAGTGCGCCTGGGCCCTGGAGCAGATGCTGGACTCCCTGGCCGAGGCTATCGGCATGGACCCGGTGGAGATGCGGCTCAAGAACATCCCCACCGAGAGCCAGCTGAGGGGCGTGCCCTACACCACCACCGGCCTGACCGAGTGCATGACCGAGGGCGCGGCCGCCTTCGGATGGGAGGCGGGTCGCGAGGAGACCGGCGCCGACAAGCCGCTGCCCGGCAACAAGCGGCGCGGCGTCGGGATGGGAAGCTGCATGTGGGCCGCCGGAGGCGGTGGGCCGCCCAGCACCGCCATCGTGAAGGTGTTCCGCGACGGCAGCGTGAACCTCAACATGGGCGCCAGCGACATCGGCACCGGCACCAAGACCGTCATGGCCATGGTGGTGGCCGAGGAGTTGTGGGTGGACCCGGACGACGTGCAGATCGAGCACGCCGACACCGGGACGACCCAGTTCGCCACGGGGAGCGGGGGCAGCAAGACGGTGCCCACCGAGTCCCCGGCGGTCCGGGCCGCGGCGCTCGACGCCCGGCGGCAGCTGCTGGACCTGGCCGCCGCACAGCTGGAGGTCCCGGCCGAGAGCCTGGATCTCCGCGAAGGCCGCGTCGTGCACCGCGACGGCAGCGGCGAAGACCTGCCCCTGACCCAGATCCGGCAGCTGCGCCGGCAGGGCGTGGTGGTGGGGATCGGGTATCGCGGACCCAACCCCTCGGGGATGGCCGTGAATCCCTTCGCCGCCCAGTTCTGCGAGGTGGAGGTCGACATGGACACCGGCGAGGTGGAGATCCTCCGCTTCGTCGGGGCCCACGACAGCGGCCGCGTCATGAACCGCACCACCTACGACAACCAGGTCTTCGGTGGCATCGCCATGGGGATCGGGTTCGGGACCACCGAGAAGCGGATCCTGGATCGCGGTCGGACCGGCCTCCTGCTCAACCGGAGCTGGCACGACTACAAGGTGCCCACCGCCATGGATGTCCCGGCGGACATCGAGGTGGTCCCCATCGAACCGGAGGATCAGCAGGCGAACTCCACGGGCGCCAAGGGCATCGGCGAACCCGCCACCATTGCCACGGCCCCGGCGGTGGCCAACGCCGTCTATCACGCCACGGGGGTGCGGATCACCGCAACGCCCATCACGCCGGCCGCCCTGGTGGAGGCCATGGCCAATCGCAGAGGGAGGGTCTGAGCCATGTTGAAGGACTTTGCGTATCTGCGAGCGGCCACGCTGGACGAGGCCGTGGAGGTCCTGGCCGCGGGCGACGCCCGCGTTCACGCCGGCGGAACCGATCTGCTGGGCTGCCTGAGGGACGACGTGTTCGAGACCGGGACGGTCGTGAGCATCGGCGGCCTGACCGACCTGCGGGGCGTCCGCGAGACCTCGGACGGGGGACTACGGATCGGCGCCCTGGTGCGCGTGGCCGAAGTGGCCCGCGACCCGATGGTGAACGAGCGCTACCCTGCCCTGGCCCAGGCCGCGGGAGAGGTGGGCACGCCCCAGCTCCGAAACCAGGGCACGCTGGGCGGAAACGTCTGCCAGAAGCCCCGGTGCTGGTACTACCGCGGGCCGTTCGACTGCCGGAGGAAAGGGGGCGAGCGCTGCTTCTCCGTCCGCGGAAACAGTGAGTTCCACGCCATCTTCGGCGGCTCCGGATGCCACATCGTGCATCCGTCGGACACGGCACCTGCCCTCACCGCCCTGGGAGCCCAGGCGGTCGTGGCCGGTCCGCGCGGCACCCGGACGGTCGCCATGGACGATTTCTTCGTTCGGCCGTCGGTGGACCCCACGCGCGAGACCGTGCTGGAGCCCGGCGAGATCGTGACCGAGTTCGTGCTCCCGGCCCCCCGCTCCGGTCAGCGGAGCAGCTACCGGAAGGTCCGGGGTCGGAGATCCTGGGACTTCGCCCTGGCCGGGATGGCGCTGCGGCTGGTAACCAGCCGGGACGGCGTCATCGAGGACGCGGGCGTGGTCTTCAGCGGCGTGGCTCCGGTGCCGTGGCGGAGCCGGGCGGTGGAGCGAGCCCTCACGGGCGAGCGCCTGACCGAGCAGGTCATCGACCTGGCGGCCGAGGTCGCGGTGGAGTCGGCCGACCCCATGCGCGACAACGGGTACAAGCTGCCCCTCGTGCAGGGGATCGTCCGGTCCGAGCTGGAGAAGTGGGCATCGGCCTGACCGGACGGCCTGCTCTCGTCGCAGGTCGAGACGTACGCCATCGAAGTACGTGACGTACGGGGTTTGACGTACAGAGCCTGAGCCCCCTGCCGGGCAGGTTGGAGGTGCGGTCCCGAGGGATCGCCCACCATCCACGCCAGCAGGGGGTTCGTCATGTCCATCTCACGTCCGCGCTGCACCGGCATCATCATCGCGCTCACCGCCGCACTCGCCCTCTTCGCGGCGCTCGCCGGATCCGCCTCGCCCGCCCTGGGCCAGGTGGAGACGTACACGCTCGTCCCCGCCGATGAAGCCGACGACTCCGTCTCGCAGGCCACGGTCATCCCCGATCCACAGATCAGCCGTTCGCTGACCTACTCCCTGGGCGCCTGGGCCCTGACCGTCGGCGCCCTGTACGCCATGGACGCGAGTCAGGAGGATGACTCGGGTGGCCCGTACTCTCTGGTACTCCTGGGGGGGCTCGCCGCCACCGGGTGGGCCGCCGCGAGGGGTGCTTCGACGAGTGCCTACCGAGTGAACCCCCTGGGCCCCATGGGTGGAGCGCTAGTGGGGATGGCCGGGTCGGCCGTGCTCTTCGGTATGGGATGGGAGCAGGACTCGGGTGCCTTGATCGTCGCCAGCGGGATCACCGCGCTGATCGCGCCCCCGGTCCTGGCCACGGTCACGGCTCAGTGGATGGGGTCTCGGAAGGCGGAATCCGCGCGGTCCCAGCAGATGGCCGCCCGCCCCACCATCGGTCGCACCCCCGAGGGCCAGACGGCCGTCGGTCTCCGCGTCGCCCTGCCACACCACTAGGGGGCGCGATCGGAGCCCCCCGGCCCGGAATCACCAGAGATCAGGTGGTCCCGGGCCGAACTCCGTCCTGGGGTTGGTGTACGGCATCGCATGCAAGGAGCCGTCTGCATTCCCAACATCGGAGTCCGTGGTCAGAAGATGCGCCTCATCGGGGGCGTAGCCATGACCATCGGGGCCGCCGCACTGCTGGCTGTCCTGCTCTACACGGACGCCCCCCGGTGGGGCAGGATCCTGGTCTTCTTCCCGGCACTGGCCGGAGCCCTGGGCGTGCTGCAGGCCAGGGAAAAGACCTGAGTGTCCCTGGCATCCCGCGGTCTGCGGGACATGGATGGGGGACCGGAGCGCATCACGGACGATGACATCGGCCGCGCGGTCCGGCGCCAGGCCCGCGAGGTCCTCATTCGCGGGTTCATCATCGCCACGGTGGTGACGACGGCGGGGCTGCTGATCGGCTAGCCAGCGTCGCCAGCGGCAGCCCCGTCCGGGCCGCCAGATCCAGATACGCCGCGTCGTACACGCTGAGCCCGCTCCGTCGCGCCGCCGGAAGCGTGGATTGGAAGGCCTCCCTCCGCCCCGCCGGCTCCGGAGCGATGGGGAGCTCCTGGATCAGGTCCAGGAACCGAGCCACCTCAGCCCGCTCGATCCGGCCGCGGCGCTCGCCCTGGAACAGGGCGTTGGAGACCTCGAGAGCCCAGATCGCGGGAACCACGGCCGAGTCCCGGGTCAGGCCACCCGCCACCGCCTTCGAGTACGGACTCCGCTCGTCTCGGAACGCCCACGAAGCGGCGACCGACGCATCCAGAACGAACTCCCGCCCCCCTCTCATTCCCGACCCTCTTCGATCAGGTCGCGAACCGAAAGGTCCGGTCCGAGGGCCCTGCCCTGCCCGAAGTCCAGCAGGTCCGCCACCACCTCCGCCACGGACCGGCCGGAGGGCCGATCAGGGGGGACGAGGTGCGCGACGACGCGTCCGTGGCGGGTGATCTCGATGCGCTCGCCGGCTTCGACGCGGCGCAGGAGTTCGGGCAGATGGGTCTTTGCTTCGTAGGATCCGACCGTAGCCATAGCCCCTCCGGAAAACATTAGACCGGTCTACGACTAGTCTAATTCAAGTCCTAGGGCGAATCCATGTCGGTATGGGACTTCAACTGCGGAGTCGGCCGGCCGCTCCTACCGCCGCCGGAACAGCATCATGAGCCCCACGGCGGCGAAGCCGATGGCGGCCCAGCGGGTGGTGTCGTTGTCGAAGTTGAAGCACTCCGACCAGGACCACTCTTCCCGCT
>JBDHIJ010000108.1:0-5077 GCA_039587435.1 Gemmatimonadota bacterium
TCAACCCCCCGGCGGCCCAGCCCTGGACCACAGACGTACGGGCGGTCATCCGCGCCGAACTGCGGGCCATCCAGGCCATGGTCAACGGAGCCGTCGGATCCGCCGACGACGACATGACGCGGATCCACCTCGAGGACCTGAGCTTCGAGATCGACCGGGTGCTGAGCGCCGGCATGTAGCGTTCGCGAAAGGGCCCGCAGGGCTCACCGCGGCCTGAAGGCCGGATGAGGAAGGCCCGGGGCGGCGCAATGCCGTCCCGGGCCTTCGTCGCCTCATTCCCCCGGTGGGGGCAGGCCTACTCCGCCCGAAGCGACTCCATGGGGTCGATCCGGGACGCTCGCCGGGCCGGCAGGTAGCTGGCCAGCAGCGCCACCGCCAGGAGCACCCCGGAGGTGATCGCGAAGGTGCCGGGGTCGTTCGGTGCGGTACCGTACAGCAGGCTCTCCAGAACCCGGGTGAGGTACAGGGACGCGGCCACACCGACCGCCAGCCCCACGCCGGCGACGGCCATGCCCTGTCGGACGACCATCCACCGGACCTGTCCCGCGTCGGCTCCCAGCGCGATGCGCACGCCCATCTCGCGGGTGCGCTGGTTCACCACGTAGGAGAGGACCCCGTACAGTCCCACGCCTCCCAGGAGAAGGGCCACCACCGCGGCCACGGCCAGGGCGATCATGGTGAACGACATCCGGGCCATGGATTCTCCGACCACGACGGACATCTCTCTCATGTCCTGGACGGGCAGATCCGAGTCCATGCCCCAGACCTCGGCCCGGGCCGGGCCCGCGAGAGCGAGCGGGGGCCCCTGGGTGCGAAGTGCGAAGGCCATGGATCGAGGCGCGAAGCCCTCGTCACCGAAGGGGGTCACCATCGGGTAGTACACCAGCGGCCGCGGCTCTTCGGCCATGAGGGACTCGTCGGCGACCTGCTCCACCACGCCCACCACCGTGAACAGGGTGCGGGTGGAATCGGCCTCGTTGCCGCCGAACCGACGCCCCATGGGGTCCTCCCCGGGCCAGAGCAGGTCCGCTGCTCCGCGATTGATCACGGCGTTGGGGAGGGCCTGCTCGTGATCCGCCCTCGTGAGACCGCGACCGGCGAGCAGCTGCGTGCCCATCGTCTCGAAGTAATCCGGAGCGATGTACTTGAAGTAGATGATGGGCGGGAGCTCATCGGGGCCGTACTCACGCCCCTCCGCCCGCGTGGACGTACCGGAGCCCCCGCCGGCAAGCGGCAGATAGTCCACGGCGCTGGCGGAGACCACGCCCGGAAGGCCGTTGAGACGGTCCAGCAGCTCCTGCTGGAAGTCCGCGGCCCCTCGGGCTGATGGATAGCTCTCCCGATCGAGGCTCACCTCGAAGACCAGGAGCCCCTCGGCGTCGAACCCGGGATCCAGGTTGTGGAGTTCGTTGAACGACTTGAGCATGAGCCCCGACCCCACGAGGAGAACCAGGGCGAGGGCGGTCTGGCCCGCGACGAGAACGTTCCGCACCCGGTGCCGATCCCGGCCGGCCGTCGATCCACGCGTCGAGCGCAGGGCGGCGCCGAAGCGGCCGCTGAAGGCCTTCAGTGCGGGCGCGGATCCGAAGATCAACGTGGCCAGCACCACCAGCGTCGCCGTGAATCCGAGGACCGGGAGGCCCATCCCGATCTCGCCCAGCCGCGGGAGCTGACTGGGGGTGAGGGACAGCAGGGCAGGGGTTCCCACCCAGGCCAGGAGCACGCCTCCCACACCGCCGACGACCGCGAGCACCGCGCTCTCGGAGAGAAAGTGCCCGAAAATGCGGCCCCGGCTCGCCCCGAGGGCCGACCGTACCGCGATCTCCTTCTGCCGGGACTCGGCCCGGACCATGACGAGATTCGCCACGTTGGCGCAGGCGATGAGGAGCACGAACCCCACGGTGCCGAGCAGAATCCAGAGCGGGCGCTCGAGGTCCCCCACCATCTGCTCCTTGAGCGGGTCGACGAGGAACCCGAGTCGGCCGTTCCGGATGAAGGCGACGTAGGTCTCCGCCTCGGCCATGTCCTCCATGAGACGGTCGATGAGCGGAGCCAGCACGGCCTGGGCGGACTCCGGCGTCTGGCCCGGCTTCAGGCGGGCCACCGACTGCATCCCGAAGTTGCCGATGTGCGGGTTCGCCGGGTCCATCTGCATGGGCAGCCAGATCTTGGTGTCGGCCCCCATGAGATCGAACGTCTCGGGGAGCACGCCCACCACCTCACGGGGCGCACCGTCCACGAGGATCGACCGTCCCACGATGGACGGGTCGGACCCGAACCGGGTCCGCCAGAGGTCGTGGCTCAGGATGGCGACCTGAGGGCCTTCCGGACGATCCTCCTCGGCGGTGAAGCCCCTGCCGAGGTGGAACGGGATCCGGAACACGTCAGCCAGCTCCCGGGTGGCGATCATGGCCTCGACTCTCTGAGGCTCGCCCTCACCGGTGAGATTCACGACTTCCATGTCGATCAGGCCGATGTCCTGGAAGACGTCGCTCTCCTCCCGAATGAGCAGGTAGGTGTCGGGGGAAAGGGGAATCTGGTCGTAGCCGAGGCCCGGTGCCGTGTGGCTCACGTTCACGAGCTCGTCGGGCTGGTCGAAGGGGAGGGGCTGGATGAGGACCCCGTTGACCACGCTGAAGATGGAGGTGTTGGCCCCGATCCCCACGGCCAGCGTCAGAACCGCCACCACGGTGAAACCCGGCGCACGGGCCAGGGACCGCATCGCCACCCTCACCTCACCGAACAACTGGCCCATCATCCGCTCCTTCGCGTTGTGCCGCCCATACTCCCAGCCCGGCCTCGGAACGCCGGACCTTTACCCGTTGGACGTCCTGGCGGAATCGATCGTTGCAGCGCGCCCCCGAGGCGCCCGCCCCCCTCACTTCGACTCGGGACGTCGTGGAGTTTCACCACCCCGGGACGGCCGGGCTCCGGGGCTCCTCGAAGAGAAACCGCGCACGGCCCGTACCCGTAGAGAGAACGGCGGCCCGCACCCGCGTCCGAGAGGCGGGGTGGGGGAGCCGAAACGGGGCAGCGGATTTACGTGGACGGGAGGACGGGATGTCGACGCTGGGGAGTGATCTTCGTTACGCGGTGCGGATGGCTTTCAAGACGCCGGTCGTCACGACCGTCGCCGCACTTTCTCTCGCACTGGGCGTGGCGGCGAACGCGTCCATGTTCTCGATCCTGAACGCCTTCCTCTTCGAACCCCTGGGCTACCACGACGAAGAAGGTCTGGTCCTGTTCCGGGAGCTCCGGGAGGGAGACGGGATCGAGTTCAGCCCCGGCGTGTCGGTGGGGAACTTCAGAGATTTCCGGGACGGCAGCCCCTCTGTCGAAGACGGGACCATCTACACCATCGAGCTCGGCAACCTGACCGGCCTGGACACCCCCGAGCAGCTCCAGGTGGTGGTGGCCACCCCGAACCTGTTCGAAGTGCTGGGGATCCAGCCCGCCCTCGGTCGAGGATTCCGGGAGGCCGAGGGAGCGGAGGGGTCGGGGAACGTCCTCGTGCTCCAGCACGACTTCTGGCAGAGCCGGTTCCTGGGAGACCCCGACGTACTGGGTCAGGTCGTCAGCGTGGACGACATCCAGTACACGGTCGTCGGAGTCATGCCGCCGGGGTTCGAAATGATCCCGGCCAACATCCAGGCCTATCGGCCGACCCACTTCGAGGAACAGGTGGACCAGAGAGGCGCGCGGGGCTTCATTGCCATCGCCCGACTCCATCCGGGCGGCACCCCCGAACAGGTGGAGCGGGAGCTGGCCGGCGTGTCCGCCCGGCTGGCGACGGAGTTCCCCGAGTCCAACCGGGGCTGGGAGCTGCGGGTGATCGGCGCCCGCGAGTTCTTCCCCGGCCCGACCGACCGGAAGCTCATCGCCATTCTCACGGCCGTGACGCTCTTCGGTCTGCTCATCGCCTGCGCGAACGTGGCGAACCTGCTCCTCGGACGAGCCGAGGTGCGCCAGAAGGAAATCGCGGTACGCAAGGCTCTGGGCGCCGGACGCGGGCGGATCCTGCGGCAGCTCATCACCGAGAGCGTGGTTCTGGGCGTGGCGGCAGGTCTGCTCGGGGCGTTCCTGTCCGTCTACGTCGTGCGGTGGCTCCAGACGGCCATGCCCGCCGAGATGCCGAGCGCCTTCCTGCCGGAACTCGATCCCGAAGTGCTCCTGGCCACGCTGGCGGTATCCGTTCTCGCGGGCCTGGCGTTCGGCCTCGTGCCGGCGCTCCACGCCTCCGGCGGAGACCTGAGAGAAGCGCTGGGAGAGGGCGCCCGAGGGGGGACCGCCGGCCGGGCCCGGACCCGCATGCGGAACGCATTCGTTGTGGGCGAGTTCGCCGTGGCCCTGGCCCTGCTTACGGGCGCGGGATTCCTCGTCCAGGCGTTCAACCAGCTCTCGGCCACCGAACCTGGATTCGAGATGGACGGACTGCTCACCTTCCAGACCGCCATCCTGGAGAACCGCTACACCGACGACGCGCAGGTCGTCCTCTACCAGGAGGAGCTGATCCGTTCACTGGAGCGGGTGCCGGGGATCGAGAACGTGGCCGTCATGTCGAGCCTCCCCCGGAGCATGGGCAACCCCTCGAACACCTACACGATCGAGGGCAGGCCCGAGGTGGAGGCGGCGGAACGTCCGACCGCCGGTCTTCAGAGGGTGAACACCGACTATTTCGCCACCCTCGAGATCCCGCTCGTACGAGGACGCCTCCTACAGGAGACGGATCGTCTCGACGCCCCGCTGGTGGCGGTGGTGAGCGAGGCCTGGGTGGCCCGCGAGTTCCCGGACGGCGGGGCGCTGGGCGCTCGCATCCACGTCCGGGGAGAGACCCGTGAGATTGTCGGCGTCGTCGCCGACATCATGCAGGCCCGCATCTCCCTGGCCGGGGAGGACGGCGAGGCCATCTACCTCCCGGTCGCCCAGGACCCCCTGATGGCCCCGAGCTACGCCGTCCGGGCCCAGGGCGATCCCGGCTCACTGGCGACCGCTGTACGGGAGGCAATCTGGCGTGTGGAGCCGGATCAGCCCGTCGCCCAGGTGCGGACCATGCAGGCCCACGTGGAGCAGTCGCTGG
>JBDHIJ010000109.1:0-5016 GCA_039587435.1 Gemmatimonadota bacterium
CACGGGCAGGGGGATGAGCCCCATGGACCACATGAGCCGGGTGATGTCCGAGGGCTCGTCCTCCACGATCTCCCAGATCTTGTTGATCTCGTGGGGGAAGGCGGGGTGGGCGATGCCCACGCCCAGCTCCGAGCTCGGGAAGCCCGACGTCACCGAGCGGATTTCGATATCGGGGAATCGGGCCCGGAAGACCTCGTAGTGGGCCTTCTTGATCTCGAGGATCTCGGGAATGGCCTCGAGTAGGAAGCGGGGCCGGAGGGCGTCGAGCTCCGACGGCAGCGTACGCCCGTCATAGGTGAGCCGTACGATGCCCGCCATGATGCGGTCGGCGCCGTCCTTGCCGAAGGCCCTCACCAGGCCGGGATACTGGCCGCCGATGCCGTCGGGGGCCCCGGGGAAGTCCAGGGCCACGATGGGAACGCCGTAGTCCACCAGGCGGGAGCCCAGCTGCATGGTCTTGCCGGCTCCCACGATGCCGTTGGCCCCCGAGATCACCACGCACCCCCGCTCGCCCTCCGGACCGAACACCCGGTCCACCAGGGTGGCGGTGTCCACCGGAAGCGCCCCGTTCCGGAAGATGTCCAGGACACCTCCGAGACCGAGGGTGTCCAGGGTGGGCTGCCTGAGGGACTTCACTGCCGTTGCGTTCGTCATGGTCGGCGACTCCTCAGGAAACCTGGAAAAGGGCGGCGATGCCGACGTCGCCGGCGGCGCACCCGAAGACGAGGACGTAGCCACCGCCGAGATCGACGGCTTCCTCCAGCGCCTCGATGAGAATGCGCGTGAGGGTCGGGCCCTGAGGGTGACCCCACACGAGCGAGCATCCGTTGTTGTTCATCTTCTGCCAGTCGTAGCCGGTCTGCTTGGCGAAGACCACGTCGTTCACCGCGAAGGGGTTGTGGTTCTTCACCACGGCCACGTCGTCCATGGACATGCCCAGGCGATCCATCAGCTTCAGCACTGCCAGGCCGGGGGCCTCGGGCATGAGACTGGGCTCGGCGCGGGTCTCGGCCTTGCCCACGAAGCGGATGTCGATCTCCGGTCGGGGGCTCAGTTCCTTCGCCTTGGCGGCCGTGGTCACAAGGAGGGTGGCCATGCCGTCGGAGGCGTGGGTCTGGGTGCCGCTGGTGACGCAGGTGTCGAGCTCCCGCTGGCCGGCCAGGGACGCCCGGCTGATCTCGCGCACGCCGGCATCCTCGTCGATCGTGCCCAGGGGTCTGCCCGCCACGTTGAGGATGTCCAGGGGGATCGCCACACGGTCCAGGAAGCCCGAGTTCTTGCCGGCGAAGTACTGCTGGTAGCGCAAGTACGCCACGTCGTCGGTCTCGCTGCGCTCCGCCCGGTACTTCCGGGCGGTGATGCCCGCGGCGGTGATCATGGCGTTCCCCGTGGCGGGGTCGAATCCGAAGTTGTCCCAGACGTCGGCGATGGCCTGGGTGCGCTCGTGGGCGCGTCGCTCGGGAAAGACGCCCACCGGCGAATCGGAGGTCCGGTCGAACGTGAGCACGCCCACCGTATCGTTGGCGCCGGACTGGATCTCGGCACCGGCCACGAGCGTGGCCTGCAGGCCCGTGGCGCACGCCTGCTCCACGTGGAATCCGGGGATCCGGTGCCCCATGCAGCTGGCCACCAGGGGCGCCGTCCAGAACTTCCAGTGCCAGGGGATGGTCGACCCCAGCACGAGGTACTCCAGCTCGGTGACGGGAACGCGGCGCAGGCCCATGATGCGAGCCATGGATTCGCCGGCGAACTGGCCGATGTTCACCTCGGCCAGGGCCGAAGTCTGCCAGGCCGGGAAGAAGCTGCTACCCCACGTTCCGTAGGGGATTCGGGCGTCGGGAAACAGACTGCGGTCGGGCGTGCTCATGCGTGAACGGACTCGCTGGCTCGTGTGACCCCGCCGCGGGGAAGCGACGGGGGAAGAGGTGCGTGAAACCTACCGGGGGTGCCGGTCCGGAGGGAGGGGTCTTACCCCAGCATCGCGGGCAGGTGTCCTTCCCGCTCCACCATCGCGGCGGCCACCCCGGCTCGGGCCTCAAGAAGCGGGCCGGAACCGGGCAGCGTGGCCTCCAGCCAACCCAGCTGCCCGGCCAGTTCGTCACCACCGAACAGCTCACCCAGGATGGTGTGGGCCTCTTCCCGGATCCGGGTCACCGCCCGGTCCAGACAGAGCGTGGCCAGGGACCGACGCAACCCATGCGCTCCGTCGTCGGGGCGCCCCTCCAGCTTGGAGACCCTGAGGAGGGCGCTTTCGGCGGCGAAGATCTCGATGGCGACGTCGGCCAGGCTGGCCAGGTACTGCTGGTTGGCCGGCTCGCCCATCTGGTCCGGGGGCAGTGCGCCGGCCACGGCAGAGGCCAGCCTCCAGTAGACCGACTTGAGGGCGGACAGGGCGTCGGCCCCGGCCGCACCGGATCCCGCCGCACCGGACCCGGCCGTCCCACCCTTCGGATCCAGCGCCCCGCGGGCCCACCGCTTGAACACCTCCCGCTGGGCATAGAGGCGGCAGATCTCGTTGGTCCCCTCGTAGATGCGCGTGATGCGCGAGTCCCGGTACATCCGGGCCGGGGGGTACTCCTCCGAGAAGCCGTAGCCGCCGAACACCTGAAGGGCCGTGTCCGCCAGCCCGTTGTAGGCCTCGGACGTGAACACCTTGGCCATGGCGCATTCCGCGGAGAACTCGGCCAGCGCCCCCAGCTTGACCTCCTGGCTGACCTTGCCCCCATCCCCCAGGGCCTCCAGGGCGTGGTACACGAGTCCCGCGGTCCGGTAGGACACCGACTCCGCCGCCCAGGCTCGGGCCGCCATGTCCGCCAGCTTCCGCTGGATCAGCCCGAACTCGGCGATGGGCCGGCCGAACTGCTCCCGCTCGCCGGCATAGACGGCGGCGGCGGCCAGAGCCTTTGCCGCCCCGGTGGCGCTGCTGGCCGAGAGCTTCAACCGGCCCATGTTCAGGGTGCAGAACGCCACCTTGTGCCCCATCCCCACCTCACCCAGGACGTTCTCCACCGGCACCTCGACGTCTTCCAGGGTCAGGGCCGATACGTCCGAGCCGTGCTGGCCCAGAAGCCGTTCGGGCTCGCCCACCGAGAAGCCCTCGCTGTCCCGGTCCACGATGAAGGCCGTGAAGTGCTCCCCGTCCACCTTGGCGAACAGGATGTAGATGTCGGCCCACCCGGCGTTTGTGATCCACTGCTTGGAGCCGTTGATCACATAGTGGGTTCCGGCCTCGTTCAGGACGGCCCGGGTCTGGATGTTCATGGCGTCGGAGCCCGAGCTGGGTTCCGTGAGGGCGAAGGCCGAGAGCTTCTCCCCTTCCATGCACGGTGCCAGATACCGCTCGATCTGGTCGGGCTTGCCGAAATTGACGATGGGCAGCATGCCGATGCCCTGGTGACCGAAGATCACGCTGCCCATGGGTCCGATGTCGGCCGGGCTGGAGCACATGCCGGTGATGGCGAGGACGTTCAGGTCCAGCCCCCCCATCTCCTCGGGGACTTCGGCGATGAACAGTCCGAGCTCGGCCGCCTTCTCGAAGAGATCCCGGACGACCTGGGGATCCCGGGCTTCCAGCCGGTCCCAGACCGGGGCCACCTCTCGCTCCCCGAATTCCACCACGGAGCGCACGAGCATGCGCTCCTCCTCGCCCAGGTCGTCGGGAACGACCACGGTCTCAGGGTCGGAGTGGCGGACGAGGAAGCTGGCTCCGAACTGGTCGTTTCCGTCGGTCATGGTGAGGACTCGCGTGGAAGGGGTCGGATTGGAGGTGACATCCCCTCTCCAAGGTAGGTTCGGACGGGTCGGGGAGCCACGCCCCCCGGGCAGGAACCCCGCTGTTGGAAAGACTTTTCTTGACAAATCCGACCGCAGGTTCAAGAATTGAACATCAATTCAAATTCCACCGCCGGAGGGCGCCCATTTCTCCCTCCCCGAACTCCGATCTCCCCTCCCCTCGCATCCAGGAAAAGAGGGAGCGGAGGCGTGCGGAAATCCTCCATGCCGCGCTGCGGGCATTCCAGGCCAAGGGGTACTACTCCACCACCCTGGACGACATCGCCGACTCCCTGGGTCTGACGAAGACCGCGCTCTACCACTACTTCCCGGACAAGGAGTCCATCCTCTGGGAATGCCACCAGGAATCCCTGGCGGAGCTGGAGCGGATCATCGAGGGGGCGGGAGAGTTCGACTCGGCGGTGGAACAGCTGGCCTACGTGATCCGGGAACACGTCCGGGTCATGACCGACACCCTCCAGGGCTCCCCCCTGGCCTTCGAGGTTGGGGCGTTTTCGCCGGAGCGGCAGCAGGCCATCGTCACCGCCCGGGACACCTACGAGCGGGCCGTCCGAGGCATCATCACCCGGGGCATCGCCGACGAGGAGTTCCGGAAGGTGGACCCGAAGGTGGCCGTGTTCGCCATCCTGGGCAGCATCAACTGGATCGCCCGCTGGTACCACCCGGAGGGCACTCTGAAGGCCCCGGACCTGGGCCGCCAGTTCTCCGACTACCTGGTGCGGGGGCTCACCTGCGCGGAGCCTTCGCCCTTCCCCCTCCCCGCCTCCACCCCAACCATGTGACGGGACCATGAAGGCCATCCAGCTCATCACCCCCGGTCAGCCCCTGGAGCTTCGCGACGTCGACCTGGCTGAACCGGACGACGGTCAGGTCGTGGTACGGGTGGCGGGCTGCGGCGTCTGCCACACCGACATCGGCTTCTGGCGGGACGGGGTTCCCACGAACCACGAACTGCCCCTCACGCTGGGTCACGAGATCAGCGGAACGGTGGAGCGGACCGGGTCCGCCTACGCCCACCTGCTGGGCCAGGAGGTGATCGTCCCGGCGGTGATGCCCTGCGGAGAGTGCGACCTCTGCGGGAAGGGCCGCGGCAACGTGTGTCGCCGTCAGCTCATGCCCGGCAACGACATGGACGGGGGCTTCGCCGAGGCCATCGTGGTACCCGGCCGGGGCCTGTGTCCGGTGGACGACACCGGGGGCCTCGAGCTGGCCCAGCTGAGCGTC
>JBDHIJ010000110.1:0-4917 GCA_039587435.1 Gemmatimonadota bacterium
CCCTGTACATCGCGGTGGCCGACGAACAGGGGGTCCCCCGGGCGAAGCTCGCGGGCACCATCCAGAACGACATCCTGAAGGAGTACGTGGCCCGAGGGACCTACATCTTCCCGGTGGAGCCCTCGCTCCGGCTCATTTCCGACATCATGTCGTTCTGCGCCGTGGAAGTGCCCCGCTGGAATACCATCTCCATCTCCGGCTACCACATCCGGGAGGCGGGCTCCACGGCGCCCCAGGAAGTGGCCTTCACCTTCGCCAACGGCCTGGAATACGTCGAGCGGGCGCTGGCCTCGGGCATCGACCTCGAATCCTTCGCGCCCCGCCTCTCCTTCTTCTTCGCGGCGCACAACGACTTCCTCGAAGAGGTGGCCAAGTTCAGGGCCGCCCGGCGACTGTGGGCGAGCCTCATGCGGGAGCGGTACGACGCGTCCGACAAGGCGGCCAGGCTTCGATTCCACACGCAGACCGGCGGATCCACCCTCACGGCCCAGCAGCCCCTCAACAACGTGGTCCGAGTGGCCATACAGGCCCTGGCCTCCACCCTGGGTGGCACCCAGTCCCTCCACACCAACGGGTATGACGAGGCGCTGGCCCTCCCGACGGAGCAGTCGGCCGGGCTCGCCCTCCGGACCCAGCAGATCATCCGGGAGGAATCGGGGATCACCCGGACCGTGGACCCCCTGGCGGGCAGCTACTTCCTGGAGACGCTCACCGACGAGATCGAGGAGCGGGCCCGGGCCTACCTCGATCGGATTCACGAGATGGGCGGCGCGTCGCGAGCCGTCGAGTACATGCAGGACGAGATCCATCGGTCGGCCTACCGCCAGCAGCTCGAGATCGAAGCGGGGGAGCGGATCGTCGTGGGGCTGAACCGGTACGAGGAGGAAGAGCCGCCCTTCGCCCTGGATCTGCCCGACTATTCGGCTCTGGAGGCCGCACAGCAGGGCAGGGTCAACGACCTGAAGAGCCGACGTGACGGCCGGGACGTCGAACAGGCGCTGGCAGCGGTCCGCTCCGCGGCCACGGGCGGGGACAACCTCATGCCGCCCATCGTGTCCGCGGTGAAGGCCATGGCCACCCTGGGAGAGATCAGCCACACGCTCCGGGACGTCTGGGGCGAGTACGACAACCTCGGTTAGCTGGCCCCGCGTCCGGGCTGCCCCGACGTTATCTTTTCTGGCTGATCGAGGCCCCTGCGGGGGCCGGGACCGTTTGCAGCGCAGAGCTCATGCCGACCTACGAGTACGCGTGCCCCGATGGGCACTTCTTCGACAAGTTCCAGCGGATGTCGGACCCCGCCGAGGCCGACTGCCCGGAGTGTGGTCAGGCCGCCACCCGGAAGATCTCGGGTGGCTCCGGTTTCCTGTTCAAGGGAGACGGGTTCTACATCACGGACTATCGCAGCGACGACTACAGGAAGAAGGCCGGGGCCGAGTCCGGAAGCACCACGACCGAAACCGGCGGCTCCGACGCCACCGGCTCCGGGAGCGGCACCTCCGCCAAGGGCACGTCCGACAGCCAGACCGGCGGGGCAGGCCCGTCCGGAACCGGCAGTGCCTCCTCCTCCAGCCCCGCGGACTGAGGTCATGAATAAGGACGGCATCCGGGCACTCCTGACCGAAGTGCTCACCGACATGGGCGTGGAGGACCCCCAGATCAACCTGGAGCGGCCCCGGGACCCCAGTCACGGTGACGTGGCCACCAACGTGGCCATGACCCTGGCCTCCGCCCTCCGGAGGCCTCCGAGGGCCATCGCGGAGGAGATCGTCGAGCGCATCGGCACCGACGTTCCCGGGGTGGACGGAGTGGAGATCGCGGGCCCGGGTTTTCTCAACTTCCGTCTCTCCGCGGACAGCGTGGCCGGGGCCATCCCCCAGATCCTCCGGGCCGGAGACGGGTACGGCCGCTCCGACGTGGGCGAAGGCCGGCCCCAGATGGTGGAGTTCGTATCGGCGAATCCCACCGGCCCCCTCCACCTCGGCCACGGTCGGCAGGCGGCCCTGGGGGACGGGATCGCGTCGCTTCTCGACTGGTGTGGGTGGTCGGTGCACCGGGAGTACTACTACAACGACGCCGGAGTGCAGATCGAGCGCCTGGCCCGGAGCGTCTGGATCCGGTATCAGCAGGCCCTCGGGGCGGACGTGGAACTCCCGGAGGACGCCTACCACGGGGACTATGTCGCCGACATCGCCGCGACCGTGCGGAAGGAGTACGGAGATCAGTTCGCCGGCGAGGAGACGGCGGAGGCGCTGGACGCGATGCGGATCGTCGCGGTTCGGGAGATGAGGGCGAATCAGGACACCGACCTCCACGATTTCCGCGTCTACTTCGACGAGTACTTCCTGGAGAGCTCCCTCTACTCCGACCGGGCGGTGGAGGAGACCGTCGCCGCCCTCCGCGAGACCGGGCTGGTGTACGAGCGCGATGGGGCCACCTGGCTGCGCACGACCGAGTACGGCGACGACAAGGACCGGGTCATGATCAAGTCCGACGGCTCGGCGACTTACTTCCTTCCGGATGTCGCGTACCACCGGAACAAGTGGAACCGCGGCTTCCACCACGTCATCAACGTCCAGGGATCGGATCACCACGGGACCGTGGCCCGGGTCCGGGCCGGACTCCAGGCTCTGGGACTTCCGGCCGGGTACCCGGAGTACGTCCTGCACCAGATGGTCCGCGTGGAGCGGGACGGGCAGGAGGTGAAGTTCTCCAAGCGGGCCGGGTCCTACACCACCATCCGGGACCTCATGGACGAAGTCGGCGTGGACGTGACCCGGTACTTCCTCCAGATGCGGAAACCCGAAGGCCACCTGGTCTTTGACCTGGACATGGCGCTGGATCAGTCCGAGAAGAACCCGGTCTACAAGGTCCAGTACGCCCATGCCCGGATGTGCTCGATCTTCCGGAAGGCGGGCGAGGACATCAACACGTGGGCCGGCGAGGCGGCGGACGTCGCGCTCCTCACCCACGACCAGGAGCTGGAGCTGGTCAAGCAGCTGGCCGAGTTCCCCCAGGTGGTGGAGCGAGCCGCCACGGCCCGGGCTACCCACCTGATGTGCGACTACCTGGAGCAGACGGCCGGTGCCGTGAACTCCTGGTATCACGCAGGAAACCCGACGCGGAATCCGGAACTGGCCGTTCTGGCGCAGGACCCGGCACTCCGCGAGGCGCGATTGGCACTGACGCAGGCGGTCCGCATCGTGCTGCGCAACGGCCTGTCGATCCTCGGGATCGACGCACCCTACGAAATGATCCGGGATCCGGATGCCGACGACGGTGTCGCCGGAGCCCCCGGTTCGCCCCCCAGTACCTCAGACAGCGACGATTGACATGTCCCTCCTCGTGGTGGGCAGCGTAGCCCTCGACTCCGTGGAGACCCCCTTCGGCTCCGCCGACGACGTGCTCGGCGGATCGGCCAACTTCTTCAGCGCGGCGGCCTCCATTCTCAGCCCGGTCCAGATCGTGGGCGTGGTGGGCGAGGACTTCCCCATGCACTCCCTCGACTTCCTGCAGAACCGCGGGGTGGATTTCGAGGGGCTGGAGCGTGCGGAGGGGAAGAGCTTCCGGTGGGGGGGGAAGTACTCTTACGACCTGAACAGCCGCGACACCCTCTTCACCGAGCTGGGTGTCTTTGCCGACTTCAAGCCCAAGCTGCCCGAGTCCTATCGCTCGGCCCGCATCGTGTTCCTGGGGAACATCGCTCCGGGTCTGCAGCTGGAGGTGCTGGACCAGGTGGATTCGCCCGAGCTGGTGGCCGCGGACACGATGAACTTCTGGATCGAGGGCGACCGGGAGGAACTGCTAGAGGTGCTGGCCCGGGTCGACCTGCTGATGATCAACGACTCCGAGGCCCGGCAGCTGGCCGACGACGCCAACCTGCTGAAGGCGGCCCGCTGGATCCAGGAGCGGGGTCCGCGCATCGTGGTGGTGAAGAAGGGGGAACACGGCGCCATTCTCTTCAACGGGAGCGAGGTGTTCTTCGTGCCCGGGTATCCGCTGGAGGAGATCTTCGATCCCACCGGAGCCGGAGACGCCTTCGCGGGCGGGTTCCTGGGCTACCTGGCCGACGTCGGCGCCCACGACGACAGTCATCTGCGCCGCGCCATGGTCTTCGGGTCGGCCATGGGCAGCTTCGCCGTGGAGGCGTTCAGCGTCGACCGGTTCCGGCACCTGACCCGCAGCGAGGTGGGCCAGCGGGTCCGGGAGTTCCGCGACATGACCATCTTCGAGGTGAAAGTGGAGGAGTCCGCGGATGAGTGACGGTCGGATGGACTACGCGACTACCGGCGTCGACCTCGACGCGGCCGAACGCACCAAGGAGGGCCTGAAGGCCCTGGTGGCCTCCACCCGCGACGAGAACACCCTCTCCGAGCTGGGCGCGTTCGGCGGGCTCTACGCCGTCCCTTCGGGTCTCGGCCAGCCGGTGCTGGTGTCGTCGGCCGACGGGGTGGGCACCAAGCTGAAGGTCGCCTTCATGACCGGCCGCCACGACACCGTGGGGCAGTGCCTGGTGAACCACTGTGTGGACGACATCCTGGTCCAGGGCGCCGTCCCGCTCTTCTTCCTGGACTACCTCGCCACCGGCGAGATGGACGAACAGGTGGTCAACGACGTGGTGCGGGGCGTGGCCATCGCCTGCAAGGAGAACGGGTGCGCGCTGCTGGGCGGCGAGACGGCGCAGATGCCCGACTTCTACGCCGCCGACGAGTACGACCTGGCCGGGTTCATCGTGGGCGCCGTGGAGCGGGACCGGGTCCTGGACGGTTCGGCCATCCGGGAGGGGGATCACCTGGTGGCTCTGGGCTCGAATGGCCTCCACACCAACGGCTACACCCTGGCCCGGGCCATCGTGTTCGACCGGATGGGCCTCGGCGTCAACGACCCGTTCCCCGGCGAGAACGACACCGCCGGAGAGGT
>JBDHIJ010000051.1:0-22874 GCA_039587435.1 Gemmatimonadota bacterium
CGGAATGGAGATGTCAGGTCGGGAGGGCCAGATCCACGGCCGGAATCAGAGTCCGAGCGAAGGCCTCGGACCGGCTGGGCCGTGGCGTCTCCGACCAGCCCCGACTTCCACGCCAGCCAGAACGAAAGGGGCCCCAGCAGGAGTCCGTGGGAGGCGTCCGGGTCGCTCCATCAGGCCCGGAGCCGGGTCGTGCTGGGACCGAAGAGCAGAAATAAGAACGCCGCCCCGGCAACCAGCACCGGGGCGAGCGTTCGTCGATCCCCAGCCCATTCGAGCCGGGCATCAGCCATGGACGACACCGCCTACTGTGAACCCTGCTTGAAGAGCATCACCTGGGGCGTCTTCGCCATGATCAGGAGATCCTTCGTGACACATTGCCGACGCACGTATTCCAGGTCATAGCGGAGCTTCGTGCGGACGTCACTCAGATCCTGGTCGTAGCGGTGGTTGACCTGAGCCCAGCCCGTGATTCCCGGGCGGACCCGCTGACGGTGCGGGTAGTCGTGGATGGCCTCCCTCAGTTCCTCGAAGATGGCCGGCTGTTCGGGGCGCGGACCGACCAGGTTCATGTCGCCTTTGAGGACGTTCCAGAGCTGAGGGAGCTCATCCAACCGGTGGGCGCGCAGGAAGCGACCGATTGCCGTGACTCTTGGATCATCCCGCTGGGCCCACACCTGCGGAGACTCCGAGGTTGCTGGCCGCATCGTACGGAACTTGTAGATCCGGAACACCCGACCACCGCGGTCATTACCGCGTCGGTCCGATGTCCGGCGATCCTTCACGAACGCGTCGCGCCGCTTCCTGCGCGATGAACGACGTTTACAGAGGCCGACCCGGTCCTGCGCGTAGAATACCGGGCCAGGAGAAGAGAGCTTGACCGCCGCGGCGATCATCAGCATCAGGGGGAGTGCCAGCAGCAGCATCATGCTCGCCACCAGCACGTTCAGGACCCGCGTGGAGAAGGACCGGGCCTGCGCCTCCTGGTGAGCCTCGTGCTCAACGGAGGGCGGGCGGACCACCAGCGGCTGCCGGGCCGGGATCGCGAGCGTGCTCGCTCCGGCGGCACCGGACACCGAACCCTCGAGGGTCGGTGCTGGGTCGAGCATGGATATGGCTGTCGAACGATCCATTTACGTTGGCGCTCCAGATGAAGTCAGGCACATCTCCTCGCGGAGTGCCTTTGCTCTGAAGCAAGGGTCGTTCGCAAACGGGCCATATCAGGCCAGTGTTGCTTAAATCATTTTATTGCAATTGTTTACGAAAAAGCGTGACACCGCGAAGTTCAGGAATACTGGTGCCTCAGGGCCACGACCGTGGAGCCCACGCAACACCCGGGACAGGGGGGACTCGGGCGCAAGACACGACCTGAAACAGAACGATCACAGGGGGGAGCCGTGCGGAGCCCGGAACGACTAGAAGCTGGTCTGGGGAGGGAGCCGCAGCCGGAAGTAGAATCGCGTCCCCCAGTCAGGCCGAGTCTCCAGCTGGAGCTCCGACCCCATGGCCAGCAGCAGGCGGCGAACGATGGTGAGTCCGAGGCCGCTGGTGGAGAAGAACGAGCCCCGCCGGACGGAGGATTTCCGGAACGGCTCGAACAGGCGCTTCTGGTTGTCGTCCGGGATCCCCCGGCCGGTGTCCCGGACGGAGAACTCGACCAGGCCCCGCGCCACGCTGCTGACGGTGATCTCGACGTAGCCCTCTTCCGTGAACTTCAGGCCATTGATCACGAGGTTCATGAGGACTCGCGTGACGGCCAGCTGATGGCCCATCACCCGGTCGTGGGTGTTCAGGCTCCAGCGGAACTCGATCTCCTTGATGTCGGCCAGTGGCTGCACGACGCGCCGGACCGACTCGAGGATGGCGTGGAGTGAGAAGGCCTGCGGTTCACCGTCGAGGGGATCTCCGCCGGCCTTGGCCAGGTCGACGACGTCCGTCACGACGGAGCTGAGGCCCAGGGCCGCGCTGTAGATCAGGCCGAGCTGATGATTCTGGTGGTCCGTGACCGGCCCGGAGAATCCGTCCCGCAGGGTCTCCGCCAGGAACGTGATCGAAGTGAGCGGGGAGCGGAGGTCATGCCCCAGCTGGGCCACCAGTTCGAAGCCGTCCGGATCGGACAGTCGGGTCTCGAAGCTCTCGTCCAGGGCCGCGCCTCCGACCGGAAGGCGGCGCAGGGCCGAGAGCACCTGCATGAACGCGCGGTCGTTTCCGGGCTCGGCCTCGTCCCAGTGGGAGATCACGGCCCGGGTCAGCAGCTCGGCCAGTCGTCGGGTGAGAAGGCGGTCCGACGCGAACGCGGGTCCCTCTTCCTCAGGGGCACCCCGATGGATCCACTCCGCCATGGCCTCGAACTCGCGGGCGGCAGCCTCGCGGTCGAGAAAGGCGTCCTCACCCCAGGAGTCGAGAACCTCCTGGGTGACCTCGTCCAGGAAAGCCAGGGACAGGACCTCTCGGTCCGTCGGGGCCCCCTCCTGTGTGGGTAGCATTCTGCCGAATCAGTCAGCCGTATCGAGAAGGAGGTTACGGTTCGTGCCGTGCTTCTCCATCAGCCGGTACAAGGTCGTGCGGTCGACCCCGGCGATTCTCGCCGCATCCGAGATGTTGCCCTTGGACTCGGCCACGACGTACTCGAGATAGCCGCGCTCGAAATCCGCGAGCACCTGGTCGCGGGCGGTGTGGTAGTCCTGGCCTTCCATCACGCCGCGAAAGGACATCCTCGCCGAAGACGCTCCGTCCCCCTCCTCGAGGAACGGGATGTGGTCGGCCTCGATGGTACCGTCGGGCTCGGCCAGCACCGAGATGTGCTCGACCACGTTCCTGAGCTCCCGCACGTTCCCGGGCCAGGGCCGCGCCAGCATCGCGCGCCGGGCCTCGTCGGTCCACTTGGGCAGCGACCCGTTCTCGTACCCTCGGTGCCTCTCCCAGAACCACGCGAGGAAGTGATCGGCCAGGAGCGAGATGTCCTCCCGGCGCTCGCGCAGCGGCGGCAGATGGATCGGGACCACGCGGAGGCGGTAGTGGAGGTCCCTGCGCAGCTTCCCCTCCCTGACGGCCTCCGAGGGGTCCGAGTTGGTGGCCGCGACGAAGCGGACGTTCACGACGGCGTCGGTCTTGGTGCTCCCGACTCGCCGCACGACACCGTCCTGGATAACCCGGAGCAGCTTCGCCTGAATCCCGATGGGCATCTCCGTCAGCTCGTCGAGAAACAGCGTGCCCCCGTGGGCGATCTCGAGCAGCCCGCGCTTCTCTCGCACCGCTCCCGTGAATGCCCCCTCCACGTGACCCATGATCTCCGATTCGAGGAGGTTCTCGGGCACGGCGGCGCAGTTCAGCGGCACGAACTCGCGGGAGGTCCGGCGTGACTGGCTGTGGATGAGTTGCGCGAACATCTCCTTACCGGTCCCGCTCTCACCCGTCAGAAACACCGAGGCGTCGGTCTGGGCCACCTTGCGGGCCAGGTCGATGGCCTTCACGAGGCTGGCGGACCGCCCCAGGATCCCCATCGCACCCGCGGCTTCCGAGCCCGAGCTGTCGGCCTCCGAGGCGTGGGCCTCCCGTTCCCGGGCAACCGCGACGGCATGGGCCGCCCGGCCGATCACGATGTTCAGGTGCGCGGCGGAGAAGGGCTTCGTCAGGTAGTCCCAGGCCCCGGCGCGCAGACCCGCGATACTCGACTCCACCGACGGGTTCCCGGTCATGATGATGCAGATCGTGTCCGGGGCGTGCTCGTTGGCGATCGCGAGCAGATCCATGCCCGTGAGCTCGGGCATGTAGAGGTCAGCCACGATGATGTCGAACGTGTTCCTCTTGATCAACTCGGCCGCTTCCTCGCTGCGGCCGGTGAGGCTGACGTTGTACCCTTCCGATCGGAGAATGGACGAGCACCCCTCTCTCAAGGTGTGCTCGTCGTCCACCACCAGAATGGAGATGGTCTCGCGGACCTCGCGAGGCACCACCTCCGGAACGGCGGACGATCCGTGGACCGGTCCGACCTTCGGTGTGGCCGGGGGTGTCCATCCGGCCCGCGTCTTGTATTGACCTGACATGCTACTCGCCGAGATTTGAAGTCACCGTCACGCTCACGGCCCCGGACGGGAACGCGTCCTGAAGTATCTTTAAGAGAGGTAGCGGTCGTCCGTGACGCAAGACTTTGTTGTATCGGCGGAGCCACATGTGCAGCACCCGCGCCACATCGCGGAGGGCGCTGCTGGCGGCGGAGCGCGGGACGCCGCCCCGGGTCGACGCTGGATTGAGGGCGACTCCCGGCTGTACTATAAGCCAGGGGTGACGCCGCTTCCCCTCCATCGTCCCGCCGGCCCCGCGCCTTCGAGCCCCGGATGCAGAACCCATGAGTGATCAGGTCCCATCCAAGTACGACCGAGCCGATGCGGAGTCCGCTCTCGTTCCGTTCGAGGAGGGAGGCGGTTGGGTCGGCTCGAGCGGGCCCACCGGCCCGCAGGGCGGCGGCGGTGGCGGAGGGATCGAGGTCGGCCGCATCATCAACGCGCTCCTCCGGTTCAAGTGGTTGATCGCCCTGGGGTTCGTCCTCGGGGTGGGTGCTGCCTACGGGGCGTACCGGCTGGTCGAGCCGGAATACCGGGTCGAGGGAGCGATCTGGGTCAACGTGGAGGACCCGAGGTCCGCCGACGCCGGGCCCATCGCCCAGGCCGGACTCCTGGAGGCGACTGCCTGGCTGGACCTGCTCGAGTCCTATGCCGTGCTGGACCCGGTCGTCCTGGAGGAGCGGCTGTTCATCGACACTCAGCCGGCGAACCGGGGCCTCTTCTTCAACTTCTCCCTGGATGACCGGTTCGCCCCGGGTGGTTTCGTTCTCGAGGTGACCGACGACGGCCAGGCGTGGACCCTCGTCACCGACGACGGCCGGCAGCTCGACGCCGGGGTTCCCGGCGACCCCATCGGCCGCGACCTCGGCTTCCGGTGGGCCCCGCCCAGGGGAGCGATGGCGGCAGGCATGTCGGTGCGCTTCGACGTGATCCAGCCCCGGGACGCCGCGGCGGAGCTGTCGGAGCAGCTACAGTCGAGCATGGACCGGCAGGGGAACTTCATCCGCCTGTCGCTGGATGGGACCGAGCCCGAGCGGGTGGCTTCGATCCTCCAGTCGGTCATGGAACGTCACGTCAGCGTCGCCGCCGACCTGAAGAAGGCGGAGCTGGACGAGCTGACGGTCATCCTCGAAGAGCAGCTCAGCGCCGTCCAGCGTGAGTTGGAGAGGGCCGAGAACGACCTGGAGTCCTTCCGGATCCAGACCATCACCCTGCCCACGGAGGAGTCGGCCCCGATCGCCCCGGGGATCGAGCAGACCCGCGGACCCGTGTTCGCGGACTACTTCAACCGGCGCATGGAGTTGGAGGAGGTGACCCGGGACATCGAGCGCCTCAACGCCCTCCTCGACTCCATTCCGGAGGACGGGATTCGGGTCGAGTCCTTCGAGTTGATCCCTGCGGCGCAGACCTCCTCGCAGCTCCAGGGAGCCCTGACGGAGCTGACCCAGAAGCGGGCCGAACTGCGGAGCCTCCTGCAGCGCTATACGGAGGACTACCAGCCGGTCATCGACCTGCGGCAGGACATCCGGAACCTGGAGATGGTGTCTCTACCGGCGCTCACGACGTCCCTGGTCGCCGAGCTGGAAGAGGTCCAGCGGAACCTGCGGGACCTGCTGAACCAGCGGTCCGGCGAGTTGCAGGAGATCCCTCCGAGGGCCATCGAGGAGGCGCGGCTCGAACGCCGCGTGGCCATCGCCGACCGGCTCTACGTGGACCTGCGCCAGCGCTACGAGACCGCCAGCCTCGCCTCCGCTTCGAGCATTCCCGACGTCCGGATTCTGGATAACGCCCAAGTTCCGACCATTCCCTCGTCGGACCCCAGGCTCCGTTTCGCGGTCATGGCCTTCGCCGCCCTGTTCGGGCTGGGGATCGCTGGAGCCGTGCTGCTCGACCACTTCGACCCGCGGCTGCGCTATCTGTCCGACGTGAGCGAAGGGCTGGGGATGGAGATCCTGGGGATGGTGCCGCGCCTGAGGACCGGGCGAGCGGACAACTCGCAGCGGGTGTTCGAGGCGTTCCGCGACATCCGCATGCGGGTCGATTTCGCCCACGGCACCACCAGGCCGGTCCTGCTCTCCATCACCAGCCCGGAGACCGAAGAGGGCAAGACATTCGTCTCGGCGAACCTCGCCATCGCGTTCTCACAGCTCGGCCACCGGACCCTCGTGATCGACGGGGACACCCGCCGCGGTGACCTCCACGAGCTCTTCGATCGCGAGCGCAAGCCGGGCCTGACCGACGTCCTGGAGGGCACGGTGGCCGAGTCGGCCATCCGGGCCACCGACTACCCGAACCTGTCGTTCCTGCCCTGCGGCTCACGGCGGTCGGCGTCTCCCGAGATGCTCAGCTCCAGTCGCATGCAGCAGACTCTCGCGTCCTACAAGCCCCGGTTCGACGTGATCATCGTGGACTGCCCGCCGATGGCGGCGGGGAGCGATGCGTTCGTCCTGGGAGCGCACACCGGGAACCTCGTGGTGGTGATGCGCTCTGGCTCCACCAACAAGGACCTCACGCGGGCGAAGATGGAGATCTTCCTCCGTCTCCCGGTCCGGGTGCTGGGCGGCGTGCTGAACGACCTCTCGGACAAGGACGCGGGGGTCGGCTACGACCGGCACTACGGGTACTACCTGGCGGACTACGCGCCCGGGGCGGACGAGTACGACGGCTTCGAGGTGGACGAGGTCGTGACCGCCGAGACGGAGGAGGATGAGGAGCCGGCGGCGGCCGCCCCCGGCGACTAGGAGGCCTCCCTAGTTCAGCAACTCCTTGTGGAACACGGGCGGGCCGTCCGGAGCCGACTGTGCCTGGCGCAATGCTTCCGTGGCTTCGTTCAGGAAGTCCAGGGGAGCAATGGCATCGTCCCGCTCACGCAGCGAGGAGATGACCCCCGCTCTCAGGTCCAGGTCCCTGGCCTCGGCCGATTCCAGCAGGCGCTTGGCCAGCACCTCGGCCCCCAGGCTGTCCGTGTTGGGAGCGACGATGATGAACTCCGAGGGCCCGACCCGGGCCACGGCGTCGCAGAGGCGCGTCACGCCCTCCAGCGCGGATCCTACCAGGCGCGAGATCTGGTGCGCCTCCGCTCCCTCACTCACGCCGGATGCGTCGGCGGGCAGGCCCACCGCCAGGAGGGAGATGTAACGCTCGTTGCGGGATGCATCCGACAACAGTTCGTTTACTCGACGCAACAGTCCGCGGAGGTTGTAGAGGCCGGTGGCCGGATCGAGCATCCCCTCTTCGCGGGCTTCATCGACCTCCCGCTTGGCCTTGATCCAGGTGCCGAATCGAAGGGTGAGCTCGGCCGGATCGAATGGAGGAGTGAGGATTTCCCAGGCGCCCTTCTCGAAGGCTGCGATGCGCTCTTCCCTGCGAACGGGGGACGTGGAAATCAGCGCGCGGGGGGTCGAAGACCGAACCGTCGGAACGTCGTTAAGGCTTGAAAACACTTGGGATGCGGTCATATCCGCCAGGTGGCGATCCACCAGGATCAGGTCCGGGATCATCCGCCGGAGGATGTCCAGACCCTGTTGCCCTGTGTAGGCCCGGAAGACCGCACAGCCGAGTGGCCGGAGCACACTTTCCACTGATCTGGCCGTCCATTCCTGGCCCTCGATCAGCACCACGAGCGGTGTGTATTGATCCTGGTTCAAGTCCCTAACCAATGCTTTAAGTGGGAAACGCTCCACCCGTTTTACCGCAAGAATTGTACACGCTAGCTGCGCGCACCTCCAAACCGGGGATCGAATCACGGGTATCGGGGAGGCCTGAACGAGGACCCATTCCGGTCTCCCGAGGGCACTCGGTGCGAGGTTGCCGGGAGCCTCCGAGCGCCTCGAGACTCTTTACCCTCGCCCATTCCCGCCTCCTCCCCCATCTTAGGAAAGGTCTGTTTACCGGGCCAGCTTCCTGTTCCGGTGGCAATGCGAACCCGCTCGCGCGGGGTGTCGCGATTCCGACTCTCACTCCAATCCCCTGCGGGACGAACATGATCCCAACCCTGTCGACACGTTGGGCGGTTGTCGGTGCGGTGGTGCTCGGGTTCTGCGCGTTCTCTTCCGGCGGCCTCGCCGCCCAGAACATGCAGAACGGCGTGATAGAGGGCGTGGTCCTCGATCAGGTGGGCGATCCCATCTTCGACGCCTTCGTGGTCCTGTCCGATCAGGAGAGCAGCTTCACCTGGACTCGTCGGACGGATCGAACCGGGCGGTTCCGCTTCTCCCTGCTCGCACCGGGCAACTATTCGCTGTTCGCCGAGACCCTCGGGTTCATGCCCAAGGTCACGTCGAACATCCCCGTGCTGGGTGGGATCGCAGCCGACGTAGAGGTCTACCTGGCTCCCACGGCTCCACCGGTCGTGCGGGTGGACACGGTGTCGTTCGCCGGTGGCGTTCGGGGCCGGACCCGTCCCGGTCTGGGGCAGTGGTTCGGGCGTCCGGAGATCCGGGGCTTCCCGGACCGGAACCGGCAACTCCTCGACCTGACGCGGCTGTCTTCCACCGCCGACGAACTGGCGGGCGTGGACGGGCTGCCGGGATCCATGACCGGGGTCGTGGTGGACGGCGCCACGCTGTTCACGGCCCGTCACCCCTATCTGTCGGCCGACGCGTTCCGCACGTCCGCCCTCCCCCGGAGCTTCTTCTCACAGGGCTTCCTGCTGCGCAACGCCCGGGACACCGAGTGGGGCGGGGCCGCAGGCGGGTTCCTGGTCGGGCAGGGACGGCGGGCGGCTTCGCGCTCCGAGGTGGAGATCTTCGGAGACTGGACGGGGAGCGCCATGGGAGCCTGGACGTCGGAGTACCTGGCGGACAACCCGGAAAGCCACAACACCTACCGTTTTGGGGCCACGGCCTCCATCCCGATCACCTCCGACACCACCAACCTGGTCATCGGGTTCGAGGGGTGGAACCTGGAGCTCCCCCGGTCCACGCCGCTCGGCGCGGCGGAGCTGTACCAGGATCTGCTGGACGTTCTCGACCCCGCCGACGCTCCACGGTTCGAAGATCTCCAGGAGGCCCGGCTCGATCGCCAGACCGCGTACTCCGGATTCGCGCGCCTGGACTGGGCCATCGGACCCACGACCCTGACCTCCCTGCGGATCAACGTCGGCGAGATCACCGAAGCCAGCGGCGTGGCCCTGCGCGGGAGCACGCAGGGATGGGATCGGGTGACCATGGAAGGCCGGGATGTCTCGGCCAGCGGATTCCTGGTCTCGGAGATCAGCGCGAACACCGGACTGGAGATCCGGGCCGGATTCGGGTCCAGCACCCGGGACTTCAGTTCCGGCGACGTGGAGCGCAACGAGGACGGTGTTCAGACGACGACCCCCGCCACGACGTTCGCCAGCTACGGACTGGGCGTGGGCTCACCGCCGACCGCTCCGGCCTCCCTGTCGAACTCGACCTTCAGCGGACTGGTGTCGGGGTACTACATCATCGGAAACCACTCGCTCAAGGCGGGGCTCGCGGCGGACTACCTCACCCACGACTTCGACTTCCTGTTCGGGGGTACCGGGCAGTACTTCTTCACGGACCCCGCGGCCACCACCAACGGCGAGGGATGGTTCGCTCAGGCGGTGGGCGGCCCCCGGGGCTCGGCGGTCACCCAGGGCCACTACGGAGCCTTCCTGCAGGACACCTGGAAGGTGTCGGACGGGCTCACCGTCACGCTCGGTACCCGGTACGACTACGAGCAGACACCGGCCGACGAACTCGACCCCAATCTGGAGTGGGGCGTCCTCACCGGGACTCCCAATACCTTCCCGCAGCCCGGCCTGACCAAGCTCTCGTCGCGCGTGAACGTCTACTGGGACGTCAGCGGCTCGGGTCGAACGGTGGTGGAGGCCGGCGCAGGGGTGTTCTCCGGGATGATGGACCCGTCCCTCTGGAGCGAGGTCCTCTCCCAGAACGGCGGCGTGGAGGCCCGCAGGGCGGTCGGTGACCTGGGGGTCTGGCCCTCTCTGCCCGACTCCAGCACGGCACCGATCACCGGGCCGCAGCTCAGCATCCTGGGCCCGGAGGAGAGAGCCCCCAGGACCTCGCGCGTGACCCTCGGAATCTCCCAGCGCCTCGCTGCCGCCACGTGGCTTCACGCCGGAGGTTCCTTCCGCCGGACGAACTTCCTTCCCCGGCGGAACGATCTGAACCTGAGTCCCTTTGCTTCAGGCGTCGATCAGTTCGGGCGGCCCCTGTACGGAGAGTTGAACCGGGTGGGTGAGCTGCTCGTGGCTACGCCGGGCAGCAACCGCCGCTTCCGGGACTTCGACCAGGTGTGGGCTCTGAACACCGACGGATACTCGGAGACCCGGAGCGTGGTCGTCGCGCTGGAGCAGGGATACCGGGACTGGTTCGACCTGTTCGCCGAGTACACCTACTCCGAGACCACGGACGACTGGTTCGGGGCGAGGGACGGTGGGCCGGGTGGACTCCCGTCACCCTTCCCCCAGCAGGGCGAGTCGGACGACTGGCGCGACGGCGTTTCGGACTTCGACGTCCCGCATCGGCTCACGGTGGGCCTCGACCTGGTGGTGCCCCAGCTCAGGTCGCTGCGGCTCTCCGGGACCTACCGGATGCAGTCGGCCTATCCCTTCACGCCCGGGTTCGCCCCGGGAGTGGACGCGAACGGCGACTACGTCACGCGAAACGACGCCGCGTTCGTTCCCGACGTGCCGGCGATTTTCGATCTCGCCGACGAGTGGGAGTGCATCCGAGATCAACTCGGCCAGACCGCCGCGCGCAACTCGTGCCGAGCCGAGATCACCCACGCCCTGGACCTGCGGCTCATGTACACGTTCTCCCGGGTGGGCCGCGGCGGGGTGGACCTGATCGTGGACTGGATGAACGTCCTGGAACCCGAGCTGGGCCTGCGGGACACGGCCCTGCTTTCCGTGGACTCGGCCCGCGACATCGTCGTCGACCCGGAGACCGGGGAGACGGTCCTTCCCTTCACGGTGAACCCCAGATTCGGTCAGGTCCTGGTGGGTCGCTCTCCGGGGACCTTCTTCCGTTTCGGCGTGCGAGCGAGGTTCTGATATGAATCGCCCATGGAATGGGGTCCTTGCCGTGACCCTCCTCGTGCTCTCCGCCCCGTTCCTCGTGGCATGCGAGGAGGACGCCGGCGACCAGGTCCTGGCCATCGAGGCCAGGGGCGCCGTCGGCGGTGTGGTCTTCTTTGACGCCAACGGCAGTGGGACGCCGGACGGCGGTGATACGCCCCTGGCCGGGGTTGAGGTCGAGCTGGTCGCGGCCGGAACGAGCACCGTCGTGGACGATGGGATCACCGATACCGAGGGTCAGTTCCTCTTCGAGAGCGTACCCGTAGGGACCTTCGATCTGCGTCTGGACGAGTCGGAGCTCGGGGACACCCTCGTCGTGGTGGGGCTGGATTCGGCCCACGTCGTAATCCCCATGGACGGAGAGATCCAGAGGGATCTGGGTGTCAGCTATCCAACGGTGACCGTGGAGGAAGCCCGAGCCCTGCCGGTGGGCATGCCCGTCTTCGTGGAGGGCATCACGCTGGCGGGGCCGGACGTGTTCAACGACAACACCATGCATATCCGGGGGGAGGAACTGGCACTCCGGTCCATCCGCACTCTCCGCGCGGCTCTCTTCCCTGGAGACAGCGTTCGCCTGAGGGGGCGTACCGCAAACTTCGCGGGACAGCCCGTTCTGTCCGACGTCACCACGTTCCTCTTTTCCGGTGGGATCATTACCGATCCCCGGCCCACCACCCTCTCGACGGAGGAGGCGGCCGTGGCGCTGGATGGGCTCATGGACGCGGATCTGGCGCGGATCGAGGCCGGCGTGGTCACCGACACGTTCTCGGTCGAGGACGACTTCGTGGCCGTGGTGGACGACGGTTCCGGTCCGTTGGAGCTCGTGCTGGATCGGGACGTGGACTTCGGATTCGGCTCCGTGCCGCCGGGCGCGACCTTCAGGAGGGCCACCGGTGTCCTCGTGCCGGCGCCGGAGGGGTCATCCGTCTGGCAGCTCAAACCCCGGAGCCGCTTCGACATCGACGTGATCCCGCCGGGCGGGGTCTCAGGAAGCTGACGGCTTCGCTCCGGGCGGGAGCGGCCGAAGCGCGCCCCCCGCCTGCGGCTTTGACCTCCGCTCGGGCCCTAGAAGATCCGGACGCCGAGGATGGTGAAGGAAATCGCCACCAGGGCGGCCCGGACGATCGTCTGGGCCCACCAGTTCTGCGTCAGCGTCTCGTCCTGGGGCACCGTGATCTCGTCCCCGGACTGAAGGGCCATCTGATCCAACGTCAGCCCCTGCATGCGAGACTGCTCGAGAGGGCCGCCCTGCCAGATCGTCCGGCCGGCTCCTCTCGTGATCACCATCCGGTTCAGGTCCACCCGCCCCTCGGGGCCTCCGGCGGCCATGATGGCGTCGTCCAGGAGCATGTTCGAGGGCAGGTAGTAGGATCCCTGCGCGACGACGGCCCCCAGGATGGTGATCCGGATCAGGGCCTGGGCGGTCACGTCCGGCGTCCGGATGAAACGACCCACCTCGGCGAGCATGTGGTCGTTCAGTTCCGACCGGAGGACACCCTGAAGCGAGATGGGGCCCAGGGTGGGCAGTTCCACCGCCGGGCCGGGCTGTACGACCAGCGTGTCCGTGGGGGCGGTCTCGTCCTCGATGGTGACCACGATCCGGTCACCGGGCCGGAAGTCCCCGTAGAGCATCCGCTCCTCGATCAGGCGGATGTAGGCGTCCGCCTGGCCGCGGACCTCCTCGCTGTATGCCGGGGAGGCGGTAATGGCCCGGGCGTCCTCGAGGAGCCGGTTCAGTTCGGCTCGAGTGACCAGGCGGCTCCCGGGATTGAATCGACCCACCACCTGACCCTCGAGGGGCTCGGCGAGAGGAACGACCGGGGTGCTCAGGAGGGCCAGAAACGTCAAGCAGTTGGCCAGACGGCGAGGCAGGCTCAAGATGACTCTCGGACTTCGGGCTGGAAGGGATGCGCTGGGCCAGTCGGCCGGGTCGCCAGACACATTAAAGCTATTCTACCTGAGAGCGGGCGGCAAAGGTTCCGATCGGGGTGGGAACCGACCGCAACCCTCGTCACCGTAGTGGGTTGAGCCGTCGAGAACAGTTCTGTATCCGGGTCCCTCGGGGCTGGATCGAAGGTCGACCCACCGCCAGATTTGAATGATGCCACTGGAACCTCCCAACCTCACTCGGCGACGCCGTCGCTTCCTCTCCGTCCTGGTCGTCTCGACGGTGGGTGCGGGAGTCCTCGTGTCCTGCGACAGCGGGGGCAACGGAGGAACGGAGCCACCTCCGACGCCGTCCATTGTCCGGGTCCAGGTGAGTCCGGCCGCGGATACGCTCGAGCTGGGAAGTCAGCGCCAGTTCAACGCGGTGGCGCTGGACGTGAACGGATTCCCGGTGGAAGCCGCGATCTCGTGGTCCAGCTCCAGTCCCGAGATCGCCGAGGTGACCCAGACGGGCCTCGTCACGGCTCGCAGGGTCGGGAACGCCTCCATCTCGGCTTCCGCGGACGGGAAGACGGGACTGGCCGCGGTTCGGGTCGTCGACTCAAACCCGCCGGCGGGGCCGACCGGACTGTCGGCCACCCCGGCCTCGGACGTGGCGGTGGATCTGTCCTGGGTGGATGCCTCGGACAACGAGGAGCGGTTCCAGATCCAGCGCCGCGAGGTGGGGGAGGACCCCGACTTCGTGGACCTCGCCGACGTCCCGGCCGACCGGACGGACTTCAGGGACCGGCGCCTCACGGAGCGGACGGAGTACCAGTACCGCATCCAGGCCTGCAACAGCTTCGGATGCTCGGGCTATGGGCCCGAGGTTTCCACCACCACCGACGCGGAGCTGGTCCTCCTCACGGACAGCGTTCCGGACGGTCTGGTGGGGGACCTCTATGACGAGCAGCTGGAAGCGGAGGGCGGAAACGGGGAGTTCGACTGGTCCCTCGTCTCCGGAGAGCTCCCCGAGGGCCTCGTGCTGGAGGGGTCCGGTCGCCTGACAGGCACGCCCCAGGACTCGGGGACCTACGCCATCACGGTTGCCGTGATGAGCAACGAGCAGACCGATCAAGGGCCGCTGGAGTTCTTCATCGAGGGGCAGGTCACCACCCCCGTCATCGTCACCGACACCCTGCCCGTCGGTCGGGAAGGGGTGGAGTACGAAGCCGCCCTGGAGGCCACCGGCGGAGACGGCGAGTTCTCCTGGTCGATCGTCAGTGGGGGGCTCCCCGGCGGGATCCAGCTGTCCGCCGCCGGGGAACTGAGCGGGACCCCGACGGCCGCCGGTGTCAGCGTCTTCGAGGTGCTGGTGAGTAGCGGAGGGTTGAACTCCAGGAAGGAACTGGAGATCGAGATCGTCTGGGACACGCTCTCCCTGGAGACAAGCCTGCTGCCGTCGGCGGCCGTGGATCAGCCGTACTCCGCCTTCCTGGAGGCCCGGGGAGGGGACGGGGAGTACGCCTGGGACATCACGGTCGGCGACCTCCCCGAGGGGCTCACTCTGGACGGCGAGACCGGTGAGGTCTCGGGCACGCCGACCGTGCTGGGCACGTCCTCGTTCACGGTGGCGGTGTCCAGCGGGGACGGTCAGACCGATTCGGGGGTCGTGGACCTCGCGGTGGTCCCGGGAACGGTGACCATCACCACCGACTCGATCCCGGACGCACGGCTCCTCGAGGCCTACACCTTCACCCTGGAGGCCGAGGGAGGCGACGGCACGTTCGCCTGGAGCGTCTTCGGTGGAAAGGTGCCGCCGGGCCTGAGCCTGGATCCCGAGACCGGGACGTTGTCGGGCACGCCCACCGAGGCCGGAGCCTTCCCACTCGACATCCGGGCCACGAGTGGCTCGGGTGCCCAGCGGCAGTCCGACGAGGCCAGCTTCACCATCCGGGTCCAGGACGATCTCGTGGTCGTGACCACCGTGCTCGCTCCCGGCCTCCGACTCACGCCCTACGCCGACACCCTCGAGGCCGAGGGTGGCGACGAAGAGTACACCTGGAAGCGCGTGGCCGGTGCGCTGCCCGCTGGGATCACGCTCTCGTCCGGCGGCGTCCTGAGCGGAACGCCGACGGCCGAGGGGGACTTCGGGTTCACCGTGGAGGTGGCCAGCGGAGGTCAGACCGCCCGACGCGACCTCGGGATCCAGGTCACCGCGGTCACCGACCCGCCGGTGATCACCACATCCTCCCTCCCGGAGGGGATGGTCGGCCAGCCGTACGCCGATACCCTCGAGGCCACCGGAGGGAGCGGGTTCTACCAGTGGAGCACGGCCACGGCCCTGCCCACGGGTCTGGTCCTCGACACCGACGGGGTTCTCCAGGGAGTGCCCGAGGTCGCCGACACGCTGAACCTGGAGATCACCGTGAACAGCGGAGGGCTGTCGGCCAGCCGCACGCTGACACTCAGGCTCCAGTGGGACACGCTCTCCATCACGACCACGGAGCTCCCCGGGATCCCCTTCCAGAACGAGTGGGCCGATACCCTCCGGGCGGCCGGCGGGGACGGCGACTATACGTGGTCCGTCACGGCGGGCGAGTTGCCGGACGGCCTGGAGCTGGTGGACAGCACGGGGGTGCTCACCGGCTATCCGACGGAACTCGGCACCCGGGCCATCACCGTGGAGGTCGAGAGCGGGGACGGGCAGGTCGCCTCCCGGGACTACACGGCGGAAGTCGTGCCCGGACCGGTGAACATCCTCAACGACTCCATCGCCGAGGGGAAACCGGGCCTGCCCTACCTGGACACGCTCCGGGCGGAGGGGGGCAACGGCATCTTCGTATGGGGCCTCGGTGTCGGATCGGCGCCCCTTCCGGCCGGGATCACCCTGAACCCCACCACAGGTGTGCTCTCGGGCACGCCGGCCGAGTCGGGATTGAACCTGACCGTCTTCGCGGCGAGAGCGCAGGGAACGGATCCGCCCATCGTCGGGGAGAAGTCGCTGCCTCTCCTGGTCCAGTTCCCCCTGGTTCTTGGACCCGACACTCTTCCCAACGCGGTCCGAGGCCTGCCGTATCTCGGACAGCTCGAGGCCGAGGGGGGCGCGCGCGGCTACACGTACACCATCGAAGAGGGCGCGCTTCCGGATGGACTGGCCCTGGACCTCCTCACCGGGATCGTCTCCGGCGTCCCCGCCGACACCGGGCTGTTCGAGGTGACCTACCGGGTCACGACCAGGGACGGCGAGAAGGCCACCGCGGAGATCCCGCTCACCGTGTACGAGCCCCTGGTGGTCGGAGCGGGAGAACTGCCCTCCGGCACCGTCGGTGTGGCCTACGCCGAGACCCCCACCGTGACCGGCGGAGACGGGACCTACACCTGGTCGCTGACCGCCGGAGCGCTGCCCACTGGACTCTCGCTGAATGAGAAGACCGGCGAGATCTCCGGGACCCCCGTGGCCGAGGGGACCTTCGCGTTCAACCTCACCGTCGAGTCCGGTGACGGCCAGGTGACCGGGGAACCCTTCAGCATCCAGGTCCAGGATCCCTGACGACCGCCCGGGTCCGCCCCCCCCGGATCCCGACCTGCCAGACCCCCACGACTGGGTCGAAGCCACACAGGGGAAGGGAATAGGGGAGGATGAGGGAGCGAGTGCTCGTCAGGCTCGGCGGCTACTCCACCGTGAAGGTCTGGAGCATGCCCTTGCCCAGGGCTCCGGGAACCTCGGCCACCAGGGCGTAGGTGCCCGGGGTGAGCGTGACCGTGAAGTACGCGTACGTGCCGCCCGGCATTTCGTTCGTGCCGCCGATGAACTCCACCGGCGAGGGCGTCTGGAGGCCGGCCGGATCCACCCAGTTCATCCAGGCTTCAAGAGTGGCCAGGTCGAACCCGTCCGGGATCCGGGCCACGTGGACGTCGTGCTGCACGAAGTTCTCGTGGACCACCTGGTCGTCGAAGTCGACCCGGACCATGTGGGTTCCCGCCGAGGGCGTGCCCTCGATCTCGATCCCCGATGCCGATGAGATCCGGACCGAGAGGGTCGGTGACGGCTCGACCGCGCCCGAGGCCTCGGCGGTCACCGTGAACTCGTGCACCATCCCCAGGATGGCCGGGTCCGGGTTGTAGGAGTGGAAGACCCCGGCGGTCTTCACGTAGCACTCCAGCAGATAGGTGCCGGGCTCCAGGTAGACGGTGGCCTGGGACGTCTGCCCGGCCGAGGTCAGCCCGGGGCCGCCCATGAAGACGATGTCGCCGAACCAGGGGGGGAGGGTTCCGAACTCGGCCATCGCTCCGTCCATGTCCCCGGCGGCGATGAGATCCATGCCCCTCTGGAAGACGGGAGCTACGAGCTCCTGCTGAGAGGACGCGCCCTGTCCCTCGGGCAGACGCTCGACCACGACGAAGTGGACCATGGGGGAGAGGTTCTCGAAGCGGATCGTCGTCCAGCCCAACGGGACCTCGGCGGGAGCTTCGAAGCTGAGACCCCGGGCCACGACGTTCATGACGCCCGGCGGAGGTGCGGAGCGAGTCGCTTCCGGTGCCGGTTCCAAGTCTCCCCCGGGGCCGCATGCGGCGGGCACCAGGGCCAGAGCGAGGGCCAGTGCGGCGATCAACGGGCTGGGCCGTCTCCGGCGGGCGTGAGGTGCGGAGAACGGGCTCATGACGGGTCCTTTCGTGAGCGGTCCAGGATGTCTGGAGGGGTTCCACCTGTAGAGGGTGGCAGACCCGTCCGCAAGCCGTCCGGTGGTTGTCGGAGGCCGATCGGGCGCCGATGTTGAGGCTCGCGCGCCCCGTCCTCTCTCACCGCTGGATTCGCCCATGTCTCAGGCACCCCTCCGTCTTTCGATCCTCGCTGTTCCGGCCCTGGCCGCGCTCCTCTGCGGAGCCGACGCCGCCCAGGGCCAGCGCCCGGGCATGCAGTCCTCGGGTCCCGTGATCAACTCGGGTGGGCCCACGTTCCTGGTGGAGGGCGCCGACTTCGACGTGCCGCCGGGCCACGAGTTCAAGGCGGTATGGGAGATCGTGGAGCGGGTGGAGGACACCAGCCAGGTCCACCCGGAGATCGTCACGATCGCGCGGTTCCTGAACCTCCATGCCCGGCACGGTGTGCCGACCGAGCGGATCCATGCGGCCGCGGTGGTCCACGGCGGAGGGTGGGTCGCCCTCCTGCACGACGAGGCCTATGGCGAGCGGTTCGACGGCCAGGCCAATCCCACCGGAGCCATGATCCGAGAGCTGATGGCCAACGGCGTGGACATCGTCCTCTGTGGCCAGACGGCCGGCGCCCGGGGCGTCGATCCGTCCGAACTCCTGCCCGGAGTGCAGCTCGGCTGGTCCGCCATGACGGCCCTGAACGTCTTCCAGACCCAGGGCTACCAGCTGAACCCCTGGTGATTGGAGGCCGTCCGGACCCGACCTGCGGCCAAGGCGCCACCCGCCCCGGATGACCGGTGAGGACCCGGCTGCTGATCTGGGCGTGGCTGCTCGGCCTCTACACGCCGCCGGACCGGGCGGTGCTGCTGAAGACCATTCTCCCGTGGTACCGTGACCGGTCCGAGATCCGGACGGTCCTGTTCGTGGGGGTGCGGATCTACACCCGCCGGTATGGGCGGGACTACGAACCCGGCCGGTTCCGCACCCTCGACATGGCGCCCTCCAGCCGCTGGTTCGGCTCCCGCGATCACATCGTGGACCGGGTCGAGAACGTGAACGCCCACTTCGCCCCGGGGTCCGTCGACGTCGTAGTCCTGAACGGGGTCATCGGCTGGGGCCTCGATGACCCCGAAGCGGTCAACCGGACTCTGGTGGCGATCCATGGGGCGCTGCGCCCCGGCGGGCACCTGGTGGTAGGAGTCAACGAGGGGATGCCCTCGACCCCGGACCTCGACAGCCTCACCGAACTCGAGCGCTATTCACCGCTCACCTTTCCACCCCTCGGCACGGACCGGCTCACGGTCGAGACTCCGTTCAGCCACGGTAGTCACACCTTCCTCTTCTTCTCGAAAGCTGCCTGATGCGTCATCCGCACATCTCCCGAGGCCCCGGGCTCTTCAGCCTGATCCTGCTGGGCGCCCTTCTGGGTCTGCACGCCGCGCCGACGCCGCTCGCCGGCCAGGCGGTGGCGGAGGCCCACGGTACGGACCGCTACCTGGAGGCGATCGAAGCCTCCCGAGCCGCCATCCTCCGGGTCCTGGAGGAGCACGACGTCCCCGGCGCCTCGGTGGCCGTGGGAATCGGGGGCGAGATCGTCTGGGCCGAGGGATTCGGCTGGGCGGACCTCGAGAGCCGGGTCCCGGTGAGCACCCTCACGAAGTTCCGCATCGGAAGCGTGTCCAAGACCATGGCCGCGTCGGGGCTGGGCGTTCTCATGGAGCGGGGACAGGTCGATCTGGACGCCCCGGTCCAGACCTACGTGCCCGGATTCCCGGAGAAGCGCTGGCCCGTCACCACACGGCAGCTCGGCGGACACACGGCCGGGGTGCGGCACTACCAGGGCCAGGAGATGCTGTCGTCGGTTTCGTATCCCACCACGACGGCGGGACTCGCGATCTTCCAGGACGACCCGCTCCTGTTCGAACCGGGGACGGACTACTCCTACTCCACGTACGGGTGGAACCTCCTGAGCGCGGTGATGGAAGGCGCGTCGGGCGAGGACTTCCTCACGTTCATGCGAGACGAGGTGTTCGAGCCTCTCAACCTGCGGCACACGGTGGCCGACCACGCCGACTCGATCGTGGTGAACCGTGTCCGGTTCTACGAGAAGGGGGAGGACGGCAGCCTCATCAACGCCCCCTACGTGGACAACTCCTACAAGTGGGCGGGAGGGGGATTCCTGGCCAACGCCGAGGACCTGGTCCGATTCGGCCAGGCCCACATGGCGCCCGGGTTCCTTTCGGCCGAGACCCTGGCCGAGCTCCAGACGCCCCAGACCCTCCGCAGCGGAGAGTCCACCAACTACGGAATCGGGTGGAGGACGAACCAACGGGACGACGCCACCCGGGCCATCGGTCACTCCGGGGGGTCGGTGGGAGGGACCACGCTCATGCTGCTTTTCCCCGACCTGGACATGGTGGTGGCCGCCGTGGTGAACATCTCCGGCTATGTGAACCAGGTGTTCAACCCGGTCGCCGAGGCGTTCGGGGCTGCGGTCGCCGGACGATAGAGCCAGCCCGCCGGCGGATGGGTCCCGCCCGCCCGTCAGGCCGGGCGGGACCAGTGGCGGGACGGCTCGTCAGCGGGAGCCGAGCCAGTAGTGCGCTCCGAGCCCGAGCTGGTAGACGTTGGCGTTCTCGACGAACAGCGCGTCGAACGCCGCGTGCAGCCCGAAACCGGACGCGGTGGTCAGGTACACTCCGGCCGAGGCACCGAGATCCGTCTCGGTCGCACTGTCGCTCCCTCCGGAGGCGTACATGATGTTCGCCCGAGGCATCAGCCAGGGCGTCCACTCGGTCGAACCCGCCTCGAAGGTCTGCTTGATCGACAGGCCCACGGGGAAACGGAACAGGTTCAGGTCCGAGTCTCCCATCCAGCCGGCGCCCCCCTGGACGGCGAATCTCGGACCGTCACCGGTGTTCAGGTCTACGGCCAGGGAGCCCGCGAACGTGCTCTCCGATTCGCCTCCGGTCGTGATGTAGCCGTACGACGCCAGCAGCGACGCCCGGTCGGTGGCGTATCCGACCTGCCCGACGAAGTTGTCGAGCTTTCCCGAGGCATCGTTCAGGCCTCTTCCGTACGCGCCGGAGAACCAGGTCGCTCCCTCCGGTCCGGCGGTGGGGAGCGCGTAGTCCGGATAGAACCAGAGCTGACTGGATGCCGGACTCGGGACGAGGACGCCGTACGCGAGTGCGATGAGCGCCGTGCACAGGAACCGTTTCATCGGATCCTCCTTCCTTCCGGCGAGCCCGATCGGCCCGCCCGCAGGGGTCTGCCCGGGGGGACCCGGGGCCGTCAGGCGGCCCCGGGTATGCGAGGTTCCCCGGGCTGCTCCCTATTTGCGCCGACGAGCGACTCGCTCCCATCCGCCAAACGACGCATCGGAGAAGCGGGGTGACGTAGCGCCCGGCCTGCGATCCCCACCTGAAATTGTGGCTCCGCACCCTTGCCGCACCTCGCGGGGAGCGGCACCCTGTCGCGTGCCCCTAAACGCCCATCTCGACTCGCTTTGAGGATTCCCATGTCCAGAAGCATCCTGAGGCGCTTCGCCGCCCTTTCCGCGCTCCTGCTGCTGCCGTCCGCGGCGGCGGGGCAGTCCATGTCCGACGCGGACCTGGCCCCCCTCATCGAGCGGGTCGAGGCCGGCGTGGCCGATCGGGCCAAGCTGGCCCAGGTCATGGTGGACAAGATCTTCTCGTTCTCCGAGCTGGGTCAGCAGGAGTCGGAGACGTCCGCGTACGTCACCGGGATCCTGGAGGAGAACGGATTCACCATCGAGCGGGGCGTGTCGGGCATTCCGGCGGCGTGGTTCGCGCGCTGGGGGTCCGGCCGCCCGGTGATCTCGTTCGGTTCGGACATCGACGGGATCCCGAAGTCCAACCAGAAGCCCGGCGTGGCCTACCACGATCCGCTCATCGCGGGTGCTCCGGGACACGGCGAGGGACACAACTCCGGATCGGCCGTGAACGTCGTGGCCGCCCTGGCCCTCAAGGAGGTCATGGAAGAGGAGGGCATCGAGGGGACGCTGATCCTGTGGCCCGGCGTGGCCGAGGAGCAGCTGGGCAGCAAGGCGTGGTACGTCCGGGACGGGCTGTTCGAAGATGTCGACATCACCCTGTTCACGCACGTCTCCAGCAACCTGTCGGTGACCTACGGCCCGGCCAACGGGACCGGCCTGGTGTCGGTGGAGTTCACCTTCGCCGGTGAGGCCGCCCACGGAGCCGGAGCGCCCTGGAGGGGTCGGAGCGCACTGGACGCCGTGGAGCTCATGAACGTGGGTTGGAACTTCCGCCGGGAGCACCTGCGTCCCGACCAGCGGTCCCACTACGTCATCACTGACGGCGGGGACCAGCCCAACGTCGTGCCCGTGTCGGCATCGGTCTGGTACTACTTCCGCGAGATGGACTACGAGGACATCAAGCGGAATTACGACATCGCCGTGAAGATGGCCGAGGGCGCCGCCCTCATGACCGACACCGAGATGTCCTACCGTGTCCGCGGCGCCGCCTGGCCCCGCCACTTCAACAAGGTGGTGGCCGAAACCATGTACGAGCACATCCAGGACGTGGGGCTGCCCGAATGGACGCAGGACGACCACGACTTTGCCGACGCCGTGCAGGCCCAGGTGGGGACCGAGCCCCGCGGCATGCCCACGGAGCTTTCCGAGCTCAGTGAGCCCACGGGTCAGCGGCGCAGCGGTGGGTCGGACGACATCGGTGACATCTCCTGGACCATGCCCACGGTGACCCTCCGCTTCCCGTCCAACGTGCCGGGGCTGCCGGGCCACCACTGGTCGAGCGCCATGGCCATGGCCACCCCCATCGCCCACAAGGGCCGGAGCCAAGGTGATGGCCCGGACGGCACTGCAGCTGTTCGCTCAGCCCGAACTGGTCGAGCAGGCCTGGGGGTACTTCAACGACGTCCAGACGGCGGAGCAGGAGTACATCCCGTTCATCACCGAGAACGATCCGCCGCCCATCGATCTCAACAAGACGATCATGGACACGTACCGGCCGCTCCTGGAGCAGTACTACTACGACGAGACCCGCTTCGAGACCTACCTCGAGCAGCTGGGGATCGAGTACCCGGTACTGTCGCCGCCCAAGCCGGTCTCCGAGGACGGAGACAGGGACGGGGGCTCCGGCGCGAAGTAGCCGGCCGCCATCGGTCGATCCGCCTGGACCGGCCCGCAACGGAAGAGGGCGGGGCACCTGGTGGTGCCCCGCCCTCTTGGCGTGGGGAGC
>JBDHIJ010000052.1:0-22257 GCA_039587435.1 Gemmatimonadota bacterium
TTGCCTGGACCCGGTCTCCACCTTCCCTTACCCTCGCCGGATGCGGCGCGCTGCGCCCGGCAACCGGTCCGGCCCCCCGGGGCCACAGGCTCCCACCAACTCCATCCTGATCCGGGACCTGCTCATCTTCGAGCTGAAGCTGTTTCTGGACGGAATGGGAGACCTGGTCCTCTCGCAGGTGGCCATCATCGCCCTCCTGTGGGACCTGATCCGTGGCGGGCCGGAAAAGGGTAAGACCTTCTACTGGGTCCTCAGGGCGGGGGAGAAGTGGGACCTCTGGCTGAACCTTTACCGTCCGGCCAAGGACGCGCAGCACTCAGGGGATGGTCTCCTTGAGGCCGGCATGGCCGACGCGAACTCGCTGCTCGGAAAGATCGAGTCGCTGGTGAAGGAGAAGGGCGACGACATCTCCAGTCGGGATCACTAGTCGGCGACGGGGGACGCGAAAGAGGGCGGGACCGACTGTGCTCGGTCCCGCCCTCTTCGTCGTTCGCGGCCCAGGCCGGCCGGCTACTTGTAGCGGTAGGTGACCCGCCCGCGGGTGAGGTCGTACGGGGACATCTCCACCTTCACCCGGTCTCCCTCCAGTACGCGGATGTAGAACTTCCGCATCTTTCCGGAAAGGTATGCGAGGATCTCGTGCCCGTTCTCGAGCTCTACCCTGAAATTCGCGTTGGGAAGGACCTCGGTGACGGTCCCCTCCATCTCGATGGCGTCGTTAGCCACGGCCTGCCTGATCGATGAAATGTGAGTCGCTTCAACCAGGGCGAAACATAGAAAGAGGCGTTCCCGGCGGCAACGCGGGCCGATGGCCGAGGCGGGGACGCGGCCACGATTTCGACTTGCCTGGACCCGGTCTCCACCTTCCCTTACCCTCGCCGGATGCGGCGCGCTGCGCCCGGCAACCGGTCCGGCCCCCCGGGGCCACAGGCTCCCGACTCATCCCCAGGGAAGATCATGATCACCGCTCGCCCTTCGACCATCACCGGTCGGCTTCTGCTGGCTCTGGGCATCGCGTTCCTGAGCGCGTGCTCGGGCTCCGAGCCGGAGTTCGACGTCATCCTTCGAGGTGGAACCGTTCATGACGGGACCGGAGCGCCGGGCGTGGTGGCCGATGTGGGCATCATCGCCGACCGGGTGGCCTCGGTCGGCGATCTCTCGGCCGCACGGGCCGCCACCGACCTGGATGTCACGGGGATGGTGGTCGCCCCCGGATTCATCAACATGCTGTCCTGGGCCACGGAGTCGCTCATCATCGACGGGCGGTCCATGGGAGACATCGTCCAGGGCGTGACCCTCGAGGTCTTCGGCGAGGGAGCCTCCATGGGACCCATGAGCGACGTGATGAAGGAGGACTGGCTGGAGGACTTCGTGTCCTGGGTCGGTGGTGAGGACCAGGCCCGGGAGTACCTGGGGCTCCCCGCGGACGTAGCCCTCGAGGTCCCGTGGACCACGCTCGGCGAGTACCTGGACTACCTGACGGAGCAGGGGACGTCGACGAATGTCGCCTCCTTCGTCGGGGCCACGACGCTCCGCATTCACGAGGTGGGGTACGACGATCGCCCGCCGACCTCCGAGGAACTGACCCGGATGGAGGAGCTCGTCCGGCAGGCCATGGAGGAAGGGGCCATGGGCATCGGCTCCTCGCTCATCTATGCTCCCGCGTTCTACGCGGATACGGACGAGCTGATCGCCCTGAGCCGGGCCGCCGCCCCTTACGGCGGGATGTACATCTCGCACATGCGCAGCGAAGGCAACCGGCTGCTGGAGGCGATCGATGAGCTGATCACCATCTCCCGCGAGGCCGGGCTCCCCGCCGAGATCTATCACCTGAAGATGGCCGGCCAGGAGAACTGGGAGAAGATCGACGCGGTCATCGAGAAGGTCGAGGCGGCTCGGGCCGAGGGACTGCGCATCACCGCGGACATGTACAACTACACGGCGGGATCCACCGGCCTGGACGCCCACATGCCGCCGTGGGTACAGGCCGGCGGATACGACGAGTGGGCACGCAGGCTCCAGGATCCCGAGATCCGGGCCCGGGTGGCCGTGGAGATGGCCACCCCCACGGACGAGTGGGAGAATCTGGGTCTTGCCGCGGGGCCTGAAGGTGTCCTTCTGGTTGGGTTTAACAACCCCGACCTCAGGCACTACATCGGACGCACGCTCGCCGAGGTGGCCGCCGAACGGGGCACCTCGGTGGAGGAGACCGCCATGGACCTCGTGGTCGAGGACGGCTCTCGTGTCCAGGTCGTCTACTTCCTCATGTCCGAGGAGAACGTACGCCGTCAGCTCACCCTCCCCTGGGTCGCCTACGACTCCGACGCCGGCTCCATGGCACCGGAGGGGCTGTTCCTCCAGAGCAGCACCCACCCGAGAGCCTACGGCAACTTCGCCCGGCTCCTGGGCAAGTACGTTCGGGACGAGGAGGTCCTCCCGATGGAGGAGGCCATTCGGAAGCTCACCTCGTTCCCGGCCGCGAACCTCGGCATCTCCGACCGCGGCACACTGGCCGAGGGGTTCATGGCCGACGTGGTCGTGTTCGACCCCGAGACCATCCAGGATCACGCCACCTTCGAGGACCCTCATCAGCTCTCGACGGGTATGGTCCACGTCTTCGTGAACGGAGAGCAGGTGCTCAGCGGCGGCAATCACACGGGAGCCCTCCCCGGCCGGGCGGTACGGGGTCAGGGCTGGACCGGAGGACAGTGACGATGAGGGGTGTTCCGATGGATCGAAGGTGGAGAGAGGCGACCCACGTTCGGGTCGCGTTGGTCTGGTTGGCCGCGGTGGGCGCTGCAATGGCGGGACCTGCCGAAGCGACGGCCCAGGAGATGACGGTGGAGGCCTTCGAGCCCATCAGCACCCTGGTGGTGCCCGAGAACCCCACGCCTCGAGCCCGCTACCCGTTCGTGGACGTGCACTCCCACCAGTGGCGCCCCCCGGACGAGGCGGCGCTGCAGGAACTCCTCGATGCCATGGACGCCATGAATATGGGGACCATGGTGAACCTCAGCGGGGGGTCCGGAGAGGGACTTCGAGCCATGGTCGCCGCCATGGAGGGCCGGCGCCCGGGCCGCTTCGTGGTGTTCGCCAACCTGGATTTCGAGGGGATCGACGACCCGGACTGGGGCCGAAATGCGGCGGATCAGCTGTCCGCGGACGTGGAGTCGGGCGCTCGGGGCCTGAAGATCTTCAAGAACCTGGGCCTGAGCGTGCAGGACGGCTCGGGAGCGCGAGTCCCGGTGGACGATCCGCGACTGGACGCGGTGTGGGCGAGGGCCGGTGACCTGGGGATTCCCGTTCTCATCCACTCCGCGGACCCCAGGCAGTTCTGGATGCCCCACGACTCCACCAACGAGAAGTGGCTGGAGCTGAAGCTTCGACCCCGCCGGAAGCGGAGCGATACCGATCCGGCCCCCTTCGAGCAGATCATCGAGGAGCAGCACAACGTCTTCCGGAAGCACCCGGAGACGGTCTTCATCAACGCCCATCTGGGGTGGTTCGGCAACGACCTGGGGACGCTGGGCCGCCTCATGGACGAGATGCCCAACATGTACGTGGGGATCGGCGCCGTTCTCTACGAGTTCGGACGCCAGCCCCGCGCGGCCCGGACGTTCTTCGAGGAATACCAGGATCGCGTGCTCTTCGGGAAGGACTCCTGGGCGCCGGAGGAGTACCCCTACTACTTCAGGACGCTGGAGACGGCGGACGAGTATTTCGACTACTATCGGAAGTACCACGCCATGTGGAAGCTGTACGGACTCGACCTCCCCGACCCGGTCCTGAGAAAGCTCTACTACGAGAACGCCCTCCGAATCATCCCGGGGCTGGATCCCTCCCTCTTTCCGACCGCCAACTGACCGGACCGCAGGAGAACGCTGGTGAGTGTGCTGGGTGTGGACACCGGGCCCTCCAGGGGGTCGCTGGGGCGACGGGCGTTCCTTGGGACCATGGGCCTTCTGGCGGTCGGCGGGGTGGCGGGACTGACCGTGCGCGGGGCGCGGACCGGCCTGTTCGCGCCGGCGCCGGCCGACCCCACGGGGTTCCTGCCTGAGCCGGGCTCCTCCGATCTCTCGAGTCTGGTTTCCACGCTGGCCCTGGCGCCCAGCGCCATGAACTCCCAGCCGTGGAGCGTCGATGTCAGGGAAGACGGGGCTCTGGCGCTCCGCATGGATCGCGCCCGGCTCACCGGGCCCCTGGATGCCGATCTGGTCGAGGGGTTCATGGGTCTGGGCTGCGCGACGGAGACCCTCCGGGTTGCCGGGGCCGGGGCCGGCCGGCCGGTTCGGGTGACCGTCCTCCCGAACCCTGACGACCTGACCCTCGCGGCTCTGCTGGAGGCGTCACCCGACGGATCCGAACCGTCTGCCCCCGACGACGCCAGGCTCTTCGACGCCCTGGCTCGGCGGAGGACCTGGAGGGGAGACATGCGGACGCCCGCGGACGAGCCGGGCGCGCAGCTTCCGCCACCGGAAATGCCGGCCTCGGAGGGCAGGATCCGCTGGTTTGACGGAGGAGCGGCGGAGCAGGTCGTCCGGACGCTGGCCGCCGATTCTGCCGGGGTCCTCGCCGCGGATCCCGCCGTGGCGGCGGGCGTGGATCGCTGGCTCCGCCTCGATCCCACCGTCCGCCATCGAGACGGTCTCGAGATCGAGGATCTCGGCCTCACGACGCTGTCGGCGGTTCGCACCCGGCTGTTCCCCCCCCAGGCATCGGACCAACGCGTCGCTCTCTGGCGTCGCGGCCCGGGCCGGGGAGGGGAGGGAGGGCGCTGGGGCGCGTTCTATGCCCCTCCGGACGGCTCAGGCCGGACCTGGACAGCGGACTCGGTGCGCGAGAGGCAGGTCCGCGCCGGAATGACCTGGATGCGGTTCTGGCTCAGGGCGACGGCGGCCGGTCTGGCCATTCAGCCGGTGAACGCTCCCCTCCGGCTGGCCGACTGGCTGGCCCTCAACGGGGGGGACGAGATCTGGGAGGAGCGGATCCGGGACGTCCTGGCCCTGGAGGGGCGCCTGCCGTCCGTGGTCTTCCGCCTCGGTGTTCCGACCGGTGGAGCGCAGCCCCGGGGGCCCCGCAGGGACGTGGAGTCGATACAGGGCGGGTAAACGCACAACGGCCCCGCCCTTGGGCGAGGCCGTTGCAGCCCGGGGGACGGCGGTGGCCGGCCCCGTGCCGCGTCCGATGGCGATCAGTTCCTCAGGTCGTCCTGAATGTAGATGGCGACGGCATCCACGTCCCGGTACTTGAGGCCCTCCATGCCCCAGTGGGGCATCCCTTCGACGGCTCCCACGAAGACCGCCTCGCGGAGACCGTCCCGGTCCTCGGCGAACCGCCAGTCTGCCTCCAGGAAGCTCGGGGGATGCAGCGTGTCGCCGCCCTGGACGAACCCGCCGTCACCGGCGCCCGTGGGCCCGTGACACTTCTGGCAGGAGAAGCGGAACACCGTGGCACCCCGCTCGATGGCCTCGGCCGGCGCCTCCCAGGAGATCGAGTCGAAATTGGCCGGATCGTACATGTCCTGGGCTTCGGTCATGGCGGCCTGGGCGATGGCAGCCTCCTCGGCGGCGATCCGTGCGGCCTCTTCCTCCGCGCTGGGCCCGCAGGCGGTCAGGACAAAAAGGGCGGTGAGTCCGATGGCGCGCGCACGCATGCTGCCTCCTTGTGCGATTTGAAGCTCTGTCCCCGGCCTCCACACGCGCGGGAAGCCGCACTCACCCTGGAGTGCAGGAGCCATGCCACACAGTTGGAACGGTTTGTGCCGCTCTGCAAGGGTGAACCGATCAGCGTTACTCGATGGAGGTGCTCATGCAACGTGGAAGCAAGGACACCGTGGTCCAGGGGCTGGAAGCCGGCGTGATCGGATATGTCGTCGTCGCGGTCTTCTTCCTCATCCTCAATCTCGTGACGGGGCGTCCGGCCTTCTTCACGGCCGAGAGCCTGGGGACTGCCCTCTTGGGTGGAACGGCCGGAGCGGGGGCCGTTCTGGCCTTCAACGGCGTGCACATGGTGGGATCGCTGGTGATCGGGCTGGCGGCGGCCTTCCTGCTGTACGAGACCGACCTTCACCCGTCCCTGTGGTACCCCGCCATGTTCATCTTCGTGGCCGGGTTCATTCTCTCGTCGGTGTTCGCGGGTGTCTTCGCTGCCGAACTGGCGGGCGCCGCCCCGTGGTGGGCCATCTTCGTGGCCAACGCACTGGCGGGAGGTGTGGCCGGAGGGTTCCTCTGGACCCGACACCCGAACCTGGCGGACCGGGTGTCGGAGATGGCTCAGGCTTGAATAGTCAGGATTCGGTCGTTTCGGGTCGGGGGGTCCGATTGCGGGACACTCTGGCCCGCACGGCCTGATCCTCGAATTCCGCCACGACGTCGCGCACCGACTCCACCGAGCGGATCTGCTCGACGGAGCGTCCGGCTTGCCAGTACTCGCGCGTACCCCTCTCGTCGAGGGAAGCCCGCTTGAGCTCCCACATGGCTCGCAGGCCGAAGTACGTCCTCATCCAGTGCTTTCGGCGGCCGCCTCGGAGCATCCAGCGGGTGAACCGTCCCGAGGAGGTCCCCATGGCCTCGATGTAGGGGGTCCTCAGCACCGCTACGGGCACCCCGCTGATGCGCTCCGTGAGAACGATGTCGTCCTCGGAGGCTTCCACGATGGCGTTCTTGTAGGGCTCGCTCGCCGCGCACTCGGACGTGGCGATGAGGCGGGTACCGATCTGGACGCCGGCGTAGCCCATTTCGAGGGCCTGCGCGAATTCCCGTCCGTCCCCAATCCCCCCGGCGCAGACCACCGGAACTCCCAGGTCCCGCAGTTCCTCGAGCAGCGCTTCCGCCGCCCGGTCCCCGGGGTGGCCCCCGGCCCGTCGGTTCACGCCGATGAGGCCGTCCACCCCGGACTCCAGGGCCTTCAGGGCCCATTTCCGCTCGGTGACATCGTGATAGACCACTCCGCCGACACCGTGGACCCGGTCGACCACCCACCTGGGCTTGCCGAGCGAAGTGACAAAGAACCGGACGCCTTCCTCCAGCGCGACATCGACCCACTCCACCATCCGCTCGTGGTACTTCCGGCTCGCCTTCTCGACCAGCGCGTTCATCCCCAGCGGCTTCCCTCCGGAGAGGCGGTGCATGAGCCGGATGCCCTCGCGGAAGTCGTGACCGTGAACGTAGGTCAGGGATACGGGCTGCAGGATGCCGATCCCGCCGGCGGCCGACACGGCCGCCACCAGTTCGGGGTTGGAGCAGGGGTACATGGCCCCGCCGATGAGGGGGACCCGAATCCCGGCATGCCGGGTGAGGGGGGTCTCCAGGGGGGAGGCCGGCTCCCGATGGGCGTCTGTCACGGCTTCGTCCCCCAGAGCGAGATCAGGCCGGCGGGGTGGAGGCCGTGGGTTCACCCGGGACCTCGGCTCCGGCAGGAACGCCGTCGTCCCCTCCCTCTGCCGCCATTCGCTCCTGCGCGCGCCCGAGCATGAGGCCCACCGCGACCCAGATCCCCATCATGGGCGCGGCGACCAGGCTGATGGATCCCACGGTCAGACCGGCGGCGGCCAGGCCGGCGTAGATCCAACCGCTGACGAGGTCGCCGCCGCGATAGACGGCCGCGTCGATGAAGGCCTTCGACTTGTAGCGTTCCTCGCGCGACACGACGGTGAAGAGCACCTCGCGGGCCGGCCGGGCGAGGGCGTATCGGCCCGCCCGATAGATGACCTGGACCACGACCAGCACGGCCAGGGAGGGGTAGAGCCCCAGGACGATGAAGCCGATGAACGCCGCCGCCGGGACGATCGCGAGGACGACGCCCACCCCCAGCCAGCGGATGAGGTGGGCCGCCAGCACGCCCTGGCCGCCGATGGTCAGGATGTTCACCACCAGGTCGATCTTGGCCAGGAACGCGGTCCGTACCCCTCGATCGGTCATGGCGCCGTACACCAGCTCGGACTGCTGGAAGTACAGGATCGTCGACGCGAAGGTCATGAGGGCGATGAACAGGGCGATCCCCTGGAGGTAGCGGGAGTCCCGAATCACCTGGATCCCGCTCCAGGCGGTACCGGCGATCTTGCCCTTCTCCTGACGGAGCGCCGTGTTCGGAACCTCCGACGCGTGATGAAGCAGCCGAGCCATCCAGGCCGAGAAGACCAGGGGAATGGACGCCACCAGGAGCAGCACGAAGGTGGGCACCAGCGTGGCCATCCACGCCGTGAAGCCCGATCCCACGATTCCACCCACCGACGATCCGATGGCGATGAACCCGAAGACCCGCTTGCCCTGGGTATTTCGGAACAGGTCCACCACGAGTCCCCAGAACACCGTGACCACGAAGAGGGCGAACACGCTGGCCCAGACGTAGAACACCCGGTCGATCCAGGGTCGGCTCTCCACGGGCAGCGCCTGGAGGGCGAACCAGAAGAGCACCAGGTTCGACGCGAAGAAGAGGTTCGCGATGGGGACGAACACGGCCCGCGAGTACCGAGAGACCAGCGACGAGTACATCGGGACGGCAATCAGCATGACCAGGAACACGGCCGTCCAGAGGATCTGGAGGTTGCCGCGGTCCTCCGCGCTGATCTCGTCCCGAACCGCGCGAAGGATGTAGTAGCTGAAGAGGATCAGGAACCCGTAGGCCGTGGCCAGGAGGACGGGTTTCCACTCGTCGCGCTCGACGGGAATGATGCGGGTCAGGAAGCTCACGGTCTCTCGCTCTCGAGGGTTTCGCGGATCAGGTTCTGGCGTGCCAGGCGGCCAGCACCTCGGCCTCGCGATCCGCCGGCAGGCCGAAGCGGAGCGGAGCGTCTCTGCGTTCCTGGTCCCAGCCGTCGGTCCACTCCAGGGTCGCCCGGGTCGTATCGGACAGGGTCCGGAAGGTCATGCCGGCGGCGATGGCTCTGGAGCAGTCCACCTGGCTGAATCCCTCCATGCCGTCCCGCGGCGGAATCCAGACCGGCATGTCCTGCCAGGGCCGGACCTCCTGTTCGGCCAGGAAGTCCGCGTCCACCCACGTGAACTCCGGTCCGTTGGCCGTGACCTCTGCGATGCCCGAGAGCATCTCCTCGATGCGCATGGGGCGGTCCAGGGGGCCGGTGGCGTTGTACGTCCCGCCGGCCCGGGCCTCCACCAGGCGGACCATGAACTCCCCCAGGTCCCGTACGTCGATGAACTGGACGGGATCCGTCGGGGTTCCGGGCGCCAGGATCTCGCCGCCCCTCTGGATGCGCAGAGGCCAGTACGTAAACCGGTCCGTGGGGTCGCCGGGTCCCACGATGAGGCCCGGGCGAACGATGATGGCGCCGTCGCCGAACGCGTCCCGGGTGTAGGTCTCGCACTGGGCCTTCATCCCTCCGTAGTCCTCGCCCGTCTGCATCTGTTCGATGGTGGGGTCCGCGAGCTGGAACACGGCAGCCGACTCGTCCATGCCCACGATGGAGTTGTCGGAATAGACCGAGATGGACGACACGTGGAGGTAGGTGTCGGCGGCCTCCCGGAGCAGCTGGGTGGACTCGAGGGCCCATCGCGGCACGGTGGCCGAGTTGTCGATGACCGCGTCCCACGTGCGCCCTCGAAGGGACTCCAGGTCGCTTGCCGCCCGGTCGCCGCGGAGCTTCTCCAGGTCCGGGAACAGACCGGGGTTGGTCCTGCCGCGGTTGAAGAGCGTGACCTCATGCCCCCTGGCGATCATGTACTCGACCTGGGCCGGCCCGAGAAACGACGTACCGCCGAGGACGAGAATGCGCATAGGCTGAATGGCCTCGGTGGCCCCCGACCCCTGGGTGGCGGCGTCAGGGCCACCGTCTCCGGCGCACCCCACGGTGCCCAGCATGGCCGCGCCGGCAGCTGCGCCGGCACCGATCCGAATGAACTCTCTCCGCGTCTTCATCCCCGTGTCCTCTCCGCATCTCTTGGGTGGGCGATTGCCGCGGCCAAAGTACTGCCTCACCCGGAATTCCGCCTCCGGTCAGCGGAGGTCCAGGAGCCAGGACACCTCGACCTCCGCCACCACCTCTCCGTCCCGGTCGCGGATCCGGGCCCGGACGGGGCAGGGGGTAGGGCCGTCGATCGACGAGGGCAGGGTGGCCGTGCCCTCCGCCACGAGGTCGCCCCGGGCCTTCTTGTGGTACTCGACCCGGATTTCCGTGACGATGGCCCGCCACTCCGGCGGAAGCGCCGTCGTCATGGCCAGGCCGCTGGAGAGCTCCCCGGCGTTGGCCAGGGCGATGGCATGGATGGAACGGAGGTGGTTCCGCACCCCCCGCCGGTCCCGGAACTCCACCACGGCCCGTCCAGGCTCGAGTGCCGTCACTCGAGGACGGATGGTGGACGAGTACGGGACCATGCGGCCGAGGAGGAGGCCGAAGATCCGATCGCCGGCCGGGAGCCGGCGGGTGCGATCCCAGGTGCCGAGGAGGCGGTCTGCGATTGATGCCATGGGGACCAGCATACGGCCGCGCGTCGGTTCGCAGCCACCCGCGGGTCGGCGGTTGCCTTGAGGAGCGGTCCGCCGGAACTTCCATGAGTGGCGCCGAGCCGCACCCGGTGCGAAATGACCGATCCGCTTCCCCCGGGGTAGCGAGTCCACCCTCGAAGTCACTCCGGCCCGACCTCGGATTCCCCTCCATGACCCAGCCGAATGATCAGACCGAGATCTTCCAGGAGCTGCTGGAGCCCGTCCTGGGTCCGGCCTTCGGTCTGGCGTTGACCATGACCGCCGATCCGGTGGACGCCGAGGATCTGGTCCAGGAGGCGGCCCTGCTGGCTTTTCGGGGATTCCACACCTTCCAGCAGGGCACGAACTTCCGCGCGTGGTTCATGCGGATCCTCACCAACGCACACCTCGGAAACAAGCGGAAGGAGAAGCGTCGGCCGAACCCTGTGGAACTCGACGACGTCCCAGACCATTACCTCTTTGAACGGTCTACCGAGACGGGACTGGGGTCTCAGTCGGAAGATCCGGTGGAGGGACTGCTGCGTCGACTGGATGTGGACCAGGTGAACCGGGCCATCCAGGACCTGCCCGACGAGTTCCGGTCGGTGGCGGCCCTCTACTTCATGGAGGATCTCAGCTATCCCGAGATCGCCGAGATGATGGACATCCCGGTAGGAACGGTCCGATCGCGCCTGCACCGGGCCCGGAAGGTCCTCCAGCGGGATCTCTGGGAACTGGCCGAAGAGGAAGGGATCGTCCCCCGGGACGCCGCGGAGGCGGAATGAACTGCGAAGACCCGAACAAGTGTAAGGAGACGCTCGAGCGCCTGGATTCGTTCCTGGACCGGGCGCTCACCGACGAGGAGCGGCATGCCGTCGAGGCCCACCTCGACGAGTGCTCGCGGTGCGCCTGCGAGTACCGGTACGAAGAGTCGTTCGTCCGTGAGGTCCGGCAGAAGCTCAAGCGTCTCCACGCCCCACCGGAGCTCATGGACAAGATCCGGGCGAAGCTGAGCGCCTTCGAGCCTACGGGGTGAGCGCGTCGCGGGCGGCGCCGACGGCCTCCCGGATGAAGACCTCCACTCGTCGGTCGATCTCGGCCCGCTCGTTTCCCCCATCCCGCGTACCGGAACCCAACACCTCGGATCCGGGCAGCAGCGCCCCCACCCAGCCCTCTGTCACCCACCGGCCCGCCGACAGCGCGGGCAGTTCCTCGGGTGATGGGTACGGCCAGGGAGTCACGTACCAGTAGGGCTCCGGCAGCATCTCGTCCCCGGGGCTCAACCCCACCCCCACCGTCCTCGAATCGTCCGGTCCCCAGGGCTCCGTCAGCACCGCCAGGTCGAAATGGTGGGGCCAGCAGAGGATCGGGCCCGCTCCGGGCGCCGCCTGCCGGTAACGCGTGAGGTGGTGATGCCCGTGGGCGTACCAGGCCAGGATCTCGCGGACCTCCGCGGCGGCGGTCGGGAAGGGCTCCCCCCCTTCCAGGGGGCTCGCCGGGATCGCGTACTCCGGCCGCTCCAGCGTGGGGGCCTGCGGTCCGAGCAGGTCGGATACCCAGGCGTACGCCTCTTCCAGCGTGGTGCCGGGAAGGTCCATCCGAGCCAGGGGTTCTCCGCTTCGGTCGAGGTGGCGGAGGGTGAGGGTCGGTCCATGCAGCTCCAGCCTCGTCCCACGGGTCCGATCCGAGCCCCGGGTCACGATCGACCCGGTTGTCGAATCGAAAACGAGTGCACGATGGCGGTCACCGGGCTCGGGCTCGGCCACGGTGCCGGCAAAGGCGGCCAGCGGCTGCGCGGCGTAGTGCAGGGCGAGCCTCGCTTCGGAGAGTGTTCCGGGGGGCCGGGTGCCGAGTGGGGGCTGGCTGTGAAGCGGATCCATGTCGCGATTGGCTGGGGGAGGGGATTCACGCCCTGACCAAGTACCGGAGGCGGGGACGGGTTCCATGTCCCGCGATGGCCTCGACCGGTCGGTTCCATGGCCCGGCCGCCCCCCTCCCTCAGCTGCCGGGCAGGTTCAGAAAGAGCAGCTGTCCGCTGCTTCCGGCGAGGCCCAGCCGCGGTTCGGGTCGGGAGTGGGCCTGGACGTCGAAGATCCAGGTCCCCGGTCCGAGGAGATGCGACGTGTCGATGATCCCCGAGGACTCCCAGCACCCGCCGACGCCCGCCGGACAGGTGGGATCGAGGAGTCGCACTACGGCTCGGCCGGAGCGGTCCCGCAGGCCCCCGTCCGGCGCGAGCGAGAACTGGTAGATGCGGGGTTCTCGATTCCAGCCCACGTAGGATGGGTCCTCCTGAACCATGAGCGAGCCGAGGCTGGTGGCGACGTTGTCCGGAGAGGCCCACTCCACGTCGTGGCCTCGCGAGCGGGCGAGCAGGATCAGCGTGGCCTCGCCTGTGGGGTCCGCCGGATCGAATTCCATCCGGTAGATGGACCCGAACGAATCCCAGGGCGCATCGGGACTCGGGTGGCTCGGTTCACCGCTATCCGCGAAGAAGATGGCCGGGCTGTTCCCGTCCTGTGGGGATTTGTCGTGCTCGCCGTCCTCCAGGCGGACGAACGGGTAGGCACCAAGGTCCTCGACCCGGGCCTGCATCTCGGCGCCCGACAGGGAAGCCGGGTCCGTGACCTCGATCCACGTGCCCCGGATCCGGTCCCCCTCCCGGAGGTCGCCCACGTTCTCGGACTCCTCCGACGCGAACACGTACAGGGTCCCGCCACCCGTCAGAACCTCCGCCCCGCTGCTCGCCCGGTACATGTACAGCTCCGACGCCGCGACGCGGTCGTCGAGGCCGATGAGGACCACGTCGTTCGCGAATCCCGGAACGGAAATGATGTTCTCCTTGGCCCACTTCCCGAACCAGGGAAGGTCCGTGATCGTGCCCTCCGCGTCGATGGCCAGCGCCTCGCCGTCCACGGTCTCCTCGCCGGTCAGATACATGCCCCCGGGGAAGCCCTGGTCCCCGGTGGCCCAGCTGGCGGAACAGAGGCGTTCGTACCCTTCGGTGCCGTCCACCGCATAGGACCCGGAGATCACCCCCAGCGTGGCTGGGTCGAGTCGCAGGGCTGAAACGCGCGCGAACTCGAACGCGGCGCCTCCATCGGCGAGTTCCACACCGGTACTCGACAGCTCGTGGTTCACGTAGAGCGCGATTTCGCCGTCCTCCGCCCACGCGCCGATCCCGTCGGGGATGGGTGCCCACGCCAGGCCGCTCACGGGGAGCGAATCGCCCACGCTGAGAATTGGGGTCAGCTCGGCGCCGTCCAGGCCCTCGGCCATGGCCGGCTCGGCGGTGAGGAAGGGCTCGACGGGTGGGTCGGGGTCCGGCTCGCCCGGGCCGTCGTCAGGACCCAGGACCTCAGGATCCCCATCGCAGGCCGCCAGCCCGATGGCGAACAGGGCCCACGTCAGAGCCGAGCCACGCACGGTCCGCATGGAATCTCCGTCCAGTCAGGTCTGTTTCAGGGCCTCGCCGCAGAGTCTGCAGTAGGAGGCGTCCATGGGGTGATCGCCGGAGCCGCACCCGGGGCACCGGAGCTGGTTGGCGAGAGCCGTGGCGGCCCGATTCAGCTCCACGGTCACGATCCCGGTGGGGACCGCGATGATTCCGTATCCCATGATCATGACCATGGCGGCCAGGGCCTGACCGAGGGGCGTTTCGGGAGCGATGTCCCCGTATCCCACCGTGGTGAGGGTCACGATTCCCCAGTACGCCGCCCTGGGGATGGAGGTGAACCCGTGCTCCGGTCCCTCGATGAGGTACATGAGGGCGCCGACGAACAGGACGATCACCAGCACCGTGAGGATGAACACGGTGATCTTGTAGCGACTGGCCCGGAGCGCGCGCCGCAGGACGTTCGCCTCGCCCACGTACTCCATGAGCTTCAGGACCCGGAAGACCCGGATCACCCGGAGACCCCGGACGACCATGAGGTATTGCGACCCCGGAACCAGCAGGCCCACGTAGCTGGGCAGCACCGCCAGCAGGTCCACGATCCCGAAGAAGGAGCGGGCATACCGCCCCGCGTGGGGTGCGGTGAGGAGGCGAAGAACGTACTCCACCGTGAACAGGGCTGTGAAGAACCACTCCAGAGCGTAGAAGAGATCTCCAAACCGGTCGTGGTAGCTTTCCACCGTATCCAGCGACACCACGACCACGCTCAGCACGATGGCCCAGATCAGGACCACGTCGAAGGTCTTTCCCGCCGGCGTGTCTGCCTCGAAAATGATCCGGTGGAGGTAGTCCCTCCACTCGGCGCGGGTGCGACGAGGCTCGGTCGATGCGTTCACGGTGGTCCGTTCCTCCGGCCAGGGTGGTCCCAGTCAGCTTGGGCGCCGGGGGGGCTCCCCACAACCCGGACACGATGGGAATCACTCGGTTCTTCACGGTGTATTACCTGGCGACGCCGGCTTTCGCCCTCGTCGACGTGGTGTGGGGAGCCCCGATCCGGGCCGTGGCCATCGGACCCATGTCCGCCCGATTCGCCTATTATGCGGTCTGCTTCGGACTGGGACTCCTCGTCCGCGGGAAGCCCCGCTTGGCTGTGCCGGTGGGGATCGGCGAGAGCACCCTGAACCTGACGCTCCTCCTGGCCGGGATCGTCACCGCGGTGTACGGGATGGCCGATCAGGTGCTGGCCGGTGCGGAACCTTTTCTGGCTCTGCCGCGAGGGTGGCCCGCCGGAGCGCTGATCTACGGCGGGGTCCTGATCGCCGGGATCCAGAGCCGTATCGCGGGATTGGGAAGACGAGCGGGATAGATCTGAACAAGGCAACGGGCCTCCGGGCGAGGCCCGGGCCCGGGACGCGAACCCTGAAGGAGATGGATATGAAGGCTGCGAGACTTGGACTCCTCGCTGGAATGCTGGCGCTGTCGCTGGGTGGCGCGGCGTGTGCGTCCAGCGGGAGCGGCGGCGGAGGTTGGGACAGTGGGAGCGGACAGCCTCTGGAGAACGAGGTCCGCATCCGCGTGGAGAACCAGAACACCGCCCAGGCCACCATCTACGCAATCTGGGGAGCCGGTGGGCGGGTACGCCTCGGGATCGTCAACTCCAACTCGGTGGAGGTCTTCACCACCACCTGGCGGGCGCCGGACCTGTCCATGGAGATGCGCCTCCTGGCCGCCGGCACCTATGCATCGAACTCCATCCCGGTCTCCCCCGGCGAGGTCCTCGAGCTGGTGCTCACGCCCGGAATGGACCGGTACCGTCCCATCCGGTGAGTCTCCGGGGCGGAGACGCCGCCTCCCCTTCCGTTTCGGTCTTCGCCCCGGGTTCCATCGGGAACCTGGGGGTGGGGTTCGACGTCCTCGGGATGGCACTGGAGGCTCCCGGCGACATCGTGACCGTCGGCCCGGGAGATGCTCCGGGGGTCACCCTCCGGTCGGTCTCGGGTGATGACGGCGTCCTTCCCAGGGACCCGGAGCGGAACTGCGCGACGGTTGCGGCGGCGGCGCTCCTGGAGCGGGCGGGTGCGGACGACGCCAGGCTGACTCTGGACCTGCAGAAGGGGCTCCCCCTGGCCTCGGGAATGGGGGGGAGCGCGGCCAGTTCCGTGGCAGCGGTCGTGGCGACCGACGCCTTCCTGGGCCTGAAGTCCCCCCCCGACGAGCTCCTCCGTTCGGCACTGGTGGGAGAGCGGGCGGCGGCCGGTGCGGGCCACCCGGACAACGCCGCGCCGTCGCTTCTGGGGGGGATCGTGCTCTCACGGGTGAGCGGTGAGGAGGTGGATCTCGTGCCTCTTCCCACGCCGGAGGGCCTCCATGCGGTGCTGGTACATCCGGCGCTGGAGCTCCGGACGGCAGAGAGTCGGGCTGCGCTCCCCGACGAGATCCCCCTGGCCACGGCCGTGGCGCACGGAGGAGACCTCGCCACGGTGGTGGCGGCGCTCCACTCCGGAGACCTGGACCTCCTCTCCCGTGCGCTCGTGGACCACCTGGCGGAACCGTTTCGGGCGCCCCTCATCCCCGGGTTCAGCGCGGCCGTCGAGGCGGCTCGCCGGTCCGGCGCACTGGCGGCCACGATCTCGGGTGGCGGCCCATCCGTGTTCGCCCTGGCCCGGAGCCGGGCTGTAGCTCAGGACGTGGGACGCGCCATGGTTCTCGCCTTCCGCGAGGCCGCCGGGGTGGAGGCGCGGGCCCACGTGTCGCGGGCCGATGCCCCCGGGGCCCGTGTCGTCTCCGGCATGGAGCCGGTTTGACGAGCTTCGTGAGCACCCGGCCGGGTGACCCGCCGGCGTCCTTCCGGGAGGCTCTGCTCAGGGGGTTGGCTCCGGGTGGCGGGCTCTACCTGCCCGCCGCACTCCCGGACTGGACCGAACTCCTGGCAGCGGCCTCCGTCCAGCGATCTCCGGCGGCGGAGGATGGGGACCCGTCCAGGGGCTTCGGGGGGCTGTCGTCGCGGCTCATGGGACGGCTTCTGGGGGATGAGCTGGGATCCGAGAGGGTCTCGGCGGTCTGCCGCGACGCCTTCGACTTCCCGGTGCCGCTGGTGGAGCTGGGACCCGATCTGCGCGTCCTGGAGCTGTTTCACGGTCCCACGCTGGCCTTCAAGGACTTCGGGGCCCGGTTCATGGCCCACACGGTGGCCTCTCTGAGGAGTGCGGAGGGTGGACGGAGCGTGACGGTCCTGACCGCGACCTCGGGCGATACCGGCGGTGCCGTGGCCGATGCCTTCCACGGCCTTCCCGGGGTCCGGGTGTTCGTGCTCTATCCCCGGGGTCGCGTGAGCGCGGTGCAGGAGGGGCAGTTCGCCGGCCTGGGCGGAAACATCACCGCGCTGGCCGTGGAGGGCAGCTTCGACGACTGCCAGGCCCTCGTGAAGGGGGCCTTCGGTGACCCGGACCTGGTCCGGGCGGCGGGCCTGACGTCCGCCAACTCGATCAACGTGGGCCGGCTTCTTCCCCAGTCCCTGTACTATGCCTGGGCCACGGTGCTCCAAACGCGTGCCGGCGATCGGCGGCCGCCGGTGTTCGTGGTGCCGTCCGGCAATTTCGGGAACCTGACCGCGGGCCTCCTGGCGAAGACCATGGGTACGCCGGCCGCCGGATTCGTGGCGGCCACCAACCGGAACGACGTCGTCCCGGAGTTCCTGGCGGGGGCGCCCTATGCCCTCCGACCCTCGGTGGCCACGCCGTCCTCGGCCATGGACGTCGGGGATCCCTCCAACTGGGAGCGAGTCCGCGCCATCATGGGCGACGATCGGGATGCCCTGCGATCCCTGCTGGAGGGGAGCGCCCACGGCGACGAGGCCACGCTCCGGGAGATGGGCCGCATCCATGCGGATCGGGACTACCTGGCGGATCCGCACACCTCCGTTGGGCTTCTGTCGGTTCCGGCGGCGCGATCCCGATGGCCGGACTCGCCGGTGATCGTGCTCGCCACGGCCCACCCGGCAAAGTTCCCGGACGCAGTCGTTCGAGGGGTGGGGGTGGCTCCTCCGACTCCCGAGGTGCTCCGGGAGGCCCTCGAGCGACCCAACCTCGCCGAGCCTCTGGAACCCACCCGGGAGGCGCTGAGGTCACGGCTCCTCTCCTGAACGCGCGAAGGCCGACCCCGGGTGGGGAAACCGGGATCGGCCAAGGGGCTACCGTGCTCAGCGCTCGATGGTTGGGGAAACCGGTGTGGTGGCAGCCCCTGGATCGAAGCGGCAGTGTGGCGCTCACCTGAAACCGAGCGCTCATACCACCTGTCCTCGCACCCTGACGTTCTCGTGATCGGCCGTTCGCGGCAATCGGTCGTGCGTACCTGCCCGAAGGGTACGAAAGTACCGGTCAAATCCGGCGTTGTGGCAGGAGATTTGCACCAGAATTCTGGTGTGCAGCGCATGGCCGGGGGGCGCTCTGCCGGCCGACGTCCTGTCCGGGGAAAGGGACATGAGCGACATCGTTCTCGCGGTGGAAAACGACCTTCTGAGACGCGGGATCGCGGCCGTCCTGGAATCGGCTGACGGGATCCGCATCACGGCCGAAATCAACTCCGTCGGCGAGGTGGCACCCACACTGGCTCTGCACGAGCCGGACCTGCTCCTGATGGAAACGGACTTCCGGCGGCAGGATCCAGACCTTCTCGACTACCTCGGCGCCGACTTTCCGGGCACCGCCATCATGGTCCTGGTCGATCACACGTTCGACGACTGCGTGATCCGCGGTCTCGTGGCCGGCGAGGAGGGAGTCCGGCTCTCGGACGAGGCCGCCGAGCGCCTCGACGACTGCTGCATGGCGGCCCTGCGCAACCGGGCCAAGGGGTGCGTCCCCAAGACCTCCTCGCCCGAGGAGCTTCTGGCCTCGGTGAACATGGTCCTGGCCGGCCAGGTCTCGGCGGGCCCGTGGATCCAGGCTATCATCGACGCGAACACGAACGGGAACGGGAACAGCGACCTGCCGAAAATCTCCGGACGGGAGCTGGAGGTCATCGAACTGGTGGCCCAGGGGTGCTCCAACAAGGCGATCGCACGGTCGCTGGGGCTCAAGGAGCAGACCGTGAAGAACCACCTCGCCCACGTCATGCAGAAGCTCGACCTCGCCTCGCGGGTGGAACTGGCGCTGTTCGCGCTTCGTCATCGCCTCGTTCCCCTGGACGATCACTGACGGTCGGTGACGAGCACGGATGTCGCTCGGGACCGAGACGCTCCTCCCGCGCTGCCACGGGACCCGGGGCGGACGGGGACCGGGACCGGGACTGCGGGTGCGGGGGGTGGGAACCCTCCGCCGGTGGCCGGCGTTGAACAGGCACCCGGGAGGCTCGTCGTTCCGCCTCCTCACTCGTTAGAACCGTGCCGTCGGAGAGTCCGGCCTGGAGCACCATGGACACGCCCTACACCCCCATCGCCTGCGCCCTCCACGATCGCCTGGAACTGGCGGCTCTTCGGGGTCGAGAGGTGACGGTGAATCACTCGGCCGCGGACGGTCCCCGGGCGAGCCGAATCCGCATCCTCGACATCCGGGTCCGGGACGGCGAGGAGTGGCTGGTCACCGAGCCGCCCGTCGAGATCCGACTGGATCACATCCTGAGCCTTGACGGAGAGCCCTCCGCCGAGGGGTGCTGAGGCATGGCCCTGCGGATGAAGGACCGCTGCGAGCGGTGTGATCGACCCCTGAAGGCGGACGGATCCGACGCCCGGATCTGCTCCTACGAGTGCACATTCTGCGCGGGGTGCGCGGAGTCCATGGACGCAGCGTGCCCCAACTGCGGTGGGGAACTGGTGCCCAGGCCGCGCCGGGCCCGCTGAGCGGGGCGCCGGATCGTGTTCGAATTCACCATAAGCCAGATCGTGGCGTTCATCGTGAACGTCACCGCCATCCTGGCCTACTTCGACTTCGCCCGATCCGGGACGAAGGGGTTCCTCCGATTCGTCGCGTTCTGGCTCGGCTTTCCCCTCACGTTCTTCCTGAAGATGGTCGTGAAGCCCGACCCGGACCTGGTCCTGGAGCGAAGGATGAACCAGAAACTGGGCCCCGAGGCGACCGACATCGGGGTGCCGGAGTACGTGCGGGAGCAAATCCGGGAGGCCCGGAGGGAGAGGCTCGGGGCAGGGGGAGAGCCTGATGACGACCGCGGCCGGGACGACGCGGGTCCGGCTCCTGGCCCCGCGTTCAGGCCTGGAACCCGTCCTCGGCCCGACTGATCGGAGCAGCCGGGCGCTCGGCCCGGTCCTCACCCGCCGAACGAGAAACGGGGGCAGCGCCACGGCGCTGCCCCCGTCTTCATCGGCACCGCCTACCGTGCGGTGCTCAGTGCGTCATCCTCAGAACGACCCATAGACCCGGAATCTGAGGAGCATGCGACCGGGCGCCGCGGAGGCTGCCCGGACCACCTCGATCTCACCGATGTTGCCGTCCGAGGTAAGGACGCAGACGAATGTGCCCTGGGGGAGGGAGGCCACCGGGATGCGGTTGGGGACCGGCGCAGACAGCGGACCCGCACAGCCGATCGGCCCCGGCCGGTTATTCCCTACCGCAACCACCTTCCCGCCGACGTTTCCGAACCAGACCGTCAGATACCGCTCGGTGCTGGTGACGGCTTCGAACCAGATGTCGCCGCCCGGGAAGGCGCCGCCCTGGCGGCGCGGGAAGTTGCCGGACTCGAGGTCGGCGATCCAGGTCTGCGGCAGGTACAGGGCGCCGTCGGACACGTCGGCCCCGTCCAACTCCGAGATGTACCCCTGGTTCCCGAAGTAGTTGCCCTCCTGGTCATTCCACACGCCGGTGGACCCGAAGAACTCGACGTAGTCCTCTCCGGCTGTGGAGTTGGAGGGCTCGCCGGGCCCGAACCCGTTGAAGGGCAAACCCCCTCTGCCCCTGACCCAGCTGAACCCGAGGGGGTTCGTACCGGCTTCGGTGACCTCGTCCGAGAGCCCGATCCACGCGCGGATGTCCCCGGACGCCCCCTTCAGGGACCAGACGAAGTTGTTCTCCGCCTGGGAGCGGATATCGACGAGGCCCGCCAACAGGGGCGGATTGCTCGGGCTCATGGCCAGGCTTCTGGCGTCGGTCCAGGACACGAACGCCCCCTGGACGTGGTGGTACGTGTTGCCTGAACCTCCCACGGAAAGCAGCCAGTCCACGGGCTGAGCTCCGGTTGCCGCAACGAACTCGAGGGAGTGGAAGGGGGTGTTGGCGTCGACCGTGACGATCTGCGTAGCCGACGAGGTCGGTCCGGGTGTCACCGGTCCGGTCGATCCGCCCACCTGCGGGAACACGGTCTCGGTCGGCGAGAAGCCGCTGATCGCCCGGACCGCATACCCGCCCTCACCCAGGCCGGAGAACCGGACGTGCCCGTCGGCGTTCGTCACCGCGACCAGCGTGGTGACCGGACCCTTCATCTCCACCGTGACCCCGGGCTTGGGCAGGTTGTCGGACAGCACCACCACGTCGATGGTGCCGGGCTCCGAAGGCGGTGCCGGCTCCTCGTACTCGACGATGAACCATCCGCCGGTGCGGTTGGTGCCGTCGTTGCCGATGTCGTTCCATACGGAGAGGACCGATCCGCCCTCGTTGGGCGCCCACATCTCCAGGTAGGCCTCGCCTCCCTGACCATTGGGTTCGTTGGGGGCGAAGTTGCAGTAGGACGCCAGGCATCCGATGACTCCGCCCTCGTCGGAGTTGCGGTCGAAGAGCGGATCACCCGTGACCCACTCGTAGACGCCGTCGAAGTCGTCGTCGGCGCCACCGATCCAGACGTACTGGCCTCCGAAGCCGAGATCGGCCCGGAACTGGTCGAGGAACGCGCTCTCGCCGGCGCTCTCGATGGTGACCAGGTGGCCCGGCCATCCGTTGGGCCCGACCCGGCCCGCCGCGTTGTCGCGGGCGCCGGTCCAGAGGTTCTCACCCGGGACCAGCTCGTAGAAGTGTCCGTTTCCGCCGTCGGCGACGGCCCACTCCACGTAGGTCTCGTCGGGGTTGCTGACGGTGCTGGACGAGGCCACCTCTCCGGCCACGATGTTCACGGTGGTGGAGGTGGGGAACACATCGCCGCCGAAGCTTACGAAGTAGAGACCGGGGGACAGGTTGTCGAATGCCTGCGCGCCCGAGCCGTCCACCACCGCCGAGCAGCTCAGAAGACCCTCGACCACGGCACAGTTCGGATCGATGAGCGCATCAGCGCCGTCGGCGAACTTGCCCAGCAGCGGGTTGGAGTCCTCGGTGTCGGCGCTTCCCGGACCCGACATGGTGATGGGCGTTCCCGGGGGAGCCGTGAAGCCCACGCCGCCGGTGGGCGGTGAGCCTCCGGCGAACGCGACCTGGAAGATGGCTCCCAGTGCGGCCGTGCTGACGGCCTGCGACGTGACCGGGAAGGTGCCCGGCAGGTAGGGCGATGCGTCGATGCTGACGTCGTACGAC
>JBDHIJ010000111.1:0-4833 GCA_039587435.1 Gemmatimonadota bacterium
CGCGCTGGAGGAAATCGGCAAGAGGAGGTTCGACGCCCTCGTCGTGGACGTCGTGATGCCCGGGATCACCGGCTACGAACTCGTGGAGCAGCTGCGGTCCCAGGGCGTGACCACTCCCGTCCTTATGCTCACCGGCCGGCGCGAGGTCGAGGACGTCGTGAAGGGTCTGACCGTGGGCGCGGACGACTACCTCACCAAGCCCTTCCACATCGCTGAGCTCGAGGCCCGGGTGAACGCCTTGGTGCGGCGCGGACAGGCTTCGGCCGACACGAGGATCAGCCTCGGCGGACTCGAGATCGACGCTCTGAAGCGGGCGGTTACCCGGGAGGGCCAGGATCTGGACCTGACCCACCGGGAGTTCGACATCCTCTTCCACTTCGCCCGGCGGTCGCCGGACGTGGTGAGCCGTGAGGAACTCCTCAAGGAGGTCTGGGGCGTCGAGTTCGACCCCGGTACGAATGTCGTAGAGGTTCACGTGTTCAACCTTCGCAAGAAGCTGGAAACGAACGATGCTGCGCGCCTCGTTCACACCGTCCGGGGACAGGGCTATCGGCTCGAGGTCCCCGCGGAGGCTGCCGCCCGCTGACGCAGGCACAGCGCTCCACCCCGACGCGGCGGGCTCCGGACCTTCGGGTTCGGGGCCCGTCGTGTTTTTGGTGAGGGGTGTCGTGCGAAGGGGGCGGCGACCCCCCGGCACCGAGGGGGGCGTGACGGGCGCCCGCCGGGGCGCCATCATGCTCGGATGAGAATCCTGGTCGCACCCGACTCCTTCAAGGGAACCCTCACCGCAGCCGAGGCGGCCGAGGCGATCGCCGCCGGCCTGTTCGACGGCTATCGGGCCGCGCGGCTGCCCGAGCCCGAAGTCGATTCCTGCCCCATGGCGGACGGTGGAGAGGGAACGGCCGAGGTGCTGCTGGGGGCGTTGGGGGGCGAGTGGGTCCCTCGCCGGGTCTCGGGTCCCCTGCCCGGGATGGAGGTAGAGGCCGGCTTCGCCCTGCTTCAGGGCCCACGTCCCGTCGCCGTGGTAGAACTGGCTCAGGCCTCGGGGCTCACCCTCCTGCGACCCGACCAGCGTAACCCCCTTCGCACGACGACCCGGGGGACCGGGGAGTTGATCAGAGCGGCGGCCGAGAGAGGCGCCGCCGAGATCTGGCTCACGCTGGGGGGCAGTGCCACGGTGGACGGGGGGATCGGGATGGCTCGATCCCTGGGTTGGCGGTTCCTCGACGACGCGGGAGAGCCGGTGCCGGAGGGCGGCGGCGGACTCGGGACGATCGCCGGGATCGAGGCCCCGGCCGGGGCGGAGGCGCTGCCGCCGGTCGTCGTCCTCTGCGACGTGACGAACCCCCTGCTCGGGCCGTCCGGCGCGGCGGCCGTGTTCGGGCCGCAGAAGGGAGCGGCGCCCGAGGAGGTCGAGGGCCTCGAGCGCGGGTTGGCCAACCTGGCCTCCCGTGTGGACGCGCCCGACCTCGGGACCACCCCCGGGGCGGGCGCGGCGGGTGGGGCGGGCTTCGGCGCCGCCGCGTTCCTGGGGGGCGAACTCCGCTCGGGATTCGAGGTCGTGGCCGAGGCCGTGGGGCTCGCGGAGCGGATGCGGTCGGCCTCGATGGTGGTCACCGGCGAGGGACGGCTGGACTCCCAGTCGCTGGAGGGGAAGGTCGTGGCCGGGCTCCTGGCATTCGCGGAGCGGATCTCCGACGCCCGAGGGACGACCCTCCCGGTTGCCGCGGTAGCGGGGACGAGTGAGCTGGCCCCCGACCTCCAGGTGGCCTCAGGACTGCGATGGGTGGAGACCCTGTACCCGAGTACGTCCGGCCTGCTGTCGATGCCCCAGGGACCGCAGGGCCTGCCACTCAGGGAGGCGGCCCGTCGATTGGTGCTCGGGCAGGTGGTTGTCGATAATCGACAATAAAGTGAATTTCGCGCTAATCCCATAAGTGTTTATATAATAGGCGTTTGTGTGATACGGTGGGCTTGGTGATCGATCCAAAGTCTTGTCGAATGGGCGGGGCGGTGTTGTATTCGGCGACACGATCCGATTCCCCGGACCCTCACCGAGACACGCCGTGAGCCGTAACGAAGCCGATTTCCTGCCCGGAACCCTAGACCTCCTGATCCTGAAGACGCTGGCCATGGGGCCGACCCACGGCTGGGGCGTGTCGAAGCGGATCCGTCAGATCTCCCGGGACGTCCTGGACGTGAACCAGGGTTCCCTCTATCCGGCGCTGCACCGGCTGGAGCAGCGGGGCCTGGTCGAGGCGGAGTGGGGAACGGCGGGGGACAGCAACCGGAGGGTGAAGGTCTACAGCCTGACCACCCAGGGGGGTGAGAGCCTGGCGGACCAGCTCCGGGCCTGGAAGAGCTTCGCGCTGGCGGTGGATCGGATTCTCGAGACCGCATGACGGGAGGATGATGATGAAGTGGTGGATGAAACTGCGGATCCGGGCGAGCGCGTTCCTGGACCGGGAGCGATGGGAGAAGGATCTCGACGATGAGATGCGCTTCCACCTGGAGCAGGAGACGTGGGAGAACACCCGGGCGGGCATGTCACCCCGGGATGCCCGCCGGAAGGCCTACGTGGACTTCGGAGGGGTGGAACGCTTCAAGGAGCAGTCCCGGGAGATCAGTGGCTTCCGGCCGTTCGAGAACCTGGTCCAGGACCTGCGCCACGGGGTGCGGGCCCTGTCGGCCCGCCCGGGCTTCTCCGCGGCCGTCATCCTCACGCTCGCCATCGGGGTGGGGCTGAACGCCGCGGTCTTCACCTCGGTGGACCACCTGCTCCTGAGGGGTCTCCCGTTCCGGGACGCCGAGTCCCTGGTCCTCCTCCACGGTCGGAACCTGGAGCAGGGTCAGCCCCAGCTGCGGACCTCGCTCCACGACTTCTACGACCTGCAGGAGCAGGTCGCCTCGTTCGAGGTCATGGCCGAATTCGGCTCTCCCTTCAACGTGACGGTGCTCGACCCCGAGGGAAGGCCGGCGCTGTTCGTCCGCCAGTCCTGGGGCCAGGGCATGTTCGAGCTCATCGGGCTCGATCCGATTCTGGGGCGGCCCTTCCGGGAGGAGGACCACGCCGCCGGCGCGTCTGTGGCCCTGCTGTCGCAGGATGCCTGGGAGACCCGCTACGGGTCGGATCCGGGGGTCGTCGGTCGGACCCTGGAACTCCCGGTCGAGGGGTGGAGCGTCCAGATCGTCGGCGTCATGCCGAGAGAGGCTTCGTTCCCGGGCGACTATGACGTCCTCTTCCCGCGACCGCGCCTCCCGGTCCACGACGATGACGAGACCGAGCCCGGTTTCGGTCGGGACTGGAGAAACATCAACGTCCTGGCCCGCCTGGCCGACGGAGCCACTCTGGCGTCCGCCCAGTCCGAGCTGGACGTGCTGGGAGCCCGGTTCGAGGAGGCCTATCCCCGGACCAACACGAATCACGAGTTCTGGGCCGAAGGCCTCTCCGGGGCGGCCAGGGCGGAGTTCACCCGACCCCTGCTCATGCTCCAGGGCGTGGTCGGGCTGATCCTGCTCATCGCCTGTGCCAACGTGGCGAACCTCCTCTATGCCCGGGGCACGACCCGGATGCACGAGGTGGCGGTGCGTCGGGCGCTCGGCGGCAGTCGGGGGCGGATCGTGCGGCAGCTGCTGGCGGAGACCCTGGTGCTCACCACCGTGGGCGGCGTCATCGGCATCGCCCTGGGCTCACTGGCGCTGGGGGTGATCGAGACGACGGCCCCGGTGGAGGTGCCCGGGTTCGCCGACGTGCAGCTGGATGGCCGGGTCGTGGCCGTCATGCTGCTCGTGGCCGTGGGGGCCGGGGTGCTGGCGGGGCTGGCGCCGGCCTTCACCGCCTCGGGCTCGGAGGTCCGCGAGGCCATGAGGGCCGGATCGCGGACGGGAGAGGGCCTTCCGGCCCGGCGGGTCCAGCGGGGACTGGTGGTACTGGAGACGGCGCTCTCGACGGTGCTGGTGGCGGCGTCGGTACTGCTGGCCACCAGCTTCGCCCGGACGCTCCAGGTGGATCCCGGGTTCACCGAACGGGACGTCCTGAGCGTGCGGATCTCGGTGAGCCCGCCTCGCTACGAGCCCTGGGAGGACTACCGGACCTTCATGAACCAGGTGGTGGCGGAGGTGCAGGAGGCCCCGGGCGTGGCCTGGGCGGCACTGTCCTACAACAACCCGGTCCGACCCGGTGGCGGCTTCGACGCCTGGTTCGAGGAGGAGGGTCGACCGGTGGACCCGGGGGATCGTCCGCTGGCGAACCTTCGGCCGGTGACCCCCGACTTCTTCGAGACCATCGGGCTCCCGGTGGTGAGAGGCCGAGGGATTCAGGACACCGACACCAAGGAAAGCGAAGGCGTGGTGGTGGTGAACCAGGCCTTCGTGGACCAGTACTACCCGGACCGGGACCCCATCGGCCTCCGCATCACGAAGAACCCGTTCTGGCGGGAGGACGAGGGCTACGCGCAGTGGCACACCATCGTGGGTGTGGTGGGTGACGTCCGTGCCGGCGGTCTGACCAGCCAGGCCAACCCGGCGCTCTACTTCCCGTACGACCAGACCCCGTTCGGCAACATGCGGCTCCTGGTCCGGCCCGAGTCCGGAGACGCCCGGGCGCTGATTCTCGCCGTGGAGGAGGCCGTCTGGCGCATCGACGACGCGATTCCGATGGAGGCCGTGTCCACCGTGCGGGAGGCCGTGGACGAGATGCTCAGCCCGATGCGGTTCGCCGTTCGGCTCGTGACGCTGTTCGCCGGTCTGGCCCTGCTTCTGGGAGCGATTGGCCTCTACGGGGTCCAGTCCTATGCCGTGGCGCGCCGCACGCGGGAACTGGGGCTTCGCCAG
>JBDHIJ010000053.1:0-26779 GCA_039587435.1 Gemmatimonadota bacterium
GTGGATTGGGGTCCCCGAGGAGAGCTCCGGGGCGTGCGGGACGCGGGAATCTCGCCCTTCGGAACGGCCCCCAAAAGGGGGGGTGACGGGCGCCAAGATACCGGCCCGCGCCGGGGTCGTGCAAACGGCATGAAAACTGCGTCAACTGGGGCTGTTTCAGCTTGACACTATTCGTCCGTCCCGGGTACATTCCGGCGCTTCGATCCAGCATCGGGGCTCCACCCGACAACCCGCGAAATTCCTAGCCATGTCGGCATCATACTCGCCCCTCCTCCTGCTGTTCGCGCTCTCCGTCGTGAACGCCGTCGGGATGGTGGTGGCCTCGGCCATTCTGAACCCCAGTCGGCCCACCCCGCAGAAGGCCATGCCGTACGAGTCCGGGATGATTCCCCTGGGCGACACCCGGCAGCGCTTCTCGGTGAAGTTCTACATGGTGGCCATCAGCTTCATCGTGTTCGACCTGGAGACGATCTTCCTCGTCCCCTGGGCCGCATCCATGCGGGAGCTGGGCTGGGGCCCCTTCGTGGCGGTTCTGATCTTCGTGACGGTCCTGGCTCTCGGACTGGTCTATGAGTGGAAGAAGGGAGGCCTCGAGTGGGAGTAGAGGAGAAGTCCGGAAACACGGGGGCCATGGGGATCTTCGGACCCGGTAGCCCCACCTTCCTCACCACCAAGGTGGACTGGGTGGTGAACTGGGGCCGGCGCAATTCGCTGTGGCCCATGCCCTTCGGCACCGCATGCTGCGCCATCGAGATGATGGCCTCGGCCGCCTCGGACTATGACCTGGCGCGGTTCGGCATGGAGCGCATGTCCTTCAGCCCCCGTCAGGCCGACGTGCTGATCTGCGCCGGCCGGGTGCCCTACAAGCTCGCTCCGGTCCTGCGCCGGATCTGGGACCAGATGCCCCAGCCCAAGTGGGCCATCTCCATGGGCGCCTGCGCGTCCTCCGGGGGCATCTTCGACGCCTACTCCATGGTGCAGGGGATCGACACCATCATCCCGGTGGACGTCTACATCCCCGGCTGCCCGCCGCGCCCCGAGGGCCTGATCTACGGGCTCATGATGATCCAGGAGAAGATCCGCGGGGAGAGCCTCGCCGATCACTCCGAGCTCCGGGCCGAGGATCCGGCCCTGGTGGGCCGTCCCCGGGCCAGCGCCGACGACGTGGCGGCCCTCTCCGGTCCCTTCGGAAACTCCACCAGCCAGAATCGGCTGGGTGGCGAGAACTGGGCGACGGCCATCGAACGGCCTGAAGACCAGATCTCCTGACCCACACGGATTCCCAGATGTCCGACAACACCTCCTCCGGATTCGACGCAGTCGCCTCCGGACCCACACCCTCGGGTGGAGATCAGGCCGCGGACGCGGGCTTCGGACCTCCCGCCCAGGCGGACCACCCGGCCATCGCGGCCATGGCGGCCAGGTTCGGTGACGCCGTGGAGCGGTACCAGATCATGCCGGGGAACGAGAACCACTCCGACCAGTTCGTCGTGTACGTCCGGGAGGACTCCAGCTACGACATCATGGACTGGCTCCAGAACGATCCGGAGCAGTCCTTCGAGCTCCTGAGCGACGTGACCGCCGTGGACTACGGGGGCGGAAGGCCGCTCGAGGTGGTCTACAACCTCTTCTCCATGAAGACGGGCCACGCCCTGCGGGTGAAGGTGGAGCTCCCCCTGAACGCGTTGAAGGTGCGGTCGGTCGTGCCCCTCTGGAACGGCGCGAACTGGCTCGAGCGAGAGGTCTACGACCTGTTCGGGATCGACTTCGAGGGCCACCCCGACCTCCGGCGGATTCTCATGCCCGAGAACTACGCGGAGGGCCACCCCCTCCGGAAGGACTTCCCCCTGAGGGGCCGATTCTCCCGGGCCGAGCAGACACGACGCGCCCTCAGCCAGAACCCCGAGGACTACTACATCCCCGGGGAGATGGGCGAGCAGCGCATCCCGCAGGTCATCACCGGTGACGACGCGGATCAAGACGAGGCCTGAGGGCCCCTGAATTACCCCCTGTCCACGGCTTTGAGACCATGGCAGAGAAGACAGTAGAACTCACCGTAGGCCGCACGCCGGAGATGGCCCCGGACGGGTCCCTGGTCCCCGGGCCCATGGCCCCGGTGGACATCGAGGAGCCCGAGCTCGGCGAAGAGCGGATGCTCATCAACATCGGGCCCCAGCACCCCGCCACCCACGGCGTGCTGCGGCTCGTGTGCGAGCTGGAAGGCGAGACCGTGGTGAGCTGCACGCCTCACATCGGCTACCTCCACTCGTCGTTCGAGAAGCTGGGCGAGTACCGCAGCTGGAACCAGGTGGTCCCACTCACCGACCGCATGGACTACCTGGCGCCGCTGATCTACAACTGCGCCTACGCCATGGCGGTGGAGAACCTCATGGGGATCCAGGTCACGGAGCGCTGCAAGGTGTTCCGCGTGATCCTCATGGAGCTGGACCGGATCTTCGGACACCTCCTGTGGCTGGGTACGACGGCCATCGACGTCGGCGCCTTCACTCCCTTCCTGTACTCGTTCCAGGAGCGGGAGAAGATCTACCGGCTCCACGAGGCGTACACGGGTGCCCGGATCACCACGTCGGCCACCCGCGTGGGCGGGATGATGGCGGATATCCCGGAGGGCTGGATCGAGCAGCTCCGGGAGTTCCTGGACAACTTCCCGAAGACCCTGGACGAGTGTGAGTTCCTGCTGTCCACCAACGGGATCCTGCAGGGCCGGATGATGGACGTCGGCGCCATCAGCGGCGAGGACGCCATCGATCACGGCCTGACCGGAGCCAACCTCCGGGCTTCCGGCATCGCGTACGACGTCCGGAAGGATCGTCCGTACTACGACTACGAGACCTACGATTTCGAAGTCCCCATCGGCGAGAACGGCGACTGCTACGACCGTTACCTCGTCCGGCTGGAGGAGATGAAGCAGAGCGTCCGGATCCTCTACCAGGCCCTGGACCGCCTCCCCGGCGGTCCCATGGACGTGCAGGACCCCAACATCTCCCTCCCGTCCAAGACGGACGCCATGAACGACATGGAGTCCATGATCCACCACTTCAAGCTGATCATGGAGGGCATCAAGGCCCCTCCCGGCGACACCTACTTCCCCGTGGAGGCCTCCAAGGGCGAACTGGGCATGTACCTGGTCAGCGACGGGGGCACCAAGCCGGTCCGCTGGCGGGTGCGCCCCCCCTCCTTCGTGAACCTTTCGGCGATCTCCAAGATGGTGGAGGGACAGCTTCTGTCCGACGTCATCATGGTGAACGCCAGCCTGGACATCGTCCTGGGAGAGATCGATCGATGAGTGACGGAGGCGCCGGAGGCGCGATCCCGTTCAAGAACCCCGGGTTCGCCGGCAATACCGGTGAGTTCGATCTCACCGAGGACCAGGTGCGGGGCCGGGACTACGTGGGCGATCTGCCCGAGGCCGGCGGGGACGCCGGTGGAGTGACCGCGCACCCCTACATGCTGGCTGAGAAGGACCCCGAGGCGCCCCTGTTCGAGGGGGCGCACAAGGAGCGCTTCGAGAAAATCCGGAGCCGCTACCCCAACGCCCAGGCGGTCCTGCTCCCGGCGCTGAACCTGGCGCAGGAAATCCGTGGCCACGTCTCGCCCGAGACCATGGACGAAGTGGCCGCGCTGCTGGACCTCTCCCCGGCCTACGTCCGGGGGGTGGCCACCTTCTACACCATGTACAACAAGCGCCCGGTGGGGGACTACCTCATCCAGGTCTGCACGAACATCTCGTGCAACCTGTGCGGCGCGGACGAGGTCCTGCAGGCGTTCCTGGACGTGACCGGGACCGAGATGGGCGAGACCTCGTCGGACGGGAAATTCACGGTCATCGAGGCCGAGTGCCTCGCCGCCTGTGGATTCCCGACCTGCGTTCAGATCAACTCGACGTACTTCGAGAACGTGAACCCTGAAGACGTGCCGGCGGTCATCGATCGTCTGCGCTCCAGTGGTACCTGATATGGCGTATCCGTACCAGCACGACAGTGAGGTCCGGATCCTCTCCAAGCACTTCGGGGAGCCGGAGGCCCGGTCCCTCGAGGGGTGGAAGGCCCGGGGCGGCTACACGGCCCTGAAGAAGGCCCTGGAGATGGATCGGGACGCGGTCATCGACGAGGTGAAGGCCTCCGGGCTTCGCGGCCGGGGCGGAGCAGGATTCCCCACCGGCGTGAAGTGGGGCTTCATGCCCAAGGAGCCGACCCGGCCCCAGTACCTGGTCTGCAACGCGGACGAGTCGGAGCCCGGGACCTTCAAGGACCGGGAGATCATCCGCTGGACGCCCCATCAGCTGGTCGAGGGCTGCATCATCTCGGCCTACGCCATCCGGGCGGAGCACGTCTACATCTACTGCAGGGGGGAGTTCTTCGAGACCTCCACCATCCTGGGAAAGGCCGTGGAGGAGGCGTACGCCGCGGGCCTGCTGGGCAAGGACATCCTCGGTTCGGGCGTGAACATCGACATGACGGTTCACGTCGGCGCCGGCGCCTACATCTGCGGTGAGGAGACCGGGCTGCTGAACTCACTGGAGGGCCGTCGCGGCCAGCCCCGGGTGAAGCCGCCGTTCCCGGCCCAGGTGGGCGCCTTCGGGAACCCCACCACGGTCAACAACGTGGAAACCCTGGCCACCGTCCCCCACCTCATCGAACACGGGGGGCAGTGGTACCGGAACTGGGGCACCGAGGCCAGCCCCGGGACCAAGCTCTTCTGCGTGTCGGGGCATGTGAAGCGCCCCGGGAACTACGAGCTGCCCCTGGGCTTCAACTTCGACGAGCTGCTCAACGACGTCTGCGGGGGAATCCGTGAGGGCCACACGTTCAAGGCCCTGATCCCCGGTGGAAGCTCGGTTCCCATCCTGACGGCCGCCCAGTGCTCCGGCATGGGCTTGTCGTACGAGGGCGTCGAGGAGTGCGGCTCCATGCTGGGCTGCGCGTCGGTCATCGTCATGGACGACAGCACCGACATCGTGAAGCAGGTCCGGCGCATGGTGCAGTTCTACGCCCACGAGTCCTGCGGACAGTGCACCCCCTGCCGGGAGGGCTCCTCCTGGATGACCAAGATCCTGACCCGGATCGAAGAGGGGCGGGGCACCGAGGAGGACCTGGACACGCTACTTGAGATCAGCCGTCAGATGACGGGGACCACCATCTGCGTGCTCTCCGACTCCGCCGCCGCGCCGGTGGTGTCGTCCATCGAGAACTTCCGTGACGAATACCTCGCCCTGATCCGACGCGGTGAGCGCGTCGGCGCGGCCTGAGGAACGCGCCAATGGCAGATCAGCAAACCAACGAGACGGTCACCCTGACCCTGGACGGCCAGGAGGTCACGGTTCCCAAGGGGACCACCATCCTCCAGGCGGCCGCGGGGCAGGGTACCGAGATCCCGCACTACTGCTACCACCCGGGCATGAGCGCCCCCGCCCAGTGCCGGCTCTGTCTGGTGGAGGTGGAAGGTGCGCCGAAGCCGCTCCCGTCCTGCGTCACGACGTGCATGGACGGCCAGGTGGTGAACACCCAGTCCGAGGTGGCTCTCGATGCCCGGAAGGGCGTGCTGGAGTTCTACCTGGTGAACCACCCCCTGGACTGCCCCATCTGCGATCAGGCGGGCGAGTGCAAGCTCCAGGACTACGTGCACCAGGAGGGACGGGAGCACGGCCGGGGTCGTGAGCCCAAGCGGATCTTCGGGCGCGACGACTTCGGCGGGGACGTCCTCTACTACGGCGACCGCTGCGTCATGTGCACCCGTTGCGTGCGCTTCATGAACGAGGTGGAGCAGGACGCCCGCCTGTGCGTGGTCGAGCGCGGCGACCGGTCGGTCATCGACACCTTCTTCGACCGCGGCCTGGAGGGGACCAACTACTCCGGGAACGTGGTCGACATCTGCCCGGTGGGCGCCCTGGTCTCCAAGGACTTCCTGTTCTCCACGTCCGCGACAACGCCGTCCAGCGGCTCAAGCCCCGGGAGAACCTGGAGGTCAACGCCTACTGGATGTGCGATTACGGGCGCGAGCGGTACGAGTGGGTCAACCGCGGCGACCGCATCGAGGCTCCGCTGATCCGCCGGGACGGCAGGCAGTACGCGGCCTCGTGGCAGGATGCGCTGGGTGAGCTGGTGGCCCGCCTGCGGGACGCGGCCGGTGAGGTCCGGGTCGTGGCGTCGCCGAGGGCCTCCAACGAGGACCTGGGCATGGCCAGGGCTCTCATGGAGGCGGCCGGCGGCGGCGAGGGTGTCTATCGCGTGCCGATGGCCGACGAGGAGATCCCGCTCAAGGGCTTCCCGACGCTGGCCCGACGGACCGACCTGGCCCCCAACGGGGCCGGCGCCGGCGCGCTGGGATACCGGCGTGTGGGTGGCGTGGACGGGACCGGCGGCCTCGAGAGCCTGGAGGCGTTCGAGGGCACCATCCTCGTCGTGGGCGACGGGCTGGCGGATCAGTCCGCCGACTTCGGAGCCAGCGCGGGCCTGTTCATCTATGTCGGAACCCACATGAGCGAGGCCGCGGCCAACGCGGACTTCGTTCTGCCCGGCACGACGTTCGCCGAGTCCGAGGGCACGCTCACCAACGTACAGGGCCGGGTCCAGCGCTTCTGGCAGGGCATCATGCCCTCCGGAATGGCCCGCCCGGCGTGGCTGGTCCTGGGCGCCCTGGTGGCCGAGCTCACCGAGGGTGAGTTCGCCTCCAGCGCCGACGCCTGCTTCGCGCAGGTGGCGGCCGCCAACCCGGCCTTCGGGGGCCTGGACTACGAGTCCATCGGAACCCGTGGGGCACTCATGAACGAGCCGGTCCAGCTGGCGGGAGACTGATCACCGTGACTGAACTCTCCACGACCACGTTCGTCATCGCATCGTCGCTGAAGGTCATCGGTGTCTTCACGGTGCTGATGCTGGTGGTGGCCTACACCACGCTGGCGGAGCGGAAGATCTCGGCCTGGATCCAGGACCGGAACGGTCCGAACCGGGTCGGACCCTTCGGGCTGCTGCAGCCCATCGCGGACGGGCTGAAGAACTTCCTGAAGGAGGAGACCCTCCCCGAGACGGCCAACCGGGTCTTCTTCGTGCTGGGGCCGATGCTCGCCATCATCCCGGCGCTGGTGACCATCGCGGTGATCCCGTTCGGGGCGCCATTGCCCACGCCCTGGGGCACGATCGACATGATCGTGGCCGATGTGCCCATCGGGATTCTGTACATGCTGGCGCTGGGGTCGCTCGGTGTGTACGGGCTGGTGCTGGCCGGCTGGGCCTCCAACAACAAATACGCGTTCCTGGGTTCGCTCCGGGCCTCGGCCCAGATGGTGAGCTACGAGGTGGGGATGGGCCTGTCGCTCATCCCCGTCCTCATTCTGGCCGGGAACGTCCGACTGACCGAGGTGGTGTTCCAGCAGCAGCAGCTGGACTTCTGGTTCGCCCTTCCGCTGTCCCTGGGCTTCATCCTCTTCATCGTGTCGGCCTTCGCCGAGACGAATCGGCTGCCCTTCGACATGCCGGAGGCGGAGTCGGAGCTGGTGAGCGGATTCCACACGGAATACTCGGCCATGAAGTTCAGCATGTTCTTCATCGCCGAGTACGCCCACGTGGTGACCATGTCCGCCCTCATGGCCACGCTCTACTTCGGTGGATGGGACATCCCCTTCTGGTCCGGTGACGACGCCTTCTACTTCCAGGGGTCGTGGATCAAGGGCTTCGCGGCCGACGGCACGCCCATCCTGGCCCAGCTGGCCTGGTGGAAGACGCTCCTGACCATGGGCGCGTTCGCGTTGAAGACCGCCTTCTTCATCCTGGTCTACATCTGGGTCCGCTGGACCGTGCCCCGGTTCCGGTACGACCAGGTCATGCACTTGGGCTGGAAGGTCATCCTGCCCACGGCGCTGGCCTACTTGGTCCTGGTGGCCGGCACCGTCCTGGTGCTGGATCTGCTGGAGGTCCGGTGGGGCTTCGCCTACGGCCTCGCGCTGACCGCGGTCAGCGGGCTGTGCACGGTGGCCTTCGTGTTCTTCATCGACCGCGACCGGGTGATGGTCGGCGCGTCCCGGAAGGAATCGCCACAGGTGGCGCGGAAGCGCGTTCTGGCCCACGGGGCCGCGGACTGAGCCGGTTTGGTGATCGCCGAAACGTATTGCCTGATAAGGATTTAAGGATCTCGATATGCCAGCCACTGTGAAGGTCGTTCGCCGTCCCCCGCCGGGGCAGTCCTCCTATCTGAGGGCGGCCCTGAAGGGGATGAGCCTGACGTTCAAGCACATGGTGAACCCCAACAAGATCACCCAGCAGTATCCGGAGGAGCAGACCGAGCTCCATCCGCGCTGGAGGGGGACCCATCGCATGGAGGTGCACGCCGACGGCCGCCCGAAGTGCGTGGCCTGCGGCCTGTGCCCCACGGTGTGCCCGTCCAACTGCATTCGCCTGGTGGGCGGTGAGGACGACCAGGGGAACCGGTACCCCATCGTCTACGAGATCGACGAGTTCCGCTGCGTGTTCTGCGGCATGTGCCAGGAGGTCTGCCCCGTGGAGGCCATTCACCTGGGGCAGCACTTCGAGAACGCCGAGTACTCCCGTGACCGGTTCGTGTACGACCTGGATCGCCTGATGGCCCAGGATCACCCGGTAACGGCTCTATGGGATCCCTCCGATCCCCTTTCCGAATGATCGACTGATCATGGTTGAGATTCTGTTCTACCTCTTCGGATCGGTGGCCCTGGGCGGCGCGCTTGGCGTCGTGCTGGCCCGGAATCCGGTGGGTAGCCTCATCTTCATGGTGGCTACCCTGGCCTCGATCGCGGGCATCTACGTCCTGCTGGAGGCCCACTTCCTGGCGGCGATCCAGATCATGGTGTACGCCGGGGCCATCATGGTGCTGTTCCTCTTCGTCATCATGCTCCTGAACTTGGGTCACGAGTACCAGAGGGACGTGAAGACGGGGCTGGGCGCCGTCCTGGCCTTTGCCGTGACGGGGCTGCTGGCCGGTGGGATCGCCCGCGCTCTGGGAGGCGCCGCCGACGACGCGGCCCTGCAGTACTTCCAGGGTCCGGAGGCGCTGGACGCGGCCATCCAGGAGTACGGGATCCTGGGTGTCATCGCCCGGCCCCTCTATACCGAGTACGTGGTGGCGTTCGAGGTCACGGGGCTGCTGCTCCTGGTCGCCATCGTGGGCGCACTCGCCCTCGCCAAGAGGAAGGTGTGAGCCCGATGCTGACCAACGCACTCATCCTCAGCGGACTGCTCTTCTCCATCGGAGCTTTCGGATTCCTGGTCCGCCGGAACGCCATCATCATGTTCCTCTGCGTGGAGCTCATGCTCAACGCGGTGAACCTGACCCTGGTCGCCGTGTCCCGGTACGCCGGCATCGACGGCCAGGTGTTCGTCTTCTTCGTGATGACCGTGGCCGCGGCCGAAGCCGCCGTGGGACTGGCCATCATCATCGCGATTTTCCGTCACTACGAGACGGTCAACGTGAACAACTTCAACCTCCTGAAGTGGTAGGGGCATGACGCCTTCGCTGGGGTATTTCGGGATTCTCGCGGCTCAGGAAGCCGCAGGATCGCACGGCGGTGGAGCGTTCGAGCCCTTCTTCCCGGGCCTCGTCCTGCTTCTGCCGCTTCTCGGATTCCTCCTGAACGGGATTCTGGCCCTCCAGTCCGGCTCCAGGGCCGCGGCTGAGATTCGGGCCGGTCACGACGGGGGGGACGATCACCACGGACACGACGCCGGTCCGAAGCCGCTGACGCACACGCTCCCGACCTGGATCGGGCCCGGCGTGGTGGGTCTGGCCTTCGTCATCGTCCTCGTGAACTTCCTGCGGATGATGGGGGCCGAGCCTCACGATCCCACGGTGATCCACTACTGGACCTGGATGGCCACCGGGAGTTTCTCGGTGGACGCCGCCGTCCAGCTGGACCAGCTCAGCCTGGTCATGATGATGGTGGTCACGGGGGTGGGGTTCCTCATCCACCTGTTCAGCGTGGGGTACATGGGCGAGGACCCGGGCTATCCCCGGTACTTCGCCTACCTGAACCTCTTCATCTTCTTCATGCTCACCCTCGTGATGGGGTCGAGCTACCTGCTCATGTTCGTGGGCTGGGAGGGTGTGGGGCTCTGCTCGTACCTGCTGATCGGGTACTGGTTCGGAGACCGGGAGAAGGCGGACGCCGGAAAGAAGGCGTTCATCGTCAACCGGATCGGGGACTTCGGCTTCCTCATCGCCATGTTCCTGCTGTTCAACACCTTCGGCACCCTGGACTTCACGGCGATCTTCGCCGAGGCGGACCACGCCCTGGTGTACGGCGGCGGCCTGGTGACGGCCATCACGCTGTTCTTCCTCCTGGGTGCGGCCGGTAAGAGCGCCCAGATCCCGCTCTACGTCTGGCTTCCGGACGCCATGGCGGGCCCGACCCCGGTGTCCGCCCTGATCCACGCCGCCACCATGGTGACGGCGGGGGTCTACCTGGTGGCCCGGTCGTCGGTGCTGTTCTCGCTCGCTCCGGTCGGAAGCGCCTGGGTGGCCACGATCGGCGCGCTGACGGCGCTGTTCGCCGCGACCATCGCTCTGGCCCAGTACGACATCAAGAAGGTCCTGGCCTACTCCACCGTCTCCCAGCTGGGCTACATGTTCCTGGGTGTGGGCGTCGGGGCGTATGCCGCGGGTGTCTTCCACCTCATGACCCACGCCTTCTTCAAGGCGCTGCTGTTCCTGGGGTCCGGCGCCGTGATCCACGCCATGCACGAGGCGCATCACGCGACCCACAGCCACGACGACGCCCAGGACATGCGGAACATGGGTGGGCTCAGGAAGTTCATGCCCATCACCTGGGTGACCATGTGGATCGCCACCCTGGCCATCGCCGGGATCTGGCCCTTCGCGGGGTTCTTCTCCAAGGACGAGATCATCTGGAAGACGGCCTCGCTGGCCGCCTCGGACGGGTCGCCGTTCCCGGGCCTCTACACGGCCCTGTGGATCATCTCCCTGATCGCCGCCCTGATGACCGCATTCTACATGACCCGCCTCATGGTCATGACCTTCCACGGGGAGAACCGCACCGGGGAGGAGGAGGCGAAGCACCTGCACGAGGTGTCGCCGGTCATGTGGGCGCCCCTGGCGATCCTGGCGGTGCTCTCGGTCTTCGGCGGCTGGATCAACGTCCCCTACGAGATCCAGGCATCGTTCCTGGGTGGCATGGGGGCGCTGCCCATGTCCGAGTGGCTGCATCACTGGCTCGAGCCGCTGACGGCGGCCGCGCACCACGTCCAGGAAGAGCACCTGGGCGAGCTGGCGCACCACGCACCCTTCGGGGGCGGGGAAGTGATGTGGGCCCTCATCTCCACGGTCCTGGCCGCCATCGTGGTTCTGACGGCGGTCCGGGTGGTGGGTGGCTGGAGCATCAGGCCGGCCGCCGAGGACGGCGAGCCCACCGCGGGGATCAAGAAGGTTCTCTACAACAAGTGGTACGTGGACGAGTTCTACGACGCGACGATCGTCCAGCCCATCCTGCGCATGTCGCGATGGCTCTGGAAGATCTTCGATTCCATCATCATCGACGGTACGGTCAACGCCGTGGCGAACCTCCAGCGCGCGTTCGGATGGTTCGGAAGCCTCTTCCAGACCGGCCAGATCAACACCTACGCATTCATTCTCGCCATCGGGGTCCTCTGGGTCCTGGGCGTGATGGTGTTCTGAGCCGGAGGATCCAATGACTGCCTTTCTCGACTCAATCGGGTACCAGGGCTGGATCCTCCACGCCCTGATCTGGCTGCCCCTGCTGGGCTCCCTCGTCGCCATCAAGTGGGACGAGGACTCGGTGAAGGACTTCGCCCTCTGGTGGTCCCTGGCGGTGTTCGTCCTGAGCGCCGGGCTCTGGTGGGCCTTCGATCCCGCCATGGCCGGAATGCAGATGGAGACCGTGGCGGCGTGGATTCCCGCGTGGGGTGTCCACTACGCGGTGGGACTGGACGGCATCAGCCTGTTCCTGGTCCTGCTGACCACGTTCATCACGCCCATCACGATCCTCGGGTCCTTCAACTACATCAGGAAGAACCAGCGGGCCTTCTACAGCCTCATGCTGCTCCTGCAGACCGGGGTCGTGGGAGTGTTCCTCGCGCAGGACCTGTTCCTGTTCTTCGTGTTCTTCGAACTGACGCTGGTCCCCATGTACTTCATCGTGGGGATCTGGGGCGGCGACCGGCGGATCTACGCCGCGGTGAAGTTCTTCCTCTTCACCGCGTTCGGGTCGCTTCTCATGCTGGTGGCCCTGCTCTACGTCTACTGGAAGGCCTGGGCTTTCAACGGCACGCCGTCGTTCCTCTACATGGACCTGCTGGGCACCCCGCTCGCTCTGCACGAGCAGCTGTACGTGTTCGCGGCCTTCGCGCTGGCGTTCTCCATCAAGGTGCCCCTGTTCCCGCTGCACACCTGGCTTCCGGACGCGCACGTCGAGGCTCCCACGCCCGGTTCGGTGGTGCTGGCGGCGATCCTCCTGAAGATGGGGACCTACGGGTACGTCCGGTTCCTGCTGCCGCTGTTCCCCGACGCCGCCATGCACCCCACCGTCGTGACGGTGATGATGGCCCTGGGGGTCATCGGGATCATCTACGCGGCCTGGGTCGCGGCGGTGCAGCCCGACGCGAAGAAGCTGGTGGCCTACACATCGGTGGCCCACATGGGGTTCGTGGTGATCGGCGTGTTCGCGGCGACCATCAACGGGCTCCAGGGCGGCATGATGGTCATGCTCTCCCACGGTGTGAGCACGGGCGCGCTGTTCCTTCTTCTGGGCATGCTCTACGAGCGTCGCCACACCCGCCTCATCGAGGATTTCGGGGGGCTGGCCAGCGTCATGCCCATGTTCGCCACCGTCCTGGTGATCACCGCCCTGGCCTCTATCGGGGTGCCGGGCACGAGCGGGTTCGTGGGCGAGTTCCTCGCCCTCCTGGGCACCTTCGAGGTGAACATGGTGGCCGGATTCTTCGCCGCCACCGGCGTGATCTTCGCCGCGTACTACATGCTCCCCATGGTCCAGAAGGTCCTCTTCAACAAGCTGGACAAGGAAGAGAACCGTCACCTCGAGGACCTCTCCCGCCGGGAGATCGCGGTGCTCGCACCGCTGGTCCTCCTCATGGTGCTCCTCGGAGTGTACCCGAAGCCGGTCCTGGACCGGATGGAGCCGGCCCTGGAGCAGGTGCTGGACTACGCCGAGTCCGGAATGGCCTCGCTGGACCTGCAGGAATCCCTGGAGCTCGGCCGGAGCGTGGCCGTGGATCCTGAGCTGTTGACTTCCGAGGTCGCCGAAGAGACCTCGCCGGACCTCGGAGACAGGCAGTAGCCGCTATGCAACTCGATTTCACGACCAGCGTTCACTACCTCTGGGCTCTGCTGCCCGAGTCGATCCTGTCGGCTTGGGCCATCGGGATCCTTCTGGCCGGAGTCTGGAACCGGGACAAGGAGGAGGCGTCCCCGTCCGGCCAGGTCGGGCTCGCCTGGATCAGCATGGCCGGCATCCTGGTGGCCGGCATCGCCAACGGGTGGCTCTACGGGCTCTCCGAGGTGGGCTGGAGTTCGCACGTCACTCTGGACGGCATGCGGCTCTTCGCCAACTGGGTGATCCTCGTGGCGGGCGCCATGGCCATCATGATCTCCTCCCACTACGTCCAGCGTCAGCGGCTGCAGGTGGGAGAGTTCTACGGGCTTCTGCTGTTCGCCATGGTGGGGATGATGATCATGGTGGGCGCCCGGGACCTGATCCTCATGTTCCTGGGCCTGGAGCTCATGTCCATGGCGGTCTACGTCCTGACGGCGTTCAACCGCCGGGATCGGAAGTCGGCCGAGGCCGGCCTCAAGTACTTCCTCCTGGGGGCGTTCGCCAGCGGAATCCTGCTGTACGGGATCGCCCTGGTGTACGGGGCCACCGGGACCACGAACGTGACCTCCATCGCCGGGGCCGTCGCCTCCGGAGCCGGATCCAGCACCCTCCTCTACCTGGGGGCCGCGCTTCTGCTGGTGGGCTTCGGCTTCAAGGTCTCGGCCGTGCCCTTCCACATGTGGACGCCCGACGTCTACGAGGGGGCGCCCTCGCCGGTGACGGCCTTCATGTCCGCCTCGGTCAAGGCCGCCGCGTTCGTGGCCTTCGTCCGGGTCTTCATGGTGGCCTTCGACGGGGTGTACGAGGCCTGGTATCCGGTCATGTGGTGGCTCGCCGCCATGACCATGGTGGTGGCCAACCTCATCGCCATGGTGCAGGCCAACGTGAAGCGCATGCTGGCCTACTCGTCCATCGCCCACGCCGGCTACCTGCTGGTGGCGCTCGCCGCGGCCAACGAGACCGCCGCGTCGGGGATCCTGTTCTATCTGCTGATCTACACCGTCATGAACATCGGGGCGTTCGGCGTGCTCATCGCCGTGGCGCACCAGGGCGAGGACCGCCTCCAGCTGGAGGACTACTCCGGCTTCGGCTTCCAGCAGCCCCTCATGGCGGTCATGATGACCGTGTTCCTTCTCTCGCTGGCCGGTTTCCCGGGTACGGCCGGATTCATGGGGAAGGTGTTCCTGCTCCAGGGCGCGGTCGCGTCGGAGCTCTGGATTCTATCGGTGATCCTGGTCATGGCCTCGCTGCTGTCCTACTGGTATTACCTGCGGCTGGCCTGGTACATGTGGATGCGGAAGGCGCCCTCGGACGACGCCTACGTGGCGGCGACCGCTCCGCTCGGGGCCCGGGCCGCCCTGGTGTTCGGCATGGCTCTGATCCTGTTCTTCGGGGTATTTCCGGGACCGCTGCTGGATCTGGCCCGGTCCAGCGTCGAGGGACTCAGTTATCTCGGAATCGGGATGGCCTCGCTCCTTCCCTGATTCCCCGCTCGGGGCGGCGTGAGGCCGATTCCCGGGTCGAATACGAAGGACGGCGGTTCCCCCCGGCGGGGGGGAACCGCCGTGGTCGCTTCGCCAACCCACCCTTTCAACGACAGATCATGAGTCTCAGCACCCACATCTTCCGGCAGTACGATATCCGCGGGATCGTAGGGGAGGACCTCACCAACGGGCTGGCATCCGAGGTCGGGCGAGCCTACGGCTCGGCCATCCGGCAGCGGATCACCGACCGTGAGCCGGTCATCGTGGTGGGGTACGACAACCGGCCTTCTTCGCCGGATCTGCAGGCGGGGGTGGTGTCCGGGCTCCGGGCGGCCGGTGTGACGGCCGTGACCCTGGGCTGTGTCCCGACGCCGGTGACCTACTGGGCCGAACAGATCCTCGGTGCGGACGGCGCCATCATGGTGACCGGGTCCCACAACCCGCCCGAGTGGAACGGGATCAAGATGACGGTGGGGGGCGCCGCGATCTACGGGGACGCCATCCAGGATCTGCTCCGCCGCATCCAGGAGAACGACATGGAGGACGGCTCCGGCGGCTGGCGCTCCGAGGAGGTCATCGAGCGGTACGTCCAGGACGTCGCGGGGCGATTCGAACTGGCCCGGCCCGTGAAGGTCGTGGTGGACTGCGGCAACGGGAGCGCGGCGCTCCTGGCCGTGGAGCTGCTGGAGGCCCTCGGAGCCGACGTGATCCCCCTGTACTGCGAGTCGGACGGCACTTTCCCGAACCACCACCCGGATCCCACGGTGGACGAGACCCTGGTGGAGATGATCGAGCTGGTGAAGGAGCACTCCGCCGACCTGGGCGTGGCCTTCGATGGTGACGCCGACCGCATCGGCGTGGTGGACGAGAAGGGCCAGATCATCCGCGGAGACATGATCCTTCTCCTGTTCGGCCTCGACCTGCTCGCCCGCAAGGGCCCCGGCGCCCCACTGGTCTTCGACGTGAAGTGCAGCCAGGCCCTGCCCGAGGTCTACGAAGCGGCGGGCGGGAAGCCCATCATGTGGAAGACGGGGCACTCCCTCATCAAGGAGAAGATGAAGGAGAGCGGAGCGCCCCTGGCCGGAGAGCTTTCCGGACACATCTGCGTGGCCGACGACTACCTGGGTTTCGACGACGCCCTGTACGACGCCTGCCGCATGATCGACCTGGTGTCCCGCAGCGATCGGCCCCTCTCCGCTCTCACGGCCGACTTCCCCAGCTACGTCTCCACCCCCGAGATCCGCATCGACGTGGACGAGGAGACCAAGTTCACTGTGGTGGAGGCCGCCCTGGAGCACTTCAAGGGCCTGTACGAGGTGGTGGACGTGGACGGAGCGCGAATCCTGTTCGGCGACGGATGGGGCCTGCTCCGCACCTCCAACACGCAGCCGGTGATCGTGGCCCGGTTCGAGGCCCGGTCGGAAGAGCGCCTGCGGGAGATCCGGGCGGAAGTCGAGGGATGGCTCGAGACCCAGGGCGTGCATGTCTGATCCGGCAACTCGCCTGCTGAAGGGCGGCCGGCTCTTCATCTCCGCGCTCGTTCTGGGCGCGGCGCTCCTACTGTTGGGCCGGGGGCTGGCCCACCTCTACGTCGAGGCCCTCTGGCACCAGGCGGCCGGGTACCCGGAGGTATTCTGGACCCGGTTCCGGTGGGGCTGGTTCGTCCGCCTGATCGTGCTGGCCTGCTGCCTGGCGGTGGTGGTGGGGAACCTCCACTTCGTGGCCAAGACCCTGGGGCGGATCCAGATCCGGCGCCGGTTCGGCGACCTGGAGTTCCAGGAACAGGTCCCCAAGGGGTACATCCGGGCGGGCGTCTGGGGCGCGGGGGTGTTCCTTGCGGTCTGGATCTCGGCCACGGTTCCCCTGGACGCCGGGATCGCGCTGAAACTGGCTCTGCAGGCCCCGGAGTGGGGTCTCGTCGAACCCATCCTGCAGCGGGACGCCGGGTTCTACGTCTTCGCGCTGCCGGTGATCATCCGGGTCCTGGCGTTCTGTATCCTCCTTGCCTTCCTGCTGCTGTCCCTCTCCGCGGCCGGATACGTGAGTACCGGTGCGCTCCGCGTGGCCGCGGGCCGACTCCGCTTCAAGCCGGAGGCGAGACGGCACCTGGCGACCCTGGGGGCCGTGTTCCTGGTCCTCCTCGCCGGTCGATTCTGGGTCACGCGGTATCTGTTCCTCCTCGATGGAACGTCGGCGGTGGAGGGGATCCTGGGGTTCACCGACGCCCAGGCCCGGATTCCCGCCATGCAGTTCCTGACCTTCGCCTCCATCGCCGCAGCCGCGGCCGTGTTCGAGGGGGGGCGGAAGGGTCGCCCTACCTGGATTCTCTCGGGGATCGTGGCGGTGGTCCTGGCGTCGCTGGGGGTGGGTCAGCTCTATCCTTCGCTGGTGCAGCGATTCCGGGTGGAGCCCAATGAACTCTCCCGGGAGACGCCCTACATCGAGCACGCCCTCTCCTTCACCCGGATCGGGTTCGGGCTCGACGGGCTGGACCGAACCGATTTCCAGTACACGCCTCCGGGGGAGCTTCCGGTGGCCGAGGCGGCCCGCCAGCTGGCCGGACTCCCGGTGTGGACGCCCAACACCCTGCTTCTGAGCTTCCGCGAGCTCGAGGCCCGCTTCCGCTACTACGACTTCCCGGTGGCGGCCATCGATCGCTATCCCTCGTCCCGGGGCCGGGACGTCGTGGCCATCGGGGTGCGGGAGGTGGATCCCTCCGGAATCGAGGATCCCAACTGGCAGAACCTCCATATCCGGGAGCGGTACGTGGCCGGAATGGGAGCCGTGGTCGGAGACGCGACGGGGGCCACCGCAGAGGGCCGGCTGCCCCGGTTCCTGCGATCCATTCCGCCCGAGCTGGATCCCGAGCTCGATCCGCCCGAGGGGCTCGCCCTGGATCGGCCCGAGGTCTTCTTCGGCAGTCGCTCCCAGCTGTACGCCATCCTCAACCCCACGGACCAGGCGTTCCTGGCCCCGGACGGGACGCCCGGCACCCCGGGCACCGACTTCCCGCAGGGGATTCAGCTCTCTTCGCTTCTCCGGTCGCTGACCCTGGCGTGGCGGTTCAGCGACGCGAACCTCCTGTTCGCCTCGGAGGTGACACGGGACAGCCGGTTCGTCTTCCGCAGGCAGGTGGCGGAGCGGGTGCGGGCCGTCGCGCCTTTCTTCCGCTACACCGAGCAGCCCTACCCGGTGATCCATGAAGGCCGGGTGGTCTGGATCCTGGAGGGGTTCACGGCCACCCGGAACTTCCCCCTCAGTACGGCCCACGAGCTCAGCCTCAGGCGCCCGGTGAGCTATGTCCGGGGATCACTCAAGATCACGGTGGACGCGGTCACGGGTGAGCTCGGTTTCTTTGCGGTGGACGACTCGGATCCTCTCCTGGAGGCGTACCGGGAGATCTTCCCGAACCTGGTGAAGCCCCTGAGCGAGATGCCGGAGGGCCTGCGGGACCACGTGCGGTATCCGCGCTCCCTGCTGGAGCTGCAGAGCCGGGTGCTGACCCGGTACCACCTCGAGACCGCGCCTCTGTTCCACGGGCAGCAGGATGTCTGGAGTCTGGCCGAGGAGTTGGGTCAGGGGACCACCCCGGGACCCTACTTCCCCGAGTACGGCGAGTACCGGCTCCCGGGCGCAGAGGAGCCCGAGTTCCTCCTGACGACCGTCTTCGTGCCCACGGGCCGGCAGAACCTGGCCGCCATCCTGGCCGCGTCGTCCGATCCCGACACCTACGGGCGCCTGACCCTGTTCGACCTCCCGGTGGAGGACCAGGTGGCGGGCCCGCGGCAGATCGAAGCCCTGGTGGAGCAGGATCCGGCCATCAGCCAGCAGTTCTCGCTCTGGCGACAGGGAGGGAGCCGGGTCTGGTCCGGTCACCTCCACCTGGTCCCCGTTGCCGGGACGCTGATCTACATGGAGCCCATCTTCCTGGCCGCCGACGCGGACGCGATCCCCGAACTCCGCCGCTTCGTGGTGAGTGACGGCCGGCGGGTTTCCATGCAGCCGACGCTCTCCGAGGCGCTGCTGGACCTCTCCCGCCTCGCCTCAAACGAGGGCCTCGTCGCCCAGTCCGGCGACCCGGTCGACGCGGCCGCCGCTCTGCCGACGACGCCCTCGCCCGGTCTCGACATCGGCGCCTGGCCCACCGAGGCGCTGCGCCTTCTGGACGCCGCGGAGGCCCGTCTGCGGGACGGGGATTACGCGGGGTTCGGGCAAGCGCTGGAGGAGCTCCGGAGGTTCCTGCGAGATCGGGAGGGCAGCGGGTCCTGAGGGCCCTCTGAGCGGCCCGATTTCCGGTTGATTCCGGGGTCCGATTTCTGGTACCTTCAGCGGGCTGTGCGGTACCGTCCCACCGCCCCCGTCGACCGTCGGGATCGTCCCGGCGCCACGGGGGCAGAGACACTCAACGACCACGCGAGACGTTCATGGATATCCACGAGTATCAGGCCAAGGAGATCTTCCGGGCCGCCGGGATCCCGGTGCCCCCCGGAAAGGTCGCCACGACCCCGGACGAGGCCGAGGCCATCGCCCGGGAGTACGGCGGCATGGTGGTGGTGAAGGCCCAGGTGCATTCCGGGGGTCGCGGGAAGGCCGGTGGGGTGAAACTGGCCAACTCCCCCGAGGAGGCCCGGGAGCACGCGTCGAACATCCTCGGCATGACCATCAAGGACCTGATCGTGAAGAAGGTCCTCGTCACGCCCGCCGAGGACATCGATACCGAGGCCTACGTGGGTGTCCTGGTGGACCGGGAGAAGCAGGCCCCGGTGTTCATGGTGTCGGGCGAGGGCGGAGTCGACATCGAGGAGGTGGCCCACACCAACCCCGATGCCATCCGGAAGCTGCACGTGGATCCGCGCTACGGCCTGCTGCCTCACCAGGCCATGTGGCTCGCCAACGCGCTCTACGACGACCCGGGCCTGATCAAGCAGACCTCCAAGATCATCGCTCAGCTCTACGACGCGTTCACCTCGGCCGGGTGCTCCATGGCGGAGATCAATCCGCTCATCACCACCCCCGAGGGCGAGGTGAAGGCCATCGACGCCAAGGTGTCGCTGGACAACAACCAGCTGTTCCGTCGACCCGACCTGGCGGAGTACCGTGACCTGGACGCCGAGCCTCCGGCCGAGACGAAGGCCCGCGAGGCCGGTCTCTCGTTCGTGAAGCTCGACGGGGACGTGGGCTGCTGCGTGAACGGAGCCGGGCTGGCCATGGCCACCATGGACCTGGTGAAGTTCTATGGCGGCGAGCCGGCGAATTTCCTGGACATCGGCGGTTCTTCGAACCCCCAGAAGGTGGTGGCGGCCCTCGAGATCATCACGGCCGACCCCAACGTGAAGGCGATCCTGTTCAACATCTTCGGCGGGATCACCCGCTGCGACGACGTGGCCAACGGGATCGTCACCGCGACGCAGCAGATCGACATCGACATCCCCATCGTCATCCGACTCACCGGCACCAACGAGGCCGAGGGAGTCCGAATCCTGGAGGAGGCGGGCTTTTCCGCCGGCAGTTCCATGGACGAGGTGGTGGAGAAGGCCGTCCAGCTGGCGGCCCAGGCCTGATTGAACCCCGCGGACGGGCATTCTGAACGGCCCGTCCAGCCTACGAGAGAGAGCATTCGACGATGTCGATTTTCATTGATGAGTCCACTCGACTGGTGGTGCAGGGGATCACGGGCCGGGACGGTTCGTTCCACACCTACCAGATGATGGAATACGGCACCCAGGTGGTGGCCGGCGTGACCCCGGGCAAGGGGGGGCAGACCTTCGACGGTCCGGATGGCGCCCAGGTGCCGATCTTCAACACGATGGACGAGGCCGTGGCCGCAACGCAGGCCAACACCTCCGTCATCTACGTCCCGCCGGCTTTCGCTTCCAACGCCATCCTCGAGGCCGCCGATTCCGGAGTGAATCTGGTGGTGGCCATCACCGAGGGGGTCCCGGTCCTGGACATGGGCCGGGTCCATGCGTTCGCCCGCGACAGGGGCGTCAGGGTCCTGGGTCCGAACTGTCCCGGGCTCATCTCGCCCGGAAAGTCCAAGGTGGGGATTCTGCCGGCCAGCATCGTGGCGCCCGGTCCGGTGGGCGTCGTGTCCCGCTCCGGAACCCTGACCTACGAGGCCGTCTACCAGCTCACCACGGCGGGCATCGGACAGACCACCTGCGTGGGGATCGGCGGAGACCCCCTGATCGGCACCAACTTCATCGACTGCCTGGAGGGGTTCGAGGCCGATCCTGACACCAAGGCCGTGGTGATGATCGGTGAGATCGGCGGCACGGACGAGCAGGAGGCCGCCGCCTGGGTGAAGGCCAACATGTCCAAGCCGGTGGTTGGCTTCATCGCGGGGCAGACCGCGCCTCCCGGACGTCAGATGGGCCACGCGGGCGCCATCATCAGCGGCTCCTCGGGTACGGCCGCCGAGAAGATGCAGTCCTTCGAGGAGAACGGGATTGCGGTCGCGCAGCGCCCGGCGGACTTCGTGGGACTGATCCAGGACGCGCTCGGCTCCTGATCATGCGGGTACGGTCCATCCCCCGGGCGAACGAGGCCCGGGGGCCGGGCCCCAGTTCATGGAGGCGTCGGTGAACCTGGCGGATCTCCTCACATCGGATCGAATCCGGGTTCCGCTCGGGGGCGGTGACCTGACCGGGGCGCTGGACTCGCTCCTCGCCACGCTCGGCGGGACGGTCGACCTCAATGCCGCGGCGTCGGCCGAACTGGCCCGGTCGCTGACGTCCGGAGAGGCCGGCGAGGTGATGCGGGTCAACGACGACGCGGTGATCGCCGTCTGCCGGATCCCCGAGGCCTCCGATTTCACGGCGGCCATGGGGGTGACCCCGGCCCCGATCCTCGCCGAGGCCGGGGATGAGGACGACATCGGGACCGCCCGAATCGTGGTTCTCCTGGTGACTCCCCGGAGGCTGTCGACCCTTCGGGCGCAGGTCATCCCGGCGATCATGCGGACGATGCGGGAGACTGGCCGGAGCGTGGCGTTCCTGGCTGCGGCCGCCCCGGGAGACGTCCGGGCGATGCGTGAGTTCATGGAACTCGAGCTGAACGAGCGTCTCGTGGTCGAGGATGCCCTGGCGCCCGTGTCCTACCGGGTCTACCCCGAGACCCCGATGGACGAGGTTCTTGATCTCATCATCCGGCGAGACCTCACGGCGGTTCCAGTCGTGGGGGAGAACTACGAGGTTCTGGGCATGATCACCGCCGGTGAGGCTCTGAAGCACCTGCTGCACAAGCGGAGAACGGGGGAGGGAGAAGCCTCCCCCGGACGGGAGGCCTCCGAGGAGGCCGTGCTGGCCAGGGATGTCATGTCGCGGAGCGTCCTGTGCGTGTCGGAAGACCAGAGCCTCATGGAGGCCGCCAACCTGATGGTGAACCGCGACGTGGAACTCCTGCCCGTGGTCCGGGAAGGCGAGCTCATCGGCTTCCTGAACCGGGACCAGACGCTGAAGGCGCTGCGGGACTGAGTCCCCGACAGCATCGATGGGGGGCTCACCCCCTCCCGGGCCCGGCGAGACCGCGGCCCTGACACTACGACAACCCTGCTCCAACTGAGGATAGACTCCATGAGCCGCACCCTGGCCATCATCAAGCCCGACGCCGTCGCCTCCGGGAAGACCGGAGCGATCATCGCCCATATCCAGGACGCCGGATTCAAGGTCCTGGCCATGCGCATGACCCGGCTGTCGGTCGCCGAGGCCCGTTCCTTCTACGAGGTCCACCAGGAGCGCCCGTTCTACGACTCCCTGGTCTCCTTCATGACCTCGGGCCCCTGCCTGCCCATGGCGCTGGAGGCCGACGATGCCGTCACCCGGTTCCGGGAGACCATCGGCGCGACCAACCCGGCCGAAGCTGCCGACGGCACGATCCGGAAGCTCTACGCGGAGTCGCTTGAGCGGAACGCCGTCCACGGGTCCGACTCCGATGAGAACGGTGCCCGCGAGATCGGCTTCTTCTTCACCGAGTCGGAGCTGGTGGACATCGCCGGCTGATCCCAACCCCATCCCCCAGGAGGGGAACCGTGCATATCGACGCGGTAGGAGTGGTCGGAGGAGGGACCGCGGGGCGGGGAATCTCCATCGCCCTGGCGAGCCGGGGCGTCCAGGTGACCCTGGTCGAGGCGAGTCACCGGAAGCTGGAGGCGACGCGGGAACTCCTGCGTGACCAGCTGACCCGGGAGATCGCCCGCTGGGCCATCACCGAGGCTGAGCGGGACGCAATCCTGGCCAGGATCGACGGTACGACCGACCTGGAGGAGGTGGCCGAGCTCCCGATCATTGTCGAGGCCATCCACGAGAAGTTCGGTTCCAAGGTCAAGCTCTTCCAGAAGCTGGACGGGATCTGCAACTCGGACGCCACCTTCATCACCAACACCTCCACGCTCGCGCTTTCGCGGATCGCGGAGGGGATGGCCCGGGTACGGCGCCCCGACCTGGTGGGCCTTCACTTCCTGCACCCGGTGAGCCGGGTGGAGGTGGTCGAGCTGGTGCGGGGTCGGATGACCTCGGATCGGTCCGTGGAGGTCGCTCGCGGTCTCGCGGCCTTCATGGACAAGGAGGTCGTGGAGGTCGAGGAGTACCCGGGCTACGTCACCAGCCGCCTCACCCTGGTCCTCATTAACGAGGCCATCCACACCCTGATGGAGGGGGTGGCCACGCGGGACTCCATCGATCGGGCCATGAAGCTCCGGTTCGGAACGGCCCAAGGGCCGCTGGCCCTGGCCGACGAGATGGGCCTGGACTCCATTCTCCGGGCGCTCGAGTCGATGTGGCACGAGCTGGGGCTCATCCAGTATCGCCCGTGCCCGCTCCTCCGGCGGATGGTCGCCAGGGGGCTGTGGGGCGAGAAGACGGGGCGCGGCTTCTACATGTACGACGAGGACGGTGCCCGGATCGATGACGGGATCGAGGACCTCTCGCTCCCGCGGCTGGAGACCATCCTGGGAGACACCCCATGAGGGTGCTGGTCCTCAACTCCGGGTCCTCGTCGATCAAGTATCAGCTCCTCGACACGGAGGCCCGTCGACCCCTCCTGGTGGGGCTGGTGGAGCGGATCGGGGCCGGTGGCGCGATTCTCTCCCAGCACCGGACTGACGATGACCTGAAGGTGAAGGAGTCCCGGACGCTGCTGGACCACCAGGACGCGCTCAAGGCTCTCCTGACCCTGGTCACCGACGAGGAGCGGGGTGTGGGGGACGGTGACGGTGCCATCGATGCCGTGGGGCACCGGGTGGCCCACGGGGGCGAGGAGTTCACCGAAGCGGCGCTCATCGACGAGGACGTGGTGGCCGGAATCCGCGAGTGCATTCAGCTCGCACCGCTCCACAACCCGCACAACCTGGCCGGAATCGAGGCGGGCCGGCGCGCGCTGCCGGACATCCCTCACGTGGCGGTGTTCGATACCGCGTTCCACGCCACCATCCCTCCGGTGGCCTACCACTACGGGCTTCCATACGTGCTGTACCGCCGGTATCGGATCCGTCGGTATGGATTCCACGGGACCAGTCACGCCTTCGTGGCGCAGCGGATTTCGCATCTGCTGGACCGGCCGATGTCGGACCTGAAGATCGTGTCGGTGCACCTCGGGAACGGTGCCAGCGCGGCGGCCATCGACTCCGGTGAGTCCGTGGACACCTCCATGGGCTTCACGCCCCTGGAGGGGCTGGTCATGGGCACCCGCTCCGGTGACATCGACGCCGCCATCATCCTCCACGTCATGGCTCGCGAGGACCTCACCGTGGGAGACGCCACGGCGCTCCTCAACAAGCACTCGGGGCTCCGGGGGCTGAGCGGGATTTCCAGCGACATGAGGGACCTGCTGGCCGAAGAGGCGGAGGGCGACTCCAGGGCCCGGCTGGCCCTGGACGTCTACTGCTACCGGGTGCGGAAGTACATCGGTGCCTACGCCGCTGCCATGGGAGGCCTCGACGCGATCGGGTTCACCGGCGGGGTGGGGCAGAACAGCCCCGAGGTCCGGGCCCGGATCGTCGATGGCCTGGGGTTCCTGGGGGTCCACGTGGACCCCGACGCCAACGCCGTCCAGACGGGGGGGGCGGAGGGACTTTTCCACTCCGGAGAGGTGGCGCTGGCGGCCATCCCGAGTGGAGAGGAACTCATGATTGCGCTGCAGACTGAGCAGCTTGCATCGCGTTGACCCGAATCTGCGCTTCTGATAGCTTTTCAGACTATGCTAACGCTCGATCTCGCGGAGCTGGATCGCCGGGGCAGATTGCCGGTTGAAGGCGAGTTGGCGCCGGATCTTCCCCTCTGGGAGGGGCTCGATCTGAAGGTGGAGGGGCCGGTGGACGTCCGCCTCGAAGCCCAGGCCACGAGCAGTGGTGAAGTCCTGGTTCGAGGGACCGTGGCCGCTCGGTTTTCGAGCGAGTGTCGGCGTTGCCTGGAACCGGTTGAGGCTGAGCTCGAGGAGGAGGTGGCCATCCTCTTCACTCCGCCCGATCAACTCGCGGAAGAGGATCGGGGCGGTGAGATCCGGGTCCTGGACCCGGAGGGCAATGCGCTGGACCTGGCGCCGGCGATTCGGGAAGAGGTCTTCCTGGACGCGCCCGCCTGGGTCGTGTGTCGGCCTGACTGCCAGGGGCTGTGCCCCAAGTGCGGTACGAACAGGAACGAAAACACGTGTGATTGTACCCTGGAGGAGCCGGACCCCCGGTGGGCGGCCCTCAGGGGATTGACTGAGGAGTAAGACAGATGGCTGTTCCCAAGAAGCGGGTTTCCAAGCAGCGGAAGCGGAAGCGCCGGACCCACTTCAAGGCGGCGCCGGTGGCGACTCGCACCTGCGAGCGCTGCGGGGATCCGAAGCCCCCCCATCGCGTGTGCCCGACCTGCGGGTACTACCGGGGCGAGGCTGTCCTCGAGGTCGAGCTGGACTAAAGCGGGGCCCCTGAGGCCTCTGAACCATGCGGATCGCACTCGATGCGATGGGCACGGACGACGCCCCGGCGATTGAGGTCGCCGGGGCTTGTCGTGCTATCCGGGAGCTGGGCGAGGACCTGGAAGTGGTCCTGGTCGGTGACCAGGACCTCCTGGCCGCCGAGCTGAAGAAGGTGGTGGATCTTCCGGCCGACCGGATCCACATCCAGCACGCCTCCGAGCGTATCCTCCCCAGCGAGTCCCCCGCGGCGGCGGTCCGCCGGAAGCGCGACTCCTCCATCGTGGTGGGGCTGAAGCTCCAGAAGGCCGGCAAGGTCGACGCATTCGTGAGCGCCGGGTCCACCGGCGCGGTCATGGCCGCGTCGCTGTTCCTGCTCCGGCCCCTCCCGGGCGTGCACCGGCCGGCCATCGGCACCGTGCTTCCCACCGCCAAGGGCCCCGTCCTCATGCTGGACGGCGGAGCCAACGTCGACTGCAAGCCGGAACAGCTGGCCCAGTTCGCGGCTCTGGGACGGATCTACGCGCAGGACCTCATGGGCGTTCCGGACCCGCGCATCGCTCTCCTGAACATCGGCGAGGAGCCGGAGAAGGGGAACGAGACCTCGGTCGAGACCCACCGGCTGCTGCTCTCCTCCGGCCAGAACTTCATCGGGAACGTCGAAGGCCGGGACATCATCCGCGGGGAGTGCGATGTCCTCGTCTGTGACGGTTTCGTGGGCAACGTCCTGCTCAAGTTCTACGAGTCCGTGGCCGAGTTCATCATCGGGCTGCTCCGGAAGGAAGTCCCCGGTGATCTGAACCTGGACGAGGTGTTCCAGGTGCTCGACTACTCGGAGTACGGCGGCGCACCGTTGCTGGGTGTGAACGGGGTCTCCATCATCTGTCACGGCCAATCCAATCAGAAGGCCATCCGGAACGCCCTGGGCGTCGCAGCCCAGGCCATTTCCTCCGGGATGGTCGACCATATCGCCCGGGAACTCGCCGAGGGTCCCTCCGGGCACTGAGGAACCCATGAAACACCCCCAGCCCGTCGCCCAGATCGC
>JBDHIJ010000112.1:0-4545 GCA_039587435.1 Gemmatimonadota bacterium
ACAACCTGACCGGAAGCGCTATCGGGTCGAAAGGACTCCACGCAATGATTGCGCCACGGCGGCCGTATGGGTAACTGACTCATGCGGAGCGATGTCAGCGAGAATCGAAGCGCGCCCCCTGTCCCCGCGTCAAAGGAGCGACCATGTCTTCGCCACGAGCCGCAGTACGCGCGATCAGACGCGCTGCACCCGCCCTCATCCCCGCCCTTCTCCTGTCGGCCTGTGGCGGCGGGGGTCCGGCGCCCGAGCCGGCCCAGCCCGGGGGTGAAACCGTCGGGACGGTCTCGGTGGAGATCTCCAACAGCAGTGACCGGGAGTTGAGCATCGCTTCCTGGAACGAGTTCGGCCAACGGGGTCGACTCGGAGTCGTGCGCCCTCACTCGAACCGGCGGTTCGAGATCCCCGTACCGGGCATCGTCGAGATGGCCCTCGAGATCCGGATCGAGCGAGGACCCCGGTGCATCACCGACTTCGTCACGGTCGGCCCGGGAGACCGGATGCCCGCCTTCATGGTTCCGCCGGACATCGGCTCCATCCAGGCGGATTGCGGCTGATCGGGGCCGTGGGAGAATCGAAGCGGGAGGGCCGGAGCCACATCGGGGGCCTCGGCCCTCTCCTCTTGACCCTGGCGGTCCTCTGCCTGGCCGCCACGGGCTGCCGCCTCGTCGGATACCCGTCGGGAGACCCCGGCGAGGGACCTGGGCCCGGCGGCACGCCCGACCCGACCCCCGCCGCGATCACGGAGCCCGCTGGGTCGGCCCGGGACGCGACGGCCGACCCGCCGAGCGCCGGGAGCACTGCGGACGGCGCCACTCCGGGAGCCGGATCGGCTCCGATTTCGGCCGCTACCGCCGTGGCAGCGGCGGAGGCCAGCGATGGAGGAAGGACCTACGAGGTCTGGGGAGTGGAGTACCAGGTCCTGGAGACCGCCTATGGCTACGAGGAGACGGGCCTGGCCTCCTGGTATGGCGAGGCGTTCAACGGGCGGCCGACCTCCAGCGGTGAGACGTTCGACATGTACGCCCTGTCGGCGGCCCACCGCACCCTCCCTCTCCATACCTGGGTGGAAGTGGTGAACCTGGAGAACGGTCACACGCTCGTCCTGAAGGTGAACGACCGGGGCCCCTTCGCCCACACGGACCGCCGGATCATCGACCTCTCGTGGGCGGCGGCCCAGCAGCTCGGGTACGTGGGGGCCGGGACCACCCGGGTCAGGGTGCGGGCGGTGGAGCCTCCGCGGGAGGACTGACGACCTCCGGGCCGGGCGCGTCCGCCGCTTCTCGGGGGCCGCTCACCAGCGCCGCCACGGCCAGGTCCCCCGTGACGTTCGTCGCCGTCAGGAACATGTCCGGGATCAGGTCCAGGGCGATGAGGATTCCGATCCCCTCCAGCGGGAGGCCCAGGCTCTGGTAGAGCGGTGCGATGACGAAGAGTCCTCCGCTGGGTATCCCCGGCGAGTAGAAGGTCAGGGCGGCCAGGCCCACGGCCACGCCGGCCCACTCCACCAGCCCCAGCTCCACCCCGAACAGGGACGCCACGAACGCGGTCCCCACGATCCGGGTGATGGGCGAGCCGTACTTGAAGATGGACACGGCCGAGGGAAGGACGAGCCCGCTCACCTCGCTGGGAAGCCTCAGCACGTCCTCCGCGCTCTCCATGAGCACGGGTAGAGACGCCAGGGACGAGCGCGTGCTGAACCCCACCGCCTGGACCGGAGCCGCCGCTCGCGCGAACTCCGCCATGGAGATCCCGGCCCGGATCCGTACCAGCGGGTAAAGGACCCCGCAGGCCACAACCAGCAGCACGATCACGACGGCGAGGAACCCGGCCACCGCCGCAATGACTCCGATTCCCGTCTGGGCTCCCAGTTCCAGCGTCAGCGCGAACACACCCACCGGCGCGACCCAGAGTATCCACTCCACCAGGACGAGGATGGTGGCGGATACGGCAGACGCGGCCCTCTCGATGACGGCGCGATGCTCCGGAGCGACGCGGGTGGCCGCCAGCCCGAAGAGCACCGTGAACACCAGGAGCGGCAGGATGGCCCCCTCAGCTGCCGCGGCCACGGGGTTGGCCGGCACCAGCCCCGAGAACCAGTCACTGAACGGAGGAAGGGTGACCTGCCCCACATCCACGCCGGGGTCCACGGGAATCTGGGCGCGTTCCGCTCCGATCCAGCGAAGCAGCGTCGGGCCGGTGACGGCGGCCAGAACCGCGGAGAATCCCACCATCCCGACGAACCAGGCCAGGGTGCGCCCTCCGGCCCGAGCCACCACGGACGAACCGGACGAGACGATGCTCCCAAGGAGCAGGCTCACCAGGAGGGGGATGACCGTCATCCGGATGGCGTTCACCCAGAGGGCGCCCAGCGGGGAGATCCACTCCACCACGAGCCGGGCCAGCCCCTCGTCAGCGGGAGCGAGCAGCACGCCGAGGCCGAGCCCCGCCGCCAGACCTACGAGGATCCGGTTTGCGAGGCTCACGGGCGGAGTTGTTTGGAGATGGAGGGATTCATGCCGGGGCCAACATGCCCAGCACAGCGCCGTGCAGGCAACCGGGCGGGGCCATTTCGACCCCGCCCGGCTCGAGGTGGGCTACTCCTCCCGAAGGGCCTCCATCGGGTCCACCCTCGTGGCCCGCAGGGCCGGCGCCAGCGAGGCAGCAACGGAGATGAGGAGCACCGCCGCCGACAGGGCCGGGAAGGTGGGAAGGTCCACCGGCTCGATCCCGAACAGCATGTCGGAAAAGAACCGCGTCAGGGCCCAGGAGCCGAGCAGCCCGAGGACCACCCCCGCGGCGGCCAGCCCCGCGCCTTCACGGAGGATCATCGTGACCAGGTCGCCGGTGGCGAACCACCGCATCTCAGTGATCCTCGGCGGCCTGGACCCACTCGACGCCGTACTGGACGCCGTACTCGTCCCGGAACGACTCCGGCAGCCATCGGCTGACCCACCGCATCATCCTCATCCCCACTCCCATCAGGCGACTTTCCTCCCTACCGCCGGGGCAGGATCCGAGCGTCCTGCGCGAAGGCCACGAGCTGTGCGAGCCGCTCCGACTCCGCCTGGAGCACCCTGCGCCCGCTCGGCGTAAGGTCGTAGTACCGTCTGCGAGCGTCCGCGTCGCGGGGACCGTTCGCTTCCCGGATGAGCGCGTCGTCCCGAAGTCGCTTGATCGCCGCGTACAGGGTCCCAGCCTCCAGCTCGGTCTGGCCGTCGGTGCGAGCGGCTACGTCCTTGATGATCCCGTAGCCGTGCCGCGGCTCCAGTGAGAGGGAAAGGAGGACGTGGTAGACCACGTGGCTCAGCGGAAGGAAACGGGCGTCGGAGTCAGTCATGGAATTGTATGGTCGTACACTATAGAGCATCACCCTGTATAAGAAGCGTTGAGGTCGGTGGCAAGAGGTATGACTCGGAGGTATCATCGCTCACACCCCGCACATTGCCACGATCCCGATTCGCCCCGGCAGGTCCTACCATGCGTGCTGTCCCCACGGCCCCCCCGCTCCGGTGCACCCGGCCCCTGTTCGCCCTCGCCCTCGCGTTTGCCGCGGCACCGCTCCTGGTCTCGCCGGCGTCCGCCCAGCAGCGCGAGGCCTTCGACTACTTCGCGCCGCAGCGGGAGATGGTCGCCCGGGGCGTTCAGGCGATCCTCCAGTGCAACGGGCTGTTCACCTCCAACCGGTCCATCGAGCAGGTCTTCGAGCAGGAACTCGCCTACCTGTCGGGACCCCGGTTCGGCGGGGCCACCGAGGACTACGAGGTGGACTGGGATCGAAAGGCGGTGGCCATCGGGTCGGAGGGGGACGTTCCGGTGATGCGGGCGGCGTTCCGCGAGGGACTCGGGTGCGTCATCATGGCCCCGGACCAGACCCTCGACGACATCGACGACCTCCCGATCCTCGAGACCCCGCCCCTGGCCGGCGATCCGGCGGACATCCCCTGGCCCATGGGCGACAGGGTCACCCTCGGTCAGCCGGGGAACGTGGACTGGGATGCGATCCAGGCCGCGTCGGACTGGGCGTTCGAGCGGGAGAGCCAGGAGCAGGTGACGCTGAGCCTGATGGTCGTGCACGACGGTCAGATCATCCACGAGCGGTACGCGGACGGCGTGGAACAGAGTACCCGGACACGGACCTGGTCCACCGCCAAGAGCATCGCGGTGACCCTCATGGGCATCCTGGCCGACCGGGGGGACATGGCCCTGGATGAGCCCCTCGGGTTCGAATGGCTCCCCGCCCGGGCCTCATCGCCGGAGACCGACCCGCGCAACGCGATCACTCTTCGGCACGTGCTGAACATGTCCAGCGGGCTCTACCCGGTGGACAGCTGGGGCATGGAGTACGCCAGCGGATCCGGCCTGGCCTACTGGGCTGGGTCAAGCTCGGTGAACGGCGCCCGGAACCGGGGCCTCATCCGTGAGCCCGGGACGTTCTGGGACTACGAGAACTACGACACGCTCCTGGGCACCTATGCCATGAAGCTGGCCCTGGGCGACCGGCAGACCTACCTCGAGTTCCCCCGCGCGGCGCTGCTCGACAAGCTC
>JBDHIJ010000004.1:0-78864 GCA_039587435.1 Gemmatimonadota bacterium
TTCTTCGATGCCATCGCGCCCATCGTCCACGTCGACTCCCTGGACCGGGAGGTGGTGTTCGACGCGGGGCGGTTCGGTGAGGACTCGGACTACCTCAACTGCCCCATGGACAAGGAGCAGTACGAGGCCTTCATCGACATGCTGCTGTCCGGTGAGGCCCACGAGGGCCACGACTGGGATGCAGTGCCCTACTTCGAGGGGTGTCTGCCGGTCGAGGTCATGGCGAACCGCGGGCGCGACACCCTCCGGTTCGGCCCCATGAAGCCCATCGGGCTGGAAGATCCGCGGACCGGTCGGCGGCCCTGGGCGGTGGTCCAGCTCCGGCGCGAGGACCGGGCCGGTCAGATGTGGAACCTGGTCGGGTTCCAGACCCGCCTGAAGATCGGGGACCAGAAGCGAATGCTGGCCCACATCCCCGGGCTGGAGGAGGCGGAAGTGCTCCGCTGGGGATCCATCCACCGGAACACCTACCTCAACTTCCCCGAGCGGCTCACGTCCTGGGGAGGCCTCCGGGACCGGCCCGATGTCCTGTTCGCCGGCCAGCTCACGGGGGTGGAGGGGTACACGGAGTCATCGGCGTCCGGCATCCTCGCGGGCATCAACCTGGACCGGATTCTTGCGGGTCTCGACCCGGTGGTCCCGCCGCCCACCACCATGATGGGCGGCCTGTACCGCTATCTTGCAGAGGCCCGGCCCGGACACTTCCAGCCCATGAACTCCAACTGGGGCCTGGTGGATCCTCTGAACGAGCGGATCCGTGACAAGCGGGCCCGCCGGGAGCGGATGGGGGAGCGTGCCCAGGAGGACTTCCTTGCATGGATGGCCGAGGTCGACGTGGAGCCGGCCGGCCACGCCTGAGGCGGGCCGGTCCTCGGGGGGCGCCCCGAGGGTACGAGGCCGGGGCACGGGTGCAGGACACGGGTCCAGGGCAGCGGTCCGGGACGCCGGACGAAGGCAGCGGACGGGGGCACCATGGACGGATCAGCTGAGGTCGATCTCTTCCTCCGACACCTGGAGGACGAGCGTCAGCTCAGCGAGCACACCGTCGAGGCCTACCGCCGCGATCTGGAGGACCTCTCCGGTTTTCTCACCGGGTACTACGGAACTCCCGACTGGCGCTGGTCCCATCCCGATCGACTGACGCTCCGAAGCTTCATGGGTCACCTGGGACGCCAGGGTCTGGCCAAGCGGACCATCGCCCGGAAGATGTCGGCGGTCCGGACCTTCTTCCGCTTCCTCCACCGGGAGGAACTGGTGGCGAGGAACCCCACCCGCGCCGTTCGGTCCCCGAAGGCCGAGCGCCGTCTTCCGGGACACGCCGGCCATACCGAGCTTCAGGCGGTGTTCGCGGTGGCCGAGGGCCGGGCGGCGGAGAACACGTTCCTGGGGACCCGGAACCTGGTCATCCTCGAACTGCTCTACGGCAGCGGCCTGCGTCTGTCCGAACTCCACGCCCTCGATCTTCGGGACCTGGACCTACTGGGCGAGCAGGTCCGGGTCCGGGGGAAGGGGAAGAAGGAGCGGATCGTGCCCGTGACCCTCTCGGCCAGCCGGGCCGTCCGCCGGTACGAGCCGCGGCGAGCCGAGGTGGTGGCCCGGTCCGGAGAGCGGGACGCCGGAGCTCTGATCCTCTCCCAGAACGGAAACCGACTGTCCCGGCGGTCCATTCAGAAGATCGTTCGGGGGTTCCTGGACACCGCGGCACAGGGGGAGGAGCTTACGACCCACTCGCTGCGCCACTCCTTCGCCACCCACCTCCTGGACGCGGGTGCGGACCTGATGGCCGTAAAGGAACTGTTGGGGCACGCGTCCCTGTCCACGACCCGGATCTACACGCACACCAGCCGGGAGCGTCTGAGGCGGGTCTACGACCAGTCCCACCCCCGGGCCTAGAGCGCATCCGGTCCGGCACCGGGCCGTCGATACCGACCGCTTCACCCCACCCGGCTCGTCCATGGCTCACCGCCCGGAGTCGCGGGTACAAGAACCTTCACCCAAGCGCGAGAACGACGATACATGCAGGACCGAAAGCTGCGGGCCACGACCGTGGTCGCCGTCCGGAAAGACGGCCGGACCGCCCTCGGCGGAGACGGCCAGGTCACCCTCGGGGACACCGTCATCAAGGGGACCGCCACGAAGGTGCGATCCCTGAAGGAGGGGACCATCCTGGCCGGGTTCGCCGGTGGGGTGGCCGACGCCTTCTCCCTGTTCGAAAAGCTCGAGGAGAAGCTCGAGCGGTTCCCGGCCAACCTCACCCGAGCCTGCGTGGAACTGGCCCGGGACTGGCGCACCGACCGCGTGCTTCGCCGATTGGAGGCCGTGCTGGTGGTCGCCGACGCGGACCACCTGTTCATGGTCAGCGGAAACGGGGACGTCATCGAGCCCGACGACGGTGTGATCGCCATCGGGTCCGGCGGCTCATACGCCCTGGCCGCGGCGCGGGCCCTGGCCCAGCACTCCAACCTCACCGCACCCGAGGTCGCACGGACGGCCCTCGGCATCGCCGGGGAGATCTGCATCTACACCAACGACGCCATCACTGTCCTGGAACTCGGTCAGGTGGGAGAGTGAGCATGGACACAGCTGAAGTCACGTCGGTGCCGGTGGAGCCAGGAGCCGGAGGCTCCGGGGGTGCCGAGTCCGAGGCCGGTCTCGCAATCGACGAGAACCTCGGCCTCACGCCGCGGCAGATCGTCGCGGAACTGGACCGCTTCATCGTGGGCCAGCAGGACGCCAAGAAGGCCGTAGCCATCGCCCTCCGGAACCGTTGGCGTCGACAGAACGTGGACGACGACCTCCGGGACGAGATCGACCCGAACAACCTGATCCTCATCGGCCCCACGGGGGTCGGGAAGACGGAGATCGCCCGCCGGTTGGCCCGGCTGGCGGGAGCCCCCTTCGTGAAGGTGGAGGCCTCCAAGTTCACCGAGGTCGGGTACGTGGGCCGGGACGTGGAGTCGATGATCCGCGACCTGGTGGATGCCGCGATCGCCATGGTGAGGGAGGAGCGGGAGGAGGATGTGCAGGAGGAGGCGGAGCGCCGCGTCGAGGACCGTCTCCTGGATCTCCTGCTCCCCCCGGTGGACCCCGGGGAGGAGGACCGACCTGGAGCGGACCCCGGAACCGCGAGCGGCGGCCCGTCGGCCGCGCCGCAGGAGCCCTCCCACATCTTCGTGGCCGGTCCCGGAGGCGTGACGGCGGAGACCCTCGCCGGCGCGCTGGAGCCGGAGTCCGAGCCCGAGCCCCTGACCATCCAGGACCGCCGCCTCCGGACCCGCGAGAAGCTCCGGGGCCTGCTGCGGGACGGGAAGATGGAGGACCGTGAGATCGAGATGGAGGTCCGCCAGTCCGCCAACATCGAGGGGATGATGATTCCCATGGGCGGCGGCGAGGGCATGGACCACGGGTTCATGGAGATGCTGCAGGACATGCTCCCCAAGCGGACCAAGACCCGGTCGCTGACCGTGGGAGAGGCCCGTCGGCTCCTCATGCAGGAGGAGCTGGACCGCCTCGTGGACATGGACGACGTCATCGCCGAGGCCATGATGCGGGCCGAGGAGTCGGGGATCGTCTTCCTGGACGAGATCGACAAGGTGGCCGGCGGGGGCGGGGGTCAGGGTCCCGACGTGAGCCGTGAGGGCGTCCAGCGCGACCTGCTTCCGGTGGTGGAGGGATCGAACGTCAGCACCAAGTACGGCCTGGTGCGCACGGATCATATCCTGTTCATCGCGGCCGGCGCGTTCCACGTGTCCCGCCCCAGCGACCTCATTCCCGAGCTTCAGGGGCGGTTCCCGATCCGGGTGGAGCTCAACTCCCTGGGCGAGAAGGAGTTCGTGCGGATTCTCACCGAGCCCACCAACGCGCTGACCCGGCAGTACTCGGCCATGGTCGCCACGGAGGGCGTGGAACTCACCTTCACCGCGGACGGCATCGCGGAGATCGCCCGCATCGCCGCCGACCTGAACGACCGGATGGAGAACATCGGTGCGCGAAGGCTCCGCACGGTACTGACCACCCTCCTGGAGGAGGTGATGTTCGGTCTCCCCGAGAGCGGCCAGACCCGGGTCGAGGTGAGCGGCGACTTCGTCACCGAGCGGCTCTCGGGCATCGTGAAGGACGAGGATCTGACGCGGTACATCCTCTAGAGAGCTCAGTATCCACGCGGGTTCTGGGATGCACCCCACCGAAAGTCTGCCAAAACGGCGGATGTCGTCTTCCGCCGGGGATGGACTCTTGGTAGGTTGGGCCACGCGCCGGATTCGATCCGGCGATCCGCCCCGCCGAGAGCCGACCCACCTTCACGACTGAGGCCGTGATGTCCACCGGATCCAAGCGAGATTTCCTCGCCGTTCCCGATTTCTCCCGCGATGACCTGTACCACCTCCTGGACCTGGCGGCGCGCCTGAAATCCGGGGAGACTCCCAGCACGGGGCTGGAGGGGAAGACCCTGGCCATGGTCTTTCGGAAGAACTCCACCCGGACCCGCGTTTCGTTCGAGGTCGGGACCTACCAGCTGGGCGGGCACGCCGTCTTTCTGTCCGACCAGAGCTCCCAGATGGGGCGTGGCGAGAGCGTGCACGACACGGCCGAGGTCCTGAGCCGGTACGTGGACGGGATCATGATCCGGACCTTCGGACACCAGGAGGTCGTGGACATGGCCCGCGAGGCCTCCATTCCGGTGATCAACGGCCTGACCGACCTGCTGCACCCCTGCCAGCTCCTCGCCGACCTGCAGACGATCCAGGAGTCGTTCGGTCGGGATCTCTCCGGGGTCAGCGTGTGCTGGATCGGGGACGGCAACAACATGGCCAACTCCTGGCTGAACTCGGCCTACCGCTTCGGGTTCGAGCTCAGGCTGGCCTGCCCGGAGGGCCACGATCCGGATCCGGAGATCCTGGCCCGGGCCCAGGCCGAGACGAGCATCGTCCTGACCCGGGATCCCATGGAAGCGGCCCGGGGAGCTCATGTCCTCACCACGGACGTGTGGGCCTCCATGGGGCAGGAGGACGAGCAGGACGACCGCATGGCGGCCATGAAGGACTACAAGGTGGACGACGAGACCATGAGCGTGGCCGATCCCGGCGCCATCTTCCTGCACTGCCTCCCGGCGCACCGGGGCGAGGAGGTCTCGGCCAGCGTCATCGACGGACCGCAGTCCAGGGTCTTCGACGAGGCCGAGAACCGGCTCCATGCCCAGAAGGCCCTCATGGTGGAGCTGATGGCCGGCGCCTGATCCGGCCTGGCGACTCCCCGTAACCGATTCAAAGGACGACCAATGAGCGACGCTCTTCTCCGGACTCCCCTGAACGACGAGCACGAGGCCCTGGGGGGCAAGATGGTTCCGTTCGCCGGGTACTCCATGCCCGTCCAGTATCCCTCCGGGATCCGGGCCGAGCACCAGGCCGTTCGCGAAGCGGCAGGGCTGTTCGACGTATCCCACATGGGGGAGTTCTTCGTCACCGGCCCGGATGCGGTGGACTTCGTCCAGTCCATCACCGTCAACGACGCGGCCGCCATCGAGGTTGGCCAGGCCCAGTACTCGGCCATGTGCCGCGAAGACGGCGGGATCCTGGATGACCTGATCATCTATCGGTTCCCGGACCGCTTTCTGCTGGTGGTGAACGCCTCCAACCGCGAGAAGGACTGGGCCTGGTGCCAGAAGCACGCCGCCGGGTTCGATGTGCACCTCGAAGACCGGTCCGACGAGTACGGCCTGATGGCGCTGCAGGGGCCCCGGTCCAGCGGGATTCTCTCCCGGGTGACGGACACGGACCTGGAGGCCATCGGGTACTATCGGTTCGCCGAGGGCCAGGTGGCGGGCGTGGACTGCATCATCGCCCGGACCGGGTATACCGGAGAGGACGGCTTCGAGCTGTACGTCGGCGCCGACCAGGCGCCCGCGGTCTGGAGCGCGGTGTTGGAGGCCGGAGCGGACCAGGGCCTCATCCCGGCGGGGCTGGGCGCCCGCGACTCGCTCCGGCTGGAGGTGGGATACGCGCTCTACGGCAACGACCTGGACGAGGACCACACCCCCCTCGAGTCGGCCCTGGCCTGGATCACGAAGCTCGACGGAGCGGACTTCGTGGGCCGGGAGGCCATCCAGGCGCAGAAGGACGCGGGCATCCCGACCCGCCTGACCGGCCTTCGCCTCTCGGAGCGGGGCTTTCCTCGCGCCGGGTACCCGGTGGTCCACGGGGGCGAGGAGGTGGGCATCGTCACCTCCGGGGTGCTGAGCCCGTCGCTGGGGGAGGGCGTGGCCCTGGTGCGTGTCCGGGCCGACCTGGCCAAGGCCGGTACGGAGCTGGCCGTGCGGATCCGGGACAAGGACATCGCCGGGGTCACCCAGCGGCCCCAGTTCTACACCGAAGGCTCCATCCGCCGGTGAGGCGGGCGCGGGCGCATCGCGGACCGATGAGGTCGGGCCGATGAGCGGGCTCAGGGTAGGGATCCTGACGGTGAGCGACCTGGGGAGCCGCGGCGAGCGGGAGGATCTCAGTGGTGACGCCATCGCCGCCTGGGCCGAGACCCGTTCGGATGTCGTGGTGCGTCGGGAGGTTGTGCCCGACGAGACCAGCGCCATCGTTCCGGTCCTGTGCCGCTGGGCCGACTCCGGCGAGATGGACCTGATCGTGACCACCGGGGGCACGGGGTTCACCGCCCGGGATGTGACTCCCGAGGCCACCCGGGCCGTCCTCGACCGGGAGGCGCCCTCCGTGGCCGCCGTCATCCTCGGGGAGGGTCTCGAGAAGACTCCGTACGCCCTCCTGAGCCGTGGGTTGGCGGGGATCCGAGGCCGCGCCCTCGTCGTGAACCTGCCGGGAAGCCCCGGGGGAGTGAAGGACGGCCTCGATGCGCTCGGTCCGAGCGTGGATCACGCCGTGAGCCTGCTGCGGGGCGAAGAGTCACCGCATCGTCAGAGTGAGGGAGGCCGCGATCCGGGCGGCGCGACCCCCGGAGGTGTGAGCCGGTGACCGCCTCCGCGCGCGAGACTCGGGGTGCCGGTGGGGAGGGAACGCACGGTGTCGTCCTCATCTCCACGCACGACCTGGAGATGGCCGGGGCGGCCCGCGAGGCCTTCCGCGACGACGGCTTCGACGCCCGACTGGTGGTTTCGGCCGACGATCTCGAAGGTCAGGACGACGCCAACCTCCTGATCCTCTCCGGCAAGCTGGGTGACACCTCGGCTGTGGAGATGGCGCGGGCCGCGCGGGACGATCTCCACATCCCGGTCTTCGGGATCTTCTCCCACGCGGACACCGGGATCCGGGACCGGGCGGCCGTGCTGGGACTGGAGGAGTATTTCACCACGCCGCCGGACCTGGATCACATGGTCCTCCTGGGGCGGCGGGTTGCAGCCCGCAGGGGCCTGCAGCAGATCACCGGGATCCTGGGGGAGTCGGATGCCATCCGGCAGGCCCTGGAGCGGATCCTCCAGATCGCCCAGGTCGATTCCACGGTGCTCATCACGGGCGAGTCCGGGACCGGGAAGGAGCTGGTGGCCCGGGGCATCCACGATCTCTCCCGCCGGCGCCACAGCGCGTTCATCGCGGTGAACGTGGCGGCCCTTCCGGAGACGCTGCTCGAGAGCGAACTGTTCGGCCATGCGAAGGGCGCCTTCACCGGCGCCATCGACAGCCGGAAGGGCCTCTTCGAGCTGGCGCACGGCGGAACGATCTTCCTGGATGAAATGGGGGAGATGCCGCTCGCCACCCAGACCAAGCTGCTCCGGGTGCTGGAAACCCGGGAGTTCCTGCGGGTCGGGGGGGAGACCCCGGTCCACGTGGACCTCAGGGTCATCGCGGCCACGAACCAGGATCTGCGGCAGCGGGTCGCCATCGGGGAGTTCCGCCGCGACCTCTACCACCGGCTGAACGTCCTCCACATCGAGCTTCCCCCGCTCCGTGACCGCCGGGAGGACATCCCGATCCTGGTGGACCACTTCATCCGCGAGGTGAGCGAGACCCACGACCGCGACTTCCCGGGCCTCTCCGCCGAGGCCGAGGAGATCCTGGAGTCCTACGACTGGCCGGGGAACGTCCGTGAGCTCCGGAACCTCGTGGAGAGCATGGTGGTTCTGGCACCGGGTCGCGAGGTGCGGGCCGAGGACATCCCGGACGAGGTCCGGAATCCCCGGAGTCACGGCGCCCTCTCGCCGGTGCCGGTGCGGGCGGATCTGCCGGCCCGGTCGGGGGAGGGCGGTCAGGTCGGCCGGGCCGAGCTGGAGTTCATCTTCCGCACGCTGGTGGAGATGCGGATGGACATGGACCAGCTTCGTCGCGAGTTCGAGCGCTACCAGCAGGAGCGTCGGCGGAGCGGAGACGTCGCGGAGATCAGCCGCGTGACCCCGGGCGCCCCGGACGCCGAGCTGCCGGCCGAAGTCGTCGACGTGGCGCACGCCGAGATCGTCTCGTCCGGTCGGCCCGACGAGGAGGCCCCGGATGCAGCGCCCACGGCCGCTTCATCCCTGGCCCTTCCCGACGGAGCCATCCTGTTCCGACCCGGCATGACGATGGAGGAACTGGAGCGGGATGCCATCGCGGCGGCCCTGGCCCAGACCAGGGGCAATCGCCGGAAGGCCGCGGAGATGCTCGGAATCGGAGAGCGGACGCTCTACCGGAAGATCTCCAAGTACGGCCTGGACTCGCAGCGGGAGGACGAGGCCTAACCGGCGGGAAGGCGCGGGGTCCCTCCCCCGCCGTCTCCGCCGCCACCCTCGGGCAGCCCCCGCCCGGCCGCGGCGATGGCGGCCGCGGCTTCACGGGAGGCGTCGTCGAGCAATTCCGCGAGCAGGCGGCGCCGCTTCTTCGCATAGCTGGCGTAGATCCCCCTCGTCGCCATGTAGGCGATCCCGAGCATCCCGAGGGGGAACGCGACGGAGAAGAGCGCGGAGCCCATGAGCTCGATGCCGATGGGGAGCCCTACGCCGAGACCCACCCCGAGTCCGCCCCCCGCAACGATCCCGCCCAGCATGCCGCTGGCCATCTGGTGGAGTCGCTCTTCCGCCCGGATGTGCGTCTGGCCGTCCCGGGCCGTCACCGTCACGAGCATGGAGCGCATCTTGTTCGGCGCCTCCGCCTGCCACGTCAGGGTGCGGCCCAGGAGGCTGGGCTGGCCGTGCTCGGCGGTCTTCCGCTGGAGCACCACGAGCACCCGCTCGAAGCCCTCCTCGTCCAGCTCACCCGGAAGCACGGTCTCCTGGACCAGCGACAGCGCTTCGCCCATCACGTCCCCGAGGAAGCCGTCCTCGGGAGCGGCGGTGTCCATCTCCGCCGCGGCCCGCCTGAGATAGCGGGCGTCGATGCCCGCCTCCGAGGCGATGTCCTCCAGCTCGGTCAGTGACATCCCCGATCCCGACGAGCCGTGGGTCGGAGACGTCCCTTCCCGCGACTGGATCTCGGTGGCCCGCTTCAAGAGGCGGCCCACCTCCTCATCGTCGTAGAGCCGCTCGGGCACGCCGGAATCCGTCACCTCGGGTCCTCCTCCCTATCCGTCCGTGCCGGGCTCCGCGTCGGCCTCGTCCAGGTCCAGGAGATCCGCCAGGGAGGCGATGAGGTCGTCTCGCCCCTCGCCGGTCTTGGACGAGAATGGCACGATCTGATCGAGGTCGGCCTTGATGTCCTGCGCCAGCCGGGGTATGCGTTTGCCGCGCTGGTTGCCGCTCAGCTTGTCCACCTTGGTGAAGACCAGCAGCGCCGGGACTCCGAGTTCCGCCAGGTAGTCGATCATCTGCAGATCGTCGGGCGCCGGGTCGTGCCGTACGTCGATGAGATGCACCACTCCCGCCAGCTGCTCCTCTCCCCCCAGGAACCCCTCGACTAGTGGTTTCCACTGGGCCCGGACGGTCTTGGGGACCTTGGCATACCCGAAGCCCGGAAGGTCGACCAGGTAGAAGGCGTCGTTCACCCGGTAGTAGTTCAGGGTCTGGGTCTTCCCCGGTTGAGACGAGACCTTTGCGATCTTGGAACGGGTCCGCCGCAGCAGCGTGTTAATGAGGGATGATTTTCCGACGTTCGAGCGACCCGAGAACGCAACCACCGGAAGGTCCCGGGGCCGGTCCTGCTGCAGTGACGCTACCGAGGTTACGAACTCCACGGTCCGGATCTTCAAGGCGACGGCCTTTCCGTTTCGAATTCCGGGTGGCGGAAGACGGGGCCCTTCACTGGGAGATCTGGGCGCCCGGGTCCGGTGGATCGAGGAACAGGGCCCCGACCGCACCGCCATCCCGGGCCAGGTCGGGCTGGGCCCCCAGGGCCGCTTCCAGCACCTCGTCCATGGTGGACACGCATACCAGCTCCACCCGGTCCCGGACTTCCTGGGGCAGGAGTTCGATCTCGGGCTCGTTCCCGGCGGGCAGGAGGACGGTGCGCATACCGGCCCGCAGGGCGGCCACCGTCTTCTCCTTGATCCCACCCACCGGCAGCACGCGCCCGCGGAGGGTGATCTCGCCGGTCATGGCCACGTCGGCCAGGGTCGGCCGCTGCATGAGGGCCGAGAGCAGCGCCACGGCCATGGTGATCCCGGCCGAGGGCCCGTCCTTGGGCGTGGCGCCCTCGGGGATGTGGACGTGGATGTCCATCTCCTTGTGGAACCGGGGGTCCAGGCCGAGTCGCCGAGCTCGGGAACGCGCGTAGGTCAGGGCCGCGACGGCCGATTCCTTCATCACGTCGCCCAGGGTTCCGGTGAGCTGGATCTTCCCCGATCCCGGAACCACGGCCACCTCCACGTCCAGTACCTCACCCCCGGCGGCGGTCCAGGCCAGGCCGTTGGCGATCCCCACACGGTCCGGACCCGACTCGCGTTCCGACTCGGGGTAGGGCGGGGGCCCCAGGATCTCCCGGAGGTCGTCGGGCTGGATCCGGGTGGCCCCGGAGACGGCCTTCTCCGGGTCTTCGGCCGCCGCTGCGTCCGCCGTGAGCCGCGCCATCTTCCGGGCGACCCGGCTCAGTCGCTGCTGGAGTTCCCGCACCCCGGCTTCCCGGGTCCAGCGTCGGACGATCCGATCCACGGTCTCGTCGGGGAGCTCCACCGAGTTCCGATTCAGGCCATGGCGCTCCAGGAGCGACGGCCAGATGAACGACTGGGCGATCTCGCGTTTTTCGGTGTCCAGGTACCCCGGGATGCGGATGATCTCCATCCGGTCCCGCAGCGGTTCGGGGATGTCGGCCAGGGTGTTGGCCGTGGTCAGGAAGAGGACGTCCGACAGATCGTAGTCCAGTTCCAGGTAGTGGTCCGTGAACGACCGGTTCTGCTCCGGGTCCAGCACCTCCAGGAGGGCCGAGCCCGGGTCGCCGTGGAAGTCCCGGGCCATCTTGTCGACCTCGTCCAGGAGGAAGACCGGGTTCCGGCTCCCGCTCCGGCGCATGCCCTGGATGACGCGGCCGGGGAGGGCGCCGACGTAGGTACGGCGGTGACCCCGGATCTCGGCCTCGTCCCGGACCCCTCCCAGACTGACCCGCACGAACTCCCGGTTCAGGGCCTGTGCGATGCTGCGCCCCAGGGAGGTCTTTCCGACGCCCGGAGGGCCCACGAGGCAGAGGATGGGTCCCTGAAGCTCGCCCACGAGCGAGAGCACCGCGATGTGATCGAGGATCCGCTCCTTGACTTCGCCCAGTCCGAAATGGGCCTGGTCCAAGAGCTCGGATGCGTGCCGGACGTCCAGGTTGTCGTCGGTGCGGGCGGACCAGGGCAGGTGCACGATCCAGTCGAGGTAGGTCCGGATCACCGCGGCCTCGGGGGCGACCGGGTTGAGCTTCTGCAGCCGGGACATCTCCCGCTCCGCCCGCTCCAGCGCCGCCGCGGGAAGTCCGGCGGTCCGGATCTTCTCCTCCAGCTCCGCCCATTCGCTGGGCTCGTTGTCCCCCAACTCCTTGGTGATGGCCCGGAGCTGCTCGTGGAGGTAGTGCTGCCTCCGGTCCGAATCCATCTGCCGTCGGATCTCCTCGTCCAGCTTCTCCTCGATCTGGAGAATCTCCAGCTCGCGGTTCAGCAGCTCGTGAAGCTTGTCGTAGACGGTCCGGTCGGAGTCGCACTCCAGGAGCGCCTGCTTCTCGGTTACCGGGATCAGGAAGTGCCCCGCCATGAGGTGCGCGGCGCGGACACGGTCCTCCACCCCCTCCAGGGTCCGATCCAGGCCCTCGGGCATCCGCTCGTTGAAGATGACGTAGTCCGCGTACATGCGGCGGACGCGCCGGACCAGGGCCTGGAGCTCGGAGTCGGGCTCCCCGGCCGCCCGGTCACCCTCCCCGTAGGGCGCGATCCGGGCCCGGAACCCGTTGCCGCTTGAACTGAACCGCTCCACGAACGCCCGTCCAATGCCCTCCAGGACCACCCGGTAGGTGCCGTCGGGAAGCGGAGAGCACTGAAGCAGCTTCACCACCGTCCCGACCCGGTGCAGGTCCCGCGTGCCCGGTTCTTCGGTCTCGGAGCTTTGCTGGGCCAGGAGCAGGAGGTAGCCCTCTCCCTCCCGGGCCTCCTCCAGCGCGGCGGTGGACCGGGGCCTCCCGATGAGGAGAGGCAGGACCATGTAGGGGAAGAAGGCCAGATCCCGGAGGGCGATGACCGGAAGCCGGTCGGGGATTGTGACGTCGCCATCCACCCGGGTGAGCTTGGCCATGGTCCTCCTGGAGGGCGGTCCGGACGTGAATCCGGGGCTGAGGGCGGGGTCGCGGGGCCACCGTGGAGGAGGCCGCGCGTCGCGGATGGGGACTATGCTAAGGGAGGGAGGGGGGCCGGAAAAGACTGGGCGCGATCCCCAGTGGGAATCGCCCCCGTTTCAGGCCGTTTCAGGCCGGTTCCAGCGCCCGCCGTCCGGTCGCGCGGTCGGGATCAGGCTCCCTTGGCCTGGGACTCGGGGCGCAGGACCAGGAGAGGGGGAGTGGTCTGCTCCACCGCCTCGGCGGTCACGACGATCTCCCGGACGTCGTCCCTGGAGGGCACGTCGAACATGACCTCTCGCATGACCTCCTCGATGACCGCACGAAGCCCCCGGGCGCCGGTGCCCCGGTCGAGGGCCTTCCGCGCCACGGCCCGAATGGCTTCGGGATCGAAGGTCAGCCCGACGCTCTCCAGCTCGAACATCTTGGCGTACTGCTTCACCAGGGCGTTCTTGGGCTCCTGGAGGATCTTCACCAGAGCGTCCTCATCCAGGTCGTTCAGATGGACCATCACCGGCATGCGGCCGACCAGCTCGGGAATCAGCCCGTAGCGGGTGAGATCCTCGGGCTCGACGTGGGCCATGAGGTTCTCCCGCTTGGCCTCGGTCTTGTCGTCGCCGATGAACCCGATGCGCCGCTGTCCAAGCCGGTCCTCGATGATGTCCGCGAGGCCGTCGAAGGCTCCGCCGCAGATGAAGAGGATGTTCTTGGTGTCGATCTGGATGTACTCCTGCTGCGGATGCTTCCGGCCGCCCTGGGGCGGAACGGACGCGACCGTGCCTTCCAGGATCTTCAGCAGGGCCTGCTGCACACCCTCACCCGACACGTCCCGGGTGATGGAGGGGTTCTCCGACTTGCGGGCGATCTTGTCGAGCTCGTCGATGTAGACGATGCCCCGCTCGCACTCGCTGACGTTGAAGTCGGCGGCCTGGAGGAGGCGGACAAGGATGTTCTCCACGTCCTCGCCGACGTACCCGGCCTCGGTGAGCGTCGTGGCGTCGGCGATGGTGAAGGGGACCTTCAGCATGCGGGCCAGGGTCTGCGCCAGGAGCGTCTTCCCGACCCCGGTGGGCCCGATGAGCACGATGTTGGACTTGTCGATCTCGACCTCGTCCAGCACGCCCTGGTGGTTGACCCGCTTGTAGTGGTTGTAGACCGCCACGGCCAGCGCGCGCTTGGCCTCCTCCTGGCCGATCACGTACTGGTCCAGGACCTCATTGATCTCCCGGGGGGTGAGGGAGGGGATGAGGGTTTCCGTCGTTTCCCGCTCCTCCTCCTCGGCCAGGATCTCGTTGCAGAGGGAGACGCACTCGTTGCAGATGTAGACCGAGGGACCCGAGATGAACTTCTTCACCGAGTCCTTGGATTTTCCACAGAAGCTGCAGCGCAGGTGCTTGTCGCTCGTCATACCCGGAGAATCCTCCATCCGTGCGATCAGGTCCCGAGTCCGGGATGCAACCGCTAAAGATTAGCTTCCGGGCCCGGTTTTTCAAAGCCGAACCCCGTGAAAACGGCCCCGGCGCCCCCATCTGTTTCCAGGTGGGAGCACCGGAGCCGAAGGTCCGGATGGACCCGGCCGGCCGATCTAGTCGTCCGAGTCCTTGGGGGGCTCGGTCTCGTCGCGGTGGGTCAGCACGCGGTCGATGATGCCGTATTCGGTGGCCTCTTCGGGGCTCATCCAGCGGTCCCGATCGATATCCTCGGCGATCTGGTCCACCGACTGGCCGGTGTGGAAGGAGAGGACCTCGTTCAGCTTCTGGCGCGTTCTCAGGATTTCCTGAGCCTGGATCTCGATGTCCGCCGCCGTACCCTGCACGCCGGAGGACGGCTGGTGGATCATGATCCGGGAGTTGGGCAGGGCCGCCCGCTTGCCCGGCGCCCCGGCCGCCACGAGCACCGCGCCCATGGAGGCCGCCATGCCCACGCAGAACGTGGCGACGGGCGCCCGCAGGTGCTGCATGGTGTCGTAGATGGCCATGCCGGCGTACACGCTGCCACCCGGGGAGTTGATGTACAGGTAGATGTCCCGCTCCGGGTCGTCGGCGTCCAGGAACAGCATCTGGGCCACGATGATGTTGGCCACGTTGTCGTCGATGCCGCTTCCCAGGAAGATGATCCGATCCATGAGGAGCCGACTGAAGATGTCGTAGCTCCGCTCGCCGCGGTTGGTCCGTTCGATGACGTACGGCGGATACAGTGGCATGTCTGCGAGTCCCTCGGGGTGTGTTGGGGTGAGTCCAGCCCGGGTCGGGGGCCCGAAGGCCGCCCGACGCCGCTCAGCTGGCCTCGGTGATCTCGGACTGGCTCTTCAGGAAGTCGAACACCTTGGACTCGGTGATCTCCCGCTCCAGCGACTCCAGCTGGCCCGACTTCTGTAGACGTGCATACACCTCAGCGGGCGAGGAGTTGTTCGCCTCGGCGATGGTCTCCACCCGCTCGTCGATTTCGTCCTCCGACGCCGCGAGGCTCTGGGTCTCGGCCAGGCGGTCGATGAGGAGGATGCGCTGGACGGCTCGCTCGGCTTCGGGGCGCAGGGATTCGCGGATCTCCTGCAGACGCTCCGGATCCATGCCCTGGGCCTCGCCCATGACCGACTCCAGGTAGCGGCCGATCATGGACTCGGGGACCTCGAACGGATTCGCCTCCAGCACCAGGTCGAGGAGACGGCCTCGAACCGCGGACTCCGCCTGGTTGTCGGCGTCCTTCCGCAGGTCCTCCTCCACACGGGACCGGAGGGTGGCCAGGTCCTCGAACTCTCCCAGGCCCTTCGCGAACTCGTCGTCCAGCTCGGGCAGGGTCTTCACCCGGCGGCCCTTCAGCGTGATCCGGAGCTCCTCCGAATCGCCCCGGCGCTCCTCGTTGGGGAAGTCCTCCGGGAAGCCCACCGTGAACGTGCCCTCTCCACCGACCTCCAGGGTCTGGATGGCCGCCTCCACGTCGGGAATGGCGTCGCCCTGGCCGAGAATGAACTGGTAGGGCTGCGGGTCGCCCGCGGCGTCCCCGTCGTCCAGTTTCAGGACCTCCACCTCCACCAGGTCGCCGGTCTGCGGTATGCCCTCGGAGGCCTCGTCCCAGGGCGCGTTCTGATCCCGCAGGCGCTCCAGGACCTGGTCCACCTCCGCGTCGCCCACCGGGATGGAAGGACGCTCGACAGCGAATCCGCCCATCCGCTCCAGTTCCACCTGGGGTGCCACGTCGAAGGAGATGGCGAAGGTGAGGTCCTGGCCCGGCTCGTACTGGACGTCTCCCAGCTCCCCCTCGGATATGGGTGACACGTCCTGGGTGTCCAGAGCCGCCTTGTAGGCGTCGCCGATGACCTGCTCCAGCATTTCCGAGTCGAGGGCGGAGCCGAACCGCTGCTCCACGTAGCCGGCCGGAATCCTGCCCTTCCGGAAGCCGGGGAGGTTGAGGCGCTTGGCCAGCTTGGCCGCCGCGGCCGACCGCTCGCCCGCCACCACGTCGGCCGGCACCGTGACGGTGAGGGTCCGGCGCCAGCGCTCGCCGTCCTCGAGGTTGATCTGGAGCTTGGAGGAGTCCAAAGCCATGGGGGGATCCTGCCTTGACTGAGAAATGCAGTGCGAAAGGGGGGACTCGAACCCCCACGGCCAGAGGCCACCAGATCCTAAATCTGGCGCGTCTACCAATTCCGCCACTTTCGCACGAAAGTTCGGGAATCCCGGAAGATAACACCCCGCTGAAACCCGGCTCAATACAAGGGAAAGGCCCCGACGGACAGGCTGTCCGCCGGGGCCCTCGCCGCCCTCCCAGAGAGCCGCGTCAGAGCGCTCGGATCAGGACCCGGGCACCCGCACGTTCACGATCCGGGACCCGCCTCCCGGGGGCATCAGGAGCAGCGAGACGACCTGGCCGGGCTCGACCGCGTCGAGGGCGGCCTGCAGGTCCGCTTCGCTTTCGATGGGCTGTCCGTCCACCTCCAGGATCCGCTCCCCGGTGAAGATGCCGCGGCGGTTCGCCGGGCCGCCGGCCCGGATGTCGGTGATGACGATTCCCTCGGCCTCGGGCTGGTTGAACCGGTCGGCGAGTTCCGAATCCAGGGGGGCCACCTCGATGCCGAGCTTCTCCTCGGTACGGGTCTCCGCCACGCGGGGCTGCTCCACCGGCGCCTGGTTGATCGGAGCCTGACCGAGCCGGATGGTGATGTCCCGCGGGGCCTTGTCGCGGTAGACCGTAATGGTGATCTGGTCCCCCGGGCGAAGCTGGGCCACCCGGTTCTGCAGGTTGCCGCTGGTGGTCACCGGCTGCCCGTCCAGGGCCACGATCACGTCCGCCCGCTCCACTCCCGCGTCCTCGGCCGGCGAGCCGCTGGTCACGTCCTGGATCAGCGCACCCTGGACCTCGGGGAGGCCGTAGTACTCGGCGTCCTCGGGCTGGATGTTCACCATCTGGATCCCCATCCACGGCCGCCGCACGGCGCCGTACTCGATGAGGTCCTCCATGACCCGGCGCGCCAGGTTGATGGGGATGGCGAAGCCGTAGCCCTGGTAGAAACCGGTCTGCGAGGCGATGGCGGAGTTGATGCCCACCACCTGGCCCCGGAGGTTCACCATCGGGCCACCCGAGTTGCCCGGGTTGATGACCGCGTCGGTCTGAATGAAGTCCTCGATGGCGAAGCCCGCGTCCGCCGGACGGAAGTCGGGGTTCCGGGCCAGTTCCTGGCTCAGAAGCTGGAGCGACCGTCCCTTGGCGCTCACGATCCCCGCCGTGACGGTGTAGTCCAGCTGCGTCCCGCTGCCGCCGAACCCGGGGTTCCCGACAGCCAGGATCCACTCGCCCACCATCAGCTCCTGCGAATCGCCGAAGCTCAGGGTCGGGAAGACCTCGTCCGGAGCCAGGATGCGGATCACCGCCACGTCCGTGGTGGGGTCCGCCCCGATGAGCTCGGCCGAGTACGTCCTGCGGTCCGGGGTGGTGACGCTGATCTCGTCCGCGCCCGACACCACGTGATCGTTGGTCAGGACGTAGCCGTCCTCGGAGATGATGAAGCCGCTTCCACCGGAGCGCTGGGGCGGGAGATCCTGCCCCTCGGGGATGTCGAAGAAGCGCCGGAACTGCTCCGGGACGCCCTGGGCGCCGTTCCCGCCGCCACGGGCCCGAACCACCTCGATCCGGACCACCGCGGGGGTCACGACGTTGGAGACGTTGATGAACGCCTCGCTCAGGTCGAGGGCGGGCCGCACGGCCTCGGGAGAGACCTGCGGTGCCTCCGAGATGGTGGGCATGGCGTAGCCGGGCGCGGTCCACCCCAGCCCGCTGGCGATTCCCAGGCCCAGGAGGAACGCCAGGCTCACGTAGGTGAGTAGCCGGGCCTTTGCGCGAAGAGGGTCGTACATGAGAGCTGTTTCTCCTGAAGTGCGCTCTTGATGCAGAAGGAGGGCGCGGGAACCCGCCGTCTCTGAGTCGTGCTACCCGCTCTGCCCGCGGGAGGATCCCGGCTCCCTTCACCCGGGCCCCGCGTCCAGGCGGTCCACCCTTGGACGACGGTATCCCCTCCGGCGGTTGCCTGAAAGGGAGGGGCCGCCCCCGGGATGGAGACGGCCCCTCGATTCCTTCGGGTGAAGCCGCGCCTACTCCTTGGCTTCTTCCTCGTCCTCCTCGACGATCTCGTAGTCGGCCTCGACCACGTCCTCGTCGGCTTCACCGGCGTCGGCCTCGGCGGAGCCCTCACCGGCGTCTCCCTCCGGAGCGGCCGCTTCCGCCTCGGCGGCCTGGGCCTGGTACATCTCCTGGCCGGCAGCGCTGAAGGCCTGCATGAGCTCGTCCCGGGCACCGTTCAGGGTCTCCAGGTCGTCGCCCTTCAGGGCCTCCTTGGCCCGATCCATGGCCTGACCCAGCCGGGACTGCGTGTCGGCGCTCACCTTGTCGCCCCACTCGGACGAGTCCTTCTCGACCTGGTAGACCAGTGAGTCGAGCTGGTTGCGGGCCTCCACCTTCTCCTTCCGGGCCTCGTCCTCGGAGGCGTGGGCCTCGGCGTCCTTCACCATCTGATCGATCTCGGAGTCGCTGAGACCGCTCGACGACTCGATCCGGATCTTCTGCTCCTTGCCGGTGGCCTTGTCGTGGGCCGTGACGTGCAGGATCCCGTTGGCGTCGATGTCGAAGGTCACCTCCACCTGGGGCATGCCCCGGGGTGCCGGCGGAATGCCGGTGAGCTGGAACTTGCCGATGGTCTTGTTGTCCATGGCCATTTTCCGCTCACCCTGGAGCACGTGGATCTCCACCGTCGTCTGATTGTCTTCGGCGGTGCTGAAGATCTCCGACTTCTTGGTGGGGATGGTCGTGTTCCGCTCAATGAGGGGCGTCATGACGCCGCCCAGGGTCTCGATGCCCAGGGACAGAGGCGTCACGTCCAGCAGAAGGACGTCCTTCACCTCACCGGACAGCACGCCGCCCTGGATGGCTGCGCCCACCGCGACCACCTCGTCGGGATTCACGCCCTTGTGGGGATCCTTCCCGAAGAACTCCTTCACGACCTCCTGGATCTTGGGGATCCGCGTGGATCCACCGACCAGGATCACCTGGTGGATGTCCTCCTTGGAGAGCCCGGCATCGGCCAGGGCTTTCTCCATGGGAGGGATGGTCCGGTTGATCAGATCCTCGGCCAGCTGCTCGAACTTCGCGCGGCTGAGGCTGATGTTCAGGTGCTTGGGACCCTCCTGGGTGGCCGTGATGAAGGGCAGGTTGATGTCCGTCGACATGGTCGTGGACAGTTCCATCTTCGCCTTTTCCGAGGCCTCCTTCAGGCGCTGGAGCGCCATGGCGTCCTGGGAGAGGTCGATCCCCTGCTCCTTCTTGAACTCCTCCACCAGCCAGTTGATGATGCGCTGGTCGAAGTCGTCACCACCGAGGTGCGTGTCACCGTTGGTGGACTTCACCTCGAACACGCCGTCTCCGAGCTCCAGGATGGAGATGTCGTAGGTACCACCCCCGAGGTCGAAGACCGCGATCTTCTCTTCCTTCTCCTCGTCGAACCCGTAGGCCAGCGAGGCGGCCGTAGGCTCGTTGATGATCCGGAGGACCTCCAGGCCGGCGATCTTGCCGGCGTCCTTGGTGGCCTGGCGCTGGGCGTCATTGAAGTAGGCCGGCACGGTGATGACGGCCTGGGTCACGGTCTGACCCAGGTAGTCCTCCGCGGTCTGCTTCATCTTCTGGAGGATCATGGCCGAGATCTCCGGCGGCGTGAACGTCTTGTTCTCCGCGTTCGGAACGGTGATCTGGACCCGACCCTGACCGTCCTGGCCCACATCGTAGGGCACCAGCTTCTCCTCCTCCTGGACCTCGGATTCCTTCCGGCCCATGAAGCGCTTGATGGAGAAGATGGTGTTCTCGGGGTTGGTGATGGCCTGTCGCCGGGCGACCTGACCCACCAGTCGCTCACTGTCCTTGGTGTACGCCACCACGGACGGCGTCGTGCGGCCTCCCTCGGCGTTGGGGATGACGACCGGCTCACCGCCCTCCATCACCGCTACCACGGAGTTGGTGGTTCCCAGGTCGATCCCGATGACTTTGCCCATGTATGCTCCTCGTTGAGTTCCTGAAGTCGCGTCTGTCGTCTATGTTGAGCCGGGAAGGCGGCCCGGCGCGTTCTGATCGCGTCCCCGAGGGTGCAACCACCATGCCCGGGGAATGGGCCCGATTTCCCGCCAGATTGGCGGTCTCCGATCTCACCGTGCGCCGGACTGGCAGGATTCGGAGCGGTGCCCTCGTACACGGCCCATGTTCCCGCTATACGACGAGAACCCCACCGAGCTCTTCCCGTTCGTCACGATCCTCTTCATCGCGACGTGCGTGGGGGCGTGGTTCCTGGTCCAGGGCGCGGGCATGGATCCGGCGATCATGGCGGCCTCGGTGTGCACGTTCGGACTCATCCCCTTCGAGGTCATGGGGGACCTCGGGGTCCTGGACGGCCTCCGGATGTCCGGCGAGCAGGTGTGCACCCTGGGGGGGATTTCGGTGGGCGCCGTGTTCACATCCATGTTCATGCACGGATCGTGGGGTCACATCCTCGGCAACATGTGGTTCCTGTGGGTGTTCGGGAACAACGTCGAGGACTCCATGGGGCACGTCCGCTTCGTGGTCTTCTACCTCCTCTGCGGTGTGGCGGCCGGCGCCGCCCAGATCGCGGTCGATCCCGGCTCGCCGATCCCCATGGTCGGGGCCTCCGGCGCCATCAGCGGCATCATGGGGGCGTACGCCGTCCTGTATCCGAAGGCTCGCGTCAACACGGCCATCATCCTGATCATCATCATCCGGATCATCCCATTGCCCGCCTGGGTGATGCTGGGCTACTGGTTCCTGATCCAGCTCCTGGCCGGGGCCTCCGGGATCCGTTCCGGTACCGCGTTCTGGGCCCATATCGGGGGGTTCGTGGCCGGAGTGGTGCTGATCAAGCTCTTCGAGCGGCCTCAGCTGGTGGAAGCCAAGCGCTCCCAGCGACAACTCACCCGCGAGGAACTTCGTGAAATGGGATGGTGGTAGCGTGAGGAACCGGACCCGGCCGGGCCTCGGAGTCCGGGCGCTGTGGGCGCTGGCCCTGACCTTCCTGGTGGTGGGAGCGGGTCAGACGCTCGCCGGGGCGGACGGGAATGAGCTCGGCGGGTCCACGGCCCCGGGCGCCACGGCCCCGCCTGCGCCTGTCGAAGCCGCAACGCTCGGTGCAGCTCAGACCACCGACCTCGCTTCTGCCAGGTCCGACGGCGCCGCCGGAGGGACGGTCCTCCAGCGGGTCCGGTCGGGCGTCGGGATCGGGGTCATGGTCTTCCTCGCATGGCTTCTTTCCCTCAACCGTGGGGCGGTCTCGTGGCGGCTGGTGGCCTGGGGCATCGCTCTGCAGCTGATCTTCGGCCTGTTCATCCTGAAGACGCCGGTGGGGCAGGGGGTGTTCGACTGGCTGAACATGGTGGTGCTGGCCCTCCTCGGCTTCACCGTGGAAGGGGCCCGCTTCATCTTCGGCGACCTGGTCTTCAACAACATCCCGGTGGGCGACGGCGTGGCCGGCGGGAACGCTCCGGTCGAGGTGGTGGCGGGCCGGACGGCCCGGGCGGGTGCATACTTCGCCTTCAACGTGCTCCCGACGATCATCTTCTTCTCCTCCCTGATGACCGTGCTCTACCACCTGGGAATCATGCAGGTGGTGGTGAAGGGGTTCGCCTGGGTCATGCAGCGCACCATGGGCACGTCCGGCGCGGAGACGCTCAACGCCGCCGGGAACATCTTCGTGGGTCAGACCGAGGCCCCCCTCCTCATCAAGCCTTTCGTCAACGGAATGACCCGGTCCGAGCTGATGGCCGTCATGACCGGTGGCTTCGCCACGGTGGCGGGCGGAGTCCTCGCCGCGTTCGTCGGGATGCTGGTGGCCTTCTTCCCGGACATCGCCGGGCACCTCATGGCCGCGTCGGTCATGTCCGCGCCCGCGGCCCTGGTCATCGCGAAGATCATGATTCCGGAGACGGAGGAGCCGGAGACGCTCGGAACGCTGAAGCTGGACGTGGAGCGGCCGGATGTGAACGTCATCGACGCGGCCTCGAGGGGCGCCGGCGAGGGGCTGCACCTGGCCCTGAACGTGGGTGCCATGCTGCTGGCGTTCATCGCGCTCATCGCCCTCGTCAACGCCCTCGTGGGATGGGCGGGCGGCCTGGTGGGCCTGGACGGACTGACCCTGGAGGGGATCCTGGGATGGCTGCTCGCTCCGCTGGCCTGGATCCTGGGCGTGGAATGGGCCGACGCGCCCACCGTGGGCGCCCTAATGGGGCTCAAGACCGTGGTGAACGAGTTCGTGGCCTACCTCGGGCTCGCCGAGACCCTGGCCGGAGCGGGGGAGCTTTCGCCGCGGTCCGTCATCATCGCGACGTACGCCCTGTCGGGGTTCGCCAACTTCAGCTCCATCGCCATCCAGATCGGCGGCATCGGGGGGATCGCGCCCGACCGCCGGCACGACCTCTCCCGAATCGGACTGCGGGCCATGATCGCGGGATCGCTCGCGGCATTCATGACCGCGGCCGTGGCCGGAATGCTCATTTGACCCCGGGGAGCGCATGTCCAGCGATAGGCCCTTCGACCTGATTCCTGCCGCCGACGCGCTCCGCGAGCGGCTGGGAGGGCTGCGGCCCCGGGTCTTCGTCGTCCTGGGTTCCGGGCTGGGTGGTCTCGCCGGTGCCATCCCGGACCCGGTGAGCATTCCCTTCACCGATCTGCCGGGGCTTCACGACCCCGGAGTGGAGGGTCACGCAGGGCACTTCCTGGCGGGCGAGCTCGACGGAGTCGGGGTGCTCCTGCAATCCGGCCGCTACCACCTGTACGAGGGTCATTCCCCTTCGCTGGTGGCCGCGCCCGTGCGCATCGCGGCCATGCTGGGCGCCGAGACCCTGCTGGTCACGAACGCCGCGGGCGGCATCCGGAAGAGCCTGGAACCGGGAGCGCTCATGGTGATCGAGGATCACATCAACTTCCAGGGCCGAAACCCGCTGGTCGGTCGGAAGCTGGAGGGAGAGCCGCGGTTCCCGGACATGACCGAGGCCTACGACCGCGACCTGATGGGCCAGGCCGAATCGGTGGCCGCCGCGCTCCAAGTGCCCCTGACCCGGGGGGTCTACGCCGCCGTGCTGGGGCCCAGCTACGAGACTCCCGCGGAGATCCGGATGCTGTCCGCGCTCGGCGCCGACGCCGTCGGCATGTCCACCGTCCCCGAGGTCATCGCGGCGCGGGCCCGGGGCATGCGGGTGCTGGGCTTCTCGCTCATCACCAACCTGGCCGCCGGGTTGTCGGGGCAGCCGCTGAGCCACCGGGAAGTGGTGGAGGTGGGTGCCCGCTCGGCGGTCTCGCTCCAGCGGGTCGTGGAAGGCGTGATCCGTCGGCTCGACTAGTCCAGGCCAGGATCCACGAAGTGGTTTACCGGTCCATGGCCCCCGCCCAGGCCCGGAGCCGCGGCGATGGCCCGCGCGACGTAGTCCAGGGCCCGCTCCGTGGCGGACCGCAGCGGAAGGCCCCGGGCCAGTCCCGCCGCGAGGGCCGCGCTGAGCGTGCAGCCGGTGCCGTGGGTGTGCCGGGTCTCGATGCGCTCGCGCTCCCAGCGCTGCACCGCCTCGTCGGTCACGAGCAGGTCCACGAGCCTGCCGGGCTCCTCGGCGTGCCCGCGGTCGAGGTGACCTCCCTTCAGGAGCACCGCCCGAGGGCCCATGGCCAGGATGTCCCGGGCCGCGTCCTCCATGTCGGCCTCGACCTCCACTGCCGCACCCGTCAGGATCGCGGCCTCCGGCAGGTTCGGAGTCACGATGGTGGCCCTGGGAAGGAGGTGGGTCCGCACGGCGTCCACCGCGTCCTCCTCCAGCAGTCGGTCCCCGGAGGTGGCCACCATCACCGGGTCCAGGACGTAGGGAACCCCTCCGAACCGGTCGAGGCCGCGGGCGACGGTTCTCACCAGGTCGGACGTCGCCAGCATCCCCGACTTGATCCCCTTCGGAGGAAGGTCGGCGGCGAGCGCCTCCAGCTGGGCGGCCACAACGTCCGTGGGGATGGGATGCACGGCGGTGACTCCCATCGTATTCTGGGCCGTGACGGCCGTCACAGCCGACGTCCCGAACACTCCGAACGCCGAGAAGGCCTTCAGATCGGCCTGGATCCCGGCGCCTCCACCGGAATCGCTACCGGCGATGGTCAACGCGATGGGCAGGTCCACAGACACCATGATGCTCCCGTTCGAGTCTCGCTCGTCCCCGTTGAGTCTACATGCTGAGCCAGAATAAGGAACGTATGCTGGCCCGCCTGAAGAGCGGGCGTGGGCGCGCAAAGGAGGGCCTCGTGGTGGTGGAGGGCATCCGGGGTGCCGAGGAGGCACTGGACTCCGGGGCGCGGGTCCGGTTCGCCGTCTGCTCTTCCCGCCTCGAGTTCACCGACCGGGGCCGGGCTCTGGCGGACCGCCTGGAGGCCGACGTCCCGGAGAGCCTCTGGATCGAGGAGGACCTCCTGGACGTGGTGGCGCACACGGAAACGCCCCAGGGCGTGCTCCTGGTGGTGGAGGAGCCCCGTCCGGATCTGGCTGACCTCGGGGAGGGGGGCGTGCTGGCTCTGGACGGTGTCCAGGACCCCGGAAACGCGGGGACGCTCCTTCGATCCGCCGGTGCGTTCGGCTTGGCGGGCGTGGTGGTGCTGAAGGGAAGCGTGGACCCCTGGAACTCCAAGGCCGTGCGGGCGTCGGCGGGCGGGGCCTTCCAGCTGCCGGTCGTCCGGGCGTCGGCGTCGGAGTTCCTGGACTGGGCGGAGGACGCGGGTCGTTCAGTCCTCGTCGCGGAGGCCGGCGCCACCGACGTGGCCGACTTCTCGCCCGCGGGCGACTGGGTGCTGGTGGTGGGCTCCGAAGGGGAGGGGGTCACGACCGAGATCCGCTCCGGCGCTTCGGCCGGCGTGTCCATCCCCATGCCCGGCGGCGCGGAATCGCTGAACGTCGGAGTGGCGGGTTCGATTCTCCTGTACGCCCTGACCCGTGGAGGGACGGATGGCTGAACTGACCCTGCTGCCGTCCTGGCTCCTGGCCACGCTGGCCGGCGTCCTGGGGCTGAACCTCGGGTCGTTTCTGAACGTGTGCACGCTCCGCTGGCCGGTGGACGAGTCGGTGGTCTCGCCCCCGTCCCGGTGCCCGGGGTGCGAGGAGCCCATCCGGTGGTACGACAACATCCCGGTCCTGAGCTGGCTCCTGCTCCGGGGGCGATGCCGCAACTGCCGGCTTCCGATCTCCATCCAGTATCCCATCGTGGAACTGGCCACGGGGCTGATCTGGGCGGGTGTGGTGTACCGGTACGGCCTCGACTACGAGGCGCTCCGCGGGGCTCTCTTCCTGACCATCCTCTTCGGGATCGCGCTCTCCGACGCCCGCTTCTACATCATCCCGGACCAGTTCTCGCTCGGAGGGATGGTCCTGGGATTTGGCCTGGCCTTCCTGCCGGGTGGGCTGGACTGGAAGTTCTCGCTCTACGGCGCGGCCCTTGGATACGGGGGTTTCTGGCTGCTCGGCTGGAGCATGACCTGGTTCATGCGGAGGTTCACGCCCGAGCGGCTCGAGGCCGCGGGAGTGGATCAGGCGCTGGGCGGCGGGGACGTGAAGATGATGGGGATGGTCGGGGCATTCCTCGGGCCCGTCGGCGTGGGGCTGACCGTCTTCCTGGGCACCCTGATGGGCCTGGTGATCTTCGTGCCCATCTCCATGCGCACCGGAAAGCTGATCCCGTTCGGGATCTTCCTGGCGGCGGGGGCCGCGGTGACCTGGGGGTGGGGGAACGAGATCCTGGAGTGGTATCTCGTCACCGTCGTGGGAATCCCCGTCGGCTGACGATGGCCCGGGACCGCGCCTAGGGGTCCGAGCAGTCTCGCATGTACCCGCAGTTCAGGCACACGACCTTGCAGTGGCGGTCGAGCATCGTGGTGCCGCACCGCTCGCACACGGGCAGCGGTGTGTCGTCGGGCGGAGGCGCTCCTCCGCCACCGGACCCACGCGGTCCGGCCGCGGGCGCGCCGCCCGCACCTGGACCGGGAGGCCGGGAGGACCTGCCGTCGGCGGGGGAGGCGGTCACTCCTCTTCCTCGTCGGCCGGGGCCAGCTTGCCCCCGAACCCTCCCCTGGCGCTGAACGCGGCCTGGACCGCCCAGGCCCCGTCGTCCTGGGCCTCGATCTGGTCGATGCCCTCCGCCAGGTAGCTCCGGGACAGGGCCTGGTAGTGGGTGGCGCTTCGGCGGACCCACTCCGCAGCCGAGCCGTCCAGCGTCTTCTTGATCTGGCCGGGGACGCCGGCCACCACGCTGCGGTCGGGGATCTGGCTCCCCTCCTTCACGACGGAGAGGGCCGCGATGACGCACTCCTTCCCGATGACCACCTCCTGGAGGATCACCGCGTTCATCCCGATGAGGGATCCTTCGCCGATCGTGCAGCTCTCGAAGACGGCCCCGTGTCCCACGGTGACGTTCGGGCCGATGATGGTGGGTCCCCAGTCGCCCACGTGGACCATGCACTGATCCTGCACCGACGATCCGGCGCCCACCACGATCCCGTGGTCGGGGTTATCGCCCCGCAGGACCGCGCCGAACCACACGCTGGCCTTGGACTCCACGGTCACGTCACCCACCAGGACCGCGTTGGGCGCGACGAAGGCGTCGTCCGCGATGCGGGGGGTTATTCCATTGAATGGAATGATGAGAGCCATCAGCTGTCCTCCTGCTCGATCGGTGCGTCGACCCGGGTCAGCCTGGCCCGGAGCACCTGCGTATCGCTGGCTTCCATGATCTCGACCCGAACCCCTTCCAGGTCCAGCACCTCTCCCGCGGCCGGCACCCGGCCCGCTTCCTCGAGAATCAGGCCGTTGAGCGACCGGTGTTCCTCCAGGGGCAGCTCGAGGTCCAGGAGTTTGTTCAGGTCCCGCAGGTCGGCGCTCCCGTCGCAGACGGCCTCGTGGGCCGAAACCTGAACCAGGCTCACTTCCGGCAGATCGGTCTCGTCCTCGATCTCGCCGACCAGTTCCTCCACCACGTCCTCGAGCGTGACGATCCCGTCCGTCCCGCCGAATTCGTCGGCCACCACGCCCATGTGGCTCCGCCGGATCTGGAACAGTCGCAGACAGCGGGTGAGGGAGAGCGAGCCGGGAATGAAGATCGGCTCCCGTGCGATCTCCTTCAGTCGGGTGGACCCGTGACCCGACACGTACCGTTCCAGCGCCTCCCGCACCGAGAGGATACCGGTGATGTCGTCCACGGTTTCACCGTAGACCGGAACCCGCGAGAACGGCACCGAGGAAAGCTCGGGAACGATCTCCTCCAGGCTCAGCGAGTCGGGCCAGGCGAAGACGTCCACTCGGGGCGTCATGATCTCCCAGGCCGACAGCTCGTCCAGGCGGAAGGCCCGCTCCACGAGCTGTCGCTCCTCCTCCGGGACGACCCCCTCCTCAGCGCCCAGGTCGGCGATCTCTTCCAGGACCCGGCCCTCCTCGGTCCGGTCCGGATCCTGGTCCCGGGAATCGGTGGCCGAGATGGCCCGATCGAGGTGGGAGAGCGGTGCCACGACGGGGCGCAGGGCCTTGGACAGGGCCAGGAGGATCGGAGCGGTGCCCAGGGCCAGCCGCACCGGCCTCCGGCGGGCCAGGGCGCGGGGAATGATCTCCCCCACCAGGAGCACCGTGAGGATGGCGCCGACCACGGCCGCCGCCAGCCCGGGAACCCCCTCCAGGGTGACCCCCGCGTACACCAGGAGTCCAGTGGCCCCCAGGTTCAGCAGGCTGTCGAGGAGCCGGAGGGTCAGGTGGACGTCGTAGGTCTCACCCCTGGCCTCCCTGAGGGACTGGGCCCCCTGGAACCCCTCTTCCTCCAGGGTCCGGACGCTGGAGTCGCTCGGCGCGAACACAGCCGTCTCGGCCGCGGAAAGCAGCGCCGAGAACAGGAGGAGGACGACGGCGATGACGATGAGGAGAGTCACGAACATCTCCTCGATGGGGCGATCGACACCGCGGTGCCGATCGCCGTACTACTCGGACCTACGTCCATGCAGCGCTCTCTCGAAGGAGTTCGGCGATCACGTCCCGTGTGACCCGCCCGTCGGCCTCGGCCTCGAAGTTCAGGACGACCCGATGGGCCAGGACGGCCGGGGCGACCGCCCGGACGTCGTCGAGGGTCGGGATGGGCTCACCCCGGGACGCGGCGCGGGCTTTGGCTCCCAGCACCAGGTACTGGGATGCCCGGGGACCCGCTCCCCAGCTCACGTACTTCCGGGTTACGCCCGGCGCCAGTTCGTCGCCCGGGCGGGTGGCGCGGGCCAGTCGAACCGCGAAGGCCACCAGGCTCGGTGGGGCCGGAACCCTCCGGACCAGTCCCTGGAGCTCGATGAGATCCTCTGCGGATACCACGCCGCGGACCTCGGGGGTCTCGGAGCCGGTGGTCCGCATTGCGATCTCCTCCTCCTCCTGCCGGGAGGGGTACCCGATCTCGAGCTCGAGCATGAAGCGGTCGAGCTGGGCCTCCGGGAGAGGATAGGTCCCCTCCTGGTCGATGGGGTTCTGGGTCGCCAGCACGAAGAAAGGCCGTCCCAGGGCGTGGGTCTCGCCTCCCGCGGTCACCGCCCGCTCCTGCATGGCCTCCAGGAGTGCGGCCTGGGTCTTGGGCGGGGTCCGGTTGATCTCGTCGGCCAGCACGATGTTGGCGAAGATCGGACCCCGGACGAACCGGAACACCCGTCTGCCGGAGGTGCGATCCTCCTCGATGACCTCGGTCCCCGTGATGTCCGTGGGCATGAGATCCGGAGTGAACTGGATCCGGGAGAACTCCAGGTCCAGCGCCTCGGCCACGGTGGAGATCAGGAGGGTCTTGGCGAGACCGGGAACACCCACCAGCAGGGTGTGGCCGTTCGCCAGGAGGGCCGTCAGGAGGCCCTCGACGATGTGGGACTGGCCCACGATGCGCTTCTCCACCTCGGACTTCAGGTCGGCGGTTACCGACGCCACCCGGTCCAGCAGGATCAGATCCCTGTCCTGGAGCGCGATCTCTTCTTGGGTTGCCATTTCACTCCGTACCCGGCCGTCCCGGGCTGGGGTCCTCCCGCCGTCCGGAGCGAGTGCTCCGAATAGGGTGCGGCGGAAGTGGTCACCGGGCGTACACCGTACACTCCTCGGAAGTTAGATCCAACGCGATGCCACATGCAAAAACCACTCTTGAAATTGGGTCTGGGGTCGGGCGGGGGTGGGGGTCCATCCCGGTCTCGCGGTGGGCTCGGCGGGGGAAACAGATGACGCCGCTACAGTCCCGTCGCCCCCCCCGGAACATCCGCGTGGGACAAGGGTTCCTGCCACGCGACGGGGCCGTGATCGGACCGCTTGCGAAAAATTTCACAAGCGTCTAGTTTGGGTGGGCTGTACAGCGGCCGCTAAAAGAACTTTGGCGGCCGTTCTGCTAGGGAGGGTCATGCCGGAACCAGACGGACAGCGGCAGGAGCCGGAGAGTCTCTGGACGACGTCGGGTCGCTACAGCGGCCTGGGGCTCCAGTGGGCCATGTCCACGCTCCTGTTTCTCGCAGGAGGCTGGTGGCTGGACGGCAAAGTGGGGACAACCCCTCTCTTTACCATCCTGGGAGCGTTCCTGGGAGCCGGGGCAGGGTTCTACAGCCTGTACGTGCACCTGGTGGTTGAACCGCGACAGCGGGAGGATCAGTCCGAGTGAAGCTCTGGCTCGGCTACGCGGTCGCGGGACTGGCCCTGGTAGGTGCCGGCCTGCTGTTGAGCCGGCTCTTCATGGGCCCGGACGACTGGATGGGCGTTCTGATCGGTGGGGCGATTGCCTACCCCGTGCAGCTGGTGGCCTTCGGGCTTCTGCTCCGGTTCCGCAATCGAATGAAGACGTTTTTGGTGGTTTGGGCCGGGGGGACACTGGTGCGGATGGCCGTCGTGCTGGGCGCGGGACTCTACGTCGCCACGAACAGCTCGCTGCCACCGGCACACTTCCTCCTGGCGCTGGCCGGATTCTTTTTTGGACTGCTCCTCCTGGAGTCGGCGTTCTTCCGACCCGGGACCATGGAAACGAACTGACGGATGAATTTCGGACTGTTCGGATTTCTCCGCTCCGTAGCGGACGAGGCTGCAGAGGCCGGTGATGCCCCCGATCTGGGGGGCATGATCATGCATCACCTCGTGGACCTCCACGAGGTCGAGCTCCCCTTTGGGATCGTCTGGCATCTCCCGACGCTGAATCCCATTCACATCGGGCCGCTCGTGATCGACCCCAGCCCCACGAAGCACATGCTGCTTCTGCTGCTCTCGGCCGTCATCGTGACGCTGATCATGCTGGCCGCCGCCCAGTCCGTGACCCGCAGGGCCGCCGGCGAGGCCCCCTCCGGGATCGGAAACGCCATCGAGGCGCTGGTGGTCTACTTCAGGAACGACGTGGTGCGGGCCAACATCGGCCACGGTGCCGACGCCTACACCCCGCTCATCCTGACCCTCTTCTTCTTCATCCTGGTCAACAACCTCCTGGGGCTGGTGCCCTACGGCGGTTCGGCCACCGGGAACCTGGCCGTGACGGCGGGGCTGGCGCTCGTCGCCTTCATCACCGTCGAGGTGGCCGGCATTAAGGAGCTGGGGTTCAAGGGCTACATGGGGACCATCTTCTACGCTCCAGCCGGAATGAGCGGCATCGGGAAGGTTCTGATGCTCCTCATCATGACCCCGGTGGAGTTCCTGGGTAAGCTGACCAAGCCGTTCGCTCTGGCCATCCGGCTGTTCGCGAACATGACGGCCGGCCACACCCTCATCCTCTCCCTCCTGGGGCTGATCTTCGTCTTCGGAAACCTGACGATCGGCCGCTGGGGAGTGGCGGGCGCCTCCCTCGGGATGGGCACCGCCATCATGATTCTGGAAGTATTCGTGGCGTTCCTGCAGGCGTACATCTTCGCCATGCTCACGTCCGTGTTCATCGGACTGATTCGCCACGCACACTGAGTCGGCAACGACTCGCAACGGGCGGCGCCCAAGTCGGGGCGCCAGGGTTTCAATAACTGGGCGGGTATGCCCCCACCCAACAGACGAGAAGAGACAACATGCTGCACGCCATGCTTACTGCGGTTCAGGACGCTGCCGCCACCATGGATCCCACGGCTGCCAAGAACTACATGAGCCTGTTCGGCGCCGGTCTGGGCGTCGGCCTGACGGTCATCGGTGTGGGTCTGGGTATCGGCAAGATCGGTTCCTCCGCCGCTGAGGGCATCGCCCGTCAGCCCGAGGCTGCCGGAAACATCCAGACCGCGGCCATCATCCTCTCGGCCCTGATCGAGGGTGCTGCCCTCTTCGGCCTCGTCATCACGCTGCTCTACAAGCTCCTGTAATTCGGAGCGATCCTGGCGCCGCCCGGCATCCCGGGTGGGGGTTCGCCCCCGCCCGGGATCCCAGGACTCTCCTGGTCGGGTGAGAGGCGCCGGATCCTGAGTGACGTCCCGCCGAACAGGGCCTGAAATCCGGGCCCGGCGGATGATGGAAGACCACAGAGGAATCGAGATGCGACTTCGTCGAGACATAGCTGCCGTGCTGGTGGCCCTGCTGACCACTCCGGTGCCGCTGTTCGCGGCCGAGGAGGGGGGCGGCGCCGGGCTGTTCAGCATCAACGGTGGCCTGATGATCTGGACCATCGTCCTGTTCCTGCTCCTGCTGGGTGTGCTCCGGAAGTACGCCTGGGGCCCCATCCTGGCGGCGCTGGACGCCCGGGAGGAGGGCATTCAGGGCGCGCTGGACAAGGCCGCCAACGAGCGCGAGGAGGCCCAGCGTCTTCTGGCCGAGCACAAGGCCGCGCTGGCGGACTCCCGCAAGGAGGCTCAGCAGATCCTGGCCGACGCCAAGGCCGCCGGCGAGCAGATCCGGAAGGACATCGAAGAGAAGGCCCGGGTCGAGGCCCAGGGCATGGTCGAGTCCGCCCGGAAGGAGATCGTCCGGGAGCGGAACGAGGCGCTGGACTCCATCCGGCAGGAGTCGGTGGACCTGGCCCTGGCCGCGGCGTCCCGGCTGCTGCAGGAGCGCCTGGACGATGACAGGGACCGCACGCTGGTCCAGAACTATCTGTCCGGCGTGGGACCCGCTGAGACTGGAGCCGAGGCGTGAGGGACGAGACCGTAGCCCGCAGCTACGCCGAGACCCTGTTCGAGCTGGCCGAGCGCAACGAGGGCCACGAGGCTTTCGGGGCCGCGATCGGCCGGGTTGCAGCCGTCCTGGATGAGAATCCGCGGGCCAAGCTGTTCCTGGAGACCCCCCGGATCGGGGCCTCCGACAAGAAGGCCGTGATCCGGAAGGCGTTGGAGGGGGAGGTCCCCGCCAACTTCCTGAACTTCATGCTGATCCTGGTGGACAAGCGCCGTCAGCGCCTGGTCACCGAGATCGCCCGGGAGTACTTCGAGCTGGTCGACGAGCATCTCGGCCGCATCAACGTCGAAGTGACCCTGGCCCGCCGGGCCGATGAGGAGGCCGTGGACGAGATCGGTCGTCGTCTGAGCGATCTCCTGGGCAAGACCGCGATCCCCCATGTCCGGGTGAAGCCCGAGATCCTGGGCGGAATCGTGGTGAAGGCGGGGGACACCGTCTACGACGGTTCGGTCCGTCGCCGACTGGCGTCCATGCGGCGCAAGCTGCTGACCGCATCCCTCCCTTCGGCCTGACGCCGGGGAGGGGGTACCGCACGCGGCGGTGCCCAACATCTGAGTGAACGCGCCGGGGGGGACCCGGCTGTGGAATCATAAAGTCGAGGACTGAGACACGATGGCCGCTTCCGATTCTCAACTCCGGGCCAGCGAGATCAAGAGCGTTCTCCTTTCGGAGATCGAGAACTACTCCGAGGAGCTCCAAGCCGAGGAGATCGGTGAAGTCCTGGAGGTCAAGGACGGGACCGCCAGCATCTATGGCCTGACCAAGGCCATGGCGAACGAGATGCTGGAGATCACCTCCCACTCCACCGGGGACGTGGTGACCGCCCTGGCGCTGAACCTCGAAGAGGACAGCATCGGTGCCGTCATCATGGGTGACTGGACCGGCCTGGAGGAGGGTGACCAGGTCCGCCGCACCGGTCGCGTGCTGGAGGTCCCGGTGGGTGCCGGGTACCTGGGCAGGGTGGTGAACCCCCTGGGCGAGCCGCTGGACGGCAAGGGCCCCATCGAAACCGAAGGCAGCCGCCAGATCGACATCGTGGCGCCCGGGATCGTGAAGCGGCAGCCGGTGGGCGAGCCCCTTCAGACCGGGGTGAAGGCCATCGACTCCATGATTCCCATCGGTCGGGGTCAGCGGGAGCTGATCATCGGCGACCGCGGTACGGGTAAGACCGCCATCGCCATCGACACGGTGATCAATCAGAAGGGCGGAGACGTCATCTGCATCTACTGCGCCGTGGGGCAGCGGGCCGGTAAGGTCGCCTCCGTGGTGGAGACGCTCCGGGAGCAGGGCGCGCTGGACTACACCATCGTGGTGGCCGCCAACGCCTCGGATCCGGCCCCCATGCAGTACGTGGCGCCCTACGCCGCCACGGCCATGGCCGAGCACTTCATGCACCAGGGCAAGCACACCCTGGTCATCTATGACGACCTGTCCAAGCAGGCCACCGCATACCGTCAGCTGTCGCTGGTGCTGCGCCGGCCTCCGGGACGTGAGGCCTACCCGGGCGACGTCTTCTACCTGCACTCCCGGCTTCTGGAGCGGGCGGCCAAGCTGTCCGACGAGGAGGGAGGCGGCTCGCTGACGGCGCTACCCATCATCGAGACGCAGGCCGGTGACGTGTCGGCCTACATCCCGACCAACGTGATCTCCATCACCGACGGTCAGATCTTCCTGCAGCCCGACCTGTTCTACTCGGGTGTGCGGCCCGCCGTGAACGTGGGTATCTCCGTGTCCCGCGTGGGTGGTTCGGCGCAGATCAAGGCCATGAAGAAGGTGGCCGGTCGTCTCCGTCTGGACCTGGCCCAGTACCGGGAGATGGAGGCCTTCGCCCAGTTCGGTTCCGACCTCGACGCCGCTACGCAGAAGCAGCTGGCCCGGGGCGCCCGGACGGTGGAGATCCTCAAGCAGCCCCAGTACGAGCCCATGCCCGTCGAGAACCAGGTCGTGGCGATCTTCGCGGTGACCAACGGTTTCCTGGACGAGGTGGAGGTCGAGCAGGTCCGCGAGTGGGAGAGCGGGTTCCACAGCTACCTGGCCGGAAGCCACGCGGATCTGCTGGGAGCCATCCGGGACGAGAAGGTCATCTCCGAGGAGAGCGAGACCGCCCTGCGGTCCGCCATCGAGGACTACAACCAGACCTTCGGGGCCGGCGCCTGAGCGCCCCCCATCCGAGCCCGGGACGCAACGAGCGAGTAGCGAGGTAGCGCGGTGTCGAACGCCAGAGAGATCAAGCGCCGGATCAAGTCGGTCCAGAACACGCGCAAGATCACCAAGACCATGGAGATGGTGGCCACTTCGAAGATGAAGCGGGCCACCGACCGGGTGAGTGCGGCACGCCCCTACGGCCAGGCCATGGACCGGATCGTCCACCGCATCCGGGTGGACGAGAGCGCAGGCGCGCTCTTCCCGATCCTCCGCCAGCCGGCGGAGGTGAAGCGCGCGGCGATCCTGCTGCTGACGGCCAACCGTGGCCTGGCGGGCGGGTTCAACGCCAACCTGATCAAGGAGGCCGCAGGCCTCTACACCGACCTGACCGAGCAGGGGATCGAGGTCGAGGCCCACGTCGTGGGCAAGAAGGGCGTGACCTACTTCCGGTTCCGGGGTTTCCAGCTCGCCCTGGACCGGCAGGACATCAGCGACCGGCCCACCCTCGAGGACGCGGAGTCCCTCGTGACCCCCCTCATGGAGCGGTTCGAGGCCGGGGAGCTGGACGCCGTGTACGTGGTGAGCTCCGAGTTCCGCTCGGCCCTCTCCACCCCTCCGGTGACGAGGAAGCTCCTCCCCCTGGAGTCGGACAACGGGGCGGCCGGATTCGACGGGTACATCCTGTCTCCCGGACCGGCCCAGATTCTCTACCGACTGCTTCCCCGGTACGTGAAGAACGTGGTATACCGGGCGCTGGTGGAGAACGCGGCGGCCGAGCAGGGCGCTCGCCGGACCGCCATGAAGAGCGCTACAGACAACGCCGGGGAGATGCTGGACAACCTCACCCGGACCTATAACCGGGCCCGCCAGGCCCAGATCACGCAGGAAATCGCCGAGATCGTCGGAGGTGCGGCGGCGCTCGAGTAGCGAGCCCTCGCCCGGCGCCAACGCATTGGACGATTGGAGAACGAGATAATGGCAGAGCAGAATATCGGTAAGGTGGTACAGGTCATCGGTCCGGTCCTGGACGTGGAGTTCGATTCCGGGGACCTGCCCGACATCTACAACGCCCTCTCCGTGAAGGGGACCAGCGAGAGCGGCCAGACCATCGACCTCGTGGCCGAGGTGCAGCAGCACATCGGTCGGAGCCAGGTGCGGGCCGTGGCCATGTCGTCCACCGACGGCGTCACCCGGGGCATGGACGTGCTGGACACGGGTGCCGCCATCTCCGTGCCCGTGGGCGCGCCGGCTCTGGGCCGCATCCTGAACGTCCTGGGCGAGCCCGTGGACGAGGCCGGCCCCCTGGGCGGCGAGGGTACCGAGGTCGAGCGCTGGCCGATCCACCGTCCTGCTCCGTCCTTCGCCAACCTCGAGCCCAAGACCGAGATCTTCGAGACCGGGATCAAGGTGGTGGACCTTCTCGCCCCCTACGTGAAGGGTGGTAAGACGGGCCTGTTCGGCGGTGCCGGTGTGGGTAAGACGGTCATCATCATGGAGCTCATCAACAACATCGCCCAGGAGCACGGTGGTAAGTCCGTGTTCTGCGGGGTGGGTGAGCGGACCCGTGAGGGGAACGACCTCTGGCTCGAGATGACCGAGTCGGGCGTGATCGACTCCACGGCCCTGGTCTACGGCCAGATGAACGAGCCTCCGGGAGCCCGGATGCGCGTGGGTCTGTCCGGTCTGACGATCGCCGAGTACTTCCGCGACATCGAGAAGCAGGACGTGCTCCTGTTCATCGACAACATCTTCCGGTTCACCCAGGCCGGTTCCGAGGTGTCCGCGCTGCTGGGCCGCATGCCCTCCGCCGTGGGATACCAGCCGACGCTGGCCACCGAGATGGGCGACCTGCAGGAGCGGATCACCTCCACCCGCGAGGGATCCATCACCTCCGTGCAGGCCATCTACGTGCCCGCCGACGACCTGACGGACCCGGCGCCGGCCACCGCGTTCACCCACCTGGACGCCCAGACGGTGCTGTCCCGCTCCATCGCGGAGCTGGGGATCTACCCGGCCGTGGACCCGCTCGATTCCAGCTCGCGGATCATGGATCCGCAGTTCCTGGGCGAGCGCCACTACCGCGTGGCCACCCGCGTGCAGGAGATCCTGCAGCGGTACAAGGAGCTGCAGGACATCATCGCCATTCTCGGAATGGACGAGCTCTCCGAGGAGGACAAGATCCTCGTCGGCCGGGCCCGCCGTCTGCAGCGGTTCCTGTCGCAGCCGTTCTTCGTGGCCGAGCAGTTCACCGGGATCGCCGGTAAGTACGTGAAGCTCGAGGACACCATCGAGTCCTTCGAGCGCGTGGCCAACGGTGAGTTCGACGACCTGCCCGAGCAGGCCTTCTACATGAAGGGCGGAATCGACGAGGTGATCGCCGAGGCCGAGAAGCTGGAGCAGGGAGGCTGACGTGGCTGATTCCCTGACCGTCCGGGTGGTTTCCCCCGAGACTACGGTCTTCGAGGGAGAGGCCCGCTCCGTCCAGGCTCCGTCCTGGGACGGCCTCATCGGTGTGCTGAAGGGCCACGCGCCCCTCATGACGCTGCTCGGTGCCGGCGAGCTGACGCTGGACATGACGGAAGGCGGATCCGAGGTGTACTACATCGCGGGCGGCTTCATGCAGGTGGAGAACGACGAGATCCTGGTCCTGGCCGAGTACGCCGGGAAGGAGCCGCCGCCGGAGGGGCTGCCCCCCGGTGCGGTCTACCACCCGGACGAGGACGAGGAGCTATACTCCATGCCGGGGAACCCCCTGGCCTGACCCCACAGCCGGACCGGGGTCCGAGGGGACACATCTGGGACGGGGCGGGGATGATCTTCCCGCCCCGTTTCCTTTTCCGAAGGAACTGGGCACCGCAGGACCATGAGACTCGACCTCCACATGCACTCCACCGCGTCGGACGGGGCACACAGCCCGGCCGAGGTCGTGAGCCGGGCGTCGTCGGGTCGACTCGATGTCATCGCGCTGTCGGACCACGACACCGTGGCCGGTGTGGCTGAGGCCCGGGAGGCGGCTCGGGCCCTGGTGCCCGAGGGGCGGCGGGGGGTGGAGGTGATCCCCGCCCTCGAGGTCTCGACCACCTGGGACGACTACGAGCTCCACTTCCTGGGCTACTTCGTAGACGTCGGCGATTCGGGTCTGATCCGGCACGGAGAGCGGGCCCGGAACCGCCGCATGGCCCGGATGGAGGAGATGGTCTCCCGCCTGGACGAGCAGGGGATCGACGTCCCGCTGGCCGCGGTGCTGGAGGCCGCCGGGCCCGAGCAGGGGTCGGTGGGGCGACCCCACCTGGCGAGGGCGCTCATCGACGGTGGGCACGTGCGCTCCGTGCAGGAGGCCTTCGACCGGTTCATCGGCAACGACCACGACGCCTTCGTGCCGACCCTCCTGCTGGAGCCGGCCGGTGGAATCGAGCTGATCCTGGCCGCCGGCGGAATACCCGTGTGGGCCCACCCACCCGACTTCGCCCTGGACGCCCTGCTGCCCGAGATGGTGGAGGCGGGCCTGCGAGGCCTGGAGGTGTACCGGCCCAAGAGCTCGGCCCGCAGGGTTCTGGCCCTGGAGAAGCGTGCGAAAGACGCCGGGCTGCTGGTCACCGGGGGCTCGGACTGGCACAGCGGCGAGAACGGGAAGCTCGGCGAGTTCCACGTCTCGTCGGACGAGGTGCAGGAGTTCCTGGCGGAGGGGGGGCTCTAGGGCTCCCGGGCGGGTCCGAAGGGCTCCAGTAACGCCCCCACCGCGGTTCCAGGGTCGGTCGCACCCATGACCGCTCCCACCACCGCCACCCCGACAGCGCCGGTCTCAGCGGCGATGGCGCTGGCGCCGTCCGGAGTCACTCCTCCGATTCCCACCACGGGGATCCCTACCGCGTCCACCACCCGGGCAAGGCCGGGGGTTCCGATGGCCTCGTCGCCGACGTCCTTCGTGGTGGTTCCGAACACCGCTCCGCAGCCCAGGTAGTCCGCGCCGTCGGCCTCGGCGCGCCGGGCCACGTCCGGGTCGTCGGTGGAGTGACCCAGGAGGAACCCCGGCGGTGCGAGCGACCGTGCGGCGGCGATGGGCAGGTCGTCGGGCCCCAGGTGGGCGCCGTCGGCTCCGATGGCCAGCGCGACGTCGAGCCGGTCGTTGATGAAGAGGAGTGCGTCGGCGGGCCGGGTGATCTCCAGAAGGGCCCGCCCCTCCTCGGCCAGCGCCCGGGCGCCCACGCCCTTGTGGCGCAGCTGCACGGAGGGGGCTCCAGCCGCCACCGCCGCCCGGACCACGTCCAGGACCTCCCGCGGGGCGGCCAGCCGGTGGTCGGTGATGACGATCAGGCGCAGCCGGTGCGCGAGGCCGCGGGGATCCATTGGATCAGGGGCCGCCCGGGTCGGCGGCCTCCCGGCGAATCCGGTCCAGTTCCCGGCGGGACGCCGCCTTGGCCCGGTTGTGCTCGGCCAGCGTCCGGGTGAAGACGTGGCTCCCGTCGGGCCGGGCGACGAAGAACATGAAGTCCACGTCCGCCGGATAGAGCGCCGCCTCGAACGCCTTGTCGCCGGGGGCCCCGATGGGTCCCGGGGGCAGACCCGGCTGCGTGTAGGTGTTGTAGGGGTGGTCCGCCACCGAATCGATGTCGGCGTAGAGCAGGCGCTCGCGGCGGCCGCCCAGGGCGTACTGGATGGTGGGGTCGGCCTGGAGGAGCCAGCCTCGGTCCAGGCGGTTGTGGTACACGGCCGAGATCGTGGGCATCTCCTCGACCATACGGGCCTCCCCCTGGATGATGGACGCCAGGGTGGCGGCCTCCTGCTCGGTCATCCCGATGGAGTCCAGGCGGGCGCGCCGCTCCGGGGTCCATACCGCGTGGTAGTGGTCCACCATCGTGGCCACTACCCGCTCCACGGACGTGCCCTTCGCGAAGCGGTAGGTGTCGGGGAACAGGTAGCCCTCCAGGCCCGGGCCGGGCACACCAAGGGACGTATCGGCCCCGTCGCGGGTCAGCCACGCCAGCACCGTATCCGGATCGGCGCCCGAGATGGGAGCGATCCGCTCCGCGATCTGCGGAAGGATGAAACCCTCCGGCACCGTCATGGGGACGGTTTCCACCCGCCCCGTCACCAGGTCGTCCAGGATCGTGGACCAGGGGGTGCCGGGCCGCAGTGCGTATTCACCGGCCCGAATCCGGGTGTCGGCCTTCTTCAGGCGGGCGTAGACCCGGAAGAGTCCCGGACGCTCCACCAGTCCGCGGGCCTGGAGGGTGTCCACCACCCCCTGGAACGTGGAACCCGACGGGATGGTGAAGATCTCGGGCTCGACGGACGGATCGGGATCCCCGCCGCCGCACGCGGCGAGGGTCGCTCCCAGGATCACGGCGGCGCCGACGGCGAAGGTGGCCGACCGGGTCATGGATTCGGCCCGGAATCCGCCGTCGAGTCGAGCCCGACGTCGTTGCGATCCAGCCAGGCCTGGAGAATCACCACGGCGGCCGCGGCATCGATTCGCCCCTTTTCCCGGACCTTGGACTGCGGCAGCCCGATACTGCGGACGGCGCGCTCGGCAAGCGCCGAGGTGAACCGCTCGTCGATGAAGTGGACCGGCACGCCCAGCCGCTCGGACAGGGCGTTCCCTACGAACCGCACCTCCCGGGTCCACTCGGTCTCGTCCCCGCCGGGGGAGAGGGGAAGGCCGAAGACGAGGCCGCCCACCTCGTGCTCCCGCGCCAGTTCCTCCATGGCCCGAAGGGGCGGCTTCTTCCCGGCCCGCCGCGTGAGGGTAGGCAGCGGGGAGGCCAGGGTTCCCGTGGGGTCGCTCAACGCCAGCCCCACCCGCTTCTCACCGAAGTCCACCCCCAGGACCCGCATCGATGTGCGCCCTCCGCGATCAGGCCGTCACCTCCCCGGTCAGAGGAGGTTCAGCGCCTCGTCCAGGGAGTTGCCGTCGAGGAGCAGGCCATAGAGGTCATGGATGGTGGCCTCCGAGCCGAACGCGAACCGGCAGAGGTCGTCCCCCCGGCTGCGGCAGCTGATCTCCAGGACCGCGACCGGGCCGCCGGCCACCTGACCCAGCACGGCCGCGAGCAGCCCGGAGGAGAAGGCGCACCCCGGTTCGTCCGGGCCCTGGGTATCGCCGACCTCGGCCCAGTTGGAGGTCTCCAGAACCCCGACGCCGGGATGCAGATCGCGGTAGGTCAGGGTCCCCCATCCGGATCTCTGGAAGAACGAAGACAGCGCGTCCCAGAAGGCCCGGTCCGCCATCTCGGCCGGCGCGGCCCCGCTCAGGCGGCCGGCCAGGACCGCGAACACGTCGGCGCCGGCGGAGAAACCGGCCGTGTGGAAGGAGTGGGTCACCTTCAGCCCGTCGACCTCGAGTCGGAGCGCGGTCCTCAGAGAAGAAAGCGCGGACGCGGGAATCGCGACTTCTCGGGCGGGGGCGGAGGAGGTGTCCATGCGTGACTCCATCAAGAAGACTTCATTAAACGATTCCCGGCGGAACGAGGGGAATATATGATGAAGGGGGGGAGGAATCACACTTCCTCTCTCCGGTGTGTGCCGAGCGTACCAAGATCGGGAGGTGATGATGGAGTACGAAGGCGAAGTACAGGTAGCCAACTTCATAGCTGGACTCCTGGTGGGCGCTGTGATTGGCGCGTCGGCGGCGCTTCTGCTGGCTCCGCAGAGCGGGCGCAGAACCCGCAAGCGCATCGGCCGAGTCGCGGGTGAGGTGGCCAATCAGGCCGGTGACCGTTGGGAGAGCCTCACGGACGACGTCCGGGACCGGGTGGACGACACCATCTCCGTGGCCCGTAAGCGCATTCGGGCCTGATCAGGATCCGCTGAGATCCCTCAGCAGGTCCTGAGCGGTCTGCTGGTGAAGCGGGTCGATCGGCTCCTTCACCGGCAGCTCCAGCGCCGTACGTAGTTCGGTTCGGGCCTCGTCCGTACGGTCGAGGTCCAGCAGAATCCGACCCAGCTCCACGCGGTGCATGATGACGTCCGGCTCGAGGGCCACGGCGGTACGCATGTGGCCCTCCGCGGCCTCCCACGTGGCGTCGCCGAACCCCGATCCGCCCAGGACCCGCTGGGCGATGAACTTGGAGAACCCGCTCAGTCGCTTGACCTCTGCGTGCCACATGCCCAGGACGTGGTACGCGGGGGCGTAGGTCGAGTCCATGGCCAGGACCCGGTCGGTCTGGGCGCGAACCGACTCGGCCATGCTGACCCGGGCCCGGATCCCTTCGCTCAGAGCCTGTCTCCCGAGAGCGACGGCGAGGTAGTGCTGGCCGGCCACTCCCGAGGAGTCGACGGCGATGGCCCGGCGAGCGAACGTCTCGGCGCGGTCGTACTGCGCCCTGGCCCGGTCCGGATCTGCATCGAGCATCCCCAGGGTCACCGCCTCGCGGGAGGCCCTCCAGAGCGCTCCGTAACTGGTGGAGTCGATCCCCAGCGCCGATTCCAGGACCAGCATGGCAGAGTCGGGCTGGAGGGTGCCGTGCAGCGAGTCGGCCTGTCGGACCAGCGGCGTCACGGCTCGTGCTGGCACACCTCGGGACCGAGCGCCATTCTGGGCGGATGCCGGCTCGGGCAGCAGCGCGGCGGGGACCTGCATTCCCGTGGCCAGCGCGAGTATGCCGAGGGGCCTGATACCACGAGCGATCAAGCGCGACCGGCGCATCCGGTTCCGCATCCAGGAGGTAGTGAGTTCATGGGAAGACGTGTCAGGAACCTGCTCAGCGCCCGCTAGCCGGTCAATGATCCCGCAACAGCTGATCTCCCGGAAACGGGACGGACTGGCACTCGCCCCCGACGAGCTTCGCGCTTTCCTACGGGGCTACGTCGCGGGTGAGGTAGCCGAGTACCAGATGGCCGCGTTCCTCATGGCCGTCGTGTTCCAGGGGCTATCCGACCCCGAGCTATCCGAACTGCTCGACGTCATGGTCTCGTCCGGAGCCGTCCTCGACTGGCCCGGCCTGGATCGCCCGGTGGTGGACAAGCACTCCACCGGCGGAGTCGGGGACAAGGTTTCTCTGGCCCTGGCCCCCCTCCTGGCTGAAGTGGGGTTCGCGGTGCCCATGATCTCGGGTCGGGGACTCGGTCACACCGGTGGCACCCTCGACAAGCTGGAAGCGCTGCCCGGGTTCCGGACCGCACTCCCCCTGGACGAATTCAACCGGATCGTCCGGAAGCTGGGCCTCGGGATGATCGGCCAGACCGCCGAGATCGCGCCCCTCGATCGGCGCCTCTACGACCTGCGCAACGTGACCGGCACCGTTCCGGTCCCGCCGCTGATGGCCACCTCCATCATGAGCAAGAAGATGGCGGAGGGGCTGGACGCGCTGCTGCTGGACGTGAAGGTCGGCTCCGGCGCCTTCCTTCCCGATCCGGGCGCGGCCCGCAGGCTGGCCGAACTGATGGTCCGGCTGGGTGAGGGCAGGGGGATCCGCACCGTCGCGCTCCTGACGGCCATGGACCGGCCGCTCGGCGAGACCGTGGGCAATGCCCTGGAGACCCGCGAGGCTCTGGACTGCCTTCGGGGCGGAGGTCCGGGAGACCTGAGGGAACTGGTTCTCCGGCAGGCCGCGGAACTGGTCCTGGCCGCGGAGCCGGGGGCCTCCGGTCCCGACGGGCTCCGGGCCGCGATGGCCCGCGCGGAGGAGGTCCTGGATTCGGGCCGGCCCATGGAGCGGTTCCTCCGGCTGGTGGAGGCCCAGGGCGGGGATCCGGTCGCGGTGGAGTCGGGAGCGTGGTTCACGCGTGCACCGGTGGTGGACGTTCTCGAGGCTTCGGAGGCGGGCACCGTGACCGGGGTCGAGCCCCGGGGGCTGGGCGAAGCCGTCGTCGCCATGGGCGGTGGTCGCACGGCGCTCGACCAGGAGATCGATGCGCGTGTCGGCTTCAGGGTCTTGGCGACGCCGGGCCAGGTTTTGCAGCGTGGTCAGGCCCTGGTGGAGATCCACGCCGCCTCGCCCGAGGGGGCCGAACTCGGCAGGGAGGCGGCGGAGAAGAGCATCGCCGTGGCTCCGGGGGGGGCGGGCAGCGGGGAGGCGCTGCCGCTCGTGGTAGAGAGGATCGGGGCCTGACGAAGGTCAGGTCTGAGCCCAGCGCCTGAACTCGATCCCCTCACCCTGGAGGGCCTCGGCGAGTTCGTCCGCCCGGTCGGGCAGGGTCCGCAGCGCGAGGTTGCACTTGGCGCCGGTCCCCTTGGGCGCGGCGATGACCTCGGCGGGGATAGCCCGCTCCTCGGCCACTTCCTCGGCCCAGATGGCGTGATGGGTCGTGTCGAAGAGGAAGGTGTCCTGAACCATGATGGCTCGGGGTTACACCTCCACCTCGTATGCGATCCCCTCGGACTCGAACAGGCTCTCCAGCCGGGCCTGCTCCTCGGGCGGGGTGCGGATGGCCAGCCCGCAGGTGGCCTCCTTCCGGGCCCGCGTGGGGATCACCTCGATGGGGACCTCCGCCTCGGTGGCCACTTCTTCGGCCCACATCACGACGTTGCTCGTCTTGAAGTAGAAGTTCGGCCAGGTCGACTTGTCAGCGCTCATCTCGGGTCTCGCCGTCACCGCTGAAAGGGGTTTCTCCGGAAGATGGTCCGACCGAAGGTGTCGCACACCTCGGTGGGCTCCGTTCCCGGAATGAAGAACTCGGTGTACCGCTGCTCCTCCGGACACCAGCTGGACGCCAGCTTTCCGGACTTGCTGTCGACGGAGCGGGTCGTGAGCCCGTCCAGCGACCAGCCGGGCACGATGGGCAGCACAGGGGCCAGCGGATCGGTGGCCAGGCTGTCGTAGACCATCCAGACCCGCTCCCACGGATCCATGGCCACCCCGAGGGAATCCAGGCCCAGGGAGTCGGCCAGGAGGGAGTCGGCCAGCAGGGAATCCTCCAGGGCCGGATCCGCCTCGGCCTCCCCCTCCTCGAGGGCGGCCGCCACTTCCTCGAACTCGGCGTCGCCTTCGGCCAGGTCCAGCGAATCCTCTCCCAGAACCGGCAGCGTGTCCGCGGCCGGATCGGGCGTGGAGGGGAACACGATCTCATAGCGGGTCAGGTTCTCCGCGCCGGCCGGCTCACCCTCTTCCGTGAGGCCGTAGTAGACGCGGCGCATGAAATCGCCCCAGACCGGGGCGGCATCGCCTCCGCCGGTCGCTCCTCGGGCTCCGTCCTCGCTCTGCCAGATCGCCTGGGGCTGGTCCATGCCGAACCAGACCGAGGCCACCAGGTTGGGGGTCACGCCGTTGAACCAGACGTCGGTGGAGTTGTTGGTGGTTCCGGTCTTCCCCGCGGCCCTCACGGCATACGGCAGGCCGGCCCGGACCCGGATGGCGTTGTAGCCGGTGCCGCGCGCCACGACGTCCTCCAGCAGAGACACGGACATCCGGGCCACCAGGGGATCCAGGACCTCGGCCCTCTCCGGGGCAGGCTCCCAGAGCACGTTCCCCTCCGAGTCCTCCACCCGCGTGATGGGGAAGGGGCGGACCTTGGTTCCCAGCGTGGCCAGCCCGGAATACGCCTCGGCCATCTGGAGCGGAATCACCTCGGCGGCTCCGATGGTGGTGGCCGGGACACGGGGGATGTCGGTTCGGATCCCCATGCGGCGGGCCGTCTGGGCGACGGTCTCCAGCCCCACCTCCAGGCCGAGCTTGATGGCGATCATGTTGATGGATCGCCGGAGACCCTCGCGGATGGTGATGGGGCCCGCGAACTCGTTGCTGAAGTTCTTGGGCTTCCACTCTTCGCCGCTGACCTGGGGCAGGACCACCGGTGCGTCCACGACCACGTGGGACGCGGGGATGCCGGACCCCAGGGCCGCCGTGTACACGAAGGGCTTGAAGCCCGAGCCGGGCTGGCGCAGGGCCTGGGTGGCCCGGTTGAACTTCGAGTGGCGGAAGTCCCGGCCGCCGATCATGGCCTTCACGTGACCGGTGTAGGGATCGAGCGCCACCAGCACCCCCTGGAGGTACGGGGTGTTCGCGGACTCGAAGGGCTCGGTCCGGTCCGCGTACTCCTCGTAGAGCGGCTGGTCGAACTCGGGCCGGGCCTCGATCTCGGCCCACCCGTTCTCCATGGCCGCTTCGGCCGCGCGCTGCATGCGGACGTCCAGGGTGGTGTAGACCCGCAGACCGGCCGTGTAGAGGAGGCTTCCGAAGCGGTCGTCCAGGATCTGCCGGGTCCACTCCTCGAAGTACGGTGCCACGCCCACGGCGGCGGCCGGCCGCTCCACCGGGAGGGGCCAGCTCCGCCACCGGTCCGCGTCACCGGGTTCCAGGTACCCCTGAGACTCCATCGCTCCCAGGATCATGTCCCGGCGACCACGCGCGTTGTCCGGGTTCCGGAACGGATTGTAGTAGCGGGGGAGGTTCGGCACCCCCGCCAGCATGGCGGCCTCGGCGGGGTTCAGCTCGGTGGCGTTCTTGCCGAAGTAGTTGCGGGCGGCCGTCTGGATCCCGTAGCCCACGTCGAAGTTCACGACGTTCATGTAGGCCTCGAGGATCTGGTCCTTCGTGTAGGCGCGCTCGAGTTCCAGGGCCACCTGAAGCTCCTTCAGCTTCCGGGTGATCCGCTTTTCCCGTCCGATGCGCTCCTCGAACATGTTCCGGGCGAGCTGCTGCGTGATGGTGCTCCCGCCGCCGGCGCGGCGGTTGAGCATGTCGCCGATGATGGGGAGCCGGACCACCACCGCCCGGCTGATGCCGCGGAGGTCGTACCCCTTGTGCTCGTAGAAGCGACGATCCTCCACGGCGACGAACGCCTGGGGGACGTACGGGGGGAGCGTCTCGATGGAGACGGGGGTCCGACGCTGGATCCCGATTTCGGCGATAAGTTCGCCCCGGGAGTCGAAGAGCTTGGACGTCTGGGTGGGCTCCCACGTGGCGATCTGGGCCACCGACGGGCAGTCGGCGCACAGGTTCTGCCAGGCCCCGGCGGCGAGGCCCGCTCCGGCGCCGGCCAGGAACAGCAGCGCCAGCCAGAACCAGACGCTGGAAAACAGCCTCCCGAACCAGGATCGGACCCGTCCGAGGAAGGGGCCCGCAGATCCGTTTTGGGTGCTCCGTCGACTCATTTTGCTCCAGGTGGGATCCAGACGTCCGGCCCGTTGAAAAGCCGAACCCCCAATCCTGTCAAAGGATCGCCCCGATGAAAACCCCTCCGGCCCTCGGAGGGTGCCTCAGAACGGCGCAAGAACGCGGCCCGTCCGGGGTTGCCGACGGTGCGAGCCTTGGACATTCTTCGGGCCTGCCGGCCCCTGACGGGGCCATACTCCCCGGGGAATCCGGGTGATCCGTCCCCTCCCATCGCGAGTTTCCATGAAACACCAGCCGCGCAGGGTCGAGAAGCCCTGGGGGTTCGAGTCGATCTGGGCCGAGACCGACCTCTATGTGGGGAAGATCCTCCACATCAACGCTGGGGAGGCACTGAGCCTCCAGTTCCACCGGATCAAGGACGAGACGTTCCACCTGCTGAGCGGCGAGATGCACTTTTTCGCCGGACCTTCGGAGGAGGAAATGGAGCGGGTCGTCCTGGAACAGGGGGACAGTTTCAGGGTCGTTCCCGGTACGGTGCACCGGATGGTGGCGGTGACGGATTGCGACATCCTGGAGGCCTCGACGCCTCACCTGGACGACGTGATCCGTCTCGAGGACCGCTACGGGCGGACCACGGACGACTAGGACCCGGAGCTGCAGGAACCGTGGGGTCCGGGCGTCGGCCCGGGCGGAGATGGAATCCAGATGCTGAGAGGAACGACCATGGGGTATCCGGTCTGGCTGATGGCCCTGTGCGTGGCCCTCTCGGGGTGTGGCTCCGAGGAGGGCTCGGGCGAAGGGTCCGGCCCCGGCATTCGGGTGGAGCCCGACACGTCCATGGTCCGGTCCTCCGACCCCACGCTCCGCAGGATGGCCGCGGAGCTCCTTCCGGACCTGGCCGAGCGGTCGGGGCTCGAGCTCCGGGAGCCGGTCCGGGTCGAGGCCCGCTCGCGGGCCGAACTCACCCGCTACCTCGAATACAAGCTGGAGTCGGAGCTCCCCGAGGACGTCCAGCGTGACGTGGCGGCCAGCTACCGGATGCTGGGCCTCGTCCCCGACGACCTGGATCTGGGGACCCTGCTGCTGTCCGTCTACACGGAACAGGTGGCCGGCTTCTACGACCCCGATTCGACGGCCCTGTTCGTCCTGGACGACCAGCCGGACGAGGCGCTGTCCACGGTCCTGATCCACGAGCTGGTGCACGCGGTTCAGGACCAGGCGGCGGACCTCGATTCACTGACCGCCCGGGAGCGCGGGAATGACCGGCAGACGGCGGCCCATGCGGCCATCGAGGGCCACGCCACCCTGGTCATGATGGAATACCTCCTGGAAGAGGCCACCGGCGGGCCCGTGGACCTGGCAGCGCTCCCCAACTTCTCGGAGCTCATGGCGCCGACGCTGGCGGCGGTGGGCGACCAGTATCCAGAGCTGGCCCGGGCTCCGGCCGTCTTCAGGGAAAGCCTGCTCTTCCCGTACCTCGAGGGGGCGGGCTTCGTCCAGTCCCTGTGGCGTGAGGAGGACGCTCGAGTCGCGCCCTTCGGCGACCTTCTTCCGGCGTCCACGGAGCAGATCCTGGATCCCGGGAAGCTCCTGGACGATCCGCCCGATCGGCCGCTGGAGCTGGAACTGGCCTTCCCCGACGGTCAGAACCCCGACTACTCCAACTCGCTGGGTCGGCTGGAGCTCTCGATCTTCCTCGAGGAGCACCTGGGTCCCGGCGCCCGGGAGGCGGCTCAGGGATGGGGCGGCGATCGGTTCGGCTACTGGCGCGAAGGTCCCTCCGGGGAGGCTCTCGCTTGGGTCCTGGTCTGGGACGACGCCGAGTCCCGGGACCGGTTCGTGGCCGAGGTCTCCTCCGCCCTGGACAACCTCCCGTCCAGCGCCGTCCTTGAACAGGATGTCTCCGGCCGCCCGGGCGCTCTGTTCACGGTGGGCTCGCCGCCCGCCGTCCAGGCCACGCTCAGGAGCGACCCGCAGGAATGAGCCCGGACCCCACGACCGTTTCGGTCCGGGCCGGGGGTTCGGACGCCAGCTACCGGGTGGAGATCCAGCCCGGTCTCCTGCGGTCCGCTCCGAGCAGGATCGCCGACGAGCTGCAGCCCGCCGGTCGAGTGGCCGTCGTCTCCGACGATCGCGTGGCCGGCCTCTACGGCCGGGACTTCACCGAGGAGCTGGTCCGGGCCGGCGCGGACGCGGAGCTGTTCCCGTTTCCGGCCGGGGAGGCCAACAAGACCCGGGCCGAGTGGACCCGACTCACCGACGCCCTTCTGAACGCCGGTGTGGGCCGGGACGGCCTGGTGGTCGGGTTGGGTGGCGGCGTGACTGGAGACCTGGCGGGGTTCGTGGCTGCGTCGTACATGCGCGGCATCCCGATCCTCCAGATCCCCACCAGCCTGCTGGCCATGATCGACGCTTCGGTGGGCGGGAAGACCGGGGTCGACACGCCCGCCGGCAAGAACCTGGTGGGCGCGTTCCACCCCCCGCTGGGTGTGTGGATCGATCCCGACGTCCTCTCGACCCTGCCGGCGGAGGAGCGGGCTCAGGGCCTCGCGGAGGCCCTGAAGCATGGGGCGATCCTCGACCCGGAGTACTTCCAGCAGGTGGCGGACGCGGCACCCGGGATCGTGGACGGCGACCTCGATCGGGCGGCGGAGGTCGTCGCTCGTTCGGTGGAGATCAAGGCCGACGTCGTGAGTCGGGACGAGCGCGAGGGCGGGTTCCGGAAGGTCCTGAACTTCGGCCACACGCTCGGGCACGGAATCGAGGCGGCGTCGGACTACCGGCTGGGCCACGGGTCGGCGGTGGCTCTGGGGATGGTGCTGGAGGCCCGCCTGGGCGAAGCCATGCAAATCACGGCCGCCGGCACCTCCGCCGCGCTCCGGGAGGCGGTCGCCGGACTTGGCCTGCCAGGGGGACTTTCCGACGTACCGGAGCCCGCAATCGAGGCCGACCGCGTGCTCTCTCTGCTCGCCACGGACAAGAAGGCCCGGGCCGGTTCGGTACGGTACGTGCTTCTCGACCGGATCGGTCGGGTTTCAGAGGGATCGGGATGGGTCCATGCCGCCCGGGATTCGGACGTCCGCGCGGTCCTCTCGGAGGGTGGTTGACCCGTGGTCCCCGGCCTATCTTGAGCCCGCTCGCAGTTGATCGCAGAGGGAGGTGACATGGCGCTCGCCGAGCGCACATACGGACGGACGGCCGCGGCGGTGCTCGCCAGTCGAGCCACCAGCGACCCGTCGCACCCCTTCCTCATCTTCGGGGACGAAGTCCTCACCTACGGCCAGGTGGAGGCCCGGGCCGAAGCGCTCGCGGCATCGCTGCACAACCTGGGCGTTGAGACCGGCGACCGGATCGCCCTGGTCCTCCCGGCGTGGCCGGAGTTCGTGATCTCCCTCTTCGCCGCGGCGCGGCTGGGGGCCACCGTCGTCCCGATGAACCCCCGGCTCACCGTTCCCGAGCTGCACTACATGCTCCGGCATTCCGAGGCGGTGCTGGCGATCACCGTCGAGGAATACCACGGCATCGACTACCTGGAGCTGTTCGAGGAACTCCTCGTCCAGCTCCCGGAGCTCCAGTACCTGGTCACCGTGGGTGAGGAGGATCTCTGGTACGACGACCAGATCTTCCAGTTCGAAGACCTCCTCTCCGCCGGCGAGGGTCGGGACTACGAGGCCCCCGACATGGATCCGGCCCGCGACCTGCTGGCCATCGCGTACACCGCCGGGACCATGGGGAAGCCCAAGGGCGTGGAGCTGACCCATGCGAACCTTGTGGAGGTGGCCGCGGCCACGGGTCAGGCGCTGAGTCTCTCTTCCTCGGATCGGATCATCGGACTGACCGGGCTCTTCCACGTCTTCGGTCTGGGGCCCGGGATCCTCGGTGCCGCGGCCGCCGGCGCCTCGCTGGTGCTCCAGGACGCGTTCGACGGCGGCGAGACGCTGGATCTCGTGGAACGGCATGGGGTTACGGTTCATCTCGGGGTACCGAGTCTGTTCCGCACGGAGGTGTCGGCCCAGGCTTCGGACCCGCGCGATCTGCAGAGCCTCCGGCTGGCCGTCGTGGCGGGCGCCCCCCTGGACGAGGAACTTCTTTCCGGAGTCCGTGACCACCTGTGCGAGACCGTGGTCCCGTCCTACGTCCTCACCGAGATGGCGGGAACCGTCTGCCTCACCCGGCCGGAGGACGACCCGGCCAAGCACAAGGACACGGTAGGGCGACCCCTTCCGGGCACCGAGATCCGCATCGTAGACGCCGATGGAACCGTGCTCCCCGAGGAGAGCCTGGGGGAGGTGGCGCTGCGGGGACCGGGGGTCATGGCCGGGTACTACCGCCAGCCCCGGGAGACCGCGGGGTCTCTCGACGCCGACGGGTTCCTGCTCACCGGAGACCTGGGTCTGCTGGACGAGGACGGGTTTCTTCAGTTGGTAGGCCGCCGCAAAGAGGTTATCCTTCGGAGCGGTTTCAGCGTTCATCCCCGAGAGGTCGAAGAGCGAATCCTCGCTCATCCGGCCGTTCAGGAGACCGCCGTCGTCGGGATTCCCGACGAGGTTCTGGGTGAAGCCCTCTGTGCCTGCGTCATCCCCGTGGAAGGCGCGATCGTGACGGGCGAGGAGATCGTCCAGTGGTGTGAACTCACCCTGGCCGACTACAAGACACCGGACCTCGTACGGTTCACCGATGCGTTCCCACTCACCGGTACCGGTAAGGTCCGACGGGTGGAACTGGTCCGAATGGTTCGGGCTGAAGAGCTGAGCCGACACCGTAGTTAGTTCAGAGGCTGCCCCGACCTCTGCTGCGTCCGCGCCCGCCTGAGCGGCCCCGGAGCAGGGAGAGGTGGGGAGGTCTCGCGGACTCCGACAAACAACACAAAACCGCGAGAAGACGGAGATGTCCCTGCCGTACACCCGTGCCCCTCACAAGCATGAGGGCACACTGGCTTCCGGTGCGCCGGAAGGCCACGCCGCCCTCCTCATCGACTTCGACAACGTCACGATGGGGATGCGCAGCGACCTGTCCAAGGAGCTGAAAAGCCTCCTCAATTCCGATGTGATCAAGGGGAAGGTCACCGTACAGCGTGCCTACGCCGACTGGCGTCGGTACCCCCAGTACATCGTCCCCCTGTCCGAGAACTCGGTCGACCTCATCTTCGCCCCGGCCTACGGGAGTTCGAAGAAGAACGCCACCGACATCCGGATGGCCATCGACGGGATGGAGCTGATCTTCACCCGTCCCGAGATCTCGACCTACATCCTCCTCACCGGTGACAGCGACTTCTCGTCGCTGGTCCTGAAGCTGAAGGAGTACGGGAAGTACGTCATCGGAGTCGGGATCCAGGAGTCCACCTCGGACATCCTCGTCCAGAACTGCGACGAGTACTACTCGTACACGTCTCTGGCGGGGCTCCGGAAGAGCTCCGAGATCGCCGCCGGGACCGCCATCGATCCCTGGATCCTGGTGGAGAAGGCCCTTTCGCAGATGGCGCAGCGGAAGGACGTCATGCGGTCCGATCGCCTCAAGCAGGTGATGGTGGAGATGGATCCGGGGTTCGACGAGAAGAGCTTCGGTTTCTCCAAGTTCAGCCGGTTCCTGGCCGAGGCCTCCAGCCGGGGCCTGGTGCGGCTCAAGAAGCTGGACAACGGCCAGTACGAGGTGTCTCCGACGTCCCGGGGCAGGGGTGACGCGGGCTCGGGAGAGAGCCGGCCCTCCTCCCGGAGTCGGGCGGGCGAGGACCGGGGCGGTCGCGGTCGCAAGAACGGCGGCCGACGCCCGGATCGCCGTCGGGACGACGCGGACTCGGACGTCGAGGAACTCGTGGAGGTGGACGGAGATCGTGTGCAGGCGGCCTACCAGGTCCTGCGCGGGGCCGTCGAGAAGGCCTCGGGAGGCTCCGGAAAGGCCGTGCGGGACTCGGACGTGAAGCGGAAGATGCTGGAGGCGGACCGCTCGTTCGATGAGACCGAGCTGGGATTCGCCAAGTTCAGCGTCTTCCTCAAGCGGGCCGAAGACGACGGTGTCGTCCGCCTGCAGAAGTCCGAGGGCGGGAACTTCATGGTTACGCTTGCCGGATCCGCCCCGGCTCCGGAGAAGAGGGCCGCCCGCGAGCCCGAGGCTCCCGCGGCACAGCCCCAGCCCCGGGGCGAGCGCGAGGAGACGCCCGAGCCGTCCAGCCTTCTGGGAGGGTTCCTGAGTCGGTTCCGGCCCCGGCAGCCGAAGACGACCCGGGCCGAGCCCGCGGCCACGCCCGCTCCCGAGCCCACACCGGAGCCGAGGGTGGAGCCCCAAGCCGAGCCGCAGCCGTCGGCCCAGGAGCCCCGGTCCCAGCCGCGTCGGGACGAGCCGCGTCGTGAGCGCAAATCCGAGCCTCGGCGGGAGCAGCGCCAGGGATCCCGGGCCGAACCGAGGTCCGGGTCCGGGAAGGACGCTCGCGGGGAGTCGAAGCGCGAAACCCGGCCCGAGCCCAAGCGTGAGACCCGGCCCGAGCCGAAACAGGAGGCCCGGAGGGAGTCCCGGCCCGAGCGGAAGGAGGAGCCTCGGGGTGGACGGCCCCGCCAGGAGGCCCGGGATCGGGGCGGCCTCCAGGAGCCCGAGCCCGCACCGACCCCGAGTGGTTCGGTGGACGCCGGCGCCCTCGGCCTGCCCAGCGCGCCCGGTGCCATCGAACGCTACCTCACCAACCGGTACAAGGGGGTAGGGGACAAGACCGCCGAGGCGCTGGTCCAGGCGTTCGGCGCCGACCTCTTCAACGTCCTGCAGGATTCTCCGGAGCGGGCGCTGGAGGTGGTTCCGGGAGCGCGTGGCGAGAAGGTGCTCGCCGCCTGGCGGGAGGACTACGGTCGCCGGACCGGTCAGTCCACCCCGCAGGCCGACGCCGCCGGGGTGAAGGAGACGCCGTCCGAGGCTGCGCCCCCGGCCGGGGAGGCCGAGGTGGAGCCCGCTATCGAAGACACCACTCCGGCTGAGACCGCCGCGGAGGAGTCCGCGGAAACGGCTGCAGAGTTGGCGACCGCGGACGAGCCGACTCCGGCGGAGTCCGAGGCCGCTGCCGCCGAGGTTCCGGCCGAGGCGGCGGTCGAGGTTCCTGACACGGAGCCAGTGGAAGCCGCAGAGGAGTCGGCCGACGTCGAGGCGGATGCCGCGACGGAGGAGATCGCTGCCGACGCTTCCGGCGAACCCGACGAGAAGGCGGAGCCGGAGCCCACGAAGGCCCCGGTCCGCTCCGGTCCGCCGGTCGCCGTGGACCCCTCGGAGATCGAGCTCCCGGACGACGCGGAGCGCTCCCCCCTCCGGGGGCGGAGGAGCCGGGGTCGGGGCCGCTGACGTCGTAGGCACGCGGTGCCCGCTCGCCGGCCGCCCGATCCCGTGAACGCCACGGCCCCCGAAACGGGGCCGTGGCGTTCGCTTTGGGGGTCGAGCGAGCCGTTCGACCCCGCGTTCCTGGCCCGTCCGGCCGAAGAGGTGGCTCCGGACCTCCTGGGGGCGGTCCTGGAGTCTACGGTGGGTGGAGCCCTGACCCGGGGGCGGATCGTGGAGGTGGAGGCCTACATCGGCCCGCACGACCCCGCGTCCCACGCCGCGGAACGGATCGGACGGACGGAGCGGAACCGGGTGATGTTCGGCCCCGCCGGCCTGGCCTACGTCTACCGGAGCTACGGCATCCACTGGTGCGTGAACGTGGTGACGGGTTCGCTGGATCATCCAGAGGCGGTTCTGATCCGCGCCCTGGAACCCCTGGATGGAACGGAGGCGATGGCGCGCCGCCGGCGCCGGACCTCCGACCTCTGCTCGGGACCCGGACGGCTCTCCCAGGCTCTGGCGATCACCGGAGACCTCGACGGGCACGACCTTTCCACTCCTCCCCTTGTGCTGCGGTCCGGGGACCGTATTCCGTCGGACCGGATCCTCCGGGGACCGCGCGTGGGGATCTCCCGCGCGGTAGATTGGCCGCTCCGATTCTGGATCGAGGAAGCGACGAGATGACCCAACCCGACCCGAACCGCCCCGCCGGAGCTCGCGAGGGGGAGAGCCCGAGCGCCGACGACCGGGCCGACGCGCGTCCCCTGTCGGTGGACCTCCACATGGACACCCCCACGGCGAGCCTGGTGGACCCGGGGTTCGACCTGGACGCGGAAACGGGCAGGGGTCACGTCGACTACCCCCGCCTTCGCCGGGGTGGGCTCTCGGCGGCCTTCTTCGCCGCATGGGTGGAGCCGGCCTATACCGGCACTCCGGGCGTCCCCTTCGCCCGTTCCACGGAGATTCTGGACCTGACCCGGGAGCGGGTAGATGCGTCCGAGGGCGGCCGGATCGTGCGGACGGTCTCGGATCTCGAAGAGGCTCGGGCCCGGGGCGAGATCGGGATCTTCCTCGCCCTGGAGGGCGGATCCGGGATCGAGGCTTCCCTGGAGCGGCTCGGTGAGGTGGCCGATCGCGGGATCCGCTACATGACGCTGACCTGGAACGATCCCACCGAATGGGCCGACGCCTGCTGTGGACCCCGGATCCACGGGGGACTGACCGAGTTCGGCAGGGAGGCGGTTCGCGCCCTGGGGACCCGGGGAATCTTCCCCGACCTGTCCCACGCCTCCGACGAGACGTTCTGGGACACCCTGGAGGCCACCGTCGTACCTCCGCTGGTCTCCCATTCCAACAGCCGGACCCTGGCCGACCACCCCCGCAACCTGACCGACGACATGGCTCGGGAGGTTGCGCGGGCCGGCGGGATCGTGGGTCTGAACTTCTTCCCCGCCTTCATCGATCCCGAGGTGGCCCTGGCGGCCCGCCGGCTCCACGAGACCCTGGACGGTGGCGCCTCGAATCGGGAGGAGTGGACGGCGGCCCTCCGGGCCCTGCCGCGCCCGCCCCTTTCCCGCCTGGTGGATCACTTCCACCACCTGGCGGACCTCATGGGGCCGGAGCACCTGGCCCTGGGAAGCGATTTCGACGGGGTCGCCACCCTGCCCGAAGGGCTCGAGGACGTGGCTTCGCTCCCGGTTCTCCGGAATGCACTTTCGGACCGGGGCTTTTCCCAGCCGGAGATCGAGGGGATCTTCGGTGTCAACTTCCTCCGGCTGCTGAGGTCGGTGGATCAGGAAATGAACGTCCCGCCGGAGTACCAATGAGCGAGCCCACCTGGGTATCCATCCTCCCCCCGCTGCTGGCCATCTTCCTGGCCATCGCCACACGACAGGTCTACATGAGCCTGGCCACTGGAATCTGGCTGGGCTGGACCATCATGGAGGGGTGGAACCCCGGGACCGGTACGGCGTCGGCCATCCAGGGGACCGTGGACGTCTTCAAGGACGACGGGAACACCAAGGCCATCCTGTTCACCCTCGTCATCGGCTCGCTCATCGCCACGGTGGAGGCCTCGGGAGGGGTCCGGGGGTTCGTGAAGTGGCTCGAGGAGCGGAAGTGGGTCAACAATGGGCGAAGGGCCCAGTTCCTGGCCTGGTTCGTGGGCGTGATCATCTTCATCGAGTCCAACATCACCGTACTGGTGGCGGGTTCGGTGTCGCGGCCCCTGTTCGACCGCTACCGGGTGTCCCGGGAGAAGCTGGCCTACCTCATCGACTCGACGTCGGCGGCCATCTGCATCCTCATCCCGCTCAACGCCTGGGGGGCCTACAACCTGAGCATCCTGTCGGAGCTCGGGGTCCAGGACCCGCTGGGCGTCTTCCTCCAGTCCATCGCCGTGAACTTCTACGCCATCTTCGCGGTGATTCTGGCCCTGGCTGTGGTGGTCTTCGGGCTGGACTGGGGGCCCATGCGGAAGGCGGAGGAGCGGACGCGGGGCGGAGAACTGCTCTGGCCCGACTCCACGCCGATGATGGACGAGTCGATCCTGTCGCCCGAGCCCACGGACCGGATCCAGCCGCTGGCCCGGAACATGTTCATTCCCATCGCCTTCATGGTGGCCATGATGCCGGTGGGGCTGTTCATCACCGGGGACGGCGACTTCAGGGCGGGCTCCGGGTCCACCAGCGTGCTCTGGGCCGTAATGGCCGGCCTGGCGTGCTCCTGGGTCATGCTGAAGGCCCAGCGGGCCTTCACCGTGGACGAGCTGGTGAAGCTCGCCCTGAAGGGCGCCGCGGGACTTCTGCCGCTCGCCCTGATCCTGCTGCTGGCGCTGTCCATCGGGAACGTGGCGGCGGAGCTGGGCACAGGGGTCTATGTGGCCCAGGTGACCTCCGGGGTCCTTCCGCCGGCGCTCTTCCTCCCGCTGGTGTTCCTGGTGTCGGGCGTGACGGCCTTCTCCACCGGAACCAGCTGGGGCACCTTCGCCATCATGCTCCCCATCGCGGTGCCGGCTGCGGAGGTCCTGGGTCTTCCGCTCGCCCCCTTCGTTGCCGCGGCGCTGTCCGGCGGGATCTTCGGCGACCACTCTTCGCCCATCAGCGACACCACGATCGTGAGTTCCATGGCGGCTGCCACGGACCACATCGACCACGTCCGGACGCAGCTTCCGTACGCGCTCCTGGCGGGGAGTGCGGCGACCATCGCGTTCGGACTGCTGGGGCTGACGCTGTAGGACTCCGCTCCGGGGGCGCGGGGACGAGAACGGGCCCCGCAGCCGGTTGAACCCCCCCTCCGAACGAGGGTAGATTTCAAGGCTTTCTTCTGGATCCGCACCTGTGCCGGAGCATCAGCCTTGAACATCATCGTTTGCGTGAAGCGAGTCCCCGATACGGAGACCCGAATCCGACTCAACGACGGGGGGTCCGAGATCGACTCCACCGGCGTGAAGTACATCCTCAGCCCCTACGACGAGATCGCCCTGGAGGCGGCCCTCCAGACCCGCGAGGGCAGTGGGGAGGGTGAGGTGGCCGTGGTCTCCCTCGGAGGCCCCGACACCGCCGAGACCCTCCGCTCCGGACTGGCCATGGGCGCCGACAGCGCCATCCTCCTGAATGGCGAGGCCGGCTGGGACGGCATGGCCACCGCCCGGGGTCTGGCCGCGGAGCTGTCCGAGCAGGACGCGCCCCTGGTCCTCATGGGGGTGAAGGCGGCGGACCTGGACCAGCAGCAGGTGGGTCCCATGGTGGCCGGCCTCCTGGATCGTCCCTGCGTCACGAACGTTGTCACGTTCGAGGCGGCCGGGGACGTGGTGCGGTGCCGCCGTGAGGTCGAGGGTGGATACGAGAACCTGGAGGTCCCGCTCCCGGCCGTCCTGACCCTCACGAAGGGTGGGTATGAGCCTCGCTACGCCTCCCTCAAGGGGATCATGGCCGCCAAGCGGAAGCCGCTGGAGCAGAAGGATGCCCAGATGGGGGACTCCCGCCTGACCGTGGACGCCCTGGAGTATCCGCCGCAGCGCCCGGAGGGGAAGATCGTGGGCGAAGGCCCCGACGCCGCCGCCGAGCTCGTCCGACTCCTCCGGGAAGAGGCCAAGGCCCTCTAGCCGGTCCCACCGACTGCAAAGCAAGGAACACGAACAATGGCTGACATTCTTGCCATCATCGAGCAGCGAGGCGGGACGGTCCGGTCTTCCGGAGCCGAGGTTCTCACCGCTGCATCTCGCCTCGCCGGAGCCCTGGGGGGTTCCGTGGACGCCCTGGTGATCGGGGGCGACGACCTGGACGTGGCTTCCGCCGACCTGGGCCGCTACGGCGCCGAGCGGGTCGTCGCGGCGACCCACCCCAACCTGGCCGGCTACCACCCCGAGGGCCACACCGAGGCCGCCGCGGCCTTCGCCGGCTCCGGGGACTACAAGGCCATCGTCCTGGCCGCCTCCGCCAACGGGAAGGAGCTGGCCCCGCGGCTGGCTGCCGCCCTGGATCTGCCCCTGGCCGCCGACGTCACGGATCTTTCTGGGGAGGGTGGCCGGATCCAGGTGACCCGTCCGATCTACGCCGGAAAGGCCTTCGCCCGGCTGTCCATGGACGGGGGCCTGGTCACCGTCCGTCCCAACTCCATCCCGGTCGCCGAGTCTCCCGCCGCCGGTGCGGTGGAAACGGTGGCGGCCGCGGTGGACCCCGCCGGCTGGCGAATCAAGGTCACCGGGTTCGAGGGCTCCTCGGGCGGTCAGCTGGACGTAACCGAGGCCACCATGATCGTTTCCGGGGGCCGCGGCATGAAGGGCCCCGAAAACTGGGGGATCCTGGAGGAACTGCGTGACGCCCTGGGCTCCACGGCGACGCTGGGCGCCTCCCGTGCGGTGGTGGACGCCGGATGGCGGCCCCACGGCGAGCAGGTGGGCCAGACCGGCAAGACCGTCTCGCCCCAGCTCTACGTGGCGGTGGGGATCTCCGGTGCGATCCAGCACCTGGCCGGTATGCGGTCCGCCAAGACCATCGTGGCCGTGAACAAGGATCCCGACGCTCCCATCTTCCAGGTGGCGGACTACGGGATCGTGGGCGACCTCTTCGAGGTTGTCCCGGCCCTCACCCGCGAGGTCAACGCCCTGGGCGGCTGACCCTCAGTCCTCCTGGGGGAACCCTCCCAGGAGCGGAACGGGATCGGTCTGGCGGCCCCATCTCCACAGTTCGAAGTGGAGGTGGGGCCCCGCCGCATTCCCCGTCTGCCCCGTCAGGCCCAGCACGTCGTCCCCCTCCACGCGGGTCCCGGCTTCCACCCGGACCTCGGAGAGGTGGGCATAAGTGGTGATGACCTCCGATCCGTGATCGACCCAGACCACCAGCCCGTAGTCCCCCATCTCGCCCGCGAACGTCACCAGTCCCGGGGCCATGGGGCGGACGGGGGTTCCCAGCGGCACGTCGATGTCGACACCGCGGTGCACGCTGGGCAGGGCGCCTCGCCAGCGAACCCCGAAGGGGGAGATCAGCGGACCCTCCACCGGCCACTGTGGGATGGCGCACCCGGATCCCAGCAGGAGGGGGAGGATCACCAGGACCGCGGCGGTGCGCCTCGGGAAAGCAGCCGCCGGAGGGGCCATCATTCCGGGTCCAGGTGGACCCGCGGAGTTGGGCGGAGCCCGTCGCCCAGGAGGATGACCCGGACCGGGTCTCCGTCCTCCAGTCCGGCCACGCCCCGGGGCAGGACGGCCAGGCCGTCGGCCACACCCAGCGAGTGGAGCAGACCGGACCCCTGGGGCCCGGTCGAGCGGGCCACCAGGCCCTCGGCGCCGGCGTCCAGGGTCACCCTCAGGAACACCGCCAGGTCCCGCGCTCCGGAGAGCGAGCCCTCCAGCCGGGCCGTGACCACCGGGCGGTGCACCCGCGAGGCGCCCGCCAGCCCCAGCAGGAACGGGCGGACGAACAGCTGGAAGGTGACGAAGGCGCTTACCGGATTGCCGGGCAGCCCGAAGGTGAAGACCGGGTGATCCTGGCCGGGGAGACCACCTCCGTCGGGCCTGGGCAGCTCACCGAAGCTGAACGGTGAGCCCGGCCGTATACGGGTCCGCCAGAACGTCAGGATGAACCCGCTCCGGTCCAGGGCGGATTTGACCAGGTCCGCTTCCCCCATGGAGGCGCCCCCGGTCGTCACCAGCACGTCCAGATCGGCTCCGATGGCCCTGGCAAGCGCCTGGTCCAGCGCCTCGTCCGAGTCCCGGGCTATACCGAGGGGGACCGCCTCGGCCCCCGCGGACTCCGCCAGCCTGCAGAGCATGGGCCCGTTGGTGTCGGGGATCCGGTTGTCCGACCAGGGGTCGATTCCCGGTCCTACCTCGTCGAGCTCATCGCCGGTGGTGAGCACTCCCACGCGAGGGCGACGCCGCACTGGAACGCGGTGAAGTCCGGCTCCCTCCAGGACCGTCAGGGCGCCTGCCTCGAGGAGCGTCCCCTCGGGGAGGATGAGCTGGCCGGCCTTCATGTCCTCCCCCGCGGGCCGGATGTGCCGGCCCGGAGCGGGCGCGGCCAGGACCTGAACCCGGTCCGAGCCCGCGGTACGCGTATCCTCCACCCGGATGATGGTGTCGGCGCCGGGCGGAACCGGCCCGCCGGTCATGATCCGGACGGCCGTTCCGGGGGCAACCGGTGCAATCCACGGCTCTCCCGGGTAGCTGCCTCCCACCACGGCCAGGTCGGCCGGAGTCTCGGCGGAGCAGTCCTGCACGTCCTCCGAGCGGACGGCGTACCCGTCCATCCCGGAGTTGTCCCACGGAGGGAGGGTGGAGGGGGCGTGGATGTCGGCGGAGAGGACTCGGCCGGCGGCGGCGCCGGTGTCGGCCGTCTCAGCCGCCAGAGGCACCACCCTGGACTGGATGCGGTCCCGGGCGGCCTCGAATGGCAGCCAGTCCGCGTCCGGGTGGTCCCTGAAGCGGCTCATCTCAGAAGCGCCAGCCCAGGCCCAGCGTCAGGTTCCAGCCGCTCACCCACTCGTCCTGCGGCAGGGGACCGAGTTCCTCCTCCAGGGCCAGCCAGCCCGTGGGCGTGTCGAGCTTCCAGAGGTCCAGCCCCGCGTCTCCCCGAACTTCGAAACTCTGGCGGGGAATCCACTTCACCCCGGCGGTGAGTCGGGCCAGGATGGAGGTGCCGAAGCTGAACCGCTTGTCGGAGGTGTCCAGGAGCAGGTCGTCCGGCTGCTGGCCGGCGAAGTCGTACACCAGCCCGCCGCCCAGTCCAATGAAGGGGGCAAGGCCATGCCAGGTCCGGGGTCCGGCGAACATGAGATTCAGGTCCGCGACGGCCGCCGCCAGCTGCATGTCCGCGTCGCCGATGTCCTGCGACTCCGGAGGGCGCTGGAGATCCACCACATCGCGGGTGGTGGGGTGGTACCAGCCCCCGATCTCCAGACCCAGGGGGCCGGAGAGGTTGATGGACCAGCGGGCGCCCGCCAGCGGGCCACCCTTCGACCCCAGGCCGAGGGAGCCCTGGGCGCCGGTGTGATAGCCTGCCTGGACGTCCACGGCCATCCGGTTGTCGATGAACCGGTAGGCCGACGGGATGTTCACCTGGCCGGAGAGGGCCGCGGGCAAGACGAAGGCGGCCGCGATCAGGCCGGCGCACAGCGCCGGAGCGACTCCCCGGCGCGGACGTCCCGCCACGGGCGCGCCGGATCGAGGATCGGAGAAGCTGCTGGAGGACCGAGGATGCATGTGGGTCAGGCTGGATACGTGGTGGCGGCGGCCCCCGGAGGGCCGTCGGATTGTGGTCCCCGGGCGCTTCCTGGGGCATCGCCCGACCGGGCCGATTGACGCTCCCCCTGGCAGTCGAACAGATTGAGCGTATGAAGTACCCGATGGACGCCGAAAAAACCCGAATTCCTTGAAGATTTTCAACCCCTACTACCGCTGCGGGGTCCGTTTGCTGGCGCTGGCGGCGATGACCTGCGGTCTTGTCTGGCTGCCCTCCGACGTTTGGGGCCAGGCCGCTTCCGTCCGGGTGGAGGAGAACGTCCGGGCCGAACCGGGCGGCCAGGTCATCGGCCAGCTCCAGGCCGGAACCCCCGTGCGGACCGGGCGGTCCGAGGGCAACTGGGTGCAGGCCACCTTCCGGGGATGGGTCTGGTCCCGCTCCCTCCAGGCCCGCGAAGGAGGAGCCTTCGACCTCCGCGTTTCGGCGCCGGGTGGAGAGAACCTGCGGGACGGGCCGCAGGGCTCGGTCATCGGCCGGATGATCGAGGGCGCCCTGTTCCAGGAGGTGGGACGTGAACCCGGCTGGATCGAGGTGCAGCGGACGGCGTGGATCTGGTCGCCGTCCATCCAGGCGAGCGCCGCCGATCTGCCCCCCGAGCCGTCGACCCGGCCCTCCACCGAGCCGTCCGCCACGTCTCGTGCCACTCCGCGCACGTCCTCGATTCCGGAGGGGGACGAGTGGCTCCGTACCTCCGAGGGCCCGAGCCCTCTGCTGGCCTCGCCCGACGGGGATACGGTGGCCACGGCCCGCTCCGGCGCCGATCTCCGGGTTCTCTCCCGGGAGGGGAACTGGGCGCGGGTGAGGCTGGAGGGATGGGTCTGGTCCCCTGAACTGGAGCCCCTCGAGGGTGCGGAGGCCCCGTCCGGAGAGATCACTCCCGAGGTGCTGGCCGCCGATCCGGACCTGTACCGGGGCCAGACGGTCACCTGGGAGGTCCAGTTCATCTCCAGTGAGCGCGCGGAACCGATCCGGACGGACTTCTACGAAGGCGAGCCGTTCATCCTGGCCCGCTACGGTGGAGAATCCGGTACCTTCATCTACGTGGCGTTCCCGCCGGACCGGCTCCTGCAGGTCGAGACCCTGACGCCGCTCGAACGGATCGTGATCGTCGGGCGTATACGCGAGGGGCGCGCTGCGCTCACCGGAAACCCCATTCTCGATCTGCTCGAAATCCGGGTACCGGAGGACTGAGGACGCCGCGTTTCCGGACCGGGTCGGGGCCGGAGACCGAAGCCTGAATCTTGCAGCGAGAAGCCCCGTAGTGTGGGTGGAGGGAGCCCCGAATCAGGGCGTCCCCCGAATCGAAGCCCAGAGACTTCAAGTCACACAGCACCAACGAGTTCATGCGTTGTTCCACATGCGGTGAGACCCTCACCGATTCGGACGTTCAGTGCCCCACCTGCGGGGCGGCGGTCATGCGCGCCCGCGTGACCAACGACGTCCCCTCGTGCCCCCGTTGCGGCTACACGGGCCAGGGCGTGCCCTATTTCCGGCGGCCCGGCCACATGGGGATGCTGGTGGGCGCCGGCCTGATCAGCTACGGCATCGGGTCGCTCATCTACTGGATGATGCGGAAGAACTCGGTGGTGTGTCCCAACTGCGGACTCCGGTGGGACTGGTCGGGGACCGCGCGCCAGATCGCGCCGCCTCCTCCCTCCGCCTCGGATCGCAAGGCTATGCAGGCTTTCCAGGCCGAGCAGCCCCTGCCCAAGTCCGGCATCGCACGCCGCGTGGGGGGAGTTCTCATCGCTCTTTTCGGAGTGATGCTGATCACTGTGGGCATCGCCGAGATCGAGGCGGCGGCCGTGGCCGTAGGCGCCGTGTTCGGGCTGACGGGATCGGCGTCGTTCTGGTGGGGGTACTCCGCCCTGCAGGAGCGGCGTAAGGCTGTCATGACGGGCCTTCAGCGCCGGGTGCTGCAGCTGGCCAACCGGTCGTCGGGGGTGTTGACCGTGACCGAGGTGGCCGCGGAGTTGAACCTCTCCCTGCCCGCCGCCGAGAACGTCCTGAACGACCTGGATGACGGCTTCCGGGTCCGGTCCGACGTGACGCCCGAAGGTGTGATCGTCTACGAGTTCCCCGAGGTCATGCATCGGCCCCGGCTGGAGTCCGGCCCGGAGCTCTCGTAAGCGTCACACCCCCGATGATGATCCCGGCGCCGAGGACCTGAACCAGGCTCGGGCGTTCTCCCAGGATCCCCCAGGCGGCCACCAGCGCCACCACCGGCACCAGGTTGGAGTGGACCGCGGTGCGCGCGTTGCCCAGGGCTCGTACGCCCCGGTTCCAGAGCAGGTAGGCCACGCCGATGGCCAGCGTGCCCGCGTAGACGACTCCGAGCCAGGCCCGGGCGGAGAACGTGGTGGGCTCGGACGCGGCCAGCGATGGGAGCCCCATCAGGACCAGGATCGCCGAACCCACCCAGAGGGTCCACGCGGTCATGGGCAGCGAGCCGTACTGATGGATCAGGTTTCGCCCGGCCACGGTGTAGATGGACCAGGTCACCGAGGCGCCGGCGATCATGAGATCGCCGACCAGGGTCCCGGTACCCAGGGACACGCCGTCCCCGCCTCCGAGCACCACCAGGCCCATCCCGGCAATGGTCCCGGCCAGCCCGGCCCAGGCCAGCATGGGGATGCGCTCATGGCCCGCCAGCGAGGACAGGATGGTCGTCCACACCGGAGTCCCGGCCAGAAGGAGCGCGGCGTTCCCCGCCAGGGTCTTCTCGAGGCCGAAGATGAACAGCATCTGGTAGCCCACGTTGCCCAGGATTCCCAGGACGATGATCCGGGGCAGGTCGCTTCGCTCCGGCCACCGGATCCCCTCCCGGCTGGCCAGGATCGCCAGCAGGACCGCGGCGGCCAGCGGGAATCGCAGGGCGTTGAAGGCCATGGGAGGGATCTCCTCCAGGGCCACCTTGATCACCGGGAAGTTGAGCCCCCAGATGACGGCCAGAAGGAGGAGGCCCAGCTCCGCACCCCGGTGTGAGGCGTCCGATCCGGAGGAACTGGGAGAGGGAGACGACATGGATTGCGCTGGAGGGTTCGCGGCCTGGATCGGCCGCCGGGCCGGTGAGTGGGCGGACGGAAGGTAGAACGGGCGGGAAAGCCGGGGTAGACGCTGGAGGGGGACGGACTGGAAGGCCCCCCCGTTGCCGCCTATCTTGAGCGCATCGTGGCCCGCGGGGCCGAACCGGGAACACAAGGGAAGAGCGAACGCCGCCATGCGGACCTTCACGGACGAGTCGGGTCAGACCTGGGAAGCCTTCGTCGCCGAGCGCGAGGGCCTGGACTACAAGGGCCGCTACCATTTCCAGGTGAAGCGGGACGGAGACGACTCGGAAACGCTGGGCCTTCCGGAGATCCAGTGGAACTCGAGGGAGACGGCCGAGCGGACCCTGGCCACCATGTCCGAGGTGGAGCTGCGGCGCCGCCTGCGCTCGGCGGTGGGCCGGACCTCCTCCTCCTGAGGTTCGAGGGGTGCTGGACCCCTTCTCCGACGTCCGGAGCCGGGAGTACCCGGATCCCGGTAACGCCATCTATCTGAATGCGGCCAGCTTCGGCCTCCTGCCCCTTTCGGCGGCGGAGGCCGCTGCCGATCTGATCCTCCGCCGGAACCGTGGCGATCGCTTCCGGGTGCCCGAGTGGCCCCGGGCCCTCTGGCGGGCCCGACACGCTGCGGCGGACCTGCTCCGGGCCCCGGTCGAAAACGTCGCCCTGGCGCCCAACACCTCCTTCGGGGTGAACCTGGCCGCCCATCTGGCGCTTCTGGACGGCCCCGGCACCGTGCTGCTGAGCGACGGCGAATTCCCGGCCAACGTGTTTCCATGGCTGGAGCTCCGCCGGGACGGGTTCGAGGTGGAGATCGTGCCTGCCGGGCCGGACGGACTCCCCAACGAAGACCGTCTCCTGGAGCGTGCGGGGCAGCCCGACGTCCGCGTGGTGGCCTTGTCCGCGACCCAGTTCCACACCGGGTACCGGGCGGACCTGAGGGCCTTCGGGAAGGTCTGCGGGGACCGTGAGATCCTGTTCGCCGTGGACGGGATCCAGGCCCTCGGACTGGACGAGATCCACCCCGCGGAGCTTGGAATCGACATCCTGGCCACGGGAGGGCAGAAATGGCTCTGTTCGCCGTGGGGCTCCGGTTTCGTCTACGTATCGGACCGCTTCCTCGAACGGGGTCGGCCCCAGGTGTTCAGCTGGCTGGCCTACGAGAGCACGCAGAACCTCGAGGGTCTTCTCTCCTACGAAGCGGCCTACATGCCGGACGCCAGGCGGTTCGAGCTGCACACCCTGGGCGTTCAGGACTTTCTTGCCCACGGGATCGCCCTGGAGCTGTTCAACCGGCTCACACCCTCGGCGATCCGGCGCTATATCCTGGACCTGCACGGTCCCGTTCTGGATTGGGTGGGGCGGACCGAGTCCGCCGTGCTCGTGACTCCGGCGGAGGAGGAGCGACGCGGCGGAATCCTGGCTTTTCGGGTGGAGGGCGACGGTCAGCAGGCGCGGGTGGCGTCAGCCCTTTCCGGGGCCGGCGTCCACTTCGTCCAGAGGGAGGGCCTGGTGCGCCTGGCTCCCCACTTCTACAACACGCCGGAGCAGATGCACCGCGTGGTCGAGGTCCTGGACGAGGGGCTCGCCGGGGCCTGACGGATCTGAGGGGCGACCTCGGACCCGGGGCCGGAGCCGGAGCCGAGAGGTGAGCCGGGGGCGAACCCGAGATCCGGGGCCGCGGATCGAAACAGAAAGTGCGAAGCCCGAGCCCGACGCTCCCTGTTCAGCGGGGTGTCACTGCCGTGGGATGACCAGGACCTGGTTCACCTGCAGCGGGCGCCGATCCACCCCCGGGTTGGCCTCCACCAGCTCGTCGAGCGTGACGCCGTAGCGACGAGCGATGACCGAGAGGTTCTCCCCGCTGCGGACCCGGTGGCGGACCTCCTGGGATCGGAGTTCGGGGATGTCCCCGTCCCTGGCCACTGCCGTCCGGTCCGGGAGGGGCTCGAACGCCCGCTCGAAATCCGCCAGCTCCCCCCCGATACGATCCTCCACCCTCTTCGCCGCACTCGTGGACGGCACGTCGTTGGAGAGGATGGAGAACAGGATGCGCTCGCCGTTCCCGGATCGGACCAGCCCCGACAGGGCGCTCACGCCCTCGATTGTGCCGGTCTTGGCCCTCAGGTTCCGAGCGGCGGGCGTGCGGTACATCCGGCGGAGCTCCCGGGGGTTCCCCGCTTCGGGCAGCGTCTCCCAGAACACGGGCCAGGCCGAGGAGCGGGCCATGTGCTCCAGGGTCTGGACGAACACCCGCGCGCTGGCCCGGTTGTCCGACGAGAGCCCCGACCCGTCCGCCAGGCTGAGTTCCTCCGGGTTCACCCCGACCTCGGACCGCAGGAACTCCTCCACCACGCCAACGCCGCCCCGGTAGGTGCCGTCCCCGGCCACGACCCGGCCAAGCGTCTTCAGGACCAGTTCGGCGTAGAGGTTGTGGCTCTCCTTGTTCACCACGGCCAGGAGCTCGTGAAGCGGGGGCGAGTCGTGGATGGCCAGGATCTCGGGAGGCTGGTTGTCGGCCGTCACCATCCCCGGAGCCCAAAGCGCGTCCTGTGGAAGGACGCCCCGGGTTGGATCGACCGCCGCCCGGATTCGGCCCCGGACCTGGATGGAATCGGCCTCGAGGACGGAGCGGAACACGGAGGCGGCGTAGGACGGGGGGTCCGAAACCGTCATTCGGCGCCAGACGTCCCGGCCGCCCTGGCGGATCTCCCCGGCCACGCGCATGGAGTCCAACGGGTCCTCCCGGAGGATGGCCATCCCGACCCGGGACCGGCCGGCCACCGTGGTGGCCTCGTTCGCGATGGGGAGCTCGGCCCCTTCCGGCAGGGTGTGAACCAGCGGAGGCTGTCCGGTTCGCTGCGCCTCGACCCTCAGGGTGACCACGTTCTCGTTGAACGACAGCGCCGACGCGGGGGCGGCGAACCACTCGTTCAGGTCGTCCGGATCCCACCCGGTACCGAGAAGGGGACCGGGAAGGAGGGTCGCGTCACCGACCACGTCTCCCTCGATCCGGCGGACGCCTGCGTCGCGGAGGACCGCCGAAAGGCGCTCGAACACCGCCGTCCGGCTGCCGAAGAACCGATCCGAGAGAGCGGGGTCGCCGGTGCCATACAGCACCAGGTCGCCCCGCAGCACCCCGTTCTCGACCGGTCCGTCTGCCAGGAGGAACGTGCGGAACCGGTAGGTGGCCCCCAGGTGGTGGAGGGCGGCCGCGGTGGTGAGGAGCTTCACGTTCGACGCCGGGGCGAGGCTGGCGCCCGGATCGCGGGCGAAGAGCGTGTCCCCGGTGTCGAGGCTGACGGCCAGCACGCTCCAGCGCGCCGACGACCAGCGGGTGCCGTCGATGATCCTCTGGAGCTCACGGGTCAGCTCGTCGGACGAGGAGGTCCATCGGGCGGCCGGAGATGCCCCCAGGAGCCCCAGAGCCAACAGAAGGGCAATCCCGCGCCTCACGGCCGGCCCCCGGAGGTGTCCGATGGCCCCCAGCCGGCTCCAAGGCCCTCCAGGGGGTCCTGGCCGGCCTGAGGCAGGATCACACCTGGGTTCAGCGTCCCACGCGGGTCCAGGGCCCCCTTGAGGGCTCGGAACCTGTCCACGTTGGCCGCACCCCAGATCGTCTCCAGGTACGGGGCCCGGATCCGTCCGTCGCCGTGCTCGCCGGCGAGGGTGCCGCCCAGGTGGGCCACCAGGCGCGCCGTTCGGTCCAGGATCCTGTGGACCGACTCCCGCCACCCCTCCCGGGAGGGGTCGACCAGGGGGTTCACATGCACGTTCCCGTCCCCGGCGTGGCCGAAGAAGACGGCCCGCACGTCTTCCTCCCGGAGGATCTCCTCCAGGCCCCGGAGGTAGGCCGGAAGGTTGGACACGGGGACGACCGAATCCTCGATGAACTGGGTGGACCGGAGTCCGCGGGCGGCCTGGTCCGCGATGATCGGACTCGCCGCCTTTCGGACGGCCCAGAGGGCGTCCCTCCCAAGCCCGTCCTCGGCCTCGGTCCAGGGGAGGCCCAGCGCCATCGCCCAGGCGCCCATGGCGCCAAGTGTATCGCTCACCTGGACGGGGCGGCCGCCGACCTCAAGCAGGACGATCGAGGCCATCCCGTCACACAGGTGGCCCACCTCCGGGTGCGATCCCAAGTCGGCCAACTCGAGGAAGGATCGGTGTAGAAACTCGCAGGACCAGAATCCAAGATCCTCGGCCCTCGCAGCGACCACCGGAAGGAGTTCGAGGTCCTCGAGGCCGAGCAGGGCCACACCCTGGGCCTCCGGCGCCGGTGCGGTCCGGAGGGTCGCCGCGGTGACCAGTGCCAGCGTCCCCTCGCTTCCCACGAGCAGGCGCTCGGGCCGATCCGCATCGGGGAGTGCGTACCCGCTGGAGTTCTTCCGCACCTGGACCCAGTCCGTCGGATCCCACGCGGCCTCGGCCGGGACGGGGAGCGAGAGGGCAGGGGGTACGGGACCGTCGGGTGCGCCCACCACGCCCACGCTCCCGTCGGGCAGGACGACCTCCAGGGACTCCACCCAGTTCCGGATCGCCCCGAATCGGAAGGACCGTGCGCCCGCGGCGTTGTTCGCCACCATCCCGCCCACCGAGCACCGGTCTCGCGACGAGGGAAGGAACGGGAGTGTGCGGCCGTGGCGCCCCGCCACCGCCTCCACCGCGTCGGCCACCGCTCCCACGCCGGCCCGGATGGTCCCCATCGCCGGGTTCAGGGGGGCGACGAAGTCGAAGTGGGTCCGCAGGTCCACCGCGATCCCCCTCCCCACGTTGCCGCCCGGCATACCGGATCCGGCCCCCCTCGGGACCAGGGCGTGCCCCTCCCCACCCGCCCAGCGGACCAGTTCGGCCAGATCGCCCGCCGAGGTCGGGGTGGCGAGGCCCGCGGGTCGGATGTGGACCGGGCCGGTGGAGGACGCGAACCCCTCCAGGACCCCGGGGTCGGAAACGACACGACGGCCCCAGTCCGAGACCGGAGCCGCCGAAGGCGCTGCCGAGTAGGGGGGGCTCAGAGTCAGGCTCCCGTCCCTGCGATACACGGTTCGCAGTATCCCGTGAGTTCCAGCCGATAGCCGGTGACGGTGAAGTCACCGGCGTCCTGCTGGAGACCCTGAACGAACCCGTCGGGCAGAGCGCCCGGGACATCCATCACCCGACCGCACTGGGCGCATCGCGCGTGATGGTGCGGGTCGGTCCGTCCGTCGTAGCGGGCGGACCCGTCGCTGTACGTCAGTTTTCGGGCAAGACCGCACCCCACCAGCGTCTCCAGGCTCTTGTAGACCGTGGCGAGCGAGATCCCCGGGAGCCCCGGCCGGACGGCCACGAACACCTCGTCCGCGGTGGGGTGGGCCTCGGTGCCGATGAGGTACTCGAAGACCGCGCCGCGCTGTTCCGTGAAGCGATGGCCGTGCTCGTCGAGGACCCTTCGGAGCGTGGCTTCGTGCGAGGGATGGTGATCCGACATATCTCTGTTGTGGAAGCGGGCACCGGGCCCGGGCGGGGACCGGTTTTCAGAAACTAAGGGAGTCCCGACGGGACGCTCAAGATCTTCTCCGAGATATGACCGATCCTTCAGGAAGTTCCCTCTCCGAGCCGGGCGGTGTAGCGCCCCTCCTCACCCTCGAGCCGCTGATCGAGGCCATCCGGGAGGGGGTGGAGGCCGCGGGGTGGAGCCTCTCCGGCCTCCAGAAGACCACGAGCCACGAGTTCGAGGGACGGTGGGCTGGAGACTCCTCTCGAAGCGCTTACCTCTTCTTCCACCGGGCCGACCTCCCCGGCGACCTGAGCATCGACGTGTACCTGGACGAGACCGGCCGGGGGCTGTCGGGGAACCTGGCGCTGGTGGTGGACGGCCGGGACCTTGGAGAACTGGAGCCCGTGTCGGACCGAATGGAGGCGCTGGCCGGTGCGGCCCGGGCCCGACTGCTGGAGGGGTACCCCATCCCCGTCACCTTCCGGGCGCGGGTGGACCCCCGGGAGCCGGACGGCGTGGATCGGGCCCAGGCCGAAGTCCGGTTCAAGCTCCGGATCCCCAGGGCGGCTCTCAAGGCCGGCTCCGATGCCGTGAGTTCGCTGGCCTCCACCGCGGTCGCCGCCTTCGAGAGCCTCCTCCTCGATCCGGCCCTGGAGGCGTTTCGCTTGCCGCCCGACGAGCGGGATTGATATGCTGGCCGCCCCGCATCGTACCGCGACATCACGATGATCCAACCCCGGAGAGGCTGATGAGCACCGATCACTCGTCCATGGACGCCCTGCTGCAGGAGGACCGGCGATTCCCTCCCCCCCCGGCGTTCCAGGCTGAGGCCCATGCAAGGTCCGAGGACGTCTACGACCGGGCCGAGGAGGACTTCGAGGCCTGGTGGGAGGGGTGGGCCCGAGAGCTTCACTGGTTCCGGGAATGGGATCGGGTCCTGGAGTGGGACCCTCCCCATGCGAAGTGGTTTCAGGGCGGCACCCTCAACGTCAGCTACAACTGCCTGGATCGTCACCTGGACGGCCCCCGCCGGAACAAGGCGGCCCTCATCTGGGAGGGAGAGCCCGGCGACGTCCGGGTTATGACCTACTACGGGCTTCATCGCCGCGTGGCCAAGTTCGCTCACGTGCTGCGGAACCTCGGGGTGGAGAGGGGCGACCGGGTCGCCATCTACCTGCCCATGGTCCCGGAGGCCGCCATCGCCATGCTGGCCTGCACCCGCATCGGTGCGGTCCACTCCGTGGTGTTTGGAGGCTTCAGCCCCGAGTCGCTCGCGGACCGGATCAACGCCGCCGGTGCGAAGGTGCTGATCACGGCCGACGGAGGACATCGGAGGGGGACGCTGGTGCCGCTGAAGAACAACGCCGACGAGGCCATGGAGCGGGCCTCGACCATCGAGCACTGCGTCGTGGTGGCCCGCGACACGCACATCGCCCGGGAACTGGACGTCCGCATGAAGCCGGGCCGGGACCTCTGGTACCACGAGTTGATGCGGGACATCGAGGGCGGCGTGGACGCCGTCCCGATGGAGGCCGAGGACACGCTGTTCATCCTCTACACCTCCGGCACCACCGGGAAGCCCAAGGGAGTGGTCCACACCACCGGCGGCTACCTGACCCAGGCCTACGCCACCACGAAGTGGGTCTTCGACCTGAAGGAGGACGACCGCTACTGGTGCACGGCCGATGTCGGATGGATCACCGGGCACAGCTACATCGTGTACGGACCCCTGGCCAACGGGGCCACCGTGTTCATGTTCGAGGGCGCGCCGGACTGGCCCAACCGCGGACGGTTCTGGCACCTGTGCGAAAAGTACGGGATCACCGTGTTCTACACTGCTCCTACCGCCATCCGGGCGTTCATGCGGTGGGGAGAGGCGTGGCCCGAGAAGTACGACCTCTCCCAGCTGCGACTCCTGGGGACCGTGGGCGAGCCCATCAATCCCGAGGCCTGGATGTGGTACCACGAGGTCATCGGGAAGGAGCGCTGCCCCATCGTGGACACGTGGTGGCAGACCGAGACCGGCGGGATCATGATCACGCCGCTGCCGGGGGTGACCTCAACCAAGCCCGGAACCGCGACTCGGCCCTTCCCGGGGATCCAGGTGGATATCCGCAACGACGAAGGTGACTCCGTCCACGCGGGCTACCTGGCCGTCACCCGCCCGTGGCCGTCCATGCTGCGCGGGGTGTGGGGCGACGAGGAGCGCTTCCGCCAGACCTACTGGTCCAAGTGGGAGAACACGTACTTCCCCGGCGACGGCGCCCACCGGGACGAGGACGAGAACGAGTTCATCTGGATCCTGGGTCGGGTGGACGACGTGCTGAACACGGCCGGCCATCGCATCGGGACCATGGAGGTCGAGAGCGCCCTGGTGGACGACAACCGCGTCGCCGAGGCCGCCGTGGTCGGGAAACACCACGAGGTGAAGGGCGAGTCGATTGCTGCGTTCGTCACCCTGAAAGAGGGCATCGACGGCTCCGATGCCCTGGCCGACGAGCTCAAGGCCCACGTGGCGAAGAAGATCGGCGCCATCGCCCGGCCGGAACTGATCCTCTTCACCGCCGACCTGCCGAAGACCCGCTCAGGGAAGATCATGCGCCGCCTGCTCCGGGACATCGCGGAGGGGCGGGCCATGGGCGAGCCTCATGGCGAAGTACGAGGAGGGGGAGGCCTAGCAGGCGCCTCCGACCCAGGTCCAGCCGGCGGAGCACGTCACCTCCCGGGCCCGCGTCTCCAGCCACTGCGAGACCAGGGCATGGGGGACGAGTCCGCGTCCGGGCTCGTACTCGAGTCCTTCGAGCACCTCGGCGTAGGGGCCGAAGCCGGAGAGGCGCATGGGGACCACCAGGACCCGGTCGCCGGCCTCGCTCCGCACCTCGACGAACTCGCGGATCCGGGCCTCCTCGACTTCGCGGTGCTCGGGCCAGTCCTCGCGGAGGGTGGCCACCATGACGCTCCGGAAGGGAGAAAGCGCGGGGTCGGTCGCCATCGTCTCCATGGCGCCGAGGACCTCGCGGTTCTCCGACTCCTCGCCCATCCCGTGCGCCAGGAAGAGTACGCTCTCACCGCCGGGGGAGCGGCTCAGCTCGAGAGCCCGCTCCACCGCGATCTGGTGGCCCTCGGCGGACCCGAGGATCCCCGCGTGGTGCGTGGCGATCTCCATCGAATGGGCGATGGGGAGAGGATCGGCCGGCGGGCGATCACCGCCGTGGTGGCCGTCACCGGGCCCGCCATGACCTCCGCCGTGTCCTCCACCGTGCCCGTCGTCCCCACCCTCGGCGCCCGTACCGTGGTCCACGATGATGAAGTGGGCCGGAGCCTCGTCGCTGAGGCCGAGGAAGTAGTCGGTCTGCTGGCGAAACGACTTCCCGGACAGGAACATCCGCACCACCGCAACGCGCTCGACCCCCGCCGCGGCGAGCGAGTCCAGGCCGGCCGCCAGGGTGACCGGGTGGGCCATTCCGAAGGCCAGTGCCGTGGGCACCTCGCTGCGGAGCGATGCCACGGCGTCCGACACCGAGGCGTTCCACTCCTCCGATCCTCCGTGGGCCATGACGAGCACGCCGACCTGCGGGCCGTCCGGGTCCGGAGAGGGTACCGCAGACGCGGCCTGCTCCAGGGACTGCGCCGAGACCGATGGTACGGCCGCCAGTCCGAGGGCGAGGATCAGGGGAAGGGAGGGTGCACGGCGGTGTGCCCGGTCGCCGGACGGTGCGGCACCGGCTGCGACGCCGGAAAGAGAGCGAGAGAGGGGCGGGAGCATATCGATATGAGATTGAGAGTCAGTATCAACTGCGCCTCAAGTCTCACAACGCCGCGTTGGGGAATCAAGGGATTCGCCGACCCCGGTCGGGGTCGACGATCAGAGGCAGCTCCCCGCCGCCCGACCCGCCTCCGACAGGGGGTCCGGGGGTGCCTTGCGGGGCTCACCCTCGGGCTTGTCCCGGACCTTCCGGGCGGGGGTGCCGACGTAGACCGCGTTGGGCCCCGCGTCCTTGGTCACGGTGGAGTTGGCGCCCACCAGCGTGTTCTCTCCCACGGTCACGCCGGCCAGAACGGTGGCGTGGTACGCCAGCCGCACCCGCTCCTCGATGACGGTCTTCGGTGTCGCCACCTCGCAGGCGTCCACCAGGTCGTGCGAGTGACTGTAGATATTCACGAAATCGGACACCGAGCTCCCGGATCCGAGGCTGATCCCACCCCGGTCGTCCAGCAGGACGTGCCGGTGGATCACGACATCATCCCCCACGTCCAGGTTGTATCCGAAGGAGATCTTCACGTGATGGAAGATCTTCACGTTGTTCCCGCAGGATCGGAAAATCCTCTTGGCCAGGGCCCTCCGGAACAGAATCCCGAGGTGGACGTTCTCTCCCACGGGGCTCTTGTCGAACATCTCCCATAGCCAGATCAGGGGCTTCACCCGGTCGTAGGCCTCCGGATCGATGTCCCGGTAGTACTCCGGCTCCAGGGTGACGTTGCGGGCGTCCATGGACAGAAGGGCAACGCGGGCCGTTTCCGGAAGGTTCTCCGGGTCCACCCCCGCGAACTGCGGATAGTGCAGCTCCGTCAGAATCCTGCGACAGAGCTCGTACCGGTCGCAGTCCGGGCGGTCCAGCTCGGCTTCGATGCTGGAAACCCACGCGTCGTAGGCGTCCCGGGCACGGGACGCGACGGGGGCAGCCTGGAGCGGGAGGTATGCCACGGGTGAACCTCGGTGGGACGGGATGCGTAGTGAGGGATGCCAGGGGACCGGTGGGCCCTTCAGTGAGCAAGGCGCGGTTTCCGCCCGAATCCGCTCGCGAGGCGGTGCGGTAGCGTCCGCGGCTCTCCGGGACTAAGGTCGGTATTACCCTGAATCCCTGCAATGATCCTCGAAGTTCCCCCATCGAAGAACCATGCACGACGTTCTCAGACAGCGAATCCTCCGGAAGCTCGAGACGCTCCCCGAGGAGCAGATGTATCAGGTCCTCGACTACATCGAGTTCCTCGAGTCGAAGTACGCCCGGGACCTGATCAAGGAAGCGAGCGGTCTCCAGAAGTTTGCCGAGAACCTGGAGGACCGCCTCAGGAAGAAGGCCGTCAACCCGGCCAACATTCGCGAGGCGTTCCAGCTGATCGCGGCGGCGGACCGGGTGCTTTCGTCGGTCTCGCAGGCCGGCAAGGAGCTCCTGGACGAGCTCTCTCCGGGTGGAGAGGGGGAGGACCCGGGTGGCGGATCCGCCCGGTCCGTCTCGCCGAGCCCTGGACCGGGGGCGGTAGGCAGCCGGCCACCGGGAAGCGCCGCGACCGGCTCCTCCGATCTGCCCCCGGTTGGAGGAGGGCGCGCTCGCCCGGCCGGGAGGACGTCAGAGCCGTCCGGGGAGCAGGGCGGGAGCGTGTCCGGGAGTGGCTCGGGGACCGAGACCGGGGTTGGATCGGGGGGTCAGGAGGGCCCCGGGAACGGAGGCGGGGCCCAGCCTTGACACCCCCCTTCGGCCTCGGATAGACTTGCCCATGGAAACGCCAATCTACTGGCAAGATCGACCCGAAAACCCGTTCGCCCTGGGCGCCGACCGCGCCTCCGGTGGACGGGTTTCGCGCATCTGACAACAGGAATAGAGATGTCCGACCTGCCCCGCCGGGGAGCCACACTCCTCGGAGAAGGCCTGACCTTCGACGACGTCCTGCTCGTACCCGGGCACTCCACGGTCCACCCCAAGGACACCACCGTGGAGTCGCTGCTCACGGCTTCGATCGGCCTCCAGATCCCCCTCCTCTCGGCGGCCATGGACACGGTCACCGAGTCCCGCATGGCCATCTCCATGGCGCGGGAGGGCGGGATGGGAATCATCCACAAGAACCTCCCGATCGAGGCTCAGGCCGCCGAGGTGGACCGGGTCAAACGGTCGGAGAGCGGGATGATCCTGGATCCCATCACCCTGGCCCCCGGCAAGACCCTGGCCGACGCCCACGCGCTCATGGCCCGGTTCTCCATCTCCGGAGTCCCGATCGTCGAGGACGGTGGGCTCCTGGTCGGGATCGTGACGAACCGGGATCTCCAGTTCGAAACCGATTTCTCCCAGCGCATCCGGGACGTCATGACGGCCGACGGGCTGGTCACGGCGCCGGAAGGGACCACCCTGGACGAGGCCGAGGAGATCCTCCACCGCCACCGCATCGAGAAGCTCCCCGTGGTGGACGGTGAGGGGCGCCTGCGTGGCCTCATCACGGTGAAGGACATCTTCAAGCGGCGACAGTTCCCGAACGCGTGCAAGGACGGCCACGGGCGCCTGCGCGTGGGTGCGGCCATCGGCGCCTCTCCGGTCAAGGACCTGGAGCGAGCCGGGGCCCTCGTCGACGCCGGCGTGGACGTCCTGGTCGTGGATACGGCCCACGGCCATTCGGAGGGTGTTCTCCAGGCCGTGGCCCGGACGAAGGGGGCGTTCCCGGATACCCAGCTCATCGCCGGGAACGTGGCGACCGGAGAGGCGGCCGTCGCCCTGAAGGAGCGGGGCGCGGATGCCGTGAAGGTCGGGGTGGGCCCGGGCTCCATCTGCACCACCCGGGTCGTGACCGGGGTCGGGGTCCCGCAGCTCGACGCCATCATGAAGGCGGTGGACGCCCTGCAGGGGGACGTGCCCGTCATCGCCGACGGTGGGATCCGTTACTCCGGGGACATGGTGAAGGCCCTCGCCGCCGGGGCGCATTCGGTGATGATGGGCTCCACCTTCGCGGGCACCGAGGAGTCTCCGGGGGAGAGCTTCCTGCTCGAGGGTCGACGGTTCAAGATCGTCCGCGGGATGGGCTCGCTGGCTGCCATGGAGGAGGGCTCGGCCGACCGCTACTTCCAGGAGGGCGAGAAGGATGCCCGAAAGCTGGTGCCGGAGGGAATCGAGGCCCGCGTTCCCTACAAGGGCGTCATGTCCGACACCGTGTTCCAGTTCGTCGGCGGCCTACGGAGCGGACTCGGCTACGTGGGTGCCGCGAACCTGGAGGAACTCCGGGAGCGGGCCCGGTTCGTTCGCGTCACGATGGGCGGGCTTCGGGAGAGCCACCCCCACGACGTGACGATCACGCGGGAAGCTCCCAACTACCACATGTAGCATGACGGCGGCCCGAACACTCGGGGCGGGGCGCGTGCGATTCGCCCCCGCCGTGGTCGCGCTCTGGGCGCTGGCCGGGTGCGCGAGCACCGGGGGACCGAGCGCCGCGGACGGTGCGCCCGACGTCGCACCGCCGACCGTGCAGCCCGCCGCCGAGGGCCCGACGCCGACGGGGGGACTGACCGGCGCCGACCCCGGGACCCTTGATCCCATCCTGGACTCCCCGTGGGTGGCTCGGGGCGACGCCCCCCGGGAGATCCGGGCCTGGGAGGACTACTTCACGGGGCGCGGGCGGGCGGAGTTCCAGCTCTACCTGGAGCGAATGGGGCGGTGGGACTCGCTGGTGGTGGCCCACGTGGAGGAAGCGGGGCTTCCACCGTCGCTGCTCTACCTGCCGGTCATCGAGTCCGGATACTCCCCGACGGCGGTGAGTCATGCCCGGGCCGTGGGGATGTGGCAGTTCATGGCCGGGACCGCCCGGGGATACGGACTCACGGTGACGCCGCTGGTGGACGAGCGTCGGGATCCCTGGATGGCCACCCCCTGGGCGCTGGAGTTCCTGACGGGGCTCTCCGCCAGCTTCGGCGGATCCTGGCACCTGGCGCTGGCGGGCTACAACGCCGGACCGGGCAGGGTGGATCGGATCCTGCGCCGGTACGCGCCGGGCGTGGAGCCCTCGGACTCCCTCTACTGGGCGCTTCGAGACCGCTTCCCCCGCGAGACCCGGGCGTTCGTTCCCAAGTTCATCGCGGCTGCTCGCATCGCGGGTGACCCGGCGGCCTGGGGTTTCACCGACTACACCCCGCATGCCCCCCTGGACTTCGAACTGGTGATGGTGCCCGACGCCATGTCGCTGGACGTGGCGGCCAGGGCTGCAGAGGTGCCTCAGCGCTCGCTCGAGGAGCTGAACCCGCACCTCCTCCGCGGGCTCACCCCGGCGGGTCAGGAGACCCACCTCCGGATTCCGCCGGGCCAGGGGGAGGTGTTCCTGGCGAACTACGAGCGCATCCCGCCCAACGAGCGGGTCAGCTTCGTGGAGCACCGCGTGGAGTCGGGAGAGACGTTCTCGCACATCGCCCGGCGGTACGGTGTTTCGGTGGCCGATGTCCGGGCCGCCAACCCCCGGATCCAGCCCCGCCGGATTCAGATCGGCCAGCGGATCGTCGTCCCCACGGCACCCTCCGCCCGCGAGGCCCTGCGGACGCAGGTGGCGGACGCGGGCGACGATGCCGCCCCTCCCGGGTCCGCCGAAGGCGGGGCGGGGGGGGGATCCGCGACGACCGAGGGCGACTCGGGCTCCGGCGCGGTGCGCCCGGCGCCGGCCCAGGCGCGCGGCGCCACCACGACCCTGGTCCACGAGGTCCGGTCCGGGGAGAGCCTGTGGAGTGTGGCCAACCAGTACGGGGTGACCATCGCCGAGCTGCGGGAATGGAACCGCATCCCGGAAGGCGCCCTCCTCTACCCGGGCGACGACCTGGTGGTGCATGCAGCCATGCCCGCTGAGTACGTGGTCCGGTCCGGCGATACCCTGTCGGCGATCGCCCGTCGCTACGGGGTGAGCACGAGGGACCTGGCCCGGGCCAACGGCCTGGACGCGGGCGGCATCATCCGGCCCGGGGACCGGCTCCGGCTGCCGGGCGGAGGTACGGGAGGCGGCTAGAGGCCTGTCGGGGTCCGCTGGACCGACCAGTCGCCGGAGGCACCGCCGCGCTTGGCCGTGACCCGGATGCCGCCCATCTCCATCGTGCGGTCCAGGGCCTTCAGCATGTC
>JBDHIJ010000005.1:0-100984 GCA_039587435.1 Gemmatimonadota bacterium
CCGGTGAGCCGGGCGTAGAAGAGGTTGGCCCCCATCGCTTCGGCCACGCGGTCGGCCAGCGGCGCCGTCTCCTGCCGCGTGGCGCTGTAGCCGTGCAGGTAGACCACCACGAACTCGGTGGGTCGGGGATCGTCGGGATCGGCCCAGACGATGCGCTCCTCGGCACCGGGGACGATGTCGGGATACCCGGCCTCACGCTCCTGCACGTAGGCATCCAGGAGCCGGGCCCCGGGCCAGGGGTCCGGTGCCTCCGCCCCCTCGCGAGACTCCTCCGTGGCTGTGAGCCCGGGCAGATCCGGCAGATCCGACGGTCGGATCGTGATGGAGCGATCCACACGGGGACCGGACAGGACGAACAGGATCCCCGCCACCACCAGGGCGACGAGGATCCGTCCGATGCGTTTCGACGTCATGGGTTCACGGGCCGGCTCGCTGAGGCGGAGTCTCGAACCCTGCGAACCTGAGGACCTCAGCCGGCCTCCGCCAGATTGGTGTCGTCCTTCTTACCGCGTCGCTCTTCCCCGTCCCAGACCGTGTGGGCGGCGGGGCCCCAGAGGGCGTCGCCCTCCTGATTGCGCTGGAGCCAGGGCCAGGGCGTGATCAGACGGGCCAGGTTCTCGGCCAGCCGGATGCCGCCCTGCTGACTCGGTCCCTCGGCGCCATGGAAGTCCGCGGGATCCGACAGGATCGACCGGACGTCCAGGAACCGCCCTCCGGACTCGAACGCCACGTAGCGGATCTCGTCGTTGAGCGCGTCCAGCCAGTCCCCCAGGTCCTGGAGCCTCCCGAGCGGATCGATCACCGAGGCCGAGGGAAGACCGAGCAGCGTCACCTCGAGGCCGAGGTCGGTGAGTTCACGGACAATGCGCAGATAGGCGCGGCCGAATCGACGGGCCGCCGCCGGCGGACTCTCTCCGCCCTTCGCCGCGACTCGAGCCATGGGCGAGGGCCAGACACCGCCGGGGAGGACGTCCTCCATTCCAGCGGAGATCACGATGTGGGTAGCATCGTCGGGGATGAGACCCACCTGGAACGGGACCCCTTCCAGCGGCATCCCCCGGCTCGCGAGAACCGTGAGGCGCACTCCATCCGGAAGGCGATCCGCCAGGCGAGCGTGAAAACTGTGCCCCGGCGCCGAGCAGGCTGCGTTCTGGAGCGTTCCGTCTCCCAATATGACCAGGTGCATGGGGTACCTTCCCAGGTCTCGATGAGAAATCCAAACGGCTGTTTGTATTCTTGTTTACATATCCGTTTGGTGATTCCATGAAGAATAACAAATCCGTTTGGATCGTCAATACTCATAAATGTGATCCATTTGGACTGTTGCGGTCTCCCGGCCCGGATCGTGCATGATCTTGAGGTGCGGGGGTGCCCCGCCTCCTCCGAACCCGCCCACCCGGTTCGTGCAGGCTGGAGGGTGAGACCTTGAAAGTCGGGACCCGGATCGCGCTCTGGGCCGGCGCCACTGCGGTGATTGGCGTCGGAGTGCTGGCCCTCGTCCTCGTATCCACCCAGAGACGGGAGGCCCTCCAGGAGGCGGTGCTCGCGGCCGAGAGCATCGCGGAGGCCATCGAGCTCAGCCTCGAGCACACCCGGAGGGAGAACCCCGCCGAGTTCATGGACCGCGTCGTGCAGTCCGTGGGCCGCCACCCCCAGGTCGAGGGCGTCCGGCTCATGGACAAGCTCGGTGTGGTGGTCCGCTCCTCGCTCCCCGGTGAAGCCGGTCAGACCCTGGACAAGGCGGCCGATGCCTGCATCGCCTGCCACGCCGGTCCGATCCCGGAGCAGGAGACCGGCGAGGCCGAGCGCTCACGCGTCTTCACGGATGACCACGGCCACACCGTCGTGGGCGCGATCCGTGTCATCCGGAACAGACCCGGGTGTGAGGCCACCGGCTGCCACGCCGACGCAGCGATCCAGCCCATCCTCGGAGTGCTGGACGTGATGCTCCCCCTGGAGGAGCAGCAGGCACGAATCCGGGCGGCCACGCTGAGGGCACTGGCCACGTCGGGCGTGGTGGTCGCGCTTCTCGTGGCCGTGCTGTTCCTGATCGTCCGACGGAAGGTCCAGCGACCCATCCAGCAGCTCATCGAGGCCACCCGGAAGGTCGCCGGCGGCGATCTCACCGCCGGACCCGGGAAGGACGCGGAGCGGTCCTCCACCGAGATCGGCTTCCTGGCCACGGCCTTCAAGGAGATGGTGGAGAGTCTGGCCCGGGACCAGGCGCGGGTAGGCGACTGGACCAACCGCCTCGAGGTGGAGCTCGCCAGGAAGGCCGAGGATCTGCACACCGCCCAGCTCGAGGTGGCCCAGGCGGAGAAGCTCTCGTCCGTGGGCACCGTTGCGGCGGGGATCGCCCACGAGCTCAACAGCCCCCTCATGGCCATCCTCACCTACGCCCACCTCCTCCAGGAGAGCGAGGACCCGGAGTCCCAGGAGCACGAGGACCTGCAGACGATCATCCAGGAAACCCAGCGCTGCGCGGGGATCATCCGGCAGCTCCTCGACTTCTCACGAGGTCAGGCGGCCACCGCCGAGGTCGAGGCCGTGGACGTCGTGGAGGTCCTGGACCGGGTCCACAGGCTGCTGGCCGTGGAACTCAACAACCACGACATCACGCTGGAGCGCTGGGGCGTACCGGGTCCCCTGTACGTCGAGGCGAACCGGCCCCACCTCATGCAGGTGTTCGTGAACCTGGTCATGAACGCCCTCCACGCCATGGACGAAGGGGGCCACCTGGAGATCGGAGTGGAGGTGGTCGATCCGCTGCTGGAGCCCGACGTGCCCGACCTGTCCGGAGAAGCGGGCGGAGTGGTCCGGGTGAGTGTTCGGGACGACGGAAGCGGGATCAGTCCCGACGCGCTTCACCGGGTCTTCGATCCCTTCTTCACCACGAAGCCCGTGGGCCAGGGATCCGGTCTCGGTCTCTCCGTTTCACTGGGCCTGGTACAGCAGTTCGGTGGCACGATACTGGCGGACAGTGATGGCCAGAGCTGGACTGAATTCCAGGTCCTCCTGAGGGAATCGGCGGGGTCACCGGGCATCCCCGCTGCGCCTGCCGATCGGGAAGCTGAGGTCCCATGAGCGACGTTGCTGACTGGACGACTCCTCCGCGGGTTCTGGCCGTCGACGACGAGGCGGTGGTGTGCGAGAGCGTGCGCCGGGTGCTGGGCGGCGAAGGCTACGACGTCACCACCACGACCTCGGCCCGGGAAGGCCTGGAGTTGATCCGGAACGAGAGCTTCGATCTCCTTCTCCTCGACATCATGATGCCCGAGGTGAAGGGGATCGAGTTCCTGCGGGTGGCGAGAGACGTGGCACCGGACACGGAGGTCCTCATCGTCACCGGGTACGCCACCATCGAGACCGCGGTGGAGGCCATCAAGCTCGGGGCCTTCGACTACCTGGAGAAGCCGGTGAGTCCCCCGCAGCTCCTGGTCGCCGCGGCGCGGGCCCTGGAACGGCGCCAGCTCCTGGACCTGACCCGGCGACTTCGCGAGGAACTGGAGGACCGCTACCGGATCGGAAACGTGATCTGCTCCTCCGCCGGCATGCGAAAGGTGATGGAGCTGGTTCGGAAGGTGGCTCCAACCTCCAGCACGGTCCTCATCCAGGGTGAGACCGGAACGGGCAAGGAACTCATCGCCCGGGCGATCCACTACAACAGCCCCCGGCGCAACGGCCCCTTCGTGGTGGCCGACTGCGCCTCACTCCCGGAAACCCTCCTGGAGTCCGAGCTGTTCGGCCACGTCCGCGGGGCGTTCACCGGGGCGGTGAATGACCGCGAGGGTCTCGTGGAGGCGGCCCGGGGCGGCACCCTGTTCCTGGACGAGATCGCCACCGTCTCTCCGGCGGTTCAGGCCAGCCTCCTCCGGCTCATCCAGGAGCGCGAAATGCGTCCCGTGGGTGGAGACCGCGTCGTGCCGGTGGATATCCGGCTGGTGGCCGCGACCCACACCGACCTGCACCGGCTGGTGGAGCGGGGAGTCTTCCGTGAAGATCTGCTGTACCGGCTGAACGTCTTCACCATCCCCATCCCGCCTCTGCGCGAGCGGAAGGAAGAGATCGCGCCCCTGGCGCATCACTTCCTCCTCCAGGCGAGCGAAGAGTTCAACCGGCGGATCGACGGGATCTCCCCTCGTGCGCTGGCCGCGCTGGAACTCCGGGACTGGCCGGGCAACGTGCGGGAACTCCAGCACGTCATCGAGCGCGCCGTTCTCCTGGCGGACGACCACGTGGTGGACGTGAGCCATCTCCCGGAGGCGGGCGAGGGAGAGCCCGGGGGCGGGTGGTCCTCCATCCCCGAGACCGGAGAGGAACTCATCCAGGCCAAGCGGGAACTCCGGAAGCGGGCCGTCGAGCACCTGGAGAAACGCTTCCTGCTGAAAGCACTGGACGCTCACGACTGGAACGTGACCCAGACTGCCGAAGCCGTCGGAATCCAGCGGACCAACCTCCACGCGATGATGCGGCGTCACGGGATCCGGGCCGCCGGGCCCGCACCCGCCACGACGGCCACCCCCGAGAACGCCCTCTTCTGACCCCGGAGGGCCATCCCCGGCGCGGGCCCGCCGCCATCCTGCACGGCCGGCCCGCCGGGTGTACTCCTGTTCCATACACCCGTCACCGAAGCCGCCCTCTCACTCCGAACCCCTGAAAGACGAGTTGCGGCGCGCGTTTGCGGGGATCTCGGTCCCCGCGGCGCCGGGTTTCCCGGCCGAGCGCTGTACACGGGATCGATACACCTCCCCCGAAACAGGCCATCCCAACTCGGCCCCCCGCAAGGCATAACGCCCTTCCCAGCAACGAGTTACGAGATCCCGGTCCGGATGGCCCTCCCCGGCACACCCCGTGCCCCCCAGGGCAGGTGTCTCGACGCCCGCGGTACCGGCGTCCAGTGAACCTCCTCCCGGAAGGGGGGCACCATGACCAGCACACAACGCGGCAGCACGGTGGTCATCTGCGAGCCGGACGAAGGTCCGGGTCTGCGAGCCCGTGTCGGCGCTGACCAGGATCGACCGGCGCTGATTCTTCCGTTCGGGGACCTTCCCGGCGGGGCGGACCCCAGGCACATCCGGGTGCTGGCCCTGCACAGCCGAGGGCAGCCCCCGGGACTCGTGCTGGCCCTGGTGGCACGCTGGGCGGTGGAGTTCCCGTGGATGCAGCGCGTGGCGGTGTTCGACGTCCCCCCCTCCCTGCCCGTGGCCACCCAGCTGGCCCGGAGCGGTTTCTGGCTCATCCAGTCGGATCGGGACCGCGGAGCGGCCGACAGTCTGAATCGGGCCCTGGAAACGCTGACTCTCACTCTTCCCTGGATCGACGCGCCAGCGACCGACCACGGGGTGCAATCGCAAAGGAGCATCTCATGAACGCCCATCCCAGAATCATGGTCGTGGACGACGAGCGCGCCGTCCGACAGAGCTGGAGCCGCTACCTCACCGACAAGGGGTTCGAGGTGGCCACGGCCGCCGACGGTGACGCGGCCATCGCCGACCTGTCCGAGCACCCCGCCGACGCCATCGTGTCCGATCTCCGGATGCCCGGCCCCAACGGACTGGAGCTCCTGGCCTGGGTCCAGGGTCACCAGCCCGACACCCCGTTCATCCTCCTCACCGGATACGGAAACGACATGGTGGAGAAGAAGGCCGAGGAGCTGGGCGCCTTCCAGTACCTGAACAAGCCCATCGCGCCAGACACGCTGGCCAGTATCCTCACGGCTGCCACCCACCTGGGGATGATCTATCCGCCCGGTGCGCGCGCCGGCCCGGACCTGGTGGAGCGGCCCGCAGACGCGGTCACCGAGGCAGAGACTGCCGACGCGGCCGTCACCGGGGAACTCGCGGCGGACGTTGAGGTCCAGGCGGATGCTGCGGCCGATCAGGACGCGGAGGCGCAGCCCAGGGGGGCTCTCCGAAGCACGGGCGAGATCCTCTTCGGGCTGATCGTGGCCCCGATCCTGGGCCTGCTCTTCGTCATCTTCCTCCCGCTCATCGGGTTGGGTGCGCTGGCTTGGGTGCTGACCGAGTCGCTGCGGGAGCGACTTCGTGCTCCAGTGCCCACTTCGGTTGCACCCAACCCCCCGGCGGGATCGCATCCCCCTGAGCGCAGGACCGGGGGATCCGGACCCTCCGCAGTGGACGAGTTCCACACCACGCGCCCGAGGCGAGCCACCAGGGCTCGGCCTCCGCGGCACATGAACTGACGCCGACCTGGAACGGAGACCCGTCATGACCGGCATCCAGGCGGATGGTGAACGAGTGGAGCGGACAATGAGAACTGGTATCGGGCAGGCCCTGCTGGTCACGCTTGCGGCGCTGTGCGCCGGCCTTCCGGCCGCCGCGCAGCAGGCCGCCGATCCCATCGATCTGTCGGCGTGCGCGTCGTGCCACCCGGCCGCCAATCTCCGCCATCCCCTGGAGAGCCGGCACGGTCAGGACGAGTCGTGCCTGACCTGCCACCACGTGGGTTTCAGCAACGACCCCGAGGAGATCCATGCCTCGCGACTGGAGGCCTGCACCTCGTGCCACGTGGCCGCCGCCAGCCCCCTGTCGCCTCTGCCGGGCGCCGATCGGGTTCACGGCGATCTCGGCGTGGACGTCGAGTCCCCGGCCTGCACCGCGTGCCACAGCGTCCACGTTCCGGCCGACATGGACCGAACCGGGTTCAGGCGGTCCGTGGACGCGTCCTGCGCGGTCTGCCACGAGGCGGCGAACCCGCTTCACGGCACGATTGCCGCCCCGGACATGGGGGTGAGCGACGAGGCGGGATGCACGGACTGCCACACGGTCCATGGCCGGGAGGGCGTGACCGACTCATGCCTCACCTGCCATGAGGACGGACTGGGCCGGCACGCGAGCCCCGCCTGGGAACGGCCGGAGTGTGGAGCCTGCCACACCATCCACGGCGCAGACCCGGTCGCGTTCGACGAGGCTCTGGTGGACGGAACGTGCGTCGAATGCCACGAGGACCTGATCCCGGCCCACGCCCCGGCCGAGGAAGGTGAGCCGGGGTGCACGGCCTGCCACGAGATGCATCCGGACACCCCCGGCGAGCGGATGAGCCTGACCGTGTCGAAGAACTGCACGGTCTGCCACCAGGACGAGGGGAACGCGTTCATGGCCGGTGGCCACGCACGGTCCCTGGAGGAGGGAGCCGGCCTGGACGAGCGGGCCCCGGACTGCGTGGCCTGCCACGGCGGCCACGCCGAGCCGCATGCCAGCGGCTCCACCCGCATCGAGGTCACCGCCCGGTGTGTGGCCTGCCACAGCGACGACCTGATCGCCGAGGCGTTCGAGCTCCCACCCCTCGCGGCCGAGTCCTACCTGAAGGACTTCCACGGTCAGACCGCCCAGTTCATCTACCGGCATCCGGAGGGGCGCAACCTCCCGGACGTCATGGTGTGTTCGGACTGCCACGGCGCCCACGAGGTGAAATGGGTCGCGGCCGAGGAGGTGGAGGCGGTGTGCGTGGACTGCCACGAGAAGGCGGGGCTGCGGATCGCCACGGCCTGGATCGGCCACGACCGGGTCGGGCCGCGGAACGCCACGCTCGTGTGGCTCGCCCGGGTCTTCTACTGGTTCCTGATCCCGTTCTCGCTCGGTGGCCTGCTGGTGAACATCGCGCTGCACCTGAACAGCGCTCGACGGGGCGGAGCCCGGATGGGAGAGTCGGAGGGGTTCCGGAGGATCCTGGCCCGGCTCAAACGCTCACCGAGGCCCAGACCGAAGACGGTCCAGCGGTTCACGACCCTGGAGCGCCTGGAGCACTTCGGGTCGATGAGCACGTTCATCCTGCTGGTGGTAACCGGACTGCCCCAGATCTACCACCGATCCGATTTCGCGCTGGCCATCATCCGCTTCTTCGGAGGGATCCAGATGACCCGCTACATCCACCGGACGGTGGGGGTCATCATGATCATCCTGATGCTGGCCCACCTGCTACGCGCCGTAACCCGGGCCGTCCGGCGGCGGCGCCTGCCCATCATGGTCCCCACCCGACAGGACTTCAGGGACACGCTCCAGACCGTTCGGCACCACCTGTTCGGCGAGGCGCACCCCCGATTCGGGAAGTTCGACTTCGGGCAGAAGTACGAGTACTGGGGTCTCCTGCTGGGCGGGTCGCTGATGTCGGTGACCGGTCTCGTGCTGCTGTTCCCGGACCTGCTCTCTCATGTCCTCCCCGGCACGCTCCTGGCCGTGGCCAAGGTGGTCCACGGCCTCGAGGGGACGTTCGCGGTCCTGGTGATCGTGATCTGGCACAGCTGGGGCGTCATCTTCCGGCCCGAGATCTTCCCGCTGGACACGGGGATCTTTACGGGGAAGATGACGGTGGACCGGCTGAAGCATGAGCACCCGCTGGAGTACGAGCGGATCTTCGGAGTCACGCTCCCGAGGGAGGAGCCCGGGGGGGTCGGTGCGGGGGAGGCGCCCCTCACGGGCGATGGGGAAGGGCCGCTGCCCTCACCCGGATGACCCGGGCGACTCCTCGTCCGTTGTAAGCAGTTCCGGCGCCGTGATCTGCCTTGGGACCTCTTCGATCCCCTCCAGGCTCTCGATCTCGGCGCCGGTTGCCGCTCCCAGGTCCTGGAACTTCCGGGCGCTGGGAAGGACCCGGGTCTCCAGCGACGCCACGGTCCGGTTGTATGCGTTGACCGCCCGGTCCAGCCCCTTCTTCACGTTCTCGAAATGGCTGGTCATGGTCCGCAGCCGCTCGAAGAGCTCACGGCCCAGGGTCGAGATCTCCCGGGCGTTCTCCGCCAGCTGCTCCTGCCGCCACCCGTAGGCCACGGCCTTGAGGAGCGCGATCAGGGTCGTTGGGGTGGCCAGGATCACCCGCTGATCCACGCCGAATTCGATGAGCCCCGGATCCTCCTGCAGGGCCGCGCTGAAGAACGTCTCACCCGGAAGGAACAGCACCACGAACTCGGGCGTCCCCTCCAGCTGCGCCCAGTATCCCTTCGAGCCGAGCTGCTTCAGGTGGGTCCGGATCCCCGCGGCGTGCGCCTTCATCGCCGCGGCCCGGGCATCCTCGTCGCTCGCCTCCAGGGCGTTCAGGTAGTGCTCCAGGGGGGCCTTCGAGTCCACCACCACCGATCGGCCCGACGGCAGTCGGACGATCAGGTCGGGACGGAGGCGTCCCGCTTCGGCCTGGATGGTCTCCTGCTCCGAGAAGTCGCAGTACTCCACCATCCCGGCCAGTTCGACGACGTTCCGAAGCTGGATCTCCCCCCAGCGGCCCCGGACGTTGGGACGGCGAAGCGCCTTCACCAGGTTGGAGGTCTCGTCCCTGAGGATCTTCTGCGTGTCGGCCAGCGAAGTGAGGTGCTTGGTGAGCGAGCCGTACGCCTCCAGGCGGCTCTTCTCCACCTCGTCGATCTTCGAATCGACCTTCTGAAGCGCCTCCGAAATGGGCTTCACCAGCTGGTCCACGGCCTTCTGGCGCTTGTCCAGATCGGCCTGGGCCCCCTCCTGGAACTTGCCCAGACTCTCCTTCGCCAGCGTGAGGAACGACTCGTTGTTGTTCCGGAGCACCCGCGACGAGATGGCCTCGAACTGCTCCCGCAGTCGCTCCTCGGCCTCCCCCAGCCGTTTCACGGTGTCCTTCTCGGCGTCCAGGCGTTCCTGGTACCGGACCACTTCCGCGTCCAGTTCGGCGAGGCGGGTCCGATGCCCCTCGAGCTCCGCGGCGAGCCGCTCCACCTCCGCGGAGGCCCGTGCGAGCTCTTCGTCCCGGCTCTTCAGGCGCTCCTCCAGAGCGGCCCGCGCGGCCGACGCGCTGGAGCGGGCGAGCAGGAAGACCACGCCGCCGCCGAGGGCGACGCCGGTGACCAGGCCGATTGCGAGAGAAGTGATGTCCATGGTGTTCCAGGCCGATGCGGCGGGGACCGCGTGCGGCCCCGCGACGCCCATTGTATCATGCCAGGCCGATTCCGACAGACCAGGCACGATTCTCGCCGACCGAGCAAGCCCCCGGAGGGTCAGGGTCATGCTTCCCGTCGACCACATCATCTACGCCACCCCCGATCTCCCGAGCACCGTCCAGAGCCTGGGGGAACGCCTGGGCGTCGAGCCCGCCGAGGGCGGACGACACCCGGGCTGGGGAACCCGGAACTACCTCCTCTCGCTGGGCAGCCGGGTGTACCTCGAGGTCCTGGGCCCCGACCTCGAGACAGCGCCCCCGGAGGAGGGGAGGCTCTTCGCCCTCGACCGCCTTCCCGAACCGCGGCTCCTGACCTGGGCGGCCCGCGCCACCGGACTGGCCGGGGTCCGGGAACAGGCCCTGGGCGGCGGACCGGTGGACATCGGAGACGTCGTGGCGGGCCGCCGTGCCCTTCCCACCGGGGGCACCCTGGAGTGGGAACTCACCGACCCCGCGCTTCCCCGCTGCGGCGGCCTGGTCCCCTTCTTCATCGACTGGCTCGAGTCCCCCCACCCGTCGGCGACAGCCCCGTCCGGATGCCGGCTTCTGAGCCTGGAGGGGTTCCACCCGGATCCCGAGTCCGTCCGGGCCACCCTCAAGTCGGTTCCGGTCCCCGGGCTCAGCTCCATGACGCTCCACGCGGGCCCGGCGGCGGCCCTCCGCGCCACGCTCCAGACCCCCCGCGGTGAGGTCGTGCTGAGCTGACGCCACGCGGTGCCTGATCCCGCGTCCGCCGCACCTCTTCCGTCGTCGCCCCGGGTCTTGCACGGTGGCATTATATATGATTATGTTTATAATTAGATAGCATGATCGCCACGCGCCACCGATCCAAGTCAATGCCACGATACGACTTCACCTGCCAGGACTGCGGAACGGCCTTCGAGCTTCGCATGTCGATGTCGGCCTACTCGTCCGGCGAAGGAAAGGCCTGCCCCGATTGTGGATCCCGCACCGTGGAGCGGTCGTTCAGCGCGGTGAACGTTATCGCCGGCGGGACGTCGTCCGCGGCCTACTCCGCGCCTCCCCGCTCCACCTGCGGCACCGGCGGATTCACCTGAGCGTGACCGTACCGGCCCGTGCGGCCGGAGTGACCCGCTCGGTACTCCCACTTCCCAACCAGAAGTCCATGTAGTATTGTACGGACTCGAATCCGGGTCGCCTCCCGGATCGCGTCGACGCCGGGTCGTACCCGGTCCAGGTCCGGTTGGAGTGGGGGTCCGGATGCCGAACAGAAAGAGCTTCGTTGAGATGGAGCGTGGGGACTTCCCGTTCCGACTCCAGTCCGCGCTGGAGCGGGTCTCCGGAGGGTCCCTGAAGTGGCTCATGCAGGAGCTGCGGGGCCAGGGCATGGACGTGGCGTACCAGTCCATCCTCCGATACGCGCGCGGCGATCGTCAGCCTCCCCTGGACTTCGTCGAAGCGTCGGCCCGCGTGCTCAGCGTCGATGCGGGATGGCTGGCCTTCGGACTCGGCAGTGAAGCCCACGGCATGGACGCCCTGGTGCTGGACGAGCGCCGCCTGGAAATCCACCAGGTCCTCGAGAAGGTGGCCCCCCGGTACAGCGAGCTCCCGTCTCACGTGGCGGACACCATCCTCAAGGCCGTCGACCTGTTCGGCATGCGCGAGGGATCGCCCCGGGACGCCGTGCTCGTGGCCGAATTCCTGGGGGCGGGCGTCGAGGCCGCCGGGCTCGAGGGCGGAGGCCCTATCGCCGACTACGACCCTCACGCCATGGACCGCTTCGTGACGCTGGCCCTCAGCGCACTGGCGGTCCTTCGCATGACGCCCCAGGAGGGGGTCGGCGAGGCCTCCTGAAGGTCAGCTCGGCCCGGGCGCCCGGGCCGTCACTCCCCCAGCCCCTCGAAGAACCCCGTCTTGGTGTTCTTCCTGACGTCGTCCCAGGGGAAGTACCGCCCGTTCATGGCCACGTAGACGCCGGGCGGCAGGACCTGCACGAAGGACAGTGCGCTCCCCAGGTTGAACAGCCCGTCCGAACTGCCGAACGCGATGGGAATCATCGCCCCGGTGAGCACGATCGTCTTCCCCTGCACCCGCTCCGCCAGGACCCGCGCCGTATCGACCATGGTGTCCGTGCCGTGCGTGATGACGATGCACGACTCCCTGGCCTTCTCGCAATTCCGCGCGATGAGGTCGCGGTCCTCGTCGGTGAGCTCCAGGGAATCCACCATCATCAGGGTCCGGAACGTGACCTCGAGACGCGACCGGCCCTGCTCCAGCAGCTCCGGCAGGTGGCTCTCATGAAACGCCAGGGTGCCGGTGAGCTCGTCGTAGTCCTTGTCGAACGTGCCCCCGGTGATGAAGACGCGAATGGCCATGAGAGGAATCCCGACTGGGTGAGCTCGGCGGACGGACCCGGGGAATCGGGCCCGCGTCGTGACAGACGCCGGAGAACGGCGATCCAAAGCTAGACGGGCCGGAGGGGGCGATCAATCCGGCTCCGGGCGCTACGTTGATGGGATGACGCCATCACCCATCCTCGTTGTCGGGGCCGGAGCCGCGGGCCTCATGGCCGGCATCTTCGCCGCGCGATCGGGCCGCGAGGTGATCCTGGTGGAGGGCTCGGCGGACGGAGGCCGGAAGATCCTCATCAGCGGAGGGGGCCGATGCAACGTCCTGCCCGGAACCTTCCGACCCGAGGCGTACGGCACGGACTCGTCGTCGAACACGCTTCGGAAACTGCTGCGGTCATGGCCGCTGCCGCAGCAGCGAGCCTTCTTCGAGGACGACCTGGGAATCCCGCTCAAGCATGAGCCCGAGTTCGACAAGCTGTTTCCCGTTTCGGATCGGGCCCGTGACGTGCGCGACTCCCTGATCGACGCGTTCCGGAGCGCCGGCGGGAAGCTGTGGCTCGGGACCCGGGTCACGGGCCTGGCTCCCGGATGGACGGTCGATCTCTCGGATGGTCAGAAGGTCTTCGCCGAGTCGGTCATCCTGGCCAGCGGCGGCCTCTCGGTACCGGCTACGGGAAGCGATGGCTGGGGCCTGGAGGAAGCACGGCGCCTCGGGCATGCCATCCACCCCACCTATCCCGCACTGACCCCACTCCTGGCCGGCCCCCCGGTCCACGCGGCGCTTGCCGGCCTCACCCTTCCGGTGCGAATCCGGGCCTCGGGCGGAGGCGTCACGCTCGACGAGACCGGAAGCTTCCTGTTCACCCACCGGGGGTACAGCGGCCCGGTGGCGCTGAACGTGTCCCACGCGGTCAGCCGCGCGGGGAGTTCGCTCCGGGATCCCCCCGGGGACGGGGCGGACGTGCGGATCCGGGTCCAGTGGTCTCCCGCCATGGACCGGTCCGCCTGGGAGGATGCGCTCTCCTCCGGTGGAAGCTCCACGGTGGCGAATACCCTCCGCGAGCATCTGCCCCGCCGACTCGTCGATCAGCTCCTGACGGAGCTCTCCTCCACCGGGCTGCCGTCAGACCGCACCCTGGCCACGCTGCGGAGGAACGAACGGAAGGCCCTGGTCACGGCACTGTCCGAGTACCCTCTCCCCGTCACCGGGGACGAGGGGTACAGGAAGGCCGAGGTCACCGGGGGCGGAGTGGCGCTGGACCAGGTCCACCCCCGGACCATGGAGAGCCGCGTCACCCCCGGGCTCTACCTGTGCGGCGAGATCCTGGACGCCTTCGGCCCCATCGGCGGGCACAACTTCCTGTGGGCGTGGGCCACGGGCCGCGCCGCGGGGCTGGGTGCGGGGCGGGCCGAAGCGAACGCCGGCGACTAGCGGTCCGGCCCGGACCCCCGGAGCTCGTTCAGCTGGCGCTGGATCTGCCGGTTGTCCGGATCCCGCTCCAGCGCGTGCTCCAGGTGCCGGATCGCCCCCTCGGTGTCCCCCTGGGCGAGAAGGACCTGCGCCATGCCGACGTGCGACGCGGCAGCGTCGGGCCAGTGGCCCAGGTTCCGTTCAGCGAGCGCCGTCCCGAACTCCGCGCGGTCGTTCTCGGCAGCGGCTATGGCGATCCGTCCCACCCCGTCGGCCGAGAAGTCGTACGCGCCTCGGGCGAAGTACCGGTCGCGGAGGGCGTCGAACCGCTCCAGCGCCGCGTCGGAACCGCCCTCGTTGTAGGCCTCGGTCAGGGCCTCGGCAAGGGTCATGGGCCGCGGCTTCCCGTTGTGACAGGTGGTGCACCACATGTTGACCCGCTCGGGCCCGGTGGGCTCGATCTGGTCGAGGTAGTCGTTCACGCTGCCCAGCATGTCCAGCATGACCCGCGCGGTGCGCTTGTTGGGATTGTCGTCCGAGGGGAAGTCCATTTCGGCCAGGGATGCCCCGGGAGGGCCGACGTGGCAGTGACTGCAGCGGACACCCAGCGCGCGCGTGAAACCGGTCATGACCGCTCGAAGGCGACTGGCCGGAAAGTCCTCCGGCAGGGACTGGAGGTTCTCGGCCCGCTCCGGCCAGCGGAACTGCTGGGCCTCCATCGGCACCGCGCTCAGGGCCAGTGCCAGCAGGCCCAGTCCCACACCCATCCTCACCCCGCCCGGGGCCCACCACTCCGAAGCTCGCATTGCCGCTCCTCCATGCCTTGGGTTCGTGCGAAGGGGCTATATTCCCGGTCGAGACGCCCCTGCCGTCAAGTCTTTCGGTCCACCGGTGGTTCCCGCCCGCCGTCGCCGGCAACGCCCAACCCCAGGGTTCCAGCCCCTTGAGGCACAGCCAGAAACACATCTTCCGCTTCTGGGCACCGCTGGCGGCCCAGTGGCTCATGATGTCGGTGGAGGGGCCCTACCTGGCCGCCCTCATCGCTCGACTCCCCGAGGAGAAGTTCAACCTGGCGGCCTACGGCGTGGCCTTCGCGTTCGCCATCCTGGTGGAGTCTCCGGTGATCATGCTCATGAGCGCCTCCACCGCCCTGGCGGAGGACGAGCTCAGCTACCACCGCCTGGCCCGGTTCACCCAGGCCCTCAACGGGATCTCCACGGTCCTGCTGATCGTCCTCCTGGTCCCGGGCCTCTTCACGTTCCTCATGGAAGGGCTGGTCGGCCTGCCCCCTGAGGTGGCGTACCTGACCTACGGAGCGCTCTGGATCCTGTTGCCCTGGCCGGGGGCCATCGGCTACCGCCGGTTCCTCCATGGGCTCCTCATCCGGACCGGCCGGACGAAGCAGGTGGCCCAGGGGACCGTGATCCGCCTGATGGCCATGACCGCGACCGCTCTCGGACTTTTCCTCTGGGGCGGTATCCCGGGGGCCTGGGTAGGGGCGGCGGCCCTTTCGGTGGGCGTCATGACCGAGGCGGTGGCCGCGCACTTCATGGCCCGGGAAGCCATCGCCGAGCTGAAGGCCACGTCCCCGGAAGGCGAGGTGCCGGGATATCGGGAGATCGCCCGCTTCTACTACCCGCTGGCGCTGACGTCGCTCATCGGGCTGACGGTCCAGCCCATGCTCACCTTCTTCATGGGCCGGGCCCCCTCCCCCATCGAATCGCTGGCGGTGTTCCCGGTGATTCACGCGCTCTCCTTCTTCTTCCGGTCGCTGGGGCTCAGCTTCCAGGAGGCCGCCATTGCCCTCCTGGGCAAGCGGAACGAGCACTTCCCGGAACTGGCCCGGTTCGCCCTCGTGCTGGGACTGGGCGCGAGCTTCGGCCTCGGGCTGGTGGCGTTCACGCCTCTTTCGACCGTGTGGTTCCAGGGGGTTTCGGGACTCAGCCCGGAGCTGGCCGAGTTCGCGGTCATCCCCACCCGAATCCTGACGCCGCTGCCGGCCCTCACGGTCCTGCTGTCCTTCTACCGAGCCATACTCGTCCAGGGGAAGACCACCAAGCCCATCACCGGGGCTACGGCGATCGAGGTGGGGACCATCGCCCTGCTCTTCAGCACCGTGGGCTTCTCGCTGGGCGTGCCGGGAGTGACGGCCGCGTTCCTGGCGTTCCTGGGCGGAAGGCTGGCCGGCCTCGCCTACCTCACGGGTCCGACGCGGCGGGTCCTGGCCGATCGGATGGAGTCGGCTCCGACGGGGTAACCGACCCTGTCGACGGTTGATCCGTCCAACCCGTGAGTTCCTGACGGGGCACCGGAATCTCGATCCCCGCCTCTTCGAATGCGGCCTTGAGGACCGCCGGGAGCGCGGCCGTAATGGTCCACCAGTCCTCGTTCCTGGTCCACGCCCACACCTTCAGGTCCAGCCACGACGCCCCGGCTTCGGCCACGTGGGAGCTCGGCGCCGGATCGTCGAGGACCAGCTCGTGGGCCCCGAGGGCGTCCAGCACCACCTCCTGGACCCGGGACACGTCCTCCGCCAGCCCGATGCGAATCACGGCCTCGGCCCTTCGCCTCGGCTCCGCGGACCGGTTGGCGATGATGTTCTGCCAGACCTTGCTGTTGGGGATGGACAGCCGCCGGTTGTCGAACGTGAGCAGCGTCGTATTGGCCAGGCCCATGGTGCGAACGGTCCCCACGATTCCCGCCACCTCGATGACGTCGTCCACGTCGTAGGGCTGGTAGACCAGGATGAAGAACCCGGCCGCCAGGTTGGCCAGGGAGTCCTGGAGCGCGAAGCCCACCACCACGCCGAGTACACCGACCCCGGCCAGCACCGTGGTGGTGTCCACCCCGATGGCGGTGAGCCCCACACCCAGACCTATGATGATCCCCACCGGGCCCAGGCTCCGGCCCACGAGATCCTTCGCCAGCCGAGGGAGCTTCACGAACCCGAGGAGCTGGATCCCCCACCAGAGGAACCGGATGGCCCACCGGGTAAGCCAGATCGCCACCAGCACGATGAGCAGCCGCACGAAGACCGTGGGCCCATTCCTCTCGATCCAGCTCACGACCGCGCGAGCCATGTCGGCCAGAATCCCCTTGAGCACCTCGACGTTCAGGATGTCGCCGGTCACTTCGCCGGTGGACTGGATCACCAGCTGCCGGTAGGGGGCGGTGTTGTACCCGCGGCGGTCGAGAAGATCGGCGGTGGCTTCCAGGGTGTAGGCCAGCGTTTCGATGCGGCGGGTCCGGGCCTGGATCGAGGTCCGGATGCGTGAGAGTTCGGCGTCGGAAAGCCCCGCCCTCTGAGCGTCTCGCAGCTCCGTCCGGAGGCTGGAGCGGTCCACCAGCGTCAGCTGGAGGGCCCCCACGAGGCCGTCGGCCCGGCTGACCAGTTCCTGCTCGAGCCGCCGCCAGTCCGCACCGACATCGACGCCCATGCTCTCGGCGTTCTCCAGGAGCTCCTCCTGGAGGTAGAGCAGGGTGTCCAAGCGGCTCCGATGCATCCGGATCTGCGACTCGATCCGGGCTTCCTCCTCTCCCGTGGCGTCGTCCAGCCGGACCTGCAGGGAGTCCCTTGAGTCCATGTTGACCTGAACGGCGTCCCTGTACCGGGTGTCCATCCAGTCCATGACTCCGCGCAGATCGGAGCGAATCCCGGCCCGCATGGCCGCATCCGCCTCCGCCGCCTCCGCTTCCGCCTGCTCCGCGGCTTCCCGCTCGGCCTGCTCCTCATCGGAGAGATCCTCGGCCGGCTCGTCGCCGGCCGTATCCGCTTCGGCCCGGCCCGCTTCGATCCGCGCCTGCTCCATCGCCGTCATCAGGTCCGCGAGGTCCGCGATGAGGGTCCGGGCCTCCTCCAGCCAGCGAAACGCCTGGATGCGTCTCACCTGAGCGGCGGCCGGATCCATTTCGGGGAATTCCACGATGGACGCTTCGAGAGAGTCGCGCGCCACCAGGAGACTGTCGGCGATCACCCGGGCCCGCTCCAGGTCCGTGAGCTCGGGCGGTTCCTGGGGCTCCTCCGCCGGCAGGGAATCGGCCGCGGCGGAGTCGGCTACCTGCTGCGAATCCTGACCCTCCTGGGCATGCAGCCGGCCGTCCGGCAGCGTCAGGGCCGAGCCAGCGAGGCCGACGCACAACCCGAGGATCGCGAGGACCGAGGGTCGAGCTGCGGGGCGGTGGGCGAAGATGGGGAGCCAGGTCATGGGGGTCGTCCTCCGAGGGTCGCCGAGGCTGGATGCGGCCTGCCTGGAACCACACCCCGACATCGACATACCATTAGCATGCGGGCAGCGGTCGCGCGACCTCTTCCCCCGACCTCGAACCCTGAACTCCACGAGCAATGACCGTCCTTCGAGCCACCCTCCTGCTTGGACTGGCCATCACGCTGGCCCCCGCCCCCTCCCAGGCCCAGAACCTCCCCGAAGGTTTCGGTCTCGGGATCGTCCTGGGGGAGCCCACCGGACTGACGGCCCGCTTCTGGTCCGGCGCCAACAACTTCCAGAGTCACGCGGCGTGGTCCTTCACCGGGAACGCCGCGTTCCAGATCAGCGGCGACTACCTGCGATCCGGCGACATCGATTCGGACCCGGTGATCCCGTTCTACTTCGGCGCCGGCCTGCGGGCCAAGTTCTCCGACGAATTCGAGCTGGGGATCCGGATCCCCCTGGGGTTGAACTACGTCCTCCAGTCCGAGCCCATCGAGTTCTTCGGCGAGATGGTGCCGGTCATGGACATCGTTCCCGAGACCCATTTCGACTTCCAGGGGGCCCTCGGCGTCCGGTACTACTTCCGGTCGAGCGGAAACCGCATGAACTGAACGCAGCGGGGGGAGCCGGAACGGCTCCCCCCGCGGTGTTTCAGCAGCCCGGGCCAGGTCGGACCGGGCCCGGCCGCCAGCACCTGACCCCGCCCGGAGTCAGTTCCTCGCCCGAATCGGGTACGGTGGCCGGGTCCTCTGGGGCACCGGGTTGGCCTCGAGCTCGAGCATGGCCTCCTGGATGGCCCGCTCGAGCTGCGGGTCGAGCCCGCGGATCACCTCCGCCGGCAGCTGCTCGACCTCGATGTCCGGCGGCACGCCCACGTTCTCGATGCCGAATCCTTCCTCCTCGGTCCAGAACGCGATGTTGGGAGAGGTCAGGTTCCCCCCGTCCACCAGGACCGGGAAGTTCAGGATCCCGACGAGGCCGCCCCACGTCCGGCGACCCACCAGGGTGCCCAGCCCTTCCTGCCGGAACAGCCAGGGCATGAAGTCCCCACCGGAGCCGGCCGTCTCGTCGATGATCATCACCTTGGGCCCTTCGATCTGGGCGATGGGCGTCTTGATGTCGTCGCCGTACCGGGTGTTCCAGCTGGCGTAGTAGGGACGCTTCAGAATGTCGATGACGTAGTCCGCCAGGAACCCACCGCCGTTGTACCGCTCGTCGACGATGATCCCCTCCAGGTGGGCCTGCGGGTAGAAGTACCGCTTGAAGTAGGTCCACCCGCCCAGGGAGGTGTCGGGGACCCACACGTAGGCGATCCGCCCGTCGGTGGCCTCGTGGACCCTGCGGATGTTGCCCTCCACCCAGTCCCGGTTCCGGAGCCCGTATTCACTGCCGACCGGTACGACGGTGACGGTGCGCGCGCCGGATCCATCGGCGTTCGGCCCCACCGTGATCTCCACGTTCTTGCCGGCCGTGTTCTCGAAGAACGAGTGAAGGTTGTCGGACCCGCGGACGTCCATGCCCCGGACGGCCAGGAGGTACTCGCCCTCCTGGACCTCCACGCCGGGCTCGGTGAGGGGGGAGCGGAGGTTGGGGTTCCAGTTCAGCCCGCCGTAGATCTTGGCGAACCGGTAGCGGCCGTTCTCCACCTCGAAGTCGGCGCCCAGCAGGCCGCCGGGTACAGACTCGGCGTCCCGGAGGAAGTCCCCGCCACCGAGGTACGAGTGGCCAACGGCCAGCTCGGAGAGCAGCTGCTGGATCACCCAGTTCAGGTCCGCCCGGGTGGCCAGGTGGGGCAGGAACGCCTCGTACTTGGTCCACATGGCGTCCCAGTCGGCCCCATGCATGCCGGGGTCGTAGAAGTAGTCCCGCTGGATCCGCCACGCCTCGCGGAGGATCTGGGCCCACTCCTCACGGGGATCCACGTAGGCCCGGAGATCCCCCGTGCTGATCCGGGTGTCGGCCGGGTTCACCTTGCCTGCGGGCGCGATGTGCCAGTTCGGCCCGGCCTGAACCAGCAGCTTGGAATGGTCGTCGCTGATCCGGAACTGGGAGGCGCCCTCCAGCAGCGTCTCCTCCTCCCGGTTGGCCATGTCGAAGCGCCGGAGGCTGGTGGCTCCCGTGCCGCCGCTCAGGGAGAACTGATCGCCGCGAATGTAGTAGAGCTGACCCTCGTTCCCGGCCTGCAGCTGGCCGAAGTACCCCTGCCCCACGGGAAGCGTGAGGATCCGCTGGTCGAGTCCATCGAAGTCCACCGTCACGCTGGCGTCGTCGGATCCCTCGTCGCCGCCGGACTCCTCGCCTTCGCCGTCCTCCTCGGACGACCCGGGCTCCTCGTCGCTCTCCCGTTTCAGCGGGGACTCGATACCCGACGGCAGAACCGCCACGTACAGCGTCCCGGTGATCTCCATGTCGAGGCTGGACATGGCGAACCACTGGCGGATGGGGCCCGCATCGGTGGATGCGAAGAAGTACAGGTACTTGCCGGAGGAATCGAAGACCGGCTCCCAGGCGTCACTGAGACCGTCCGTTACGGCCATGGACTCGCCCGACTCGACGTCGTACAGGAACACCTGCCCGAAGTAGGTCTGAGTACCCTTGGTGTAGACCAGCCACCGCGAGTCCGGCGACCAGTTGTGATAGAGGTTCCGGATCGGCCCGTAGAGGTCCTCGGACATGACCTTCCGGCTCTCGCCGCTCTCCAGGTCCACGACGTAGATGCTCCACGAGTTGTCCGAGTAGCTGATGTAGCGTCCATCGGGTGACCACTTGGGATCCATGTAGAACCCCTCGCCCATGACGTCGTAGGCCCGCACCTCGCCGTCGCCGTCCTGGGGCCCGACCATCAGCTGATACTCCCCGCTCGCGTCGGAGAACCAGGCGATGGAGTTCCCGTCCGGCGACCAGACCGGTGAGCGCTCATGGGAGGCCGACGACGAGGTCAGCGCCCGGTGGTCCCCCTTCTTCTCGGGCACGGTGATGATCTCGCCCCGGAATTCGAACACGGCCCGGGCGCCACTGGGAGAGAGGTCGGCGTTCCGGATGTAGTTCCCCCCGGACACCCATCGCGGACGGGTCTCCACCAGGTCGGCGGCCACGGTGACCGGCACCTGGGTGGAAGCACCGGTGGCCGGATCGAACTCGTAGACCCATCCGCCGTGCGTGTACACGATGACCCCGTCCCCGGCGGAAGCGTTCTGCACCGGGAAGTCCCCGTGATCGGTGAGCTGCTCCACCGCGCCCGAGGCCGGATCGAAGGAGAACAGGTCGAGCTCACCGTTCCGGTCGGACGTGAAATACACCCGGTCACCGATCCACATGGGGTCGGTATCGTTGCTCCGGCCCTCCGGCTGCGGGATCTCCTCCACCCCGTGATCGGCCACGTCGTACACCCAGATCCGCGAGGTCCGGCCGCCCCTGTAGTTCTTCCACTGGTTCATGGCCTCGCTCAGAGGCGTGTAGGCCATGTGGGAGCCGTCGGGGGAGTAGGTCGCCTTGAACGCGTTGGGGACGGGGAGCCGAGTCGGCTGCCCTCCGTCCACCGAAACGGTGAAAAGCTGGGCGAATCGGTTCGTGTGCACGGCTCGCTGCGAGATGAACAGCACCGCGGAGCCGTTCGGCGTCCACCCCCGGACGAGATCCTGGCCCGGGTGCCAAGTGAGACGGGTGGGCGCGCCACCGTCCACCGAGACGACGAAGACGTCCGAGTTCCCGTCGTACTCGCCGGTGAACGCCAGCCAGCGACCATCGGGGCTGAACCGGGGGCCCGCCTCCGTACCCGGGTGCGTGGTCAGGCGCCGGGGGTTGGAGCCGTCCCGATCGGACAGCCAGAGGTCGCCGTCGTAGACGAACGCCAGGTGATCGGCGCTGACCGTGGGCTGGGCCAGCATGCGAGTGCCTGCCCCGTCCTGTGCGGCGGCAGGTTCGGGCCCCGAGGCAGCTGCGACCACCAGGGCGAGGATGGATGCCGCGAACCGGATCGGCGTGCGGACAGACATGGATGCCTCCATGAGTCGAGTGCATCGACGGACCTCGTCGGGGGAGGCGCCCCCGCTGACCAGTCCGTCGGGATGGATTAACCCGGGAATGGATTCCCGGGACGTTCGTTGTCGTAGATCCAGCTCATCACCCAGTACCGCTCCCCGTCCCAGAAGAGCTGGATCGAGTTGATCCCTCGCTGGGTGACCTCGCGGTCCTCCCGCGTGCTGGTGGCGTAGCTGCTCCAGACGTGGGTGACGTTCCCGTAGGTCAGGACCTCCCGGTCCAGCTCCCATTCGTAGAAGGGATCGCCAGGCGGCTCCGGACCCCGGGCATGGTACTCCTGGATCGACATGGTGCGGACCACCGGATTCCCGTCACCATCGAAGCCGGTGATGGAGACCAGGGCATCCGGGTGGTGAAGGAAGAAGTCCCGCTCCCGGTCGGGCCACTCGCCGGCATGGTGCGACACCACCTCGTAGTAGGCCCGCATGATTCCGTCGATGGTCTTCACCTCCTCGACCCATGCGCGCGGGACGTCCGCGCCCTGGCCCGCGAGCCCGGCCGGGGCCATCCCGGCGAGAGCCAGTCCGACCAGAACCATCAGGCCCGACCACGCGCTCGGACCGTTCACCCGGCTCCACGGCTGGCACGGCGGATGGCCCCGCATCAGTTCGCCCTCACGCGCTTCAGGTTGTCATCCGGGATGCGGTCGATGAGGAAGTAGCTGGGGTCGATCCCCGCCTCCCAGGGCATCTCGTCCACCACGAAGGTGAAGGTGTGGGTGCCCGTCGTCAGGCGATGGCGTTCCATGGCAAGCGGCCTCCCGCGCTCCTTGCCGTCCTCGGGCTCACCCAGCACGCCCACGTCGATGAAGTCGTTCACCGGCACCTCGGTCTCGGCGCCCAGCGAGTCGGCCTGCAGCTTGGTGGTCGACACCTCCAGGGTGACCTCGTACCGGCCGTCCTCCAGCTCGACGTACGTGGGGTTCCCAACCACCCGGTTGTCGAAGAGCGTGATCTCCTCGAACAGGTCGGTGATGAGGTACTGGAGCGAGTCCGGCGTAGCCTCCCGCAGCCGGTCCACGAGTGCGTAGGACGTCGGGTAGGGCGGCCCGGAATATCCGTGCTCCTCTACCACCTCGCGCAGAGCGGCGTTCAGGGCCTCCTCACCGATCATCTCCTTCAGGTAGTAGAGGACGACGGCGCCCTTCCGGTAGTGGACGTACCCCTGGGAGGCGTCCACCCGGTGCAGCGGCTTCTCCTTCAGCGCCTCCGACCCGCGGGACCGGAGGTAGGCGTCCATCTCGTACCTCAGGAACTTGAAGATCTGGTCCCGTCCGTACTCCTTCTCCATGACCATGATGGCGGCGTACTGCGACAGGGTCTCGGAGAGGAGCGTGGCGCCCTCCATCCAGGAGCCGATCACCTGGTGGGCCCACCACTGGTGCGCCATCTCGTGGGCCGTGACGTAGAACACCATGTCGATGTCGTCCTCGTCGACGATGCGGGCGATGAACCCGATCCCCTCCGAGTAGGGCATGGTCCCCGGGAACGCCTGGGCGAAGGTCGCGTAGCGGGGGAACTCGATGATCCGGGCCTGGTTGTGCGCGTAGGGCCCGAAGTTCTCCGAGAAGTACGTCAGCGACTTCCGGAGCGAGTTCATCATCTTGTCGGTGTTGTACGTGTGGGGAGCGTGGTAGTAGACCTCCAGATCCACCACGTCTCCGTTGGGCTGAACCCACTCCTCCCGATCGACCTGATAGTCGGCCGAGATGAACGAGGCGAAGCCCAGGGACGGGGTATCCAGTTCATAGCGGAAGTACCTCCGGCCGTCCTCCTCCCACTCCTCCTGCAGGGACCCGGGAGCGATGGCGATCTGGTCCGCCGACGTGCTGATGACCGTCTCCATGGTCACCCAGTCGGAGAAGTTGGAGATGTAGTTGTCCATGCACGCCGTGGTGCAGTCCCGATCCAGGGTCGGCATGGGATCGCGCTCGGGGAGCTCCATCTTCCGGCGCTCATTGCGATCCGACATCTCGTTGCCCGGCTGGTACCCGATCTGCGGGCTGACCAGCCCGTTGTTGAAGAAGCTGCCGTTCGGGACGAACTGGGTGAAGCTGAGCTGGTTCTCGAAGCCCTCCGACACATACTCGCTGGAGTACCGGAACGTGAGCGTGTCGCCCGGCTGCATGGCCGGCTCGAAGGCGTAGAACTGCACGTTCAGATCCTCGTCCTCGCGCACGAGGCTGGCGTTCTCGATTTCGAAGGAGCTCTCCAGGTTGGACGGCGTGTTCAGGAACAGGGTGTCGATGGGAGCATCGCCCCTGTTCACCATCAGCATTTCGCCGCGCACCCCGATGTCCCGCTCCCCCGGGTAGACGTCGATCTCGTACCTGATGTCGACCACACGGGGCTGGTGCATCCCGTCGTAGAGCGCCTTGTAGTCCGTCTCGTATCGGGCGGTGAGCCGCTCCGACTCCTTGGTCCTGGTGTACTCGTTCAGGACCTCGGTGTTGTAGAAGACGAATCCGGCGGTGACGAGCCAGGTGACGGCCAGGAAGCCCGTGGCCAGCCTCAGACTCCCCCGAAACCGCAGCCGGGCGTTGAAGGACCGGACCGAGAGGGCCGTGTCCTTGCCGCGCTGCCAGAGCAGGACGGTGCCCGCCAGCAGGATGGCGGCGAAGAGGAACCAGTAGAGGTTGAACCAGATCAGGCCGAGAACGAACGGCCCGAACCCGTTCATGTCCGAGTAGGTGTAGGATGGCGTCTGGCCGTAGCGGAGCATGACCGAATCCAGCTCCAGCGGACCCCAGATGAACGTGGTCAGGATCACCAGGAAGATGAACATGAAGTACCCGAGGTACTTGTTGTTCACCGCCGCGTGCACCAGGAACGACAGGGCCGCCAGGAACAGCATGGCCAGGAGATCGAGGACCAGCATCTCCCAGAAATAGACGCCCAGCTCGAAGTTGAAGTAGCCCTTGGAGGCCTGCGCCACGACGGCGAATCCGACCGCCAGCATCTGAATGGCGAGGAGCACACCCGTCATGGCCAGGAACTTGGAGAGCGCCGTCACCCAGATTGGGTGGGGAAGCGCGTCGTAGATCTCGTCCACCCGGGCCACCCGCTCCTTCCACACCAGCTCACCGGTGTAGAAGGTCAGGATCACGATCGTGAACAGGTACATGGTGCCCCGGACCAGGTTGATCATCTGGTAGGTCACCGGCCACTGGCTCAGGCCGTACGCACCCTCAGACAGGGCCAGCGCGAACCCCATGTTGGTGATCCCGAACAGCAGGATGATGATGAACGCCGTGCTCTTCACGATCCCCTTCAGGTCCACCCGGGTCTGGCTCCACATCTGCCGCCAGTGGGTCCCCGAGCTGAAGGACAGGGCCGATACCGGAAGGGCGCCGTGGAGGGAGGGGACCGCCTCGAACTCGTCGGGCTCGACCTCGGGCGCCTTCTTCCGGAACAGGCTTCGGCGCTCCACCGAGAAGCTGAACGCCCGGATGAACAGGACCAGCAGGACCGCCGCCACGCCGGTCCAGAGCAGGCGGTTCACGAGCATCTCGCCCGTGGGCTGGAGGACCAGCGTGTTCCGGTCCACCACGGTCCAGTACTTGGTGAGGTTCTGGAACGTCCCGAGGGCGAAGGGATCCAGCAGGTTCCCCATCTGCTCGTTGTCCAGGTTGCCGAGGAAGGCCCCCGCGATGGAGTAGCCCACCAGGAGTGCCAGCGCCCCCACGAAGGACGCGATGGTGCTTCGGCTCACCGCCGCGATCCCGAAGACGATGACCCCGATGATGAATGTGTTGGGGATCCCGAACAGGAGCATGCCCTGGATGTGGGCCTCCCACACCACCGGACCCACCCGCTCCGGATCCACCCAGGGCATCATGGGGCCGATGAGGACCCCGAGCGTCACGCCCAGGAGGGGCACCAGCGCGATCAGGCAGGCGCCCAGGAACCGGCCCAGCAGGTAGGACACCTTGCTCAGCGGGGTCGAGAAGATGATCTGCTCGGTCTGGTACGAGAAGTCCCGCAGGGCCGCCGACTGTACGAAGGCCGTGACCATCAGGAGCATGATCAGCGACATGTACCCGTACATGGCCTGAGCCGTGTAGGGGGCGTTCACGTTCAGGTTGTCGAAGCTCTGCCCGATCTGGACGTTGTCGCTGGAGATGGCCCCGAACACCAGCAGGGCGTTGATGAACAGGAAGACGTAGACCATCGGCTGGCGGAGCCAGTACCGGATCTCGAATCGAAATACGCTGCCGAACATGTCTGTCCTCCTCAGGCCAGCCGGAAGATCCGGGAGAAGAAGACATCTTCGAGCGTCGTCTCGGCGGACCGGAATCCGTTCCCGGGGTCCTGGTCCGAGAGGATGTGGATCACCGGCTTACCGGCCACCAGCTTGGTGGAGATGACCTTGTACATCTCCTGGTGTGACGGGAGCTCCTCCTTTGCCACCGTCTTCTCCCAGACCCGTCCCGCCAGCGTCTCGAGAGCGGCGTCGGGGGATCCGGCGTAGAGCAGTTCGCCCTTGTCGATGACCGCCATGTTGGTGCAGAGCTCCCGCACGTCCTCCACGATGTGGGTGGAGAGGATCACGATCCGGTCCTCACCGATCTCGGCCAGGAGGTTGTAGAACCGGTTCCGCTCACCCGGGTCCAGACCGGCGGTGGGCTCATCCACGATGATGAGGCGGGGGTCGCCGATGAGGGCCTGCGCGATCCCGAACCGCTGCTTCATGCCACCCGAGTAGCCGGAGAGGGCCTTCTTGCGGTCGTCCCAGAGGTTCACCCGCGTGAGGAGCGCCTCCACGAGTTCCTTCCTATCGCCGGCGCTGGACACGCCTTTGAGTACGGCCAGGTGATCCAGCATGTCCACCGCGGAGATCTTGGGATACACCCCGAACTCCTGGGGGAGATAGCCCAGGACCTTCCGCACGTCCTCCTTCTGGGTGAGGACGTTGATCTCACCCAGCGAGGCCGAACCCTCGTCGGCATCCTGGAGTGTGGCCAGAATCCGCATGAGGGTGGACTTGCCGGCTCCGTTCGGGCCCAGCAGGCCGAACATGCCCTTGTCGATGGAGAGGGACACGCCCTTCAGGGCCTGCACACCATTGGGATAGGTCTTGGAGAGGTTGTCGATCTGCAGCTGCATGGGGGAGCGCGGTCCGTCAGGCTGGAAGAAGAACCGGGCCGCATCACGTGCGGCCCGGTGGGACTGTCAGCCAATACGGGGCCCGATCCCCGGAGGTGTCAAGCGGGAAGCGGCTCAGGAGGAGCCGTCAGGCCACGGCCGCGACCTCCTCGTCCGAGACCACCGCGTCCACCTCGAGCGCGAACCCCATCAGGGCGCCCGCGAAGGCGTTGGTGATGACGATCGAGGCCGGAGCGATGGACTCGAGGGGCATGACGGAGCCCATGAGGGCGGCGCTTCCGAAGAATGCCGCGCTGCACGCCGTGGCTCCGAAGAGAGAGCCCCCGAGGATCATCGCCAGCCACCCCCGGTTGCCGAGAACGAAGCTGGCCCCGATGCCCAGGAGGCTGAAGGCGAGGAAGTGGAGGACCGTGTAGGCCAGGATGCTCCCCCCGGTCATGGCCATCTGCACGGCGCCGGCGAAGGCCGGGAACTCCATGGGGACGTTGGCCGGCCCGAAGAAATTGGCCGACAGGGCGGCGGGCGTGGCGAGGGGCTGCAGGTGCAGCGCGTCCTGAACGAAGAAGAGGAGCACCACACCGGCGCCCCCCAGCATTCCCGCTTCCGTTCCGACCTTTACACGCTTCGCCAGGTTCATGTGAGACCCTCATGGTCTGGGGGGAAATCGTCACATCCACCCCGCCACACGTCCCCACTATTGGGCCGCCCCCGCCGAGAGCGCAAACGGCTTTCCACCAGGCGCGGAGGGAACGTAGACTATCCGCCCACCGCCAACCCCAGCAGAGGCAACATCATGAACGTCCCGGAGACCCTTCTCGGACGCCGGCTCCTTCCGGCACTCCTGTCGGCTCTCGCTCTCGCCCTGGCCCCGACCCTGGCCCCGGCGCCCTCGCCCGACCGGTCCGCCGACGCGGCCCCGGTTCTGAGCGGCGGTCTGGCGGCGCAGGAGGTCGACGGCGCCTTCCTGGCGGCCCTCCGATATCGGAGCGTGGGCCCCTACCGGGGCGGACGGGTCACGGCGGTCGCGGGAGTCCCGGACGAGCCGTTCCTGTTCTACATGGGCAGCACGGGAGGCGGTGTCTTCAAGACCGACGACGCCGGTGAGAGCTGGACCAGCATCACCGATGGACAGTTCCTGGTGTCCAGCGTCGGGGCCATCGCGGTGGCGCCGTCGGACGCCAACGTCATCTGGGTGGGGACCGGGTCCGCCGAGCCCCGGGGCAACACGTCCCCAGGAAAGGGCGTGTACCGGTCCACCGACGCCGGGAAGACCTGGAGCCACGTGGGCCTGCGGGACGCCGGTCAGATCGGGTCGCTCCAGGTGCACCCGCGGGACCCGGACGTGGCCTTCGTAGCCGCCACCGGAGATCTCTTCGGGCGGAACGACGAGCGGGGCGTCTTCCGGACCACGGACGGGGGAGACTCGTGGGAGAACGTCCTCTTCATCAATGACTCCACCGGAGTTGCCGATCTGGCCATGGACCCGACCAACCCCCGGATCCTCTACGCCACGGCCTGGCGGGCACAGCGGCTGCCCTGGACCATGATCTCCGGATCCATGGAGGGCGGGATCTACCGGTCCAAGGATGGAGGTGACACCTGGCAGAAGCTGTCGGCGGGTCTGCCGCAGGGCCTCTTCGGCAAGGCGGGGCTGGCCGTCTCCCCCGCGAACCCCAACCGGGTCTGGGCGATCATCGAGGCCGGAGACGACCAGGGCGGGGTCTATCGCTCCGACAACGGCGGCGACTCGTGGCGGCGGGTCACGGCCGAGAAGGGGCTGATCTCCCGGGCCTGGTACTACATGCGGATCACGGCCGATCCGGTGGACGAGAACACGGTCTACGTGAACAACGTCCTGTTCTATCGATCCGTGGACGGGGGACGGACCTTCATACCCATCCCGACGGTGCCCCACCCCGACAGCCACGACGTCTGGATCAACCCCAACAACCCCGACATCATGATCGAGGGGGACGACGGGGGAGCCACCGTGACACTGAACGGGGGGAGGACCTGGTCCACGCAGCGGAACCAGGCCACGGCCGAGCTCTACCGCGTGACGGTGGACGACCAGTTCCCCTATCGCCTCTACGGCGCGCAGCAGGACAACTCCACCATCTCGGTGCCCAGCCGGGTCTCGTCGGCGATGGTCTCCGACACCGAGGCCGAGTACCAGGTCGGCGGCTGCGAGAGCGGTCACATCGCCGTGGACCCCCGGGGTCACAACATCGTGTACGCCGGGTGCTTCGGGGGCTCGGTGTCGCGATTCGACGTACGGACCAAGCAGATCCGCGAGATTATTCCGTGGCCCGAGAACCAGATGGCCCAGGAGGTGGGGAGCCTGCGCTACCGCTTCCAGTGGAACGCACCCACCCGGATTTCGCCCCACGATCCCGACGTGGTCTATCACGTGTCCAACCACGTACACCGCACTACCAACGCCGGGCAGACGTGGGAGACCATCTCTCCCGACCTCACCACCAACAACCCGGACCACCAGGGCTTCGCCGGCGGCCCCATCACGGCGGACGGAACCGGTGTGGAGGTCTACGGCACCATCTTCGCGCTGGAGGAATCGGAGACGGAGGCCGGGGTCATCTGGGCCGGGTCGGATGACGGCCTCATCCACGTGACCCGTGACAACGGGGCCAACTGGACGGACGTCACGCCAGGGGACTTCCCCGAAGGCGCCACGGTGAACTCCATCGACATCTCCGCCTTCCGTCCCGGGCGTGTGCTGGTGGCGGCCTACAACTACCGCATGGGGGACCCGGCTCCCTACATCTTCGCGACCAACGACTACGGCGAGAGCTGGGATCGGCTGACCGACGGGACCAACGGGATTCCCGCGGACCACTTCGTCCGGGTCGTTCGGGAGGACCCGGAGCGGGAGGGTCTCCTGTTCGCCGGCACCGAGTTCGGGATGTACGCGTCGTTCAACGGGGGCGAGACCTGGCAGTCCTTCCAGCGGAACCTCCCGGTGACGCCGGTCACGGACCTGCACGTGCACCACGGCGACCTGGTCCTCAGCACTCAGGGCCGCTCGTTCTGGATCATGGACGACATCACGCCGCTCCGGACGATGACCGATGCGGCCATGGCATCGCCGGCCACCCTGTATCCCATCCGCGACGCCCACCGGGTGACGTGGGGCGGCGCGATGCAGCTGGGCGGGGCCGGACGTCGAGCGCAGAACCCCCCGGAGGGCGCGCTGATCACCTACTCCCTGGGTGAGGAGGTGGAGGGGCCGGTGATCATCACCATCACCAACGCCTCCGGCGACACCGTGAAGACGTTTTCGTCCGAGGAGTCGTTCGGACCGGATCTCGGGGCGTTCGCCGAGCTCGCCGCCATGTTCGGATTCGGCGGAGGAGGAGGACTCCTGCCCAAGACCCCGGGGCTGCACCGCGTGAACTGGGATCTGAAGAAGCCCGCTCCGAGGCTGCCGGCCGGCACCGTGATCTTCGGGTCGGTCAGTCAGCCGGCGGCCGTGCCCGGGGACTTCACCGTGACCCTGGACGTGGACGGCGACACCCAGTCCCAGCCCCTGCGACTGCTGCCCGACCCCAGGAGTAACCTGGACCTGGTGGCATTCCAGCAGCAGGACCAGTTCCTGGAGGACCTGGGCGGCCTGATCGAACGCCTGGCCGAGCGGCAGGACGAGTTGAACTCGGTGCGCTCCCAGGTCCAGGGCGTTGCGGGAGTCGCCGCCGGAGCCGATCTGGCCGCCGAGGACCTGGAGCGGGTCCAGGCCAGCGCGGCCGACATCGGAGAGAAGCTGACCGGTGTGGAGGAGGAGGTCCGGCAGACCCGGTCGAGGAGCTTCTACGACCCGCTGGACTACCCCGGGAAGCTCGCCGCGGACCTGGCCTACCTCTACAACACGGCCGCCGGTGGATTCGGAGGCGCCACGGACGCGCCTCCCACCGATGCGGCCCTCGAGCGCATGGAGGAACTCCGGGCTGAAGCCAACCGTATCCTGGGAGACCTCCAGGTCATCCTCGATTCGGACCTGGCCGAGTTCAACGAACTGATCCGCTCGCTGGGGCTCGACCCGGTGGTGGTGAAGAAGGAAGGGCAGCTCATCTCGTGACGACCCGACGGATGCCCGCATCCCGACAGCCCAGTCGTCCGGGCCCGTCCCGGGCGTGGACGCTGTTGGCCGGGCTGGCCCTGGCGGGGGTAGCCGTCGCCCCGACGGCGCTCTCCGCCCAGGCCGGCGAGGACACCCCCCGGGACACGATCGACGTGTTCTTCCTGGGGAACAGCTACGTCTACTACAACACCCTGCCGGCGATCCTGGAGGGGTTCGGGTCCGGGTTGGAGAGTGGACCGGTGATCCGCACCGGGTTCCACCTGCACGGCGGCTTTTCCCTGCGCAGACACCTGGACGACGGGCATCTTCCCGATTCCATGGCCGTGCCGGCCCCGGGCGATGGTGCCTGGGAGCACGCGGTCATCCAGGAGCACTCCCGTCTCGGGGTCTCGTATTCCGACCCCGAGCGGGGGACGTTGGGGAGCGACGCCCCCTTCCAGGAGGCCGTGGACGAGGCCATCGGGATGGCCCGGGGCCTGGGAATGGAGCCGCTGCTCTACATGACCTGGGCGAAGGAGGCGTTCCCGGATCAGATCGGGGACCTGGCCGAAGCGTACGGCGAGGCCGGAGAGAGGAACTCGGTCCCCGTGGCGCCGGTGGGCCTGGCCTGGGACCGGGTCCGCATCGAACGCCCAGACCTCAGTCTCTTCACGGAAGACGGGTCGCACCCGAACCCGGTCGGGAGCTACCTGGCGGCGTCGGTGATTTACGCCACGCTGACCGGCCGGTCGCCGGTGGGCGCCCCGGCCAGCGCCCGGGGTCGCTCCATGACGACCCCTGGGGTCCATACGTCCGACGGACCCGTCACTCTTGTTGACCTGGACCCCGAGTTGGCGGGCTACCTCCAGCGCGTGGCCAGGGAGGTCGTTCAGAGCTACCGGTAACCGAAAGCGCCGGGCCCCTTTCGGACCCGGCGCTTTCGTCGGTTGCCTGCGGTCTGCCCCCTTCGGCCGCCCGGCTATGCAATCATCTCTCCCGGCAGCTCCTTCTCGACGATCTCGCCGTTGACCAGGTCCACGTGGTAGACCCTGGCATCCTCCCGGGTCTTCACGACCCGGGCCACCTCGTTGTCCGCGAAGTAGATCCCGGCGTCGTTGTCGCAGGCGTACCCCGGCTTGAGCTCGCCGGACGAGATCATCCGGTGATAGGTGGGCCTCCGCACCGCTTCCCCGTCGTAGTGGGGGGAGTGGCTCCCCTTCAGGAAACCCAGGCACTCGATCTTGGTGACCTCCAGCGGACGGGAGTCGGTGGTGCCCTCCTCGAACCAGCACAGCGAGCCGGCGCTGGCGCCGCCCAGAACGATGCCGCGGTCCCACGCCTCCAAGAGGACCTGGTCGATCCCCTGCACCTTCCAGATCGCCTGCTGGTTGAGCGTGTTTCCACCGGACACCACGATTCCGTCCATGGACAGGAATACGTCCTCCCAGCTCCGGTCCTGGCGGTAGCTGCTGATGAAGCTGTTCTGGTGATGGGGCTCGACGTTCAACGGAGCACAGTCCTGATAGAACCGGATGATCCCGGACTCACGGTCCGCCGAAGCCGTGGGCAGATAGCAGATCCGGGGGCGCTCCTTGCCCGTGAGCTCCGCCATGTAGCGGATGAACTCGGTCCGAAATCCGCCGCCTGCGATGAGGATCTTCCGCCCGGACTGGGGAGCGCCCCCCGGCGCCGATCCGTCGGGCGAATCCATAGCGGATTGGGCCGCGCCCGGCAGGCCCGTGACGCCCAGGCCGACGCCGGTGACCGCGGACGTAGCGATGAAGTCGCGTCGCTTCATGACCGGTTCCTCAGTTCTGGTTCGGGTTCCGGGTGCCCGAGGTCCCCGCCGGCGGATCCAGCAGGAACGGCTCCTCGACCACCGTGGGCGGCTGCCCCTCCCAGGACTCGGCGACCATCCGGGCCACCTCTTCCATCAGCGCATCCGGATCGATGACGATCCCGTCCTTGATGGTGTGGAGGATGCCCTCGGTGCGGATCATCTCGCCGTTCTCGTCCAGGGTCAGGGCGCCGAACGAGTAGAGAAACCGCAGATTCCGGGCCGGATTCCCATCGACGATGATGAGGTCCGCCAGGTACCCGGGCCGAACCAGCCCGATGCGATCCTCGCGAAGGAGCTTGGCCGAGTTGAGGGTGGCCGACTTGAGGACCTCCAGCGAGTGCATCCCCGACTCCCTCAGGAGCTGCAGCTCGCGGACGTTCGAGAACCCGGGGGTGGCCCAGATGTAGGCGTCGTCGGTCCCGTAGACGACGTTCCCGCCCTTCTCGTTGAACGAGTAGATCAGGTCGCCCCAGAGGTCGTAGGCCTCGTACCAGGTCTGCTCGTCGTCCGACGTCCACTCGTAGTGGTAGGACCCGTGGTACGCGGGATTGGGCAGGTTCCACTCCCAGAGAGCCCGGTGGGTGTACTTCCGGTGCCAGGGCAGTCCGATGGCCCGCATGATGTCGCGGTTCGCCTCGTACACCACCCGGGTGGGCTGCATGGCCACTCCGTAGTGGACCAGGGAGTCGGCAACCTCGCCCAGGAGGCGATCCTTGGCCGTGGCGTTGGCCTCCTGCCAGACCCGCCCCGCCTCGCGGAACCGGTGGTTCTCGTTGTCGAAGTTGTAGTCGCCGGGGTAGTCCTGGACCGACCGATCCAGGCTGGACTCGGCGTATCCGTAGTGGTGCAGGATCATGGTCACGCCGAGGCGCGCGGCGTCCACCGCGTCGACGACGGGCGTGTTGGAGGGCGGGATGTGGACCCCGGTGATCCCGCCGGCATCCCAGACGGCCTTCGCCGCAGCCCCGAACAGCTCCTCGTCCCACGTCACGCCGTTCAGGTAGACCTGTCGGGCGCCTCCCTGGACCATCTCCCGGGCGATCTGGTCGGCGTTGGCCGGGTCGGAGAGAAAGATCTCGTCGTGGTCCGTGCCCGATCCCCAGCTCCACAGGGGGAACATCCGGGGCGCCAGGATCTCGTTCCGCGCGCTCCGGCGCGCCTCCTCCATGGCGTTGGCCACGCCGCGGTCCGATGCCGGACCCAGGGTCGTCACGCCGTGCGCCAGCTTGGTGAAGTAGATGTACTCCAGCGGCATGGGCTCCTGGCGGAGGTGGTTGTGCAGGTCCACCAGGCCGGGCATCACATACTTCCCGGTGGCGTCGATGACCCGGTCGCCGGTGGGCCGGTTGGTGTCCCCCCGGCGCTGAGCCGTCACCGGGTCGAAGGGGATCATCTCGGTGATGACGTTCCCCTCGATCACGATGTCGAAGGGGCCGATCGGGGGTCCGCCATGGCCCGGGATGACCATGGGGCCACGGATTACCAGGCGGTTGTATGGTCCCTCCGCCAGGCCGTCGAACTGGACGGTCTCGACGGGGGCGGGCCTCTCCTGCGTGACCCAGGTGGGCGGCCCCTCCTGGGCCTTCGCCGTGGCGGGGCTCACCGCCGTGGCGACGGCGAGAACCAGCACAGCTCCGATCGACGCTGGAACAGCGGGGATCCCGCGGGTCCGGCGGGGGGTGGGCGGGCGGTGGAGTCGCTTGGTGTTCATCGGTTCCTTCCTTCGAGGCCTGCCTTCTGGAGTTCCGGGAGCAGAGAGTGTACGGCGCAGGGGGGCGCCCGAACCAGTCTCGGCTCGCCGCGGCCGCGCCCCCACCCTTGCGCCCGGGCCAGCGGATCACGAGATCGGTGTCTCGAACCGGCACCGCTCCGGACGCGTCTTCCGCTCCAATCCCGCCGAATCCGATGGAGATTTTCACCCAGCCCTGGGCCGAGGCCTGGGGCCGACACCTGAACCTCAGCGAGAGCTATCGCGACGCCGCGGCCTCCTGGGAGGGCTCGGTCGTGCTCCAGGAGACGGACGGGTCGGGCGCGGCCATCTTCCTCGACCTGCACCGGGGCGAGTGCCGGGCTGCGCGGCTGGCCTCGGTCGCCGACGTGGCCGGGGCGGAGTATGTCCTGAGCGCCCCGCGCGCCAACTGGGAGAAGGTGCTCGGGGGCACATCCCCCGTGACGGCCCTCCTGACCGGGACGCTCAAGCTGACAAGGGGTTCGCTGGCCTCCCTCATGCCCCACACCCGCGCGGCGAACGAACTGGTCGCCACGGCCCGCACCATAGGCGCCGAGCCGGCCCCCGGAGAGAGCGCGCAGCGGGCGGCGGCGCGGACGTCAGAGCCGCCTCCGGAGACGGGAGGCCCGGGTGCGGGCGAGCCCATCGTCCGCCACGCGGGCTTCCAGACCACCTCGGGACCGGGCCTCGACTTCGGCCATCCCGCCATGGAGCTGTGGTCCAAGGCGAAACGCCTGGGGGTGTGGAACCCCGAGGACATCGACTTCTCGGTGGACCGGGGGGACTGGGAGACCCTGGCCGATGACCAGCGCGACCTGCTCCTGCGCCTGGCCGCCCTGTTTCAGGCGGGGGAGGAGGCCGTCACCCTGGACCTGCTGCCGCTCATGATGGTGATGGCCCGGGAGGGGCGGCTGGAGGAGGAGATGTACCTCACCTCCTTCCTGTGGGAGGAGGCGAAGCACGTGGAGGTTTTCGCCCGGTTCTTCGCCGCCGTCGGGGCGGACCCGGCTCTGCTCGACCGATACCACACCGAGTCCTATGTCCGGCTCTTCGAAGAGGAGCTGCCGGCGGCGCTGGGTGCGCTCCACTCCGACTCCAGCCCCCGTGCGCAGGCCCGGGCGTCGGTCACCTACAACCTGGTGGTGGAAGGGGTGCTGGCGGAGACCGGCTACCACGCCTACCAGAAGATCCTGGCGGACAACGGGATCCTACCGGGGATGCAGAAGGCCGCCCTGCTCCTGCAGCAGGACGAAAGCCGCCACCTGGCCTACGGGGTCCACCTGCTGAGCCGGCTGGTCCGGGAGCACGGAGATCCGGTCTGGGAGACCATCTCGGAGAGGATGGACGAACTGCTCCCGGTGGGGATCGGGATCATCAACGAGGCGTTCGCGGCGTATCCCGAAGGTCGGATGCCCTTCGGACTGGAGCCCGACGTATTCGTGGACTTCGCCCGCACACAGTTCGAGAAACGGCTGGCCCACGTGGAACGGGCCAGGACCGGGTCGGGCTAGGCGGCCGCCCCTTCGGCGTTCCGGCGGGCATTGGAGCCCACGGCCGCCCCCAGGCACCGGGCGAGGAGCTCCACCGGGTTGGTGGTGGCCTCCTGCGACCCGCCCTCCCGGCCGGCCCACTCTCGAACCGTATCGGCCGATTCCTCGGCCCCGAGGGTCGAGAGACCGTCGGCCGCGGCCTCGAGGAAGGCCGGCTCCACCACGGTCCGGGCCATCTCCAGGACCTGCCCGGCCGCGATGCTCTGCCGCCCGGCCTTCGCCGCCGCGGCCACGTACTCGTCCAGGTGGACCAGGGCATCGGCCATGTGGGACGATCCCAGATCGAGCCAGGTGAGCGTGCAGAGGGTGCGGACGGCCTCGGGGTGGATCCGGATGATCTTCCGGGCGACCCCTCGTGCGGCCTCGGGCTGGTCGTCCTCCAGGAAGGCGTCGATGGCCCGGCCGTAGTAGCGGAGGGCCCTGGGCCGATCCCCGGCACGCTGACAGAGGTCACCGGCGGTGTTCAGCGGTGTCCCTCGGAGGCCCTGACTGGCTTCTTCCGCCTGGTTCTCCAGCTCCACGAGCTTGCCGTCCAGCCCCGGGGGAGCCGGCTTGGCACTCGGACTGTCGCCCGATTTGAAGAGTCTGGAGAAAAGGCTGGCCATGGTCCTGGGTCGCTACCGCATTCTGCCTGTTCCGGGGAATTCTGCCTCACCATGTCGGGTACACCGACGGGAAGCAAGCGTTTCGGGCCTACTAATGCAAGCTGTGTTCCGGGCTTCGAACCCGCCATTGGCACCGATGGGAGGGCCGGTCAGCAATCGGGAATCTCCGCATCCGCCTCCATCTCCACCCGGTAGCCGTCTCCCACCAGCCCTGCCTGGACCAGGGTGTTTGCCGGCTGGATGCCGGCAAAACGCTCTCCATGGGCCCGCGCCACGGGCTCCCAGTCCTCCAGATCGCGGACGAAGACCCGGGTCCGGACGACGTGCTCCAATTCCCCTCCGAGCGACCGGATGGCGCCCTCCAGCTTGTCGATGCAGAAGTGGGCCTGGGCGGCCGGGTCGTCTCCGCCGATCAGGTGTTCGCCATGAGTGGCTGTGGTGCCGGAAACACGGATGGTGTTGCCCGACCGCACCGCGCGGCTGAACCCGGCAATGTCCTCCCAGACGGTCCCTGAGAGGACGTGGGTGCGGTCGCTGGCCGTCCCGGCCCGGGGCTCATAGGGGGCCGGAAGCGCATCCAGGTGATGGCTCAGGTCCCCGGCGGCGGTGAGGAAAGGGGGCCGGCGGTACTCGTCGCCGGAATCACCGGGGATCCGCCCGATGCGGTCCGCGGCCTCGTCGAGGGCCCGACGCTCTTCGTCGGACAGCTCGAAGGTAAAGAGCTGGAGCGTCTCGTCCACATGCTCGCTGGCGCCGAGTCGAGCTCCGACGATCACCCCCGCCACTCCCGGCTGATCCAGCACGTAGCGGGAGGCCACATTGGCCATGGACACGCCCCGCGCGCGGGCCACGTCTCTCAGCACCTGGAGCAGACCCTGGAAGGCGTCCCACCCCCCTCCCGCGGCGTCCAGAAACCGCTTGTACTTCATGAGGGACCAGGTCGGCATGTCGTCGGCCGCTACCTCGTCCCTGCCGAGCCACCCTTCGGTGAGGAGTCCGCCGGCGAGAGTCCCGTAGCAGAGGAGGTGAAGCCCGGTGTCCTGACACAGCGGGCCCAGGCGCTGCGCGGGCCGACGGTCCAGGAGCGAGTAGCACACCTGGTTCGAGACCACCGGGATCCCGGAGGCCAGGGCCACCCGGCAATGCGCCGCGTCGAAGTTGGTGAGACCCAGGGCTCCGACGAGGCCTTCGTCCCGCAGGGCCCCGAGGGCGAACAGCGCGTCGAGCCAGGACGGGTCCCAGTATGCCCAGGCGTGGAACTGGAGCAGGTCGATCCGGTCCCCGCGCATCCGCTCCAGCGCGGTGTCCACAGCCCCCCGCACGTCTTCCGGTCGCAGCGCTCCCACCGGAGGGACCCATTTGGTCAGGAACTCGCCCCGGGTGGTCTCGCCGCCGCCGGAGCGGTGCGCTCCCACGATGTCCTCGGCCGACCCGTAGTGGTCGGCCATGTCGAAGGTGGTCAGGCCCGCGTCCAGATACGGCTCCATGGCCCGGGCCGCGGCAGCCAGATCGACCCCGCCACCGTCGCGCTCCATGTCCGCGATCTGCCAGAGTCCCGTGAGAACCCGGGAGATCTGGAGTCCCTGGGCCAGCTGGATTCGCTCGGGGGAGGGGGAGGCCATGGCTACTCCGGAGGCAGGACGCTGAACCGCGCGGCCAGGTCGACGCCCCTGCGACGAAGGGCCGCGGTCTCGGCGAAGTAGATGACCGAGGCCAGGACCATGACCCCCACCCACAGAGCCGTGGAATGGAAGTACCATGCGTCCAGCTGGGCCGAGAGGTCCTTCTGCACGTGAACCACGAGGAAGGTGGTGAGCATGACCGCGCCGGCGGCCGCCACCACCGTGCGAGCGGTGGGATTGCGAAGCACCCGTACCTCGTCGGCCAGCGTTGGATTCCGGCGGGGGAGCGCCAGGACCGAGAGGCACATCAGCAGGAAGTTCACCAGCATCGACGTAACCAGGATGTCCACGCCCAGGAAGAAGTCGCCGGCCAGGTGACTCCCCAGAATGGACCCGGACGCCACCACGCCGCTGGCGATAATCGCGCGGTGGGGCGTGTGGAACCGGGGGTGGACGACCGCGATGGCGCGAGGGAAGACCTCGTCCTCGGCCCATGCGAACATCAGCCGCGAGACCGCCAGCAGCATGGCCGGGAGATCGTTGATCAGCGCCACGGCGGCACCGGCGACGATGAGGACCGTCCATCCCGGCGAGAGGAGGTATCCCAGCAGCCCCGGGGCGGTCAGGTCCTGGGTCTGGGCCCGGTCGGCGATGAACTCCCAGGGCACGGTGTGGTAGACCGCGGCCGTGAACAGGAAGTAGAAGGTGCCGACCGTCACCACCGCGATCCCGATGGCCAGGGGAAGGGAGCGGTGGGGATTCCGGGCCTCCCCTCCGGCCTGGGCGATGGAGTCGAACCCGATGAAGCTGGAGAAGAGAATGGCCGCGGCGGCCAGGAACCCGGTCAGTCCGGGATCTACGCGCTCGATCTTGGGGATCCCGACCCCCTCCGCCTGCATGAGCGCATCGGCGAACTGGGCCTGATCGAAGGCGAATCCGAAAACGATGACCACCCCGCCCAGGATGAACATCAGGAACATGAGCGGGATCAGGACCCGCTCGTAGAGCTTCAGCCCCCGGATGTTGAGAGCCACCGATCCCCAGAGGAACGCCAGAGCGAGTCCCACCCGCACGGGACCGGTGTCGAGGAGAGCCCCCAGGCCATCCCATCCCAAAGCCACCACCACATCCCGGATGAAGGGAATCAGGACGTAGGACACCACCCCGATGGCGATGGAGAGGCCGAACCACTGGGAGAAGCTGGCTACGAATCCCAGGTACGGATTCAGCGCCCGCGAGGCGTAGATGTAGCTCCCTCCGGCCCGGGGCATGGCCGAGGCCAGGACCGCGTAGGCCAGCGCCGCCAGGATCGCCGGCGCCGCGGCGAGGGCATAGGCGGGCAGAACGTCCGGTCCGATGCCGGGGACGTTCCGCTGGATCATGAACGGGATGACGTTGATGGCCGCGCCCATCATGGAGCAGATGCCGGTGGCGGCCAGGCCCAGGAGGCCCAGTTCCCGGGTGAGCCCGGTGGGGGACGCCGGTTCGGTGCCGGGTCCGGACGTGTTGGCGGAGTTGGACATGGGTCCTGACTTACGGATCGCGCCCCATGGCCGAAAGCCCCCCCACGACATTTCCCCTTCCGCGCCCCCTCGCGGGAGTCGATCTTCCGTTCCGGGAGCGGAGCCGTCCGTGACCCGCGGAACCCGTTCCGCGCACCCACCGGAGACGTCATGGCCGAACTCACATCCAAACAGCGCGCCCACCTGCGGTCCCTGGCCCACCACCTCAAGCCCGTGGTGTTCGTCGGCTCCGAGGGTGTCACCGACGCCGTCCTCCAGTCCGTGGAGGAGGCCTTCAACACCCGCGAACTGCTCAAAGTGAAGGTGGAGCAGAACGCGCCTCAGAAGGCCCGACCCACCGCCGATCTCATCGTGGCGAGTCTCGAGGACGTCCACGTCCCCCAGACCATCGGGCGGACCATCGTCCTGTACCGGCCCTTCCCGAAGGACCCGGAGATTCGGCTTCCGGGCTGACGGGACCCACCCCTCAGGAAGCGGTATCACTCACGGGGGCCGCACCACCTGCCTCGGGCCGCCCCCTCGCCGACCGGGCATGAGCATTGCACTCCCCGCATCCCGGTCGAAACTTGACCGTCTGCCCGTTCGTCGGGTGGGCACAGTACAACTCGTCGGTTCCAGACCTCAGATCGGGACGTGACCTCATGCGACTCGTCGTTCGTACGACCCTGGCCCTGACGGCCGGGCTCCTCCTGGCCGGCTCCGTTGCCGCGCAGGACTCCACCCGTCTCCTTCGACAGCCTTCCATCAGCGACACCCACGTGGCGTTCACGTACGGGTCGGACGTGTGGGTCGCCCCGCGGGGCGGTGGGGACGCCGTCCGGATCACCAGCACCCCGGCCGTGGAGGAGCACCCCATGCTCTCCCCGGACGGGCGGCACATCGCGTTCACCTCGAACCGGTCCGGTACGGCCTCGGTGTACGTGGTCCCGGTGGAGGGCGGGATGCCCACCCGGCTCACCTGGCACCCCTCCGGGTCGCAGGTTCGCGGCTGGAGCCCGGACGGCTCCAGGGTGCTCTTCGCCTCGGGCCGCGAGACCGCACCCCGTCCGTACATGCGGCTCTGGACGGTGTCGGTCGAGGGAGGCCCCTCCGAACTGATCCAGGCTCCCTGGGCCTTCGACGGCTGGATGTCCCCGGACGGTGGACAGATCGCCATCGACCGCATGGACCGCTGGGACGAGGAGTGGCGCTCCTACCGTGGCGGGCAGAACACCTCGCTGGTGGTGATGGACCTGGACGACCTGGGCGAGACCTTCATCCCCAACGAGGACCGCTCGACGGACGTCCATCCGGTCTGGATGAGCGATACCGTCTACTTCCTGTCGGATCGGGACTGGGTGATGAACGTCTGGGCCTACGACACGGGCTCTGGGGACCTCAGGCAGGTCACCCGCTTCGATGACATCGACGCGAAGTGGCTCGCCGGCAACGGCGACGCGCTGGTTGTGGAGCACGATGGGTGGATCCATGAGCTGGATCCGGCCTCCGGAGCCCTCCGTCGGATCGACGTCACGGTGCGCGGCGATTTCCCCTGGGCCGAGACCCGGTGGCAGGACGTGGGTCGGCGGGCCACCTCGGCCTACATCTCCCCCACCGGTCAGCGGGTGGTCGTGGAGGCCCGGGGCGAGATCTTCACCGTGCCGGTGGAGAACGGCGACACCCGGAACCTGACCCGGTCCAGCGACGCCGCCGATCGGCGGCCGATCTGGTCGCCTGACGGGGACGAGGTCGCCTGGTTCCGGGAGGCCGGTGACGGCGTGTACCTCATGATCGGGACCCAGGACGGCATGTCCGAGCCCCGCGCGGTCGACATCGGGGAGTCGCACTACGCCTGGGAGCCCACCTGGTCGCCCGACGGCGAGCTGATCGCCTTCGTGGACAACGTGGCCCGCATCCGCGTGGTGGACGTGGCCTCCGGCGACATCCGCACGGTGGACGTGGGCGGCACCTCCGGCGACCGGGGCGGGATGGGTCTGGAGTTCTCCCCGGACTCCCGCTGGCTCGCCTACGCCAAGTCCGCCGAGAACCGCCTCAACCGGATCACCGTGTGGTCCCGCGACACCGACCAGGTGACCCCGCTCACCGACGAGATGGCCAACTCCACCTCCCCGAGCTGGGACCGGGACGGCCGTCATCTCTACTTCCTGGCCAGCACCGACGTGGCCCTGGGATCCGGATGGGCGAACACCAGCGCCATGATGGCCGACCCGAGCTACGGCGTGTACGTGGCCGTGCTCCGCGCGGACGACCCCAACCCCTTCCCCCTCCAGTCCGACGAAGAGGAGGTCAAGGACGAGGGCGGCGACGAGGAGGGCGAGGGTGAAGGCGGCGGCTCCGGCAGCGGTCCGGCCGGACGCGGCGGCGGAAACGGTAACGGCGACGTTGAGGTCCAGATCGACTTCGACGGCTTCGAGAACCGGATCTTGGCGCTCCCCATGCCGGTGCGCCGGTACTTCGGGCTCGTGGCCGGGCCGAAGGGGTCGGTGTTCGTGGCCGAGTTCCCCGAGAACGCCCGGGGTCTGACCCTGCACAAGTTCTCCATGGAGGACCGGGAGGCCGAGGAGTTCGTGGCCGGCATCCAGGCGCCCTCGGTGAGCGCGGACGGCTCGAAGATGCTGTTCCGGCAGGGCCCCAACTGGCGCGTGGTCGACACTGCGCGGAAGCCCAGCGGGAACAATGGGCGCGTGGCCATGGACCTGCGCATGCAGCTGGATCGCATGACCGAGTGGCACCAGATCTTCGACGAGATGTGGCGCTATCAGCGCGACCTGTTCTACGCCCCGAACACCCACGGCGCGGACTGGGAGGCGGTCCGGGACCGGTACCGGCCCCTGGTGCAGTGGGTACGCCACCGTCACGACCTCAACTACCTGCTCGACATCATCAACGGCGAGTTGGCCGTGGGGCACAGCTTCGTGTCCGGCGGCGACTACCCCGCCGTCGATACGAGCCGCGTGGGACTCCTGGGTGCCGACTTTGTGGCGGATGACGGACGGTGGCAGATCGACCGCATCTACACGTTCGAGAGCTGGAACCCGAGTCTGACCGCTCCGCTGGCGGGTCCCGGGATCAACGTCCAGGCCGGGTACTACCTGGTCGGCGTGAACGGTGTCGAGCTCACCGCCGACCAGGATCCGTTCATGGCCTTGGACGGGACGGCCGGTCGCCAGACCGTCCTCCACATCAATGACCGCCCCACCATGGACGGCCACTGGACCGAGACCGTCGAGCCCCTGCGCAGCGAGAACGCGCTCCGGCAGCGGGCCTGGGTGGAGGACAACCGTCGGATGGTGGACGAGCTGTCCGGAGGTCGGCTGGCCTACGTCTGGGTGCCCAACACGGGTGGCCCGGGCTACACCTCGTTCAACCGCTACTTCTTCGCGCAGCAGCATAAGGAGGGCGCGGTCATCGACGAGCGGTACAACGGCGGGGGGCTGCTGGACGACTACATGGTGGACCTCATGACGCGGACCACCCGGGCCGCCATCACCAACGAGGCCCCGGGCGGCACGCCATACCGTCTGCCCGCAGGGATTCTCGGACCCAAGGTCCTGCTCATCAACGAGCTGGCCGGGTCGGGCGGTGACTTCTTCCCGTGGGTCTTCCGGCACCAGAACGCCGGACCGCTCATCGGTATGCGCACCTGGGGCGGCCTGGTGGCCGCCGCCGGGCCCGTTCCCACGGTGGACGGCGGCCGTGTGACCGCTCCGGCCAGCGCGGTCTACGATCCGGAGAACTCCTGGGTAGCCGAGAACGAGGGCGTTCCGCCGGACATCGAGGTGTTCATGGACGCCCGGTCCGTGGCGGCCGGACGGGATCCCCAGATCGAGCGAGGTGTGCGTGAAGTCCTTCGGCTGATTCAGGAGAACCCGGCGATCGACCTGACGCCTCCGCCGTTCTCGTCGCCCAACCGGCGGCCCGGTGGTGGAAACCGCTAGGAACCGGAACCCGTAGGGGCTGAAGAGGACCTCAACGACTCAGGGAGGCTGGACAATGGAACTGCTGATTTCTTGGCTGGTGCTGACCTTCGCGGTGTTCGTGACCGCCGAGGCGCTGCCCGGCTTCCACGTGAAGGACTTCAAGAGCGCGCTCTTCGTGGCCGCCATATACGGCGTGCTCAACGCGTTCCTGGGTTCCATCATCTTCGGGGTCCTGACCATCGCGACCCTCGGGCTGGCATACCTGCTGTCGTTCATCACGGTGTGGTTCGTCAACGCGATCATGCTGACGCTGACCGACAAGCTGACCGACAAGCTGACCATCGACAGCTTCGGCTGGGCGCTGGGTGGCGCGTTCATGATCTCGCTCATGAGCAACATCGGGATCTGGCTGCTGGCGTTCATCTTCTGATGGCGCGGGTCGTGAGGACGCGGAGCCGCTGACCCGGCCCGCGTCACCCGAACGAAGAGCCCCCTCCGGTCACCTCGACCGGAGGGGGCTCTCTCGTGCGCCGGGCTCGACGCCCGCCGGCCGGGCGGCCTCGCCCCTAGCGGGAGCCCACCGGCCCCAGCACCCGCCCTGGCGTCCACGGGACTCCAGCCTCGTCCAGCGCCCGGACCAAGGCGTGGAAGTCCTCGGACAACAGCCCGTTGAGGGCGCCGACGGCGTTCGCCAGGTCCCCGGGGATGCTGGACAGCGCGTCCAGCTCCTGCGTGGTGGGCATGGCGGTGGCGTTCATCATGCCGCCGGCCACCCGCATCCGGCTCTGGACCGGCGGTGTATCGTCGGTGGGATCGTAGGGGTTGGAACCTCCCCGGCCCCGTGGGGAACGCAGCGCATCGTCCACCTGGTCCACGGCATCCCGGAGCGCCTCCGCCTGGTCCACCAGGGAGTCGTCGGCCCGGGCCTCCGCCAGGGCCTCGTCCAGGTCGTCGAGGGTATCCCGCATGTCGTCGATGGCCTTCAGCGCCATTTCCAGCTGGGCGTTCAGCCCCTGGTAGTCCAGGCGATAGTCCTGGAGCTGCGCCAGCTGTGCGTTTGTGAGGCGCATGGCGTCGTCCCGCGTGACCGTGATGGGTCGCTCGAGCACCACGTCGGCACCGTCGTCGACCGCCAGCGTGAGGCGGGCGGTGTATTCACCCGGGATCACCAGCGGCCCCTGGTTCCCGCCCCCGAAGAAGCTGAAGAACCCGGGTCCGCCGCCCTCCTCCTCGGGGCCGTCCCAGGGCTGCTCGAAGCGGAGGTCCCAGTGGGCGGATTGCAGACCGGCGCTCCCCGATGCCTCCAGCGTCCGGACCCGCCGTCCGTCGGCGGCCAGGATGTCGAGCGTCACCTCCTGCCCACCCTCGGGCAGGTAGTACCACACGTGGGTCCCCACCGGAGGGTTGTCGCCCGAGTAGTTCCGGTCCGCGTGGGTGCCCGTGTACTGGGAGCGGTCCTCGGTGAAGGCAAGCGTCGGGGCCACCGGCATGAGGAAGGCCTCGCCCGACGCCTGAGCCTCGGCCAGGTGCAGGAACGGGTTCAGGTCGTCGAGGATGTAGATCCCGCGCCCGTGGGTCCCCACGATGAGCGCGTTGTCCCGGGGATGGACCTTCAGATCGTGGACCGGGGCCGGCGGCACGCCGCCCACCCGGTGCCAGCTCGCCCCACCGTCCACGGAGACGAACGGGTAGAACTCGGTCCCCACGAAAAGGACATCCGGGTTGTCCGGATGCTCGGCGAACGCCCTCACATTCCCGAACGTGGGCAGATCGGACGCGATGCTCGACCAGCTTGCCCCCCGGTCCGTGCTCTTCAGGACGTAGGGCAGGAAGTCGTTGGACCGATGCCCATCGAAGGTGGCGTAGAGCGTGTTCGCGTCATGCTTCGACCACCGAACCTTGCTGACGTAGGTCGTGTCCGGCACGCCGGGGAACGAGGTGCTCCGGGTCCAGGTCCGACCGTCGTCCTGCGACACTGCGATCGTTCCGTCGTCCGACCCGGTGGCCAGCAGGCCTCTCTCCATCTCCGACACGCTGATGGTGGAGATGTTGGAGAAGACCGCCACGCCCTGGTGGTAGGCCACGGCCGTCTTCTCCGGGACGGAACCCATCATGGGCAGCGTCTCCCGGTCGATGGCCCGGGTCAGGTCCTCGCCGAGCCGCTCCCAGGTGTCTCCGAGGTCGGTGCTCTTGAAGAGGTGGTTGGCCGCGAAGTAGACGGTGCTCGGGTCGAACGGGCTGATCTGGATCGGAGCGCTCCAGTTGAACCGGTAGGGCAATTCCCCCGGCTCCGGGATGGGCCGGATCCCCTTCCGGTCGCCGGTCCGGGCGTCGTAGCGGGAGATGTTCCCGTTTTGCGACTCCACGTACGCGATGGTGTGGTCGGTGGGATCGATGGCCGCGTAAAACCCGTCCCCGCCGGCCATGACGAACCAGGCCGAGTTGGGGATCCCGATCCGGGAGCGGGTCCGGCTGGGCCCGCCCCAGGTGTTGTTGTCCTGGAACCCGCCGTACACGCCGTAGAACGGCTCCTGCATGTCGTACCCGATGGCGTAGTACTGGCTGATGGGCAGGTTCACGGCCCAGTCCCAGCTCTCGCCCCGGTCGTGGCTCACGTAGAGCCCGCCGTCGTTGCCCAGGATGAGGTGGTGGTTGTTCTTGGGGTTGATCCAGAGGGCGTGGTGGTCCACGTGGACCCCGTTGTCGGCCGCGGACGACCAGCTCTGTCCCCCGTCCCACGACCGCACCAGCGGTACGCCCAAGTGATAGACCACCTCAGGATCCGAAGGATCGACCCGGATCTGGCCGAAGTACCACGGGATCGACTGGATGTCGTCGGTCAGGCGCCAGTTGATTCCGCCGTCGTCGGTCCGGTAGACGCCCGCCCCATCGCCTTCCACCACGGCGTACAGGGTGTTGGGCTGCGAAAGCGAGATGTCCAGACCGATGCGCCCGAGGTCGCCCTCGGGAAGGCCGCGGGTGAGTTCGGCCCAGGTGTCGCCGGCGTCCGAGGATTTCCAGATCCCGCTGCCGGGACCGCCACCGATGTACCCGTAGGCCCGGCGCTCCCGCTGGTACGTGGCGGCATAGATCACGTCCGGGTCCTTCGGATCGAAGACCAGATCCGTGGCGCCGGTGTGCTGGTCTACAGTGAGCAGGGGGCTCCACGTCTCACCGCCATCCCTGGAGCGGAACACGCCTCGCTCACCGCCGGCGGCCCAGAGCGGGCCGACGGCGGCCACATACACGGTCATCGGGTCCTTCGGGTGCACCAGGATCCGACCTACGTGCTGGGACGTCTCCAGACCCATGTGCTCCCAGCTTCCTCCGCCATCCAGAGAGCGGTAGATGCCGTTCCCATAGGACGAGGATCGCTGTAAGTTGGCCTCGCCCGTTCCCACGTAGACGATGTTCCCGTTCGAGGGCGCCACGGCGATGTCGCCGATGGAGGCGATGCCCGTGTCGTCGAAGACGGGGTCGAAGGTCAGGCCCCCGTTCGTCGTCTTCCAGACTCCACCCGAGGCCGCGGCGATGTAGAAGATGTTCCCGTAGGCGGCGGTGGGCGCCGACGGATCGTAGGCCACGGCGATGTCCACCACCCGGCCACTCATGGCCGCTGGGCCGATGGAGCGGGCGGTGACCTCCGAGATCTGATCCGAGGTCGAGAGGTCGGCGGTGGGGTCGGCCCCGCCACTGCCCTGGCGCTGAGCCGCCGCAGGGAGGGCGAAGGTCCCGAGCAGAAGCCCGGTGCAGGCGGCGGCGGTGGTCCGTGGGAAAAGCGTCGACAGACGAGTCATGATCCGGAGTCCGGAGTGTCGGTGAAGGGGTCCCAATGGCGAGTTCCAGCAGGCCTGCATCGTACTGCGGGACCCGTGCCACCGCAGCCCCGCAGCACTCCAGATTTCTTGGCTGCTGGAGTCCGGTGCGACGACATGGCGGCCCGACCCGCGGCTGGGTAGAATGAGCACCCCTTCATGTCTGCCGGAACCGCTCCTGCCTTCGCCATGCACCGACCACCTTTTCGGCCTTCCCGGGTCATCTGTGCGCTGTTCCCCGCACTCATGCTTGGTTCCAGCTCGACGCTGGCCCAGGAAACCGGGGACGCGCACAGCGATGGCGCTCGGCACCCCAACCATGTCGCGTTCATGGTGGGCGCGATGACCCCGCTGGAGGAGACGGATCACACCTCCTTCGCGATCGGTGTCGACTACGAACGGGCCATCGCCGAGCGCTGGGGCGTGGGTGTCGGAGCCGACTTCGCCTACGGCGATCACGATCGTTCCGCCGTGGCCGCTCTGGGGGCGGCCTTCTACGCGACTCCCCAATGGAAACTGGCTACGGGCCCCGGCGGAGAGCGGGTGGACAAAGCCAAGTCGGACGGAACTACGAAGACCTCGTGGTACTTCCTCTGGTTCGTATCCACGGGATATGCGATCCACGCGGGCGAGACGACCATCACCCCCCTGCTGATCGTCGACTTCGTCGGTGAAACCAAGACCAATCTCACGCTGGGCGTCTCCGTCGGCCTGGGCTGGTAGCCGTACGCTGGCCGACCAACATGATGCAATCCGTTGAACAAACCCGGAGCCATCCCATGAAGAAGCTCATCACCGGACTCCTCTTCGCCGCTCTCCTCGGGCCGTCGCCGGGCTCCGCGCAGGTGGTGGACGACAACCCACCGGATACCCTCCGGGGCCTGCCGGGTGACTCCACCATGCTCAAGCTCAACCCCGACGATCCAACCTTCAATCTCTGGAAGATGGTCCGGGATCGAAGCGCCGATCCGAACCGGGAGCCGGGGCCCATCCACATCCAGCGGTACGAGGGCGGAGCATTCCCTTCGGGGATCCCCACCTTCTTCAACCTCCCGGTAGCTCTGAACGCCGCCGACCTGGAAGCCGGTGACGTGGACGTGGCCATCATGGGCGCGGGCGTGGACATGGGCACCGGAATGCGGGGCGCCTCATGGGGCCCCCGCATGTTCCGGGTCAGCGACATGTATGGGACCTGGGGCGGCTTCACCATGGAGCACATGCACACCATGGTGGACCCCTTCCGGGAGCTCACCATGGTGGACTACGGGGACGCGGGGATCGACATGCTGTCGGCCATCCGCTCGGCCACTGAGGTTCGGCGGCTGGTCCGGGAGATCGCCGAGGCCGGCGCCATCCCCATCATCATCGGAGGCGACCACTCCCTGACCTATCCGGACGTGGCCGGAGTCACCGATGCCCACGGGAAGGAGCAGGTGGCGGTGGTCCACTTCGACGCTCATTACGACGGCACGCCCGGGACTTTCGGCCATCCGCTCACGCATGGGACCTGGGTGTGGAATCTCATGGACGAGGGGCACGTCCGAGGCAACCAGTACATCCAGGTGGGCCTGCGCGGGTACTACCCCGACGCAGCCAGCTTCGAGAAGATGCGGAACTACGGGTTTCGGTATCACACCATGGCGGAGGTGGAGGCCCGGGGCTGGACCGCGGTCATGCAGGACGTACTGGCCGAGGCCGAGGAGATCGCAGACAAGATCTTCATTTCCTTCGACATCGACGTCATCGACCCGGCATACACGAAGGGCACCGGCACACCCGAGCCCGGCGGCGTGACCCCCCGAGAGATCCTCCCCCTGATCCGCGGCCTATGCAATCACCGCGGCATGGTGGGCATGGACCTGGTGGAGTACCTCCCCCTGGCCGACCCCAGCTACGTCACCGGGCAGGTCTCCAACCGGGTGGTCCGGGAGTGCCTGGTCGGCATCGCCATGAGGAAGAAGGGCATCGACGATCCGTTCTACCTGTCGCCGCTGACCGTGGAGCACAGTGAGCCGAAGGTGGGCGGGAACGGGAACTGATGTCGGGGCGGGGTCCCGGCGGACGGGTCCGGTCGAATGAGAACGGCCGTTTCACCCCCCGGCCCGGGCCATGATGTTCTTGAACCGGGGGTGGCCTCGCAGGCTCTCGATATCCGGGTCCTTCTCCAGCCATTCCCGGTTGCCGAAACCGACTTCCACGGCCTCCTCGAGGCATTTGAGCGCCTCGTCGGTCATGCCTTCCAGCGCGTAGAGGCAGGCCACGTTGTAGCGGACTCCGGCGTCCTCGGGGTCCAGCTTCAGGGCGCCCCGACCCCACTCCAGGCCCTCGTCGGCCCGTCCAAGCCGGCACAGACTCACGGCCCGCATGGTCGCTGCCCGCGCATCATCCGGGTAGAGGTCCATCCACTCCTCAGAGCGGCCGAGAGCCTCCGAGTAGACCTGCAGGGCCTCGTCATGTCGACCCTGGGCCTCGATGGACTGAGCCCTGAAGAAGACGGACTGATAGTCCCGGGGCTCCACCTCCCCCGCGCGCTCGAAGAGGGACTCCGCCTCGGCGAGTCTCCCCATCTGGAAGTTGGCCCGCGCGAAGAAGTAGTGGGCCACGAAGAGGGTGGGATCCAGTTCGATGGCCCGCTCGAAGGCCGCGGCCGCCTCCGGCGTGCGCCCCTGGAGGAACCGCACCGACCCAAGGGCGCTGTGGCTCTCGGCCAGGTCCGGGGCGAGGCGGAGGGCCCGGGTCGCCGCTTCCTCCGCCTCGGCCAGTTCCGCCCGAGCGGACGGATAGTAGGTGCAGAGCAGGTACACGGTGTCTGCGATCGCCGCCCAGCCCCGGGCGAATTCGGGATCCCGGGCCACGGAGCTCCGGAACATGTCCCGCGCGAACAGGAGACTTCTCTTGTTCCACTGGCGGAGATAGTGCCGACCGCGCAGAAAGTACTCGTAGGCCCTGGGATCCTCCGTGCGGCTCTGGCGGGGGGGGCCTCGAAGAACCCCGGCCAGAGCCTCCGCAACCTGCTCCGCGATCTCGATCTCGATGGCGAGGAGATCATCCATCGACCGATCGAAGCTCCGGGCCCAGAGGTGATACCCGTCGGCGGCGCTGACCAGCTGGGTGATGACGCGGATCCGATCGCCATCCCGCCGGACACTCCCCTCCAGCAGGGCGGCCACTCCCATCCGCTGCCCGATCTCCCTGACGTCGAGTTGGCTGTCCCGGAAGGCGAACCCCGAGGTGCGGGACGCCACCTTCAGGCCCTCCACCCGGGCGAGGGCGGTGAGGATCTCATCGCTGAGGCCGTCCCCCAGGTACTCGTCGGCGGGGTCCGGCCCCAGGTTCACGAAGGGGAGCACTCCCACGGAGGGCGCGGACGAGACCGGGCTCGGACCGGGCGCGCCAGTGGTCTCGGCCTCCGCCGGCGCACCGAGACGCCAGGCCAGGACCATGGCCGCGGGGAGGAGAGCCGCCCAGATCCCCAGAACCGCCAGGGTAATGCCCACGGAGAGGCCGAACGCTCCCGTCAACCAGTCCGTGAACTCGAGTAGACCCCATCCGGCGGCCAGATACACCCCGAGGACCTGGGGGATGCGGCGGCGGGATAGTTCGGTCAAGAAGGACTGGTCCACGAATCGCCTCCTGAGGGCGGGAGGCCTACCTCGGGACGCTGCACGGTTCAGGCCACGGAGCCGTCCACCGGGCGGCCGACCACCTCGCGCCGGGCCGGACGAGCGTCCAGATTCCGCGATCCGAGACCCAGATGCCCAGGCCCGACACCGGGAGACCGAACCCTTGCACGCGACCGTCCTCCACCGTTTCGCCGCGGCCGTCCGCCGCTTCGCCATTCCAACCCTTGCTCTCCTCCTCGGCGCCCCCGGGGCCGCCACCGCACAGGACCGAACGTGGGACGGGGTCGTGGAGGGTTGGCGAGGCACGGTCACCGAAGAGGGCGTCATCGGGGCCAGCCTGGCCCTGATCCGGGACGGCCGCCTCGAGGACCTGGAGGTCCATGGCCTTGCGGACCTGGAGACCGGTCGGCCGGTGGACGAACACACCCTCTACCACTGGGCGTCCATCACCAAGACCTTCACCGGGATCGCCATCCTGCAGCTCCGGGACCGGGGGCTGGTGGACCTCGATGACCCGGCGGTGATGTACGTGCCGGAGCTGGCGGCAGTGCACAACCCGTTCGGCGACATGGAGGAGATCACCCTCCGGCACCTCCTCTCGCACTCGGCCGGGTTCCGGGCCGGCACGTTTCCCTGGGCTTCCGGGGCCGAGTGGGAACCGCACGAGCCCACGGAGTGGAGCCAGCTCGTGGCGATGATGCCGTACACCGAGATCCTCTTCGAGCCCGGGTCACGCTTCAGCTATTCGAACCCGGGGATCGTCTTCCTGGGGCGGGTCATCGAGGCCGTCACCGGCGACGTCTTCGAGGCCTACATCGAGAAGAACATCTTCCGGCCCCTGGGCATGGAGACGGCCTACTTCGACATGACGCCCTGGCACCTCCACCCCCATCGGTCGAACCACTACTGGGTCGGACCCGAGGGGCCGCGGGCCGGGGGGCTGGATTTCAACACCGGGATCACCGTGAGCAACGGTGGGCTCAATGCCTCCGTCCCGGACCTGGCCCGCTACATGGCGTTTCTCATGGGCTCGGTCGAGCCCGGGTCCCCGGCCGAGGGCGTTCTGAGCCGCTCGAGTCTCGAAGAGATGTGGGAGGCCGTGGTGCCCACCGGGAGCGAGTCCCCGGGGCTGGGGAATAGCTCGATGGGCCTCACCTACTTCCTCTACGAGGTGAACGGTTCACCCATCGTCGGCCACACCGGAAGCCAGCGGGCCTTCTTCACGTTCTTCCTGCTGGACCCCGAGACGCGGACGGCCGTCCTGGGCGCGTTCAATTCGGGAGGGGTCGGCGGCCACCCTCCCGACATCTACCGCATCCGCCTCGATACGCAGGCGGCCCTGGTGGAGGCGGGAGTGCTGGGAGGCCGCTGACCCCCCGGCACCAGCGGGGCGGCGCCTACCCCCGATGCCTACCCCTGGGGAAGGCCCACCGCGTACAGTCTTCCGTCCGCGCTCCCGAAGTAGACGGAGCCGCCCGCCACCAGCGGCGTGGAGAGGATCGAGCCCAGGGAGAGGATCGTCTCCTCCGCCTGCTGGAAGTCCGCGCCGTACAGCTCGAACCCCTCTGCCCAGCCTCCGTCGGACCCGAACACCCGGTCGTGGTTCTCCCGGCTGCTTGGAGTCCGGAAGGTCCACAGCTCCTCTCCGCCGGCCGGGTCCACGGCGTACAGCGTCCCATTGTGGGACCCGAAGTACAGGACGCCGTCCTCCGCGGCGGCCGATCCGTACACCCGCAGGCTCAGGGACTTCCTCCAGGCCTCCACACCGGACTGGGCGTCCAGGGCCATGAAGGCGTGTGAGTCGGAGGTACCCATGTAGACGCGGCCGTCGAGGAACGTGGGCCGGGCGATGACCCAGCTCCCCCGCTCCTTCATGTTCCACCGGCCCGTGCCCGCCGCCTGATCCAGGGCGTACACGTTGTAGTCCCGGCTCCCGAAATACACGATACCCTCGTGGACCAGGGCCCCCCGCTGGACCGCACCCCGGGGGAAGTAGGTGTCCCCCACGGTGTCGAACTTCCATACCAGTTCCCCGTCCCGTGCGCCAAGGGCGTAGAAGAACCCGTCGAAGCTGCCGACGAAGACCACTCCGTCGGCCACGGTGGGCTCGGCGTGGACCACGTCTCCGGTCTGGAAGTGCCAGACCTCGGCTCCGGAGGCCCGGTCCACGGCGTAGACCCGTCCGTCCCCGCTGCCGAACACCACGTTGGGCCCGGCCACGGCCGGGGAGGACAGGTAGTAGTCCCACAGATCGAAGACCTTCTCGCCCCCGGTGGCAAAGGACCACCGCCGCGACCCGTCGCCGGCGTCCAGGGCATAGAGATTCCCGTCATGGCTGACCACGTAGACCGATCCGTCGGCCACCAGGGGGGAGGAGTGGACCGCGCCCTCCGTCTCGAACCTCCACCGCTCGGCCCCGGTCTCGGCGTCCACGGCGTAGACGTTGCCGTCGCCGCTCCCGAAGACCAGGAGGCCGTCGGCCAGCGCCGGAGAGGAGTACACCTTCCCGCCGGTCTCGAACGTCCAGCGCAGGGACTGGCCGGAAACGGGGAGGGAGGCTGCGGCGAACAGCAGGAGTAGGGAGAGGATCTCGATCCGATATCTCATGGCACGGTGCTGTCGGCAGGGGTGAACGGTGCGGTGTGTCGAATCTCTGCCCGATCCTATACGCCGCCGCCGGCCAGGGCTGACCGATGGGAGCCGAAACCAGGGCGGGCCCCGGAGAATCATCCCCGGGGCCCGCTGCGGCTTCGGTGTCCTGAGTGAGACCCGACTACCCCCCCGCCTCCCTCTCCAGGTTCAGCGGCGTCACGTCCACCTCCCAGCGGGTGTCGCCCATGAGGTGCCGGACGAAGTACTCAGCCCGAAGCCAGAACCAGTAGTCGCCCATGTCCCCGTAGCCGTGGCGCTGGCCCGGGAAGATGAAGTAGTCGAAGCGCTTGTTGGCCCGGATCAGCGCTTCGGCCATCCGCACGGTGCCGGCATGGTGGACGTTGTTGTCCCGGTCGCCGGTGGTGAGCAGGAGGCGGCCCTTCAGGTTCTTCGCGATGTCGGGGTTGGTGTCGATCTCGTATTCCCAGCGGACCGAATCGCCCTCCTCCACCAATTCAACGCCGTGGTGGGACTCGGACCACCATCGGTTGTAGACGTCGTTGGCGTGGTTCCCCGAAGACGACACAGCCACGTCGAAGAAATCCGGATAGACCAGCATGGCGGCCGTGGACATGAATCCGCCCCCGGAATGGCCGTAGATGCCCACCCGGCCCTGGTCGACCCACGGGTGACGCTGGGCCAGCTGCTCCACGGTGACCTTCTTATCGGCCAGGCCGTAGTCCCGCAGGTTCCCGTACCCGTAGTTGTGGTACCACTTGGACCGGTGGGGGTGACCGCCCCGGTTCCCCACCGTCACCACGATGAACCCGAACTGGGCCAGGGAGACCTCGTAGCGCCGGGCCACGTTCTGGCCCTGGTTGAAGGCCTTGGCCACGCTCTCGGTCTGGGGCCCGGGATACACGTACTCGACGACCGGGTAGACCTTCTCCGGATCGAAATCGAAGGGCTTGTAGATGACGCCATAGAGGTCGGTGACACCGTCGGCAGCCTTCACCGTGAAGGTCTCGGGCATCTGCCACCCGGCCTGCACCAGCCGGGAGAGATCCGCCGTCTCGAGGTTCACCACGACGTTCCCGCTGGCATTCCGAACCACGGACTCGGGCACCGTATTCACCCGGGAGTAGGTGTGGACCGTGAACCGGGACGATTCGGACATCTCCACCTGGTTGTCGAAGTCGTCGGGGCTCAGGCGCTGGATCCCACCTCCACCCAGGGGCATCCGGTAGAACTGGATGTAGTAGGGGTCCATGCCCTGCTCGCGACCGGCGGCCGTGAAGAACAGCGTCCCGCTGCCCTCGTCCACCGACACGATGTCGGCCACGGTCCAGGGGCCCTCCGTGAGGCGTCCCGTGCGGGTGCCGTCCGCCGCGTGGCGGTACAGGTGACCCCTGCCGTCCTCCTCAGACCACCAGAGGATGTCGCCGTTCGAAAGGACCCGGGGCGTCGGCCGCTGGCGCTCCTCCAGGTAGGTGTTGGAGCGCTCTTCGATGAGGACCGTGGCCTGGCCGGTGGTAGCGTCCCAGCGAACCAGGTCCAGCTTCTTCCGATCCCGTGACCGGCGCATGAAGTACACGTGGTTGGGATCGTCCGAAGCCCACGTCGTGACCTCGGGCTCGGTGGAGTCCGGATAGTCGAAGCGCTGGGCGCTGACGAAGACCATGGTCTGGTCCGGCCAGGGATCGTCGTCCACCTGCGTGAGGGCGACGCCGTCGGCGCCCGCCGAACCGGCCCCGGTGCCGCCGGTGAGTTCCGCCACCCACACCTCCTGGTTGGTTACGGTCTGCTCACCGGGCATGTCGTAGCAGTAGGTCTCCAGCTCGGGGCGCTTGCTGCCGGTGTTGTGAATGACCCAGAGCTTCCCGACCTCGCGGCAGTCCGATCGCACCGTGGCGAACCGACGGGAATCGGACGCCCACGACACCGGGGCGCGATTCCGCTTCGCGTACTCCTCGTCCTTCTTCGAGTCCACCGGACCGGAGCCGCGACCGCCGGTGCCCCACGAGTAGTACAGCTCGCCGTCCTCCGTGAACTGGGTCTCCTCCACCTCCAGCTTCTGATCGGCGGAGTCCGCCTCTTCACCGCTCAGGCCGCGCCGCGCATCCAGGATCCTGGCGTACTCGGCGGCGGTCATCATGAACAGGTTGTGATTCCGGACGAAGACCACGGTCTCGCCGTCGGGGGACACGTTGGCCCAGGACGGATGATTGTCGGGGCCCTCGAAGTCCTCCAGCTGGCGGAGCGTCCGGGTGTCCACGTCGTACTCGAAGTGAAACACCTTCTTCTTCGGTTTCTTCCGCTCGGCCCGCTCCTCCTCCTGGTCCTGCTCCTCCTCGACCGTGTCGTCGTCCGTCTCCACGTCCTGGGACGAAGTGACATCGAACTGGATGGTGTTCTGGTCGATGAACCGAATGGTCTCGATCGGAAGGTGCTGACCGTCGTAGGGATCGAGTGTGATGCGGGTCAGCTCAGCCGCGATCCGGTCGTTGTCGAAGATCGCGGTCTTCGTCCCCCGGGCCGGATCCACCAGCCAGAAGTGGGTCCCGTTTCGGTCCTCCCACTCGTACCAGAACCGGTCGCCGCCCTCGATCCACTGCGGATTCACCGCCATCGAGTACGACATGTCCTGGATGCGGTAGGGCGCCCAGCGGGCGGCCAGGTCGAAGTTGGCTGAGCCATGGCCCCCGACCCAGCCCTCGGGCTGACCGTGACCGGCCGACTGTGCGACTACCGGCGCGGCGGAAAGAGCGGCGGCGACGGTCACCAGAATGCACACGAAAACGGCCCTGAACGGGCCGGTATGAACAGACGACATGGGAGTCCTTCGCTGGTTGGAGTCCTTCAAGTTCAAGCCACTTCCAAGAGGCCGACTGGAGGGGGTAGCGGCAAGGTCCGGGCCGCCCCGTGGGGCATCGGATTCCTTGGGGCGAGACGGGGCCTCTGAGCTGTGCTCTCGGGGACCTCCAGCGGCGGGGTCGGGCGTCAGCCGCCGAGGTGGATCACGAGCCTGCGCCGGTGCCCCCGGGCCCGGTGCTCCCAGAGGTAGACTCCCTGCCAAGTGCCCAGGGCCAGGTGGCCGTTCACCACCGGCACCGAGAGCGTGGTCGAGGTCAGCGCGGCCCGGATGTGGGAGGGCATGTCGTCGGGGCCTTCGAGGGTGTGCGTGAAATGGGGGTCCCCCTCGGGGACGTGGCGCTCCATCCAGGCCTCCAGGTCATGGCGCGCCGAAGGGTCGGCGTTTTCCTGGATGGTGAGGCTGGCCGAGGTGTGCTGGATCATGACCGTGCACAGACCCTCGTCCACACCGGCTTCGGACACCACGGCCTGGATCCGGTCCGTCACCTCGTAGAGGCCCTTTCCCCGGGTGGGGATCGTGATCTGCGTGACCATGACCGCAATGGACGGTGATCGGCTCGCATTCTCAAGCCCGCCAACCCACCTTAACCCCATGCCCGACTTCTACGTTGGATCCGAAGTAGGAAAGCTCCGGAAGGTCCTGGTCCACCGACCGGACCTGGAACTGCGCCGTCTCACGCCCGACAACCACGACGACCTCCTCTTCGACGACGTGCTCTGGGTCCGTCGGGCCCGGCAGGAGCACGACACCTTCCGGGACGTCATGCGGGAGAGAGGCGTGGAGGTCTATGAACTCCACGACCTCCTCGCCGAGACCATGGCGCTTCCGGACGCCCGGGCGGAGGCCGTGGAGCTGGTGTTCAACCCCCACGCCATCGGCCCCGGGGCCCTGGATGAACTGCAGGGGATGGCCTGGGAGGCGGAGTCGGACCGGCTCGCCAGCTACCTCATCGCCGGGATCACGGAGCGGGAGCTCACCGAAGCCGGGCTGGACGTGGCCGCCATGAAGCGGCACTCCCTCCTGGCCGCGACCGTGTGGTCCAACGAGTTCATCTTCCGCCCGCTCCCCAACAGCGTCTTCACCCGGGACTCGTCGTCCTGGATCTACGGCGGTGTGAGCCTCAATCCCATGGCTTCGGAGGCCCGCCACCCCGAGACGGTCAACGTGGCCCTGATCTACCGCCACCACCCCATGTTCCGGGACGCCTCGTTCGAGCTCTGGTTCCCGGAGGGGGATCCGCTGGGTCCGTCCGAGATCCAGGACTTCGGCAACGCCACGCTGGAGGGCGGCGATGTCATGCCCATCGGGAACCGCACCGTCCTGGTGGGTTGGAGCGAGCGCACCACGGGTCGAATGATCGAGCTGCTGGCCCAGTCGCTATTCGCCGGGGGCGAGGTGGACCGGGTCATCGCCTGCCGGATGACCAAGGACCGGCGCCACATGCACCTGGATACGGTCTTCACCTTCCTCGACTACGACACGGTCACCATCTACCCGAAGGTGGTCGACGCCATCCAGGCCTACAGCCTCCGGCCCGGAGACGCCGAAGGCTCGCTGGAGGTCACCCCCGAGGACTCGTTCCTCGGAGCCGTGGCCGACGCGCTGGAGGTGACCGAGGTCCGCGTCATCCCGACCGGAGGGGATCGCTATCAGGCCGCCCGCGAACAGTGGGACGACGCCAACAACGTGGTCGCCATGGAGCCGGGCGTCGTCATCTCGTACGAGAAGAACGAGTACACCAACTCCCAGATCCGCAAAGCCGGGATCGAGGTGATCACCGTGGAGGGCTCCGAGCTCGGGAAGGGCCGGGGTGGGGGCCACTGCATGACCTGCCCGCTGTTGAGGGACCCGGTCTAGCGGACTACTCTCTTCGCCCTGCTGCAGGTCGGCGACCCGCCTTCCGGGCGGGCCCGCTCGCGGCCCCGTAACGCCCAACAAGCCCAACCAGGAGCACCCATGCGGATGAACCGCCTCGTCCCCGTCGTCCTGTCCACCGCCCTCGCCCTGGCAGCTGCACTGCCCGCCGCGATGGTGTCCCCCGCCCCATTGGCGGCCCAGCACGCCACTGAAGGGTCCGCCGGGCCGGGTCACGGTATGATGGAGGGCCGCTGGGAAGCGCAGGGCTCAGTGAACGCGGGCGGCTCGGAGGTGGAGTACACCTCGATCGTCGGCAGCATCGTGCTCCGGGACCAGAACGAGCACCCCACGGGGCAGATGTTCTACACGGCGTATCACCGGAACGGCGTGGCCGACCTCTCCGAACGGCCCATCATCTTCTCGTTCAACGGCGGACCGGGGTCGTCGTCGTTCTGGCTCCACATGGGTGTGATGGGGCCGAAGCGGGTGGCCATCCCGGACGAGGTCCACGGTGGCGGCGCCCCGTACCGGATCGTGCCCAACGAGGCCACGCTGCTGGACCGCGCCGACATCGTGATGATCGACCCCATCGGTACCGGGTTCAGCCGGCCGCTGGGCGACACTCCCGGCTCCGAGTTCTGGGGCGTGAGCCAGGATGCGGCCTCCATCACCCAGTTCATCCAGCGGTACCTGAGTCAGAACCGGCGCTGGAACTCGCCCAAGTACCTGCTGGGCGAGAGCTACGGGACCATGCGGTCGGCGGTCCTGGCCCGGACGCTCCAGGGCGCCAACATCGACCTGAACGGGATCATCCTGGTCTCGGCGGTGCTGGACCTTCAGACGCTGATCTTCTCGCCCAACGACGACATCCCGTTCGTCGTGAACCTGCCGGGCCTGGCGGTGACCTCGTGGTACCTGGACGTCCTGCCGGGCACGCGGCCCGCCGATCGGCTGGCGTTCATGGCCGAGGTGGAAGAGTTCGCCACCACGGACTACCTGGTGGCGCTGACCAAGGGGAACAACCTGACGGTGGCCGAGCGGCAGGACATCATCGACCGCGTGCATCAGTACACCGGGTTGTCCCGGGACTTCATCGACGCGGCCGATCTGCGCATCTCGGCGCCCGAGTACGAGGCCGAGATCCTGAGGGACGACGGCCGAATCGTGGGCCGACTGGACGCCCGCTTCACCGGACCCAACGGAGACCGCCTGCTCCGCTTCCCCGCGTTCGATCCCCAGTCCACCGCCATCTCGGCGCCCTACACCGGCGCCTGGAACACCTACCTGCGGGACGATCTGGGCTACGACGGCGAGCGGGAGTACACCCCCAGCGGGAACGTGCAGCCCTGGGACTGGGAGTTCGGCGGGAACGTGGGCTTCGGCCAGAGCGGCCTCACCAACGTCGCCCCGGCGCTGAAGAGCGCCATGGAGCGGAACCCGAACCTCAAGGTCCTGCTCATCAACGGGATCTATGACCTGGCCACGCCCTACTTCGCGGCCGTGTGGACCATGGACCACATGGGCCTGTCCAACGAACTGCGGGCCAACATCGAGCGGCAGGACTTCGAGTCGGGCCACATGATGTACGTCCACGAGCCGTCCCTCCCCATCTGGCGGGCGACGATCCGGGACTTCATCGACCGGACCTGGGGGAACTAGCACCGTGTCGATCCTCGACCTGGCCAAGCTGTACGGCCTCATGGCCGCGGCGTTCTTCGCCATCGACCTCGTGTGGCTGGGGGTGGTGGCCAGGGACTTCTACCGGAACAACATCGGCCACCTGATGGCGGACAGTCCCCTGTGGCCGGCCGCGTTCGCCTTCTACGCCATCTACCTGGCAGGGATCATGGTGTTCGCGGTCCTCCCCGGACTGGAGGCGCAGTCCCTCTCCCGCACCGTGGCCCTGGGCGCGTTCCTGGGCTTCTTCGCCTACGCCACCTTCGACCTCACCAGCATGGCGGTGTTGAAGGACTTCCCCCTGAACGTGGTCCTCGTCGACCTGGCCTGGGGCACGATTCTCACCGGGTCCGTGGCCGCGGCGGGTTACTTCGCCGGGCGGTGGATGGGCCTCGCGTAATCCCAACGGAGCATCGAGCATGATCTGGAAGAACTCGGGCGCAGCGGTCCGGCGGGTGCCGGGTGTGGCCGCCCCCGCAGCGGGCCTTTGCCTGGCCCTCACGCTGACTCTCGGCCTCTCTGTCGCCCCCGCCCCGGCCGACGCCCAATCGCTGGACTCGCGCGCCCGGTGGGAGCGCATGTGTCAGATCCGGGCCGAGAAGTTCGACCTCGTTCTGCCCACGGCCATGCAGGACAACGACATCGACATGTGGATCGTGGTCATGCGGGAGGGACTGCTGGATCCGCTCTGGGATGCCCTGGGGCGAGGGTATGTGGGCGGCTGGGCCTACTACGTGTTCACCGACCAGGGCGCCCGGACCCACCGGGCCACGTTCGGCGTGGGAGGCTACCGGCTGGAGAAGTGCGGCGTCTATGACCACTTCGGTGGCACCGGGGACCTGGCGGGTTTCGTCCGGGAGCACGACCCCGACCGCATCGGCGTGAACATAGCGGAGTCCATCGGCGGGGCCGACGGGCTGTCCCACACCTCGTATCTGCATCTGCAGGAGGTCCTGGGCGCGCCCTACGCCGATCGGCTCGTGTCGGCCGAGAAGCTCGTGAGCGACTTCCGGGCCACCCGCGTCGCGACCGAGATCGCGGCGTTCGCCGAGGCCGGGGAGATCAGCCGCGAGATCGCCGAGCGGGCGTTCTCCAACGAGGTCATCACCCCGGGGGTCACGGCCCTGGAGGACGTGGCCTGGTGGATGTCGGACCAGCAGCTGGCCCGGGGACTGGATTCGTCGTTCGACATGCCCTCGGTCTACATCACCGGACCCGATGGAATCGTGGCCACTTCGGACGAGACCATCATCCAGCGGGGCGACCTGCTCATGATCGACTGGGGCGTGGGCTTCCTGGACTTCTACACGGACATGAAGCGCATCGCCTACGTCCTGAAGGAGGGCGAGACGGAGGCTCCGGCCGGACTGCGGCACGCATTCGAGATGGGCGTGAAGGCCCGGGACGTCATGAAGGCCACCATCAAACCGCGACCGACGGCACTTCAGGCCCTGGAGGAGACCGAGGCCGCGCTGACGGCGGCCGGGTTCAACATGGTGGGGTTCAATCAGCCCTCCGACGACCCCGCCATCACCGATATCGTCCTGGGGCCCCACTCGGTGGGGAACTGGGGCCACGGAATCGGCCCCTCGCTGGCCTTCTTCAACCCGACCCGGCAGGGCTATGAGCTTCGGCCGAGCACCCTGTTCAGCGTCGAGCTGTTCGCCTACACGGCCAACCCCGACTGGGGCAACGCCAAGGTGCGGATCCCTCTGGAGGACGACGCCGTGGTAACGGAGCGGGGCGTGGAGTGGCTGTACCCAGTGAACAACCGGATTCTGCTGATTCGCTGAATCCGTGGCCCCGGCGAGGGGCAGCCTCCGAGCGGTGCCCGAGCTAGCGGCCGAAGATCGCTCGTAGTTCGTCCACGTCCTCGGTCTGCGTGAGGGCCACCATCAGAAGGACGCGCGCCTTCTGAGGGCTCAGGTTGTCCGTCTCGACCGCGCCCAGGTCCAGCAGGTCCACGTTGTTCTGGTACATGGGCACGATCCGCCCGTCGTGGACCCGTGTGCTGACCGCCACCTGGACGCCGGCCTCGCGGGCCGCCGCGACCGCCGGCATGGCGGCCTGGGGGACATGGGCCAGGCCCAGCCCGGCGATTACCAGCCCCGCGACGTCCCCACCCGCGACCAGGGCCTCGATGACCCGGCCATCCGCCCCGGCGTACATGGGTACGATCTCGACCCGGGGAAGCTGCGTCGTGCCGGCCACGTCGAAGGCTTGGCGCCGCAGCGGGGCCCGGTAGAACCGGATGGCATCGGGATCGGCCACGCCCAGCGTCCCGAACTCGCCGGACTGGAAGGTCTCCACCCGGAGGGTGTTGGTCTTGGTCACCTCTCGGGCCGCCTCGATCCGGCCGTTGAGCACCACCAGCGCCCCCATCCCCCGCGCATCCTCCGACACCGCGACCCGAACCGCGTCCAGAAGGTTTCGAGGCCCGTCGGTGTCGAAGTACACCGGCGCCCGCTGGGCACCCACCACCACCACCGGTTTCGGGCTCTGGATGGTGAGATCGAGGAAGTAGGCGGTCTCCTCCAGCGTGTCGGTGCCGTGGGTCACCACCACGCCCGACACCTCGGGCGTATCCAGGAGTTCGTTGGCGCGTCGCGAGAGCTCCAGCCAGATCTCCGGCGTCATGTCGCGGCTGCCCACGTTCGCCACCTGCTCGACCCGCACGCGGGCGACCTCGGCCAGGCCGGGGACGGCCTGCACGATCTCCTCCCCCGAGAGGGCGGCCCGCAGGGCGCCGGACTCCGGGTCGTACATGCTGGCGATGGTCCCGCCGGTGGCCAGGACCACGACCTGGGGGAGTTCCTGGGCGGCTGAGGAGGCGGCGGTCGGGCCGGACGCAGCAACCGCGAAGAGAAGGGTGGCCAGGGTCCCGAATCGGACCGGCGCCGGGAGGAGATTCACGGTGCGCTCGGCTGGAGGAGGTGGAGGTCTGTGGAGAACGATGGGGTGCAACGTCGCGACTGCGGGCGCACCCGGGCAACCTCCCAGCGCCAACCGGAGGGGCCCCGCCCGAGAGAGGCCCGGGCCGGAAATCCGGCCCGGGCCTCGGGTCCTGATCAGACCTGAACGGTCAGATCACGAGCAGGAGAACTCCACCAGGTATCCCCAGAAAGCGGCCGCGTTGACGTCGTTCCACTTCTCGTCCCCCTGGAAGTGGAGAGCGTCCTCTCCGCCCAGGTCGTTGGGCTCACCGCCGCCCCAGTTGGTGTAGTCCCAGGTTTCCCCGGTGACCCACGTCCAACCGCCGTCCGGCTCCGCGCTCCCGGGGGGCTGGATTCCGCCGAGCCAGTACGCGAGGGACGTGGCCCAGGGCAGGTTCGCGGCGACGAAGTCGCTCTCCTCCTGGGAGGTGATCGTGGCCAGGTGGCCCGAGCATCCACGGTATTTCATGGACTCGGCCAGCGCCTTGGCGGAATGCCAGTCCGTCGGCGTCGAGATGCCACGGTAGTAGTGCCCGTTGTCGGGATTCCGGAGCGCGACCTCATGGCCCTGAAGCTGGATCTTCACGTTCACCGTGTTGTGCTTGATGCCTCCGTTCTTGTCGAACAGGAGGTTGCGCTGGAAGCTGCTGCTGAACGTCCGCCCGTCATCGGTGGTCCCGTGCGTCCGGTAGCCCCAGGTGCGGGACTTCAGACCGCCGTTGTTGGTGTAGACCAGCTTGGCGAGGCCGGTGGCGAGCGGGTCGGTCCTCTGGACGCGGCTGCAACTCCACTCGCTCCACGGCCAGATCGACGCCCGAAGATCCTCTCCCTTCAACTGCCGGATGAGACCCTTGGCCTCGCTGGGCGTCTCGATGTGCTTGAAGTCCACCACGTCGAAGTCCACGACGCCGGAGCAGAACTCCTCGATGTCCACGCCGTGGAAGATGGTGAGGCCGCTTTCCACATCCTGGAAGACGATCCCCAGGGTCCGCTCACCCCGGGTGATGACGGCCCCCATGCTGCCCCCACCACCACCGCCCGGATCCATGGCGATTACGGGGTCGAAATCCGGGCCGTCGGCCATCTCCGGCTCCGAGGGCGTATCACACGCCGCCAGGAAACCGACCAGGGCCAACGCCCCGATGAGGCGTGCTCCGTACCAGTGAGAATGAGACATGGGTCCTCCTTGAATTGGGGGGCAACCGCCGGCGGACGGGGCACAGACGGCCGCATGAAGGGCATGAAATCTTCACCCCCGAGCGGGGCAAAGCCAGAAGTTTTTTTTGGGGCCGCAGACGAACCCGACCCGAGCGCCCCGGTCGATGATTCGGGGGCAACCTCCCAGCGCCAACCGGAGGTGCCCCGAACGAGAGAGGCCCGGGCCGGAAATCCGGCCCGGGCCTCGGGTGCTGATCAGATCTGGACGGTCAGACTATGAGCAGGAGAACTCCACCAGGTAGCCGAACTCTGCGGCCGAGTTGATGTCGTTCCATTTCTCGGGATCCGGGGCCCAGGGGGCCACGAAGGGACCGAAGAAATGCAGGGCGTCCTCTCCGCCCAGGTCGTTGGGCTCGAAGTTGGCCCAGTTGGTATAGTCCCAGGTCTCCCCGGTGACCCACGTCCAACCGCCACCAGGCTCGGGGCTTCCGGCCGGCTGGATGCCACCCAGCCAGTATCCCAGGGAAGCCGCCCAGGGCAGGTTCGCGGCGATGAAGTCATTCTCTTCCTGGGAGGTGATCGTGGCCAGGTGGCCGGGGCAGCCACGATAGGTCATGCCTTCCGCCAGCGCGGCGGCATCCCCCCAGTTGGCCCACGTCGAGACGCCTCGGTAGTAGTGCCCGTTGTCCGGGTTCCGGACGGCGACCCTATGGCCCTGCAGCTGGATCTTCACGTTGACCGAAGTCTTCTTGATGTCCCCGTTCTTGTCCACGGTGGTGTGCCGCTGGAGGAAGCTGCTGAAGGTCCGCCCGTCATCGGTGGTCCCGTGCGTCCGGTAACCCCAGGAATAGGCCGTGCGGCCGCCGTTGCTGGTGTAGACCAGCTTGGCCAAGCCGGTGGCGAGGGGATCGGTCCGGTCGACCCGGTAGCAGTTCCACTCGCTCCACGGCCAGATCGAGGTCCGGAGATTCTCGCCCTTCAACTGCCGAATGATGCTCTTGGCTTCGCTGGGCGTCTGGATGTACTTGAAGTCCACCGTGTCGAAGTCGGGGACACCTGTGCAGTAGTCCTGGATATCGAGCCCGTGGAAGATGGTGAGGCCGCTCTCTACGTCCTGGAAGACGACCCCGAGGGTCCGCTCACCCCGGGTGATGACGGCCCCCATGCTGCCCCCACCACCGCCGCCCGGATCCATGGCGATTACAGGGTCAAAATCCGGGCCGTCGGCTATCTCCGGCTCCGAGGGCGTATCACACGCCGCAAGGAAACCGACCAGGGCCAACGCCCCGACGAGGCGTGCTCCGTACCAGTGAGAATGAGACATCTGTCCTCCTTGAATTGGGGGGCAACCGCCGGCGGACGGAGCGCCTGCAGCCGCATGAAGGACATCAAATCTTCACCACGGAGGCAGGCTGAGCCAGCACTTTCTTCCTGGGGAGGACTGCAAGGGGGTGCCGATGGCCGACCCGAGGCCGGGCCGGACCACCGCATTTCGCCGGCCCTGGAGGACCGGAGCTCCGGGTCAGTCGTGGAGCCGGACGTCGCCGTGGGGTGAGTTCAGGCCCGCCCCGCCGGAACCGGTGGTGGGTCCCTCAGCCGCCTGGGGTGTGACCCCCTGCTGCCGGGGAAGGAACTCGACCGGGAACTTGGCCAGCATCTCCGCGGACTGCCAGATCTCGACGGACCAGGTTCCGGGCAGGGCCCCCAGGAGGTCCGGCGTCCACCACGCCCACCACCAGGCCAGGCTGAAGTACTGGGGCGCCTGGATCTCGATGATGTTCACGATCTGATCGTTCGGTGCGACCAGCCGGAAGTCGGTGCGGACTCCGGGACGCTGGTTCACGTACTCCACCCACGCGTACAGGCGCTGGCCGGTGCCCAGCTGAACGGTCCGCGTTGCAGGCGGCCGCTCCTTGGCCAGATCGAGGTTCATCTGGGACAGCGTCAGGTCCCCCTCGATCATCTGGAACTGGTCCCGGTAGGGCTCCTGTTCAGCCCACATCGAGATGGGGGAGGAACAGGTGCCGGAGTAGGGAGGGAAGGCCCCGTCGGCGTCCCGCACCTCGAAGTGGAGGTGGGGAATGTTGGACGTGCCCGACGAGCCGACGTACCCCAGCGTGTCCCCCACCGCGACCTGGTCACCCACCTGGACCGCCACCGAGTTCTGCATCATGTGGCCGTAGTAGGTCCGCATCCCGTTCGAGTGCTCGAGCACGACGTGGTTCGCGAACCCGCCGCCGTTGTCCCAGGTCTTGTTGCGGTCGAAGTGCCCGTCGTCGGTGAAGACGACCTGACCGGGAGCCGGGGCGATGATGGCCACGAGGGAATCCATGTGGGCGAAACTGCGGAGGCCGATGTCGACCCCCCGGTGCCCGTCATAGCTCTTGGGACCGCAGTTGTAGTCCTGGATCCCGTTGGACGAGTCCAGGTCGAAGTAGTTGATGAGGTAGAAGTCCTCCTCCATGACGCCGTCCATGACGGCCTGGAGGTTCAGGGACTCGATGACCTCGGTGCGCACGATGGTGGCCGCGGTCTTGTACTCGACACGGATGAGGGCGATGCCGGGCCCGGTCCCCGTCACGAGCCCGGACTCGGACACGGTCGCGATGGCCGGATTGTCGGATGCCCACGTCACAAGAGAAGCGTCCGGCGTACCGGAGGGATCGGTGAGTTGGGCGGTCAACTGCACCGTGTTGCCGGTGAGCATCTCCAGCGCCGCCGGGGTCACCGTAATGGTGGGCTCGCCGGGCTCAATCGGGCCACCGCCTCCACTGTCGCCCCCGCCGCAGGCGGTGAGACCGATCGCGCCAATGGTGAACAGGGCCATCGCCGACCGGCGGCCATGCATCCGTGTCATCCTGCTGCTCTCCTCGATCAACTCGACTCGTCCCACGCTGCTCCCGCCACCGGGGATCCGGAATGATAACCATCCCGACCCGGGCAGCGGACCAGGTCGCTCGTTTCTTGGGTGGTGTAACGGCTGGCCAGCTCGACTCGTGAGCCGCGCACCCATTGAACACCCATGGAACGACAAGGGTCCGCGCTCCTGCCTCAGCCTCCGAACAAGTAGATATACGACACACGGACGTGGGCTTGCAGACCGTCCCGGACGGCGAACGAGAACGCACTCGCGAGCACCACAGCCATCGCGAAGCCAACCGGACTACGGAGCAAGGGAGACCGCGTCACGAGATGCGGGCCGGGGCCGGAAAAGAAAAGGGCCGGCGACGCGATCTCGTCGCGCCGCCGGCCCCCCGAGTGAGGATTCCCGGAGCCAAACGCTAGGGAATCGCCAGCAGCTCCACCTCGAAGATCAGCGTGGCGTTGGGGCCGATCTCGCCCTGGGTGCCCTGGGGGCCGTAGCCGATGTCCGACGGGATGAAGAAGCGGTAGTGCGATCCCACGCTCATGAGCTGGAGCGCCTCGGAGAAGCCCGGGATCACGCCACCCACACCGAAGGTGCTGGGCTGGCCCCGATCGTAGGACGAGTCGAACTGCGTGCCGTCGATCAGGGTGCCCTTGTAGTGGATGGAGACCTGGTCCGTGGGAGTCGGCTTCGGTCCGTCGCCCTCACGAATGACCTCGTACTGCAGGCCGCTCTCGGTGACCGTGATGCCCTCCTTTGCGGCGTTCTCCGCCAGGAAGGCCTCACCCTCGGCGCGGTTGGTCTCGGCCGCCTCTGCAGCGCGCGCCGCCTCTTCCTCGCGAACGGCCTCGGTGAGCGCCTGCAGGGCGGTCTGGATCTCCTGCGGGTCGAGCTGGGGCTCGTTCCCCGCCATGCCGTCCCGGATCCCGGCGATGAGCGCGGCCATGTCGATGCGGGACTCGGCCGGACCGAGCTGTCCGCCCATGTTCAGGCCGATTCCGTAGCTGGCCTTCTGGTCGTCGGATTCGAGGGTCACGGGGCCTCCGTCCGGGGCCGTGCAGGCGCCCAGGGCCATGAGGGAGAGGGCAAGGAAGGATGCGGTACGACGGTACATGGTGCGTTCGCAGTCAGAGGTCTTGGCTGTCGAGGGAGCCGGAAGCTAGCGGAAGAGAGGGACTCCACCAACCGGCTCCCGGTCGGCCGAATCCGAGGGGGGTCAGCGGCCCTCCAGGTACCACAGCCCGCCCCCGGCGCCGCCCATCAGCAGGTCGAGCCTTCCGTCCGCGTTGAAGTCCACCACGAACGGGGCGGCCAGGATCGCCACGGGCACGTCCATGGTGGGATCGGCCACGAAGTCCGGGGCCTGGGGAGTACCCTGGTTGAGGTACAGCGACACGCCCTCGGACTCGGAGCCGATCAGGAGGTCCAGGTCCCCATCCGCATCCAGATCCACCAGGTGCGGGACGCTGCGTCTCCCCACGTCGATATCGAGGAACTCGTCGGTGACCTCCACGAAGGTGGGCCGGGCCTCTTCGCGGGATCCGGACAGACCGTCGTTCCGGAAGTAGTTCAGCGTACCGGACGATTCTCCCACCAGGAGGTCCAGGTCGCCGTCGCCGTCCAGATCGCCCAGGGCCGGGGTGCTGTTCCGGCCGCGGGAGAGGGTGGCGATGGCCGCGTCCACCGGCACCAGGTCGATCCCCCCGTCCACGGCGTCGTTGCGGAGGTACCGGAGCTCGTCCTGCCAGGTGCCCAGGACGACGTCCTGATCGCCGTCCCCGTCCAGGTCGCCGAAGGCCGGCATCAGGTGATAGCCGCCACCGACGTCCAGCCAGCCGTCCAGTTGGAGGACCGGGTCCTCCGCCGAGCCCACGTTCATGAGCCGGTAGAGCTTCCCGTTCTCCGTGTCGTCGGGCTCGATCTTGTTGCCCACAAGCAGGTCCAGGTCCCCATCCCCGTCCAGGTCCACCGGAATCGGGATGCTCTCGTTCCCCACGTCGAAGGTGTAGATGAATCGCGATGTCTGAGGAACGAATCGGCCGTCGTCCTCGTGCCGGAGGTAGTGGAGGTTCTCGATCGTGGTGGTGTTGGGATTGTACGCACCCCCCAGCACACCCATGAGGAGATCGTCGTCGCCGTCGCCGTCCACATCCCCCAGGGCCGGAGCGTTGTAGCCGGAGGTGGAGATGGGATCGTCGATGGGGAACGGCTGAGGCTCGCCCCGGAGCACGGGGTTCGCGCAGCTTCCGGTGTTTTCGATGAAGAGCAGACCCCGCTCGAAGTAGTCTCCCCAGAAGAGGTCCTCGTCGCCGTCACCGTCCACGTCCCCCCAGGCCATGGTGTTGGCGCCGTGCTTGATCCCGACGACCTCGGCGACGATCTCGATGTCCTCGAACCGGTCGCTCAGGAGCTCGAATCCCGGGAGTCCCTCGGCACCCCCGCCCCGCTCCTCGTAGTGGGAGATGACACCGGTGAGGCGGCCGATGAACAGGTCCATGCGGCCGTCACAGTCGATGTCTGTGGCGTTCGGGATGTTCTGCCGATCGGAGAACAGGGGCTGGCCGGTGACGTCCCGAAGAGAGTCCACTGCCAGCTCGAACCACGGCTCGCCCCGGGTGCCCGTGTTCTCGTAGTACCGGACGTAGCTGAACGGCTCCTCGGCCAGCAGATCGACGTCCCCATCGCGATCGAAGTCCGTGAAGCGATACCACTCTCCCACTTCGAGGTCCTGGTACCGATCGGACCGCCAGCGGAAGACGGGCACTCCGGCTGCCGCGGAGGCGGGCGCGCCGGGATCCTCAGGACCCAGCCGCTCGAAGTACATGACGCTCCCGGACTCCTCCTGGACGAAGAGGTCCTGGTCGCCGTCGCCGTCCAGGTCTACGAGCTGGGGCCGCGGGAGGTTGAACCCGCCCAGGAAGGCGTGGTCATAGGGCCTGCCCTCCTCGTCCCGGACCTCGAGCGGCTCAATGAGCCGGACCAGTTCCGAGCCGGGGATCGCGTCACCGAAGGTGCCGCGGCCGGCTTCGTCCCATCGAGCCATTCCTTCGCCCTCCGGCCCGGGCCCATTCGGCCCGCCGACCGAACCGGCACATCCGCCGAGCGCCAGAGCCGAGAGCGCCAACGATGCAAGGAGGGGAGAAGGAGAGCGGTTCATCAGCGGGGGGTCGGAGTCGCCATCCCCATCCCGACAGCCACCGCGCCCATCTCGATGACGCCCTTCACCTCGAGCGTGGGAACGTCGATGGCCACCACGTAGCCGGGTCTGGGACCCATGTCGTGGCCCGCGTGACCCTCGTGACCGGCCATTGGCACGCCTCCCATGTTCATGGATGCGTTACGAGATGACACGAAGACAGTGGACCCGTCGGCCGAGACCGCGCTCCCATGGGGTGCCACGATATGCTCGTCCTCGATGGTACCGGCCAGGGTCCAGTCTGCGGTGTCGACCACCGAGACCCGGTTGCCCATCTGGTTCGGAACGAACAGCAGGGCCCCGTCCGGTGTGAACACCGGGTGCCAGGGACCGCCTCCCAGGCCGAGGGTGTGCGCCAATTCCGGCGCCTCCCCGGTAATGTCCCAGACCATGAGCTCCCCGCTGACCTGGCCACCGCCGACCAGCCATCGTCCGTCGGGCGAGACCGCAAACTGGACCACGGTGTGGAGATCTCCCGGGATGGCCAGCAGGTCCACGTCGGCATCACCCACCGGCGCATACGCCAACCGGTTCTCGGCCAGGCTGGCCACGAAGAACCGCCCGCCGCGGGGGTCCACCGTGAGCGCGTGAGGCCGGGGGAAGAACACGTCCACATCTTCCAACCACTGCATGGACGAGCGCTCCAGCACCCCGATCGAACTTGAGCACCTTCCCGTCGGCGATGAGCGAGAGGTACCAGAACGATCCGTCCGGCTCCACGGCGATGTGGTGAGGCTTTGCCGTGAGGGAATAGCCCATTCCCTCCAGGTCGATGGTGGCCACCAGCTCGAGGGTGGCGGCGTCGATGACGGCTACTTCCACGTCGTCCTGGCTGGCCACGTAGACGTACTCCTGGGCAGCCGCGGCTCGAGGCCCCACGAAGGGGCCCGGTCCATCCGACCCCCCGAAGCCTGCCACCATGATGGCCGAAAGGAGCGCCCCCCGCAGGGGACGCTCCTTCCAGCCGCTCACGGTCCACGCACACATCACGAGACGGGCGCCTGGCCCCGGAATCGAACCACAAACAGTCCTTCCCGGATGCTCGTCACGATGACAATCCCACTGGCGAAGTAGGGGTAGTTGGACCAGGAACCTTCGAACCCCGGAGAATCGTCACCCCACGGCATCGTATCGAAATATCCCACCAACTCCGGGTTCTCCCGATCGCTGATGTCCAGGATACGAAGCCCGCTCTCGTAGTTGGACTGATACATGACATCCCCCAGCACATACAGATTGTGGTCACTGGAGCGGTTGTCTGCCATGTACTCGTTCACCAGGACCGGATCGTCCAGGTCCCGGATGTCCCAGACCAGGGTACGCGTCGACGCGACGTTCCCCCCCGTCTCGTCCAGCTCGTCGTTCATGTAGAAGTACTCGTGGCCCTCGTCCACCCAGCCCTGGTGGCTGTAGGCCACGTTGGGGTACGAAGCCATCGAGACGGCGACCGGGTTCTCCTTGTCCGTGACATCGGCGATGGAGAGCGCGGTCTCGTTGGACCCGAAGCAGATCTCCCGACCCACGTAGTCTTCGTCGGGACCATGGTAGTTCACGCACTGGGCGTCGTGGGAATAGCCGGTCCGCTGGCGGCCGGTGGACGTGTCCTGGAAGCAACCCACGAAGGTCGGGTTGAGCGGGTCCTGAAGGTTGATCATGTGGAGGCCCCCGCCGCAGGTCTGTCCGCCCCCGTTCGCGCCCACGATGTACCCGTACCCGGTGGTCTCGTTGATCACGATGTTGTGGGCCGAGGCCACGGCGTCATACAGGGCGTCCATCTCGAAGGTCTGGGGATCCGAGCCGTCCAACCCCCGGAGACGGGTGAGGTCGAAGCCCTGCATCCCGTGCGGGCCCGAGCCGTCCGCCACGATGAACACGTGGTCGTCATAGACCTTCATGTCCCGCCAGTCCGCCCCGTTCGCCCCCGGGGTCATGGGCAGCTTGCCCAGGAAGACCGGAAGGGAGGGGTTGGTTACGTCCAGGAACGCGGTCTGGTCAGTCATCCCGACGATGGCGATCTCCTGCCCCGTCTCGGGATCGGTCCAGCCCCAGACGTCGTTTGTCTTTACCCCCCGCTCGGCCCCCATCGCCGCCAGCGGCGTGAAGGAGAGCAGGTCCACCTCCTGGCAGGTGAAGAGGGCGGCCTGGCCGGAGTCGGAACAGGTGACCTCCTCACCGGCGATGGCCTCCATCCCGACGACCTCGGGAGTGATCTTGGACCCGCCGGCCCAACCCGAGTCGGACCGGGAGAACACGTAGGCCGCTCCGGCCCCGTAGTCATCGCCCAGCGCAGACGCCACGGCGACCCCACCGCTCAGGGCGGTCGTCACGGCAAAGAAGCCTCCGGGGTTCAGTTCATCGATTCGCAGCTTGCTGCCTCCCGTCCACTCTCCGGTCCCGGGGTCCCGCGAGTAGGCATAGACCCGGCCCGTGAAGCGGGCCGCGGTGGGCGCACCGATCCAGGCATCCACGCCATCGAAAGCGATATCCTGCCCGAAGCCCCCTCGGGGGTATGCCTCGAACGGAGTCAGCATGGAGCCCCGACGCCACGAATCGGCCTCCAGGCTGTAGGTGAGCACGGCCCCGGACTGGCCCATGAACCCCGGCGCACCAACGAGGGCAACACCATCGGCAACCGCGATGGAGGCTCCGAACGCCACGGAACCCTCGATCCCGTCGCTGGACAGCGTCGAATGGGCCATCCAGGCGTCGGTGGCCGCGTCGTACCGGTAGACCTGGACCGCGCCGGCGCCCTCACCCCGGGCGGGAATGCCCGCCAGGAGCCAGTCACCGTAGAGAGCCAGCTGGCCGCCAGCCCGCTCCTCCGTCGCCACGCCCGGGATCTCGAGCTTGGAGTGCTCCGCCCAGGAGTCTCCGTCCCGCTGGAACATCCAGATGGCGCCCTGGCCGTCCACGTGGGCGATGGAGCCCACGGCGAGCCAGTCACCGTCCACGCTCAGGCCCGAGCCGAGGCTGTCGGCGGGACTCCCGCCCATGACGCCGAGTCGGCCGGTCTCCGTCCACTCCCCGCCGGTCCTCCGGAAGGTGTAGATGGCCCCAGTGCCGTTGTCGGTCCGGGTGGCGGAGACGAACAGCTCGTCGCCCTGGGCCGCCATGCGGATCCCGAAGCGGTCGGCGGCCGACCCGTCCGAGGGCTCCAGGCGCTGGACCTGCTCCCACTCACCGCTCGCTCCCTGACGGAACACCCAGATCAGACCGGAGCGCATCTCGTGGGCCGGCTCGCCGACGAGCACGTCGTCGCCGTTCACCAGCACCGCGTTGCCGAAAGACTGAGCCTGGACCGGAAGGGCCAGGGCCATGGCCGCGCCTGCGGCCAGGAGCAGAGAAGCTCCTCGCATCATGCTTCACCTCGTTTTAAAAAGACGGAGTTCGACCAGGAGTGGCCGAGGGGGGATCCCCACACCTCACCGCGTCCCTGAGACATCCCCAACCGGTGCGTCAGTTGCACCGGGGACCGACGTGTTCAACTTGGTACGTCGAAGGCCTTAAAAAGATTCCATCTGCTTTTGCGAATCAAGATCTGATGTATCGCATGTGGGACGAACGATACGGGAGCGACGACTACGCCTACGGTCGGGATCCCAACACGTTCATCGAAGAAGTGGAGCCCGGGCTGCCGCCGGGCCGCTTCCTGTGCCTGGGCGCCGGCGAGGGTCGCAACGCTGTCTTTCTGGCCGGCACCGGCCGGCGCGTGACCGCGGTGGATGCGTCCGCCGTGGGCCTGGCGAAGGCTCGGCGCCTCGCCGGGGAGCGGGGGGCGGAAGTCGAGACCGTCCAGGCCGACCTCCGGGAGTTCGAGATGGGCGAGGGGTGCTGGGACGGAATCGTGGCGGTGTTCCTCCACCTGCCCCCGGCGCTGCGGGCACACGTCCTCGCCGGAGTCGGGCGTGCCCTCGGTCCCGGAGGGGTATTCGTAGCCGAGCTCTACACCCCGGCGCAGCTCCGGCACGGCACCGGAGGGCCCAGGACGGAGGAACTGCTGGTCTCGCTGGAGGACCTGACCCGCGAGCTGCCGGGGCTGGAGGTCGTGGTCGGGCGTGAGGTGGAACGGGAGATCCACGAGGGGCTGCATCACCACGGGACCTCGGCCGTGGTCCAGTTCCTGGCCCGGCGACCTACTTCGGAGGGAGCGACCCCGTGAACGTCCGGGCCCGGGCGATCCACCCGGCCAGAGCTTCATCGTCCTCGATTCCCTCGGGGCCCACGTAGACGAATCCCTTCAGGGCCCTGCCGGTGAAGTCCATCTCCCGCGCGCCCGGTCGGGCGAGCGCATCCGGGTAGTCCTCGGGCCCCACCCGGGCCATGAGATCCTCCCCGGTGATCCCCACGGTCATGTGGCCACCGATCATGAAGGCCAGGCCGCCGAACATCTTCTTTTCGAGAACGCCCGGATCGTCTCCCAGAACCTCTCGAATCCGCTGCGCGAGGCCCTCGTCGTAGGCCATCAATCCCTCCAGATCTTGGGTCAGCTGCTGCCAGCCGGCACTCCTCCGGGGGCCTCCGCAGCCTGCGGCTGGGGCCGTTGCTGCACTTCGCACAGCCTGGCCAGGAGCTGGTTCAGCTTCCGCTCCACCTTCGATGTGCGGGCCAGCATCTCCTCCGAATCGATGGTTCCGGCACCCGCCATGTGGACGGTCAGGTAGAACTCCCGGACGTGGCCGAGCAGCTCGTCCACGGATGCCCGGGTGTCCGGGTCCCTCCGTCGATCCGGCCCCGTGAAGCTCGGGTTGAGGTTCGATCCACCGCCCGCATCCATGGCCCGCTGGGCGAGAAGCAGTGCGGGGAGCAGGGCGATGGCCACGCGGATGGCCACGTCGTCGACGAGGATTACGGCGAATGCCAGGACGAGCAGGAGGGTGATGACCGTCCCGTTGTCGGACTTCTTCTCTTCCATGGGGTCCCCCCAGGCGGATGTCCGGGAGCAACTGAGCATTCCGAACACATCCCGCCAGGCCGAGTGGTGTGAACCGTGGCAGCGCCACGAATCCGCAAACGGTGTGCCGCACCGCGCGGTCGGGGCCTGCATCGGACTGGTGGGGGGTACCTCGAAAATGGGGTCAGCCGGGGGGGGACGCCAGCAGCCCGTCGATCTCGCGCTCCAGGACGGGCTTGGACACCAGGCCCACCATTTCGAACTGCGGCTCCCCATCCCGGAAGAAGATGAGGGTGGGGATGGAGCGGATCTCGAACCGGGCCGCCGTCTCCCGGGCCTGATCCGTGTTCACCTTCATCACCCGCACACCGCGGTCCTGATGTTCAACGGCGATTTCGTCCAGGATCGGGCCCATCATCCGGCACGGGCCGCACCAGGGGGCCCAGAAATCGACGAGAGTCACGCCGGGCTCACTGGCGACGAGAGTGTCGAAATCGTCGTCGAAGGCATGGACGATGGGCACTTCGACGGGGGGCTTCTTCTTGAAGAACATGAGATCAAGGATGGCAAAATCGAGGGTTCCGTCTCTGGAAGCCTAATGATTTCAAGGGTTTTCAGGTTCCCCTGCGAAAGCCGCAATCGGGCCCGGTACTTCCGTACCCGGCGGACCGGTACGGGGGACAGGGGGACGGGCATACCAATGGTCGATTGAACCCCCATCCGGGTCGGTTGAGCGTTGAACCAGACCGGGAAACCGGAGCTGGCCCGCTCCAGACTTCGCTGGGGCCGAACTCCGGCTTCCCAACGGTCCAACGCAGCATGGAAGGCCCGGTATCGGGGGCCCTCCTGGGCAGGAGAGGCCCCGGGCCAGATCGGGCGATCCCGAGAGCATGGGAGGCGCAGGCCCGTCATGAAACGACTCAGGCAAAACCTTCTGCTTCCGCTCCTTGCCGGACTTGCGGCCGGATGCGGGAGCGACGGCGGTGGCGGCGGACCCGGCAACGGTCCGGGGGTGGATCCTCCTCTGGAGCCCCCCACCTCCGACATCGCCTCCTGCGTCGGATGTCACTCCGACTACGACGCACTCAAGGAACTCCACACCCCGGACTCGGTCATGCCCCCCGAGGGCTGCTCGGGGCCTCCGCCCTACGTGGAGCCCTACGACCGGGTATACCTCGAGCCCGAGGGATTCGCGTCGTTCGAGAACACCACCCATGGCCAGATGGCGTGCACGGCATGTCACAACGGCGTGGACGGAACGGATGACAAGGCCACCGCTCACTCCGGGACCTTCATCAAGAGCCCCTCGTTCCAGAACATCTCCCAGTGCGCGGAATGCCACCAGGACGAGGTCGAGGGCTTCGAGAAGAGCCTGCACTACAACGGATGGGGTCAGAAGCGCAGCCAGATCATCCGGGCCGGGGTGAACTCCTTCCATGAACTCCCCGACGGAGTTCGGGAGCTACTACGGGGAGGGACTGGGCACCCAGCCCGACGTCCACCTCACCAAGGCCGGCTTCACATGCATGGACTGCCACACCACGGGCGACATGCACAACGAGGCCAACGTGATCTACGAGCACCGCTACCAGGTGGAGGCTCTCCCCACGTGCGAGCAGTGCCACGGGGACGTCTCGAAGGACAACCTCTACCACCGGATGCACATCGAGGACATGAGCTGCCACACGTGTCACTCGCAGGACTACAACAACTGCGGGAACTGTCACGTGGGTGGCGAGGGTGCGCGGATCACACACTACCAGGGCTACAAGATCGGCCTGAACCCGATCCCCGAGGAGCGACCCTACAAGTACTCCGTCCTCCGGCGGACCCTGGCAGCCCCGGACTCGTGGTCGCACTACGGGGTCGAGGATCTGCCCAACTTCTCGGACAAGCCGCTGTTCAACTACACGACCCCCCACGGGATCCTGCGCTGGACCAGGCGCACCGAGGTTCCCGAGGGTGAGAGCTGCTCTACCAACTGCCACATCCGCGAAGTCGACGGTGAGCTGGTGAACGCCGAATTCTACCTGTTCAGCACAGATTTCAAGGAGCAGTGGGAAAAGGACGCCACGACCACGGTGGTCGTGGACGACGCACTTCCGGCCGATTGGCCCGGCAAATGACTCAGGCGCGGCTGCGGGGGCTTCCCCCGCAGCCGCGTTCGCAATGGCCGCACCGACGCGGTCACAACACGGAGGAACCGATGAGGGCTAACCGTAAGTATTTCTGGATGCTGCCGCTGGTGATGGCTGCCGGCCTGGCGGCGTGCGACGACGATCCGGCCGTAGTTCTCCCGGATCCCGTCAATGAGGCCGAGGTGCTCGTCGAGTACATGGAGGCCAACGCCGATTACAACACCCACGGCGGTTTCGTGATCAAGGCGACCGACGTGCGGACGAACATCCTCACCAACGCGAACCAGTACGTCATCGACATGCGGGCCGCCGAGCACTTCTCGGCCGGCCACATCGAGGGCGCGACCAACGTGGCGTGGGGTGACCTGGTCAACCACCTGGAGAGCATCAACGCCGACAGCTACGACGTGATCGTGCTGGCCTGCTACTCCGGCCAGACCGCCGCCTACGCCGCGGGAATACTGCGTGCGGCAGGGTACGGCAACGTGAAGAGCATGAAGTGGGGCATGAGCTCCTGGGGCGAGCCCACCTCGTCGCCGTGGATGAACGGTCGGTCGAACTCCCGGGCTGCCCAGTTCGTCACGGGTCCGTCGCCGGCCATGAACGCCGAGGGCGAGCTGCCCGAGCTGAACACCGGCTTCGAGACCGGGCCCGAGATCCTGGCCTCCCGCGTCGCGACCGTGCTGAGCGAGGGCTTCGGCGCCGCCAAGAAGACCAACGCCGACATCTTCGACAACCTCGACGACTACTACATCATCAACTACTGGCCGACGGCCCTGTACGAGACCACCGGCCACATCCCCGGCGCGATCCAGTACGATCCGGCCACCCGGCCTTTCGACCTGGACTCGTTCCTGAAGACGCTGCCCACCGACAAGCCGGTGGCGATCTACTGCTACACGGGTCAGACCAGCGCCTACTTGTCCGCGTACCTGCGCGTGCTGGGCTATGACGCCAAGACGATCCTGTACGGCGCCAACGGCATGATCTACGACCGGATGGTGGCAGACGGCGTGGCCAACGCCTTCGATCCCGGCCACGACATCATGAACTACGCCTACAAGTACTAGTACCCTCGCGCGGGCCGGGATGGGCGCACTTCCGCGTCCCGCCCGGCTTGCCCGAGTCGGGAGGCCCGTCGCACTCCGGTGCGGCGGGTCTTTCGATTATGGGCCGGGCGGCGGCCCCCGCGGGGACCGGCGGCTCTCCTCGCACGGGCCTGGCACTGTCCCGAATGTGGGGCGGACGGCGACCCGGGGTCGGCAGCGGCGCTCGCAGATGAGAGGATGACGCGAGACCGTCCCTCTTGCGCATTCTTTAGGTGTGGCTAAAATTTTCATTTGCTGACCCGAAGCAAGGATTTCGGGAACCATGCGACCCGTACCCGCCACCGCCGAGTCCCGCTTGCCCATCCCCCGCCCGCCCGCCGGCGCGGCCCTGCTGCCGTCGGTCCTCCTCGCACTGGCCCTCTCGGCCGGCTCCCTCGCCGGACAGAGCATCCGGGGGACCGTGCTCTCTCCATCGGGTCCGGTCGCGGACGCCCAGGTCCGGCTGGACGCGCTTCCGGGAACCCTGACCCGGTTCGACGGGGGGTTCCTCCTGGCCGCTCTCCCTCCGGGTCCGGGCCGACTGACAGTCTCCGTGCTCGGCTTCGAGACCCGGGTCCTGACCGTGGACGTGCCGGAGAGCGGGGTCCTGGAGGTCGAGGTCCTCCTGGCCGAAGCCGCCATCCCCGTGGACCCCATCGTGGTGACCGGTACGCTCAGCGAGACGCGGGTGTCCGACTCTCCGGTCAAGGTGGAGGTGGTGTCGGCCAAGCTCCTCCGGCGGAATGCACCGACCTCGGTCATGGACGCCATCGGGCAGGTCAACGGCCTCTACCAGCAGGTCGACTGCGCGGTCTGCTACACCAACAACATCCGCATCAACGGGATGGAGGGCCCCTACACGGCAATCCTGATCGACGGGATGCCGATCCAGGGAGCCCTGGCCTCGGTCTACGGGCTGAACGGGATCCACCCTTCGCTCATCGAACGGCTGGAGATCCTGAAGGGCCCGCAGTCCACCCTCTACGGCACGGAGGCCATGGGCGGGGTGGTGAACGTGATCACCCGGGATCCGAGGTTCGCGCCCATCTGGGTGGCCGAGGCGTTCGGCACGAGTCTGGGTGAGTTCAACGGCAGCCTGGCCTGGTCGCCCGGTGACGGAAGGGGCGGTACCCTCCTCTCGGGGACGGTGATCCACAACCAGCGGTTCATCGATGGCAACGGAGACGACTTCTCCGACATCCCGCTGAACACGCGGATCAACCTCTTCGCCAAGACGGACCTGACCTCGGGCGGGCGGCGGGTCGGCGGTCTGTCGGGCAAGATCTACTGGGAGGACCGGTTCGGAGGCGTCTCCCGATGGTCCGACGCGGATCGGGGCAGCGACCAGGTCTACGGAGAGTCGATCTGGACACGCCGGGCCGAGCTGCTCGGTTCGGTGAACACCCCGATTCCCGGGTCCCGCGTGGACGTGTCGTACGCCTATCACGACCAGGACTCCTACTACGGCGACTCCCAGTTCGCGGCCACGCAGCACATCGGATTCGCCCAGTTCCTCTGGGATCGACCGGCTTCGGCCCGACACGACCTCCTGTTCGGCGCCACCCTCCGGGCGGACCACTACGACGACAGCACCCCCGCCACCACGGACGCGCCGGATCGGCAGGTGGTCCCGGGTCTGTTCGTGGAGGACCAGGTCCGGTTCTTCGGAGGGGGCCTGACCGTGCTGGGGGGACTCCGGGCCGACGTCCATCGACGCCACGGCGTGGTGCTCTCTCCGCGAGCGAGCGCCATGGTCCGGCCCGACGATCACACCACCCTGCGGCTCAACGCGGGGACCGGGTTCCGGACGGTCCACCTCTTCACCGAAGATCACGCGGCCCTGACGGGCGCCCGGGAAGTGATCATCGAGGACGAACTGGCGCCCGAACGATCGTGGAACGTCACGGCCAACCTGAACCGGGAGTTCGAGATCGGTCGGACGGCCCTCATGCTGGACCTGGACGGATTCTACACCGAGTTCACGAACCGCATCATCCCCGACTACGACGTCGATCCCAACTGGATCGTGTATCGAAACCTGGACGGCGGGCGAGCGGTGACCCGGGGGGGCGCCATCTCGATGAACCAGAACTTCGGGCCGGTGGCTCCCTTCTTCTGGACCGCCGGGATCACGTTCCAGGACGTGTTCGTGGAGTACCCCGGCGAGGCGCGGGCCCCCGAGTTCTACGCGCCACGGTACCGGGGTGTCTGGACCCTCAGCTACACGTTCTTCAACGCGCTGACCCTGGACTACACGGGGAGCCTCACGGGCCCGATGCGCCTGCCCGAGTACCCCGAGCCGTTCAGCCGGGCGACCACCTCCCCGGCGTACTCGCTCCACAACCTGCAGGCTTCCTATGCCCTGCCCCGGGGCGGGAGCCTGATCCTGTCCCTGCAGAACCTCGGCGACTTCCGACAGGGCAGCCCACTGATCGCGCCCGACGATCCGTTCGGCGAGGACTTCGACACGTCGTACGTGTGGGGTCCGATTGTGGGACGGCGACTGAGCCTCGGTTTCCGGTGGGCCTCGGGACGATGAGGGCCTCTCCGTCCGGCCCGGGGGCTGCCTCCCCGACCCTCACGGCGCCCCGTCGTCCCGGCGCCGCGGTCCTGGCGCTCGCCTTCGCGACGAGTCTGGCCTCGACTGCGTGCGCCTCCGGGGCGGCACCGAGTCAGGCCGTCGGCGCGGTGCCGGACCCCGACTGGGAGCTCTCGACCCTGGACGGAGAGATCCTCTCCCTGAGGTCGTTCCGGGGGACTCCGGTGTTCGTGAACCTCTGGGCCACCTGGTGCCCGCCCTGCGTGGAGGAGATGGCCTCCATCCAGCGCCTGGTCGAGCAGCTCGGACCCGACAGCCCGGTACGGTTCGCACTCGTGACCCCGGAGGAGGCCGCGCCCGTCCAGGCCTTCCTCGACCGGAACGGACTGGCTCTCCCGGTCTACCTGGAGGGCACGCTGGTCCCGGAGTCCATGGACGTTGAGGCCCTGCCCACGACGGTGATCCTGGACGGAGACGGCCGCGTGGTGCTGCACTACCGGGGGGCGGCGGCCTGGGACCGGCCCGAAATGGTGGAATACCTCCGCACCCTGTCGGGGACGCCATGACCACGATGCGGCGGATCTCGGGCCGGCTCGCCACCTGGGTGGCTCTCCTGGGCGTCGCGGTCGGATCGAGCCCGACCCCCTCCGCCGCCCAGTCGGAGGTACCCGAGGTGAGAGCGGAGCTGGTGCCGGGTGGACCCGGCGACCGACAGGCGGCGCTCCGGCTGGCCATCCCGGAGGGCTGGTACGTGTACGCACCCGACACGGGTGACCTGGGGCTGCCCATGGCGGCCCGGTGGGAGACGGAGGACCGGACGGAGCCGGCCATGAAGGGATGGCCCGAGTCCGAGGCCCGGGAGACCGGAGCCGGACCGGTGAGGATCTACACGGGCCCGGTCGTGATTCCGCTCGTCACTCCCCCGTCGGATGGGGCGCGGCTGGTGGTGTCCTGGGGACTCTGCCGGGACGACCTCTGCGTCCCCCAGGTTCGCGAGTTCCCCGCCCCGGGAGCCTGACCGGCGGACCGGATGAACGGCCGCGGGTCGGGCCCGGACACGTCGCTCGCTCGGGCTCGTCGCTCCCTCAGCCGCGTCGCTCGATCGGGTGCGCCGGGCTCTCAGCTGTCCGGCAGGTCCGTGGGCCGGCTCAGGTCCGGAGGCCGGGTCACCCGCACCTCCGGCGAGCCGGTGATGAGACGGACTCCCCGGGCCTGGAACAGCCACTGCCAGGCCCAGTTCACCATGACCACGACCTTGTTCCTGAAGCCGATAAGGAACAGGACGTGGATCACGCTCCACAGGAGCCAGGCCACGAATCCTCCGAAGCTCCGCCCCGCCAGGTCCGCCACGGCCCGGGCCCGCCCGATGGTCGCCATGTTGCCCTTGTCGCGGTAGCGGAAGACCGGCCGCGGTGGGAGTGCGCGGGCCGGCGCGCCGTCGTGGCCCGCCGGGCCGGATCCCGATGGCCTCGGCGGGCCGGCCACGACCTCCCGGGCGATGATCCGGCCCACGAACTGACCCATCTGGATGGCGCCCTGGGCCACTCCCGGGACCGGATCCCCGGAGTCGGGGTCGTCGAGGGAGGCCAGGTCTCCGACCACGAAGGCCTCGGGGTGACCCGGGATCGAACAGTCGGCCTCGACGCGAACCCGTCCCTGCCCGTCCAGGGGCGCGCCCATGTCGGCCACCAGTTCCGCGCCCTGGACCCCAGCCGCCCAGATGACGTTCGCCGCCGGAATCTCCCGATCCCCCACCAGGACCCTACCATCCTCGATCCCGGTGACGAACGTATTGAGGCTCACCTCCACACCCATCCGCTCCAGGGCCTCCAGCGCCCGGTCGGAGGACTCCTCGCTCATCCCACCGAGAAGCCTGGGGCCGCCTTCGAGCAGGAGGACCCGGGCCGTGGAGGTGTCCACCCTCCGGTAGTCCCTGGGGATGGTCTCGGCCGCGATCTCGCGGAGGGCGCCGGCCATCTCCACGCCGGTGGGTCCTCCTCCGACCACCACGAAGGTCAGCTTGGCCGAGCGGGACGCCTCGTCGTCCTCGAGTTCCGCCTCCTCGAAGGCCAGCAGCACGCGCCGCCTGATTTCCAGCGCATCGTCCAGCGTCTTGAGGCCGGGGGCCACGTCGGCCCAGTCGTCGTGGCCGAAGTAGGCGTGAGTAGCACCGGCGGCCAGGACCAGCCAGTCAAAGGCGATGGCCTCGGCACCGACGAGCACCTGGCGCGCCTCCAGGTCGACTCCGGTCACCTCCCCGAGGGCCACCGCCACGTTCCTCTGACCGCGGAAGACCCCCCGGATGGGTGCGGCGATGTCCGCCGGCGACAGGGCGGCGGTGGCTACCTGATAGAGCAGCGGCTGGAAGACGTGGTGGTTCTTCCGGTCCATCAGCAGCACCTGGCAGGACGCCGACGCGAGCTGCCGGGCCGCGTGGATCCCGCCGAAACCCGCCCCCACGATGACCACCCGCGGAAGGCGCATCGAACCATCGCTTCCGCCGTCCTGGCGCTGTACCATGGCAATCCCCCGGTGTCCGAGCCCGCCGACAGTTCCGGCGACAGTATAGAGGGAGACGTCCCCCCATGCAGATCGAGCCCCTGACCAAGGAGATCGAGGTTCCGCACGGAATCCGACGCTCCAGCCGGCGGTTCACCGAGGAGATCACGATGTGGTGGCCGCTCAAGGTCCAGACGGTGTTCCCGGACCAGACGTCGGTGGCCATGTTCGAGCCGGTCGAGGGAGGCCGGATCTTCGAGACCGCCGCCTCCGGGGAGGAGGCCGACTGGGGGCGCGTCCTGGTCTGGGACCCGCCCGGCCGGTTCGTGTTCACCTGGCACCCGGGCCGGCCCGTCGAGACCGCACAGGAGATCGAACTGACGTTCGAGCGGGTGGCGGACGGGCGGACCCGCCTTCGGCTGATCCACTCCGGATGGGAGCGCTTCGGGCCCGGGGCCGACGAGGCCCGGGCCGAGTACGACCCGGGCTGGGACGGCGTCCTCGAGCGGTTTGTCGACACCCTCGATCCCGCTCGGGACTTCAACCCCTACCGGGACGACTGAGGGTCGGGCTCAGGATGACCTGAACGCCTCCACCGGGTCGATCCGGGTGGCCCGCCGGCCGGGCACGTAGCAGGCCAGAGCACCGAGAGCGCACAGCACCACCGCGCTCAGCCCGAACGTCAGCGGATCCGTGGGAGAGACCCCCCACAGGCCGCCGGACAGCGCTCGGCCCACACCGACTCCGCCCAGGACCCCGAGCCCCAGTCCACCGAGGATGAGGACCATCCCCTGGCCCATCACCCCGGCCAGGACCTTCCCCCGGTCCGCGCCCAGCGCGATGCGGATCCCGATCTCATGGGTCCGCTGCGAGACGGTGAACGCGATCACACCGGCGATGCCCGCCAGGCTCACCGAGAACGCCACGCCAGCGAAGAGCAGGAGCAGGATCATCGTCAGCCGCCGAGGCGCCATGGAGTCCTGCCGGATGTCCTCGAGGGACGACACGGAGTAGACCGGGACCTGCGAATCCAGGTCCTTCACCGTTCGCCGGACCGCATCCACCAGGGCGAGCGGGTCGTTCCGGGTCCGAACCACCAGGCGCCCTCCCGGCCAACCGTTCTGACCCGAAGGACGATAGAACTGGGCCGGGGGCTCCTCCTCGATGCCTCCGACGCGGACGTCACCCACGACCCCCACCACCTCGACGGTGGGAATCTCCTCTCCCTCGCACTGGCCGTTCATCGTGCACGGGGTGAAGCGCCGGCCGATCGCCCGCGGGATCTCGGTTTCGAGCAGTCCCAGGACGTCACGGGCGAAGGCCTCGTTCACGATGGCCACGTGAGGAACTTCCAGGTCGTCCGACCGACGGAAGGCCCGACCGGCCCTGAGCGGGATGCCCGATGCGTCGAAGTACCCGGCCGACGCCACCCGGGGCTGAGCCTGCGGCATCCTTCGGCCGTCCATCTCGGTCTCCTCCTCGATCCGGACTCCGTGCCGCATGGTGAACCCGGGCGCCAGGGGACCCAGATCGGAGATTCCAGCCTGCTGGACGCCCGGCAGCACGCGCACCCGATCCTGGAGCTCGTACAGGAACAGCTTCTGATCGAACGCGCTGTTCACGTCGGCCGAGCCCCAGGGCGCGACCTGGAAGGTCAGCACGTTCTCGACGTCGAACCCCGGGTCCACCTTGGCGAGCTCCCAGAAACTCCTGAGGGCCAGTCCGGCGCCGGTCAGCAGTGAGAAGGCCAGGGCGAACTGCGCCACGACCAGTCCGTTCTGCAGCCGCCACCTGCCCCGGCCCGCAGAGTTCTTCCCACTCTCCCGCAGGGCCTCGGCCATCCCCGAGCGCAGGGTCAGGACCGGGGCCGAACCGAAGAGAAGCGCGGTGAACAGCGAGGCCACCAGGGCGAACCCCAGGACCGACACGCTCAGCCCCGCCTCCTCGGCCCGAGGAGTAAATCGGCTCGCGAACGCGACGAGGAGATCCATCCCTCCCCACGCCACCCCGAGTCCCACCACACCGCCGGCCAACCCGAGGACCGCGGACTCCGTCCACAGCTGACGGGCGAGTCTCCGGCGACCCGATCCGAGAGCCATCCGGACGGCGAGTTCCTGCGACCGGCGACTGGTCCGGGCCAGCGTCAGGTTCGCGACGTTGGCGCAGGCGATCAGCAGCACGAGCCCCGCCGTCCCGAACAGGAGCAGGAGGGTGGGCCGCGCGTTCTGTACGAGCTCCTCCCGGAGGAGGGAGGCCTGGAAGGTCTGCCCGAGGTCGCGAGCGTAGTGGTCGGGGTGCTCCAGGCCCAGCTCGGCGGCCACCGCCTCCACGTCCCGCTGCGCGTCCTCCAGCGCCATTCCGGGCCGCATGCGGGCGAAGACGGACATCATGCGGGCGCTCCGGTTCGCGATGAACCCCTCGCCGGACCGGGTGGGGCAGGAGGCCGTCGTCATGTAGACGTCGTTCTCCCGTGGATGCTGGGGGATGGGCGGGAGGACGCCGATCACCGTGTGGGTGTGGCCGTTCATCACCATCCCTTCGCCCACGATCTCGGGATCACCGCCGAACCGGGTCTGCCAGTATCCGTAGCTCAGCATCAGCACCGGCTCGGCGCCCAGGCGGTCGTCGGCCTCGGTGAAGTCGCGTCCCAGCGCGGGCTCCATCCCCATGAGGTCGAAGAAGTCCGCCGACACCACGCCGGTCGTGACCATCTCCGCGTCGCCGCGGCCATGGAGGATGAAGCTCATGGAGTGGTACTCGGCCACGTCCACCAGGGACCGGTTGCGGTCCCTCAGGTCCTCGATGTCCCGCACCGAGAAGAAGGTGTTCTCCTGGTTCCCGTTGAGCTCGGGCTGCCGGAGGAAGACCAGGTCGTCGCCCTCGCCGTACGGGAGGGGCTTGAGGAGGACGCCGTTGATGACGCTGAAGATGGCGGTGTTCGCGCCGATGCCCAGGCCGAGCGTGACGACGACCGCTGCGGTGTACCCTGGAGTGCGACCGAGCGTCCGCAGGGCGAACCGGAGGTCGCGGGCCAGCGTGGAGAGGGTCTCGGACCAGCCGGAGCGCGCCCCGGGCACCGAGCCGTGGAGGACGTCGAACCGGGCGTCGGCCCGCTCCTCCTCCAGTTCGCTGGAGCGGCCCAGGAGACGGAGGGCCAGGAGCCTCACGGTGAAGCCCCGGACCTGGCGGCGGTACCAGCGGGCCGCCTCCCGTTCGTCGGTGCGGGCCTCGCGGATCTGGCGAAGCTCGGCCAGGTCGCCCAGGACCTCCTCCGTCCGATCCTCGGGCAGCAGCCGTCTGAGCAGTTTTTCGTTCCAGGACATGTTCGATCCTCCCCTCACGTCGTCATCTCGACCCGGCCACCCCTGTCGCCGGGCCGTCCCCTACCCCTGATCCAGCACCGGCTCCACGCCCTCCCAGAGGGCAGCCAGCGTCTGGCGCGCCTCCCGGAGCCGCTCCAGGCCATCCGGGGTGAGCTCCACGTACCTCCGGCTGCGGCCGCCGGAATCGTCGGACGGAACCCGGAGATCGGACCTGACCAGCCCCTTCTTCTCCAGTCGCCGCAGAGCGATGTAGACGGCGGCCGGAGCCACCTCCCTACCGGTGACCCGCTCCAGCTCCAGGACGACGGGCACGCTGTAGGCGTCCTCGCGGAGCCGCAGGATGGCCAGCATCACCTGATGCTCGAACTCCCCCAGCAGGTCCCTTCCCATCGTGTCCCTCCTCCCGGACTCGCGCCGGGCATGCAAACTAGCGTTGCTATTCTTCGGTACGATAAACGGGTCCCAGAAGATTAGCAATGCTATTCTTGTGTGGGTCGGGCCGGTGCGCCGGCTAGCGGTTCGCGGTGGCCTCCATGGCCGCGTCGAGCATCTCGATGAGCTCGTCGCGACTGAACGAGAACGCGTGGTCCTCGTTGAGCTGCACCATCTCCATCATGATCTGCTGGATGGTGATGGCCGCCTCGCGCTCGTTGGGAACCACCATGTACCGCCGCTTCGGCCGGTCGGAGGTCATGAAGTGGAGGGCGGCCTCGGCCACGTCGTCGGGCTCTTCGTACTGGCTGCGGTCGCCCGTGCCCCCGAGCGTGTTGCCCATCGCGTCGGCGAAGAGAGAGTTCTCGGCGGTGTACCCGGCGGCCCTCATCCGCTCCACCAGGCTGACCCCGATCTGGGAGTTGTAGTTGCCCGGCTCCACCACCGACACCGCCATCCCGAACTGACCCATCTCGTTCGCCAGGGCGTCGGTGTACGCCTCGACTCCGTGCTTGGACATGCTGTACGCGCCCAGCAGCGGACCGGAGAGAATCCCGGAGATGGACCCGGTCGTCATGATCCGGCCCTGGCTCTCCATGAGAAGGGGAGCGAAGGCCTTCGTCACCCGGTAGGGTCCGAAGAGGTTCACGTCCAGCTGGAAGTCCATGTCCTCCTCGGGCATCTCGACGAGGGGGCCCACCACCGCCACGCCGGCGTTGTTGATCAGGCCGTAGAGCCCCCTGCCCTCGGCCTCGATGGTCCGGACGGCCGCGTCGATGTCGTCCTGGACCGTCACGTCCAGCCGGATTCCCTGGACGTTGTCCATGGCCGAGAGCCGCGCGATGTCCTCCGCCTTCCGACCCCCGGCGTAGACGAAGAAGCCGTTGGCGGCGAGCACCTCGGTCATCTTGAGGCCGATGCCCGAGGTGGCCCCGGTGACCAGGACGGCCCGATCGGCCGACTGGGCCGCCACCATGAGGGGCGCCAGAACGAGAAGACCCAGGGACAGGACCATGGATCGGACGGAGCGGGCAAGCGTGCACATGGGCGGGACCTCGCTAGCGGGACGTGATCGAAGGATGGCCAACCTCCGTGTAGAACCCTTGCGAGAACAATCACTTTTCCGCATATGTATAAAATACATATACATTACCCCTAAACATATTTGCCCGATCCGGACCCCTGCCATGGCCCTCACGCCCCTGACGTTTCAGATCCTGCTCGCGCTCGCCGACGAACCCCGCCACGGCTATGGGATCATCAAGGAGATCGAGGGGCGCGACGGCCCCGGGACGGCCCCGAGCACCGGGGCGCTCTACCTGGCTCTCCAGCGCATGGGAGCGGCGGGCCTCGTGGAGGACGCGCCGAGCCCCGAGGACGAGACCGATCAGCGCCGGCGCTACTACCGGCTGAGTCCCCAGGGTCGATCCGTAGCGCACGAGGAATCGGCGCGGCTCGAAGGCCTGGTTGCGGCGGCCCGGGCGAAGAGCCTGCTGGGCGGGGGCACCGCGTGACACGCCGACTCATGGCGGCGCTGATGGCCCTGGCCCCTCGGGGATTCCGCCATCAGCACGAGGCCGAGGTGCTCTGGGTCCATGACCGCCGCGCCGCCGAGCCCCGGGGGCCGGTCGGGCGGGCATGGTTCGCGGTTCGGGAAGTGATGGGAATGGTCCGGCTCGTCACCGCCGCGCATCGGGCGGAGGCAGCCGGAAGACGTGGGAACGGGATGACGACGACGGGAGGAGGTGCCCACATGCTGGACACACTGGTGCAGGACACACGATTCGGGATCCGAACGCTCACGCGCAGCCCGGGGTTCGCCATCACCGCCGTCCTGGCCCTCGCGCTGGGGATCGCGGCGAACACGGCCATCTTCTCGGCCGCCAACGCGTTCCTCTTCCGGCCCCTTCCGTTCCAGGACGCGGACCGGCTGGTCATGCTCTACGAGACCAACCCGGAGTTTAACTGGACCCACGCGGACGCGGCCCCGGCCAACGCCCTGGACTGGCGGGAGCAGGTCGAGGCGTTCGAGGACCTGGCCCTCTATTCCGAGTTCAGGGGCCAGGGCACCTGGATCCGGGACGGGGAACCGGAGCTGGTACGCTACGTCACCGTATCCGGGAACTTCTTCCAGGTCCTCGGCGCCGAGATGGCGCTGGGGCCGGGCATGACCTGGGCCAACACGTGGGAGGACGACGCGCGGGCCGTCGTCATCAGCCACGGGTTCTGGCAGAGCCATTTCGGAGGGGATCCGGGGGTGATCGGCCAGCGGATGGAGATCTCGTCGCAGTCCCTCGAGATCGTCGGCGTCGCCGCCGAGGGGTTCAGCTTCCCCAACGCCGAGACCCAGATCTGGAGTCCCTACGGCTGGGCGCCGGGGGCCTGGGAGGAAGTCTGGTTCCGCCGGGCTCACTTCGTCCGGGCCGTGGCCAGGCTCGCGCCGGGAGCCACGCTGGAGAGCGCGGACGCCGGCCTCCAGGTGGTCGTGTCCCGCCTCCAGGAGGAGTATCCCGCGACCAATTCGGTCATGGGCGCCGGAATGATGCCCCTCCGGTCCTTCCTGACCATGGACGTCCAGCGGCCCCTGTACGTGCTCCTGGCCGCCGTCGGCCTGCTCCTGCTCCTGGCGTGCGCCAACGTCGCCAATCTCCTGCTGGTCCGGGCGAACGACCGGGCGCGGGAGGTGTCCCTGCGGTACGCGCTGGGCGCCGGGCGCGCCCGGGTGGCCCGGCAGATGGTCACGGAGGGGCTGGTCCTGGCGGGGGCCGGCGGAGCGCTGGGCCTGGCCCTGGGCTGGGTGGGGATCAAGGCCCTGGCCGCACAGCAGCCGGTCGGCATCGTCGGCGCCACGTCGCTGGCGCTGGACGTCCGGGTCGTCGCGTTCACCCTGATCACCGCGGGGGTCGCCGGCGTTCTGTCGGCCGCGGCCCCGGCGTGGCGGGTGACCCACTCCGACGTTCACGCGGGGTTGAAGGACGGCGGGCGATCCGGATCCCGGGGCCGAACGAGCGTGCGGGCATCCAACGGCCTGGTGGCCCTCGAGGTGGCCCTTTCGGTGCTGATCGTGGTGGGCGCCGGGCTGATGGTCCGGAGCGTCTGGCTGATCCGGGACGTGGACCCGGGGTTCCAGCCCGACGGAGTCGTCGCCGTGCAGTTCGGCGTGCCCTCCGCCCGGTACGCCGAACGGGACGACGTCTGGGCGTTCAACCAGGAGTTCATCGGCGCGATGGAGGCGCGGCCCGGCATCGAGGCGGTGGGGATAGTGCAGCAGCTCCCCCTGGCGGGCACGAGCTGGTCCTCCTCGGTGATCGCCGAGGACTGGGAGCCCGAACGGGTGGGTTTCGAGATCCTCCACCGGCGGGCCGATGCGGGCTACTTCGATGCCCTGGGCATTCCCCTCGTCCAGGGGAGGATGTTCGCCGACTCGGATGGCGCGGACGATCCGCTGGTCGTCCTGGTGAACGAGACCTTCGCCGAGGAACACTTCCCGGGGGAGGACCCCATCGGGAAGCGCATCGCCTACGAGCGGCGCGCCGAGGACGCCGAGTACTGGTACGAGATCATCGGAATCGTCGGTGACCAGCACCAGGCGAGCCCGTCCGTGGCGCCTCGGGCCGAGGTCTTCGAGCTGGCGAACCAGGACTGGGGGCGCACCAACTGGATGGTGATCCGCGGTTCCGGCGACCCCGACGCCATCGCTCCCATGGCGCGGGCGGTGCTGCGGGAGCTGGATCCCCTGATCCCGATCTCGCAGGTTCGCCCCCTCCGGCAGGTCTGGCGGGCCTCCATGCAGAGGGACGAGTTCCTCCTCACGCTGCTGGGTGCCTTCGGGCTCTCGGCCCTCCTGCTCGCCGCGCTCGGCGTCTACGGCGTCACCGCGCAGGCGGCCACGCGCCGCAGCCACGAGATCGGGATTCGCATGGCCCTGGGCGCGGAGCGCGGACAGGTCCTGGGGATGATCGTCCGCCAGGGAATGGGAGTGGTGGGGATCGGCCTGGTGGCGGGTCTGGGCGCCGCGCTGGTAGCCACCCGTGGCCTCGAGAGCCTCCTGTTCCAGATCGAGCCGACGGATCCGCTCACGCTGGGAGGCGTCGGAGCGCTCCTGGGGGGTGTGGCCGTACTGGCCTGCTTGATTCCGGCCCGCAAAGCGGCTCGCATCGACCCGGCGGAGACGCTCCGGAGGGAATAGAAGGTCGGAGTCGTGGAGGTCCCATCGGGCGGAGGGGTCCCACCGGGCGGAAGGATCCGCCCGGTGGGACCTACCTGCTCCGTGCGGAGCATCCCGAACCTGACCCCACGGATCGGCCCGGGCCCTCGGTCTATCGAGGGGCTCCGCCCAGGCCGGTCCGACCCTCCAGGTTGGCCTCGACGTCGGCCCGGGTCAGCCAGGGCGTGCGCATCCGGTTCTGACCGAAGAGATCGAGCTGATCGCCCACGTGAGCCGAGTGGGACTGGGTGGCGTTCCCGTAGGCCAGGAGCACCTGGGCCCGGGGCCCCTCCGGAGTGAACTCCACCACGGCGTAGAAGCTGTCGCCCCCGGCCACGTAGCGCCGGCCATCCTCGGTCCCCCCGTACCAGGTGACCCGAAACACGCCGGCGGGGTCGCCGTTGGCGCCGGAGACCGGCACCGTGTGCTCTCCCACCCGGGCGTTGTGCACCTCTCCCCAGGGCACCGCCAGATCGCCCCAGATCTCCCGGACCTGGGTGGCGGCACGAGCGAGGGCCTCGACGGCGGCCTCCGGGTCGGCCAGGCCCCTGGGAGTGGAGGCGGGCTCGTCCTGAGACCAGGGCTCGGCGAACTGCCCTCCCGAGCGGAGCCAGGCGAACAGCCAGGTCTCGTACAGAACACCCCCGCCCTGCCCGACGTCCGCGGTGGGCCGCTCGGACCACGCCTCCAGGACCGTGGCGGCCTCCTCCACGTCGGCCCGCCCCGAGGCCCGGGCCGCGTCGAGGAGCGACGGGAGGATCCGATCCGCGGACTCCATCCGGCTGGAGTGCTTGTAGGCCACCGCCTCTTCGAAGGTGATGGACGGGTCGTCCAGGAGCATTCGGGCCGAACGCTGAGCCCTCCAGTGCATGAACCGGGGCGCCACCCAGGCCGGGAACTCGTCGGCATCGAGGGACTGGGGAACCGTGGACGTCCACGGCGGGTCGTTGGCGTTCTGGACCCAGCCCACCGCCGGATCCACCAGCCGGGGAAGCTCCTCGTAGGAGAGGTACTCGGTCCACAGGGTGCCCGGGTCCGAGCCGTCCACCACGCCGGCCCACGTTCCCACTTCCCCGTGCGAGCGAACCGGGACCCGGCCGCCGAACAGGTAGAGAATCCGGCCGTCCCGATCGGCGTAGACCACGTTGAACATGGGGATGTGGAGTCCGGAGAGAGCCTCCTCGAACTCCGCCAGGGTGGTGGCCCGGGCCATGTCCCACCACTGGGCGTCCGTAGCGGCATCGTCCAGGCCGGCCACGCGAAGAGCCACGGCCCGACTGCCGTCCGCCGCCAGGACGGGACCGTGGACGGTGGAGCGGATCTCCAGTGCCTCCTCACGGAGCGAACCGTCGTCCTGCAGCACCCGGAGGGTCTCGGTGCGGGCCTCGAACTCCAGCACCTCATCCCCGAACCGGTACCCGTCGCCCTGCACCTCGACGGCGAACAGGTCGGCACCGTCGATGGTATTCACGGTGTGCGTCCATCCCAGGGCCTGGTTGAATCCGATGGCGATTCCCGGAATCCCCACCAGGGTCACGCCGTATGCGTCGGCGGTGGGGGTGACCATGTGGGACTCCCAGAACAGGAAGAGGTCCTCCCAGGGTAGGTGCGGGTTGGCCACCAGCAGCGCATTCCCGCTCGCGGAGCGGGACGGCCCGATGGCCCAGGCGTTGGACCCCAGCCGACGGTCGGGGCCGGGGTCGACGGGCCCGGCCGCGAGGTCCTCCGACCCGAGGGCCGCCACCGCCTGCCGCGTGACCGCGGCGTTGGTCACGAAGGTGAAGTGGAGGACGGCGTTGGTGTGAGCCATGACGTCCGCCTCGGTGATGGGCAGAACGACCTCCAGGTGGTCGGCCAGGCGCTCCGGGTGGGCTTCGGCGTAGGCGTTCATGCCCCGGGCGAACGCCCGCAGGTTGGGCGCGAATTCGGCCGGCTGGCCGGCGGCCCACTCCTCGCCACGGCCCGGCACCCCCACCGTCCTCATCCAGCGATCCGAGTCCAGGTGCTCCTCGCCCCAGTACTCCGACGCCCGGCCCCGCGCACGGCCGTAGAGCTCCAGGATCAGGTCCCCGTGGCTCTCCATCTGGGCCCACCCCTGCCCGTGGAACGCCGCCGAGTCCGACGTGCCGTAGATGTGGGGCACCCCCCAGGTATCCCAGAGGATCTCGTCCTGCCGGGGGGCAGAGGGGCCGGCGGGCTCGCAGGCGGGGATGCCGACGAGGAGGAGGCCTGCGAGGGCTAGGGGGAGTGCTCTGGGCATGAGGGTCTCCAGAAGGGCTCGGGTCCGGTTGGAACTCGTACGTTCTGCGCCCTGGATCAACAAGTCCGAGGCCGCCTGCACCGCCAGGGCACCGGTGTTGAAACTCCATAAAACTTGCTTCGTAGGGAAAACCGTTCGAGCTTGGAGACCGCATCTCCAAACCCACCTACGGAGCGACAGGTCATGAGTCACGACCTCCCCAGCGATGTCGAACAGCAGATCCTCCTGGTCGTCTGGCGACTCGGGGACGATGCCTACGGCGTCCCGATCCGGGATGAGCTCGAACATCTGACCGGCCGATCGGTTTCGGCCGGCGCCATCTACACCACGCTGGTCCGGCTGGAGCGGAAGGGGTGGCTTCAGTCCAGCATGGGTGCGCCCTCCCCGGAGCGGGGGGGCAAGGCCAAGCGGTTCTTCACCGTCACGGCCGACGGTGCCTGGGCGCTGCAGGAGAGCCGCGAGGTGATGGCTCGCCTGTGGGACGGGATCGAGGCCGCCGCAGCTCCGAAGGGCGCCTGACGCAGACCCATGATGGACGTCCGCCCCCCAGCCCTCGCCCGGTGGATCCTGAGCCGCCGTGTCTCCGGTCTGATCGGAGAGGCCGTGGAAGGCGATCTGGCCGAGCGATACCACCGGGACCGGCTGGATCACGGTCCCCTGGTGGCGAGACGAAACTACTGGCGGGAGGTCCTCTCCCCCGCCCTGTCGAACCTGGACAGCCAGGCCCGGTCGCTGGATCCGGCCCCCGGCGGTTCCCCCCGATCGACCAACCGAGAGTACTTCATGACGTCCATTTTCCGAGACATCAAGCACGCCTTCCGGGTCCTGGCCAAGTCGCCCGGATTCACGGCCATCGCCATCCTCTCGCTGGCGCTGGGAATCGGCCCCAACACGGCCATCTTCTCCATGGTCAACGCGACCCTGCTCAACGGGCCGGACGGCGAGAACCCCGAGACCCTGGTGGACATGTACAACCTGGGCGACGACGGGGACTGGTACTTCTCGGGGTTCTGGCTGGTGGAGCGGATCCGCGAGGACGCCGGATCGGTCTTCGACGGCGTGGCCGCGTGGGTGGGAATGGGCGCCGCGGTGGAGGAGGACGGGGTACCCCGGCCCATCGTGTACGAGCTGGTCACCGGCAACTTCTTCGACGTGCTGCAGGTGAATCCGGCCATGGGGCGGTTTTTCGCGCCCGAGGAGGACGAGACGCCCGGGACCCACCCGGTCGCGGTGGTTTCACACGGATACTGGCAGTCGCGGATGGGCGCCACCCCCGACGTGGTGGGCGCCGAGCTTCGGATCAACGGGCGGCCCTACACGGTCATCGGAGTGGCGCCGAAGGGGTTCACCAGCAAGTCGCTGCCCGGGGTCCAGTCCGACATGTGGCTACCCTACAACATGTACCCGCACCTGGCGCCCGGTCAGCCCGGCAACGGCAATCTGGGGATCACGGGCCGGGTGGCGGAGGGCGTGGAGATCGCTCAGGCCCTGGCCACCGTCGACGGCCTCTCCACTCGCATCGACGAGGAGCGGAAGGCCCGGGGCTCCGAGGACGACTTCGTGCTCCGCGCCTTCCCGTGGACGGACATGTACATGCACCCGTCCATGGACCGGCCCCTGGTGGCGATCGCGGCGCTTCTCCTGACGGTCGTGGCGCTGGTGCTTCTGGTGGCGTGCATCAACCTGGCCGGATTCCTCCTGGCCCGAGCCACCGATCGACGTCGGGAGGTAGCCGTGCGGTTGGCCATGGGCGCCACCCGCGGAGACGTGATGCGGCAGCTTCTGGTGGAGTCCACCATGCTGGGCCTGGCCGGAGGCGCGATCGGCCTGGGCCTGGGCCTGTGGACCGCCCGAGCGTTCACCCGACTGGACCTGCCCCTGCCGATCCCCATGAACGTGGACCTGGGGCTCGATCCGGCGGTCCTGCTCTTCACGGTCGGCGCCAGCCTGCTGGCGGGGGTCGCGTTCGGGCTGACCCCAGCGCTGCAGGCGTCGAGAGCCCCTGTGGCGGCGGTGCTCCGGGACGAGGGGCTCTCGGTCACGGGCACGCGCTCGGGGATCGGCCTGCGCGGGGCCCTGGTGGTCGGACAGATGGCCCTGTCGGTCATGCTCCTGGTGGCCGCCGGCCTGTTCATCCAGTCGCTGCGCGCAGCCACTCAGATCGATCCGGGTTTCGACACGGGCCCGGCTGCGGTCGTGGCCATCGACGGCGGAGCTTCCGGATACGAGGGCACGGAGCAGTTCGTCCCTGACTTCGAGCAGCTGGTCCGCAACCTCGAGGCCCGACCCGAGATCAGCAGCGTCACGGCGACAGGCCGGCTCCCGCTCGATCTGGGCGTCAGTGTCGTCTTCTACGACATCCCGGGCGTCGCCCCGCCCGAGGGTCGTGACAACCACCGCATCGAGTTCAACACCGTCACGATGAACTACTTCGAGACGATGGACGTGCCCATCGTCGACGGACGTGTATTCGAAGAGCAGGACCGGGCCGACGGAGCCCCCGTGGCGATCGTGAGCCGCGCGATGGCGGAGCAGCTGTGGCCCGGTGAATCCGCTGTGGGACGCACACTTCTGCCCACGCGTGACCCCGAGAATCCGGTCACGATCATCGGTGTGGCTGAGGACGTGAAGATCTGGAACCTGGAGGAGCCGCCGCGGCAGTACCTGTACCGTCCCTACGCCCAGAGCCCGACCACCTATCCGCGCATGATCGTGCGGGGGACCGTGGCTCCGGAGCGGATCGGGCAGATCGTGGTCGAGGAGGGCAAGCGGGTGAACCCGCAGATGTTCATGCCCGACGTCAAGACCATGGAGGGGCACCTGGGCTACATCCTGTTCATGCCGCGGATGGCGGCCACCCTCATCGGTGGGTTCGCCCTGCTGGCCCTCCTGCTCTCCGTCATCGGCCTGTACGGAGTGGTGAGCTTCGGCGTCGCCCGCCGCACCCGGGAGATGGGCGTGCGAATCTCGCTCGGGGCGCGGTCGCAGGACGTGGTCGGCCTGGTGGTCCGCGGGGGGGTCAAGCTCGCCGTTCTCGGCGCGGCCGCCGGCGTGATCGGGTCGCTCGCGGCCTCGCGGTTCCTGGCGGACTACCTCATCGGAGGGTCCTCGATGGATCCGCTGACGCTGGTCGGGGTGCCGGTGCTCCTGCTGGCCGTGGCGGGCCTGGCGGCCTACATGCCGGCCCGCCGGGCGAGTCGGGTGAACCCCATTGAGGCGCTCCGGGCAGACTAGACGGCCACGAGCCCGATGATGGGCGGCGTGCTCAGGTTCAGGCCGCTGTCGAAGCAGGTCGCGGGGCCCCAAATGACATGCCATGCCGGGCCGAAAAAAACCTTGCGCATCCTTAAATCGGATATTACCATCCGATTAACCGTTTATCGCTTGGACGCACATCATGCTAACCCAGACCGGACTGTACGCACTCCAGGCCCTGCTCCACCTCTCGGCGCAGGAGGAAGGAGTCCGGGTTCCGGCCGGAAGCATGGCCGAGAGCCTCTCCATCCCCAGCGGTTATCTGGCCAAGATCCTGCACCGCCTCACCCGGGAGGGGCTCCTGGAGTCCGCCCGCGGCCCGGGCGGCGGCTACCGGCTCCTGCGCGATCCGTCCACCCTGTCGGTGGCCGATGCGGTCGCTCCCTTCCAGCACCTGAAGGCCTCGTCCACCTGCCTCCTGGGCGGCCCCTGCGATCCCGATGCGCCCTGCACGGCGCACCGCCGGCGAGCGGCCTGGAACGACGCCATCCTGGACATCCTCAAACACACCACGCTGGCCGACCTGCTGGACGATCCTGCCTCTCAGGACCTTCCCCACGTGTCGACCTACGTTCCGGAGAAAGCGCTATGATCCGCCCCGTCCGCACCCTCGCTCGACCCGCGGCCATCTTCTTCACCTTCGCGCTGGCCTCGGTCCTTGCGCTGACCGCCTGCGGAGGCGGGGGCGAGCCCGACGCCACGGACACCGACGACGCCGCGGCCGGGGGCGCGAGCGCAGCCGGCGCGGCCGAGCTTACCGCCGTGGAGATGGCGCAGGGCATCGGCCCCGTCCGCGACATGGTCCTGGAAGAGCTGGACCCCGACCTCGCCGCCGAGGGAGAGACCGCGTTCGCGACCAAGTGCTCGGCCTGCCACAAGCTGGAGGAACGCTACGTGGGCCCGGAGCTCGGTACGGTCCTGAGTCGCCGCCGTCCCGAGTTCATCATGAACATGATCCTGAACTCCAACGAGATGGTGCAGCGCCATCCCGAGGTTCAGGCCCTCCTCGCCCAGTACTACACGCCCATGCCGACCCAGGTCACCGACCCCGACGAGGCCCGGGCGATTCTCGAATATCTGCGGTCTGCCCAGACCGACCCCGACGCCGCTTCCCCAGCCACCAGCGGGGGAGCCTGATCGATCGTGCTCAACCCTCACCGGAGGATCTTTCGATGAAACCCTCATCCAACCTGAGTCTCGGACTCTTTGCCGCCCTGCTGGCGGCCGCCACGGTGGGCGCCTATGCCTGCCAGGGCGGGCCGGACGCCGGGGCCGGAGCCGGGGACATGTCCAGCGCGGCCCAGGCGGTCTACGTGCCCCCGGGCTCCTACGACGAGTTCTACGCCTTCATGTCGGGTGGCTTCAGTGGCCAGCTCACGGTCATGGGGCTCCCCTCGGGACGCCTGCTGAAACAGGTCCCGGTCTTCAGTCAGTACCCCGAGAACGGATGGGGCTACTCGGAGGAGACCAAGGCCATGCTGGAGACCTCCCACGGGTTCATCCCCTGGGACGACGCCCACCACCCCGAGCTTTCGATGACCGATGGCGTCCCGGACGGACGCTGGATCTTCATCAACGGGAACAACACCCCCCGGGTGGCCCGGATCGATCTCAACACCTTCGAGACCACCGAGATCCTCGAGATTCCCAACTCGGCCGGTAACCACGGATCTCCGTTCATCACCCCCGACTCGAAGTACCTGGTGGCCTCGACCCGGTTCAGCGTCCCCATCCCCAACCGGGACATGTCGATCGAGGAGTACCGCGGGAACTTCAAGGGCACGCTCTCCTTCGTGACGGCCGACCAGCCGGGCGAGATGGACGTGGCCTTCCAGATCATCATGCCGGGCTACGACTACGACCTGGCCCACGCCGGGAAGGGCCCATCCGACGGGTGGATGTTCTTCACGTCCTACAACTCCGAGGAGGAGTACACTCTCCTGGAGATCAACGCGTCGCGGAAGGACAAGGACTTCATCGCCGCCGTGAACTACCGGCGGGCCGAGGAGTGCATCGCCAACGGGGCGGGCCAGACGATGGAGGCCGACTACCGGCACAACTACTTCGACGACAGGCACATCGCCGTCTCGGACGCCATGACCTCCGTCCGGACCATCGAGCCCACGGACTGCTCGGACATGGTGTACTTCCTGCCCACGCCCAAGTCGCCCCACGGCGTGGACGTGGATCCCACGGGCGAGTACATCGTGGCCGGCGGGAAGCTCGCCACAGTCATCCCGGTCCACTCCTTCACGAAGATGCAGGCCGCCATCGCGGCCGAGGACTTCGAAGAGGTCATCGACGGGATCCCGGTGATCCGCTACGACGCGGTCATGGCGGGTGAGGTCGCAAACGCCGGCCTCGGGCCGCTCCACACCGAGTTCGACGGTCGAGGCTACGCCTACACCACGGCGTTCATCACGTCCGAGATCGTGAAGTGGGAGATCGGCACCTGGCAGGTCGTGGACCGGATCCCGGTCTACTACTCGGTGGGCCACCTCATGATTCCGGGCGGTGACTCCGCGGAACCGTGGGGCAAGTACCTGGTGGCGCTGAACAAGATCACCAAGGACCGCTACCTGCCCACGGGACCCGAGCTGGCGCACTCGGCGCAGCTCATCGACATCAGCGGCGACAAGATGCGGCTGCTGCTGGACTTCCCCACGCAGGGCGAGCCGCACTACGCCCAGGGAATCCACGCCGACGTCATCAAGGACGACCAGGTCCAGTTCTACGACCTGTCCGAGAACCACCATCCCTACGCGACCCTCACCGAGGCCGACACCCGGGTGGAGCGCAACGGGAATGAGGTCCACGTCTACATGACCTCCATTCGGTCCCACTTCACGCCCGACAACATCGAGGGCATCCAGGTGGGCGACGAGGTCTTCTTCCACGTGACCAACCTCGAGCAGGACTGGGACGTGCCCCACGGATTCGCTTCCATGGGCGCGAACACCGCCGAGCTGCTGATCATGCCCGGTGAGACCCGGACCCTGAAGTGGTTCCCGAAGGAGCCCGGGATCTACCCGTTCTACTGCACCGACTTCTGCTCGGCCCTCCACCAGGAGATGCAGGGCTACGCCCGGGTCTCGCCCCGGGGTTCGAACGTGCCGCTGCGCTGGGGAACCGGCGGAGAGTGGAACACCAACTGACGCGGAATTCGGCGTGGCGGGGGGACGGACGGTCCGTCCCCCCGCCCGACTCCCCGCACTCGAGGACCGAACCATGATGACGAAGGGAAGCCGGATCCTGCTCCTGGTGGCCGCACTGGCCATGGGCCTGGTCTACGTGCTCCCGGTCTGGCGGATCACGCTGGAGGCCCCCCAGTACCCGGAGGGGCTGGGCATGGTGATCCGGATCAACACCATCGAGGGCGAGAAGCAGCACGACCTCAGGAACATCAACGGCCTGAACCACTACATCGGCATGAAGCGGATCGAGCCCGAGTCGATCCCCGAACTACGCCTCATGCCAAAGATCGTGGCCGGGCTCATCACCCTGCTGGCACTCACCGCGGCTCTGGGACGTCGGAAAGTCCTGTATGCCTGGACCGGCGTGTACCTCCTGTTCGCGGTGGCCGGGATGGTGGACTTCTACCTCTGGGAATACGACTACGGCCACAACCTCGACCAGGAGACCGCGGCCATCCAGATCCCGGGGATGAGCTATCAGCCCCCGCTCATCGGCTCCCGGCAGATCCTGAACTTCAAGGCCCACTCCTGGCCGGCGTCGGGCGGGTGGATCCTGATCGTGGTGGGCGCCGGGGCCGCAGGGACCCGGAGCCGGCGGGTCAAGGCGTCGGAGCCGGCGCTCCGACCCCGAGCCCGGCCGCCACAGGAGCGATCCTGGCCCTGGCCACTCTGGGCGCGACGGCGTGCGGGGCTCCGGAGCCCCGGGA